>WYAZ01000188.1 GCA_011526105.1 Deltaproteobacteria bacterium | reverse complement strand
GGGAAAGTTCGGGGGACGCTCGACTGGACCCGAACTCGCCTCTAGACCACCGACTCGACGTGACTTTTCACCGCGCCCGAGTTCGGGTCCAGTCGAGCGTCCCCCGAACTTTCCCCGAGTCCCCCGAACTTTCCCCGAGCTACTGTTCGGGTCCAGTCGAGCGTCCCCCGAACTTTCCCCGAGCTACTGGCCGAGGGTGAGGTCCACGCGTTGCGTGCTGCCGGCGCTCACTTCGACCTCGATGATCTCTTCCTGCTCCCCGAGCGTGCCCACGACGCGGTGGCGCCCCGGGATGACGACGACCCGCCGCACCGGCACTTCGCCCAGGTCGCGGCCGCCTATGCTCACGCGCACCCCAGCCGTTGGTGCCTCGACGTCGAGATAGCCGTATTGCCCGCTGCTTCCTTGGCGACTGCCAAAATATACGCCGGTCGCGATACCCAAAAAGACGATGGAACCAAAGATGATGATGAACCAACGCCAACTCGAGACCGTGCTGCTGACCAGGCCGATGAGCCCGGCCGGAATACGCTGCGAGGGGCTGGTCGAGGAGGCCGACGGGGGAGGGCCGATCTTGGCGCCAGCGCCCGAGGTCCCCCGTGGCTCTGCCATGCGCGGGTCCTCGACCAGCTCGAAGCCGGCGTCCTGCATTTGTCGAAGCCTCGTAGGGTCTCGCCGTGCGCGAGTGAGCGCGGCTTCGCGGAACCGAAGCTCCGAAGCATAGACCTCTGACATCCACTGGCCGAGCTCGTCTTTCGCTTGTTCGCGCGATCTCGGATCCCAGCGGAGGAGCGCATCACGCATCTTGCGCGCGTCCTTGTATCGCCACCGCGCGCCTCGTCTCAGCGCCCGATAGGCGATCCAAGAGAGTGGCCACGGGATGTCGCGTCGGATGGCGCGCGGGAAGGGCACCTCGCAGGCCATGACCGCCTTCACTGTTTCGTACTCGCCGTTTCGGTAGAAGAGCCGCCGCATGGTGAGCATCTCCCAGAGCACGATGCCGGCACTAAAGACGTCAGCGCGCTGATCGAGCTCTTTGAAGTCCACCTGCTCGGGCGACATGTACGCGTATTTGCCTTTCAGAACCCCGGCCCGTGTGCGCGAGAGCTGCGCGGTCGCCTTCGCGATGCCGAAGTCGAGCAGCTTCACCGTCCCATCGAAGCCGACGATCACGTTCTGGGGTGAGACGTCGCGATGGATCACGCGGAGCGGCCGGCCTTCAAAAACCGCGTCGTGGTGGGCGTAGTAGAGCGCGTCGAGCACGTCGACCATGATGGTGACGATGTGCTGATATGGGATCCGCGTGTTCTGTTCCTGACAGCGATCGCGGAGCTGCCGCAGATCTCTTCCGAACACGAACTCCATCGCGAGGTAGTGTTCGTTGTCCTCCTCGCCGATCTCGAAGAGCTCGACGATGGAGTCGTGCTTCAGACAACGCGCAATGCGAGCCTCCTCCAGGAGCATCTGAATGAGGTCCTCCTCATCCACGAGGTCCCCACGGATGGTCTTCACCACCACGGTACGCTCATAGCCGCGTGGTCCGAGCTGCTGGGCGAGCCAGATGTCGGCCATGCCGCCGACCGCGAGTCTCTTCAGGAGTTGGTAGCGACCGATGCGCCCTTCGATGGGGAACGGAGAGGCCAAGTACCCTCCATTATGCCGAAGCGATGTTCGACTTGGCCAACACCGAGCCCTCGGCCACCATCTCTCGGATCGGACTAAAGGAGCGGCGATGCAGCGGGGTAGGGCCGAGGCGAAGAAGCGCCGCCTTGTGCTGGGCGGTGCCATACCCTTTGTGGCGGTCGAAGCCATACCCGGGATGCCGCTCGGAGGCTTCGAGCATCAGTCGGTCCCGATGAACCTTGGCCAGGATGGAAGCGGCGGCGATGGACAGACAGCTGGCGTCTCCCCGGATGATGGCGCTCTGCGGACACCGCACATCATCCAGCTTTCGGGCGTCGATCAGCAGGTGCTCGCTCGCGCCAAGTTTGGCTTCCACCAGCTCGAGCGCCCGTTTCATGGCGAGCAAGCAGGCCTGCCGGATGTTGATGCGATCGATCTCCTCGGGGGAGGCGAGGGCTACGGCAAAAGCGAGCACGTTCTCCTCGATGCGCGGGACCATGGCTTCACGCTTCTTCTCGGAGATCTGTTTGCTGTCGTAGACCCCGACGAGCGCATCCGTCTTCGACGGGTCGAGGACCACACAGCCCGCCGCAACCGGTCCCGCCCAAGGTCCGGCGCCCGCTTCATCGAGGCCCGCGACGTGGACGAGCCCCTGCGCCCAGAGCCGGCGCTCGTTCTCGAGGAGTTGTTCGTGGGAGGGGCGAGGCATGGCGGGGACCGTACACGGCGGTCCCCGCCTCAGCAAACGAGAACGACGATCAGTCGGGGCAGGCGCGGCAGTCGTTTCCGCCGCAGTCGACGTCGGTCTCGTCGACGTTCTGAATGCCGTCGGCACAGTGCGTCTGGAACGAGCCCACCAGCACTTTGACCTGCGTGGGGTCGTTGTAGCGCACCGCCCATCGGTCACCGGCCCACGTGATGGACGGCCGACGGCCGACATCCGGGAGCACGTAGTCGTCGCGGAACTCGAGCGCCGGGGTCACGAGCAGCACCCCCGTGCGCTCGTCGAGCCCATCGAGATAGTCGTACGCGACTGCGAACTCGGTGCCGTTGTAGCCGATGCTCGGCGGGGCCGAGAAGAACACGTTCGCGCCACCAATCACCTCGTGGGCGCCGGTCACCGTGCAATCCGCCGGGTTGATGCGCACCAGGTTGATGGAGTTCGTGGCGTCGTAATACGCACCCACGATGGAGGTGCCGTCGAACACACTCGAGAGGGTCACCCCGCCGGCCGGGAAGTTCGTGAGCACCGTGTCGCTCCCCGCAATCAAGGCGCCATTGGCGTTGGTGCGAAGGCAGCGAACCTCGGTGCCGTTGGAGTAGAGCACCGTGAAGCCCGTGCCGTTCCAGTGCACGTTCGGCGCTTCGTCATCTGCGCCTTGGGCCACGGTCAACGTGGAGGGCAGCGTCACCGTGCCATCGGTCTGCACCACTCGGAACAGCAGGTTGTCCGAGGTGGCGCCGTCCAGCCGATACACAACACCGAAGCGATCGACGCCGTTCCAGGTGGGCCAGAAGTTGAGCGTGTTCGCAGCGGTGACCGGTACGCTGAGCGCCACCGCGTTTGCGGTCTCGTCGCTCTGCACGTACTGGAAGCCTCCGCCGTTGGTCGAGAAGAAGCCGAAGCTCGTTCCATCGAACTCAACCGCCTCGGTCCTAAATGGCCCCGCTCCGGTTCCGACCGCGGGTCCGATGACGGAGTCATCGAGCTCGCGGGTGTTCGAGGCGATGCGGGTCTGGCCGCTGACCGCATCGAATCCGGTGATGCCCAGGCGCGTAGAGCCCCACCCGATGTTCTGCCGCCGCGTAAACAAGGTGCCGCCGGTCAGCTCGGGCACGTCCAAGCTCGTGAGCACGGTGATCTCGTCGTCAATGACCTGCACGGCGTGGGTGGTCGCGACTTCCCCGGCAATCGCGAGATCGACATCCACGAGGTCCGTGAGCTCATCGCCGTCGTCGGTCGCGGTGATGACCACGGTGACCCAGTCGGCGAAGTCCGCCTGATCAAACGTGAAGCTGTTCGGGGCGAAGCTCAGGTTCCCAGCGACCGAAGAGACATCGACCGTGTCGGTGCCGCCTTCGGAGAGTCGCGGCGGGTACTGCAGCCGCACCCGGAATGCCACTCCAGGACCACCTTCCTGAACAGAGGTAGGCAGGGTCACCGGCACACTCTCCACCAAGATGACCTGCTCGTCGTCGTCGATCACGTCGACGTCGAGCGTGAGATCCGCCGCGCCCTCGGGAGCCGCGAGCGCTCCGGTGCTGAGCGTGATTGAGGTGACCTCGTCGTCGAGGTCATCATCCTGGAGGCCCGAGACTGTAACGGTCTGTTCAATCGTGTAGTTGCCGGCCGTGAACACGAGGGTCACCGGATCCACGCCGATGAACGCCGGGTCGTTGGGGGTCACGGTCACGGTCACCGGGTCCGTCGGCTCGAACTCGAGGCGGACCGTGAACGGGCTCGTGCCGCCTTCATCGACGGTCAGACCCTCGGAGTCGATGATGATGGACTGAGTATCGTCGTCCTGAACGCTGACGACCAAGGTCTCGGTGGCCACCGCCGGGGCGGTGAACTCGACATCAACCGTCTCGTCGCGCACGTCGTTGTCATCCACCGGTGATAGAGTCACGGTCTGCGGATCGCCGTAGTTCGTGTCATCAAACGTGAGCTGAACCGGGTTGCGCGTCACGGCGCCCAGGTCCAAAGAAGTCACGCTCACCACCAGGTTCCCGGTGGGCTCGTTCGAGAGCCAAGCCGTGATGGGTCCGGGCTGGCCGCCCTCTATCAGATCCAGCGCGCCACTGGACAGCTGGATGGTCATGATGTCGATGTCGTTCACGTTGATGGTGACCGCCTCCGCGGGGGTCAAGATGTCGTTCGAGGTCAGCGAAACATTGACCGTCTCGTCCCGGATATCGGCGTCTTCTTCGCCACTCACGGTCACCGTCTGCGGCTGATCGTAGCTGGCCGCGTCGAAGACGAGCACGGTCGGATCCACCGAAGCCGCATTCAGATCGTCCGAGAGCAGCGTGATGCTCTCCGTCAGTGCGAGCGGCTCGAAGGCCAGCCGGACGGTGAAGGTCGTGGTGTCCTCTTCGTCCACGTTCACCGTGTTCGTGCTGACGATGATGAACTGCTCATCGTCGTCGATGACGTTCACATCCACGAATTCGTCGGCCACGCCGGCCGAGCTCAAGGTGAGCGTGGCGGTGGTGTCGACCTGATCGGTGTCCGAGGTCCCCGAGACCGTGACGGTCTGCTCCACGTCAAACTCATCCACCTCGAACACGAGTGTGGCGGGCGCCGCGGTGGCCGCGAGGTCATTGGAGCTCACGATCGTGACCGTGGTCTGGGCCGCGGGCCGGAACGCGAGCCGTACCGTAAAGGTGTCGGGTCCGGTCTCCTCGGTGACGGTGATGTTTGCGGTGGAGGCGACGATCGCCTGAGTGTCGTCGTCGAGCACGGTGACGGTCACGAGCTCCATCGGGGCGATGGCGGTGGTGACCTCAACGTCCACGAGCTCATCCGCGAGGTCGTCGTCGGTGACCGCGTCCACGGCGACGTCCTGCGGCTGATCGTAGTTGCCCGGGGTGAAGGTGAGGGTCAGAGGAAACACGTCGACCGCGCCCGGATCCGTGGAGGTGATGGTCACATCGGTGTCCGCGTCCGGCTCGAACGCGAAGCGCACCGAGAAGGTTCCGCCGCCCTCTCCATCCTCATCGATCGTGAGGTCGGTGGGCACGACCACCAGCGCTTGAACGTCGTCGTCGTCGATGAGCACATCGACCGTTCCGTCCACCGGAACGTCGGCCGAGGACATCGTGATGGTCTCGTTCTCGTCGCGGGTATCGTTGTCCTGCTCCGCGGTCACCGTGATGGGCTGCGCCACCGTGTAGTTCCCGGCGTCGAAGACCAAAAGCGCGTCCGAGACGCTGGCGGCCGCATCATCGCTCGAGAGCACGTTGACGGTGACCGGAGCCGGCGGCTCGAACTCGAGTGCGACTCCGAACTGCGCCGAGTCACCCTCATCGAGGTTGAGCACGAGCGGGACGATGACGTAGGCCTGCGTATCGTTGTCGGCGACCGAAACGTCCACATCCACGTTCGGTACCCCGGCGGAGGACAAGGTGATCGTCGTGTTGTCCTCGACGAGGTTCTGGTCCTCGGTGCCGAAGACCGTGATGATCTGCGGCTGGTCATAGGCTCCGGGGGTGAAGGTCAGCGTCGCGTCCGAGACGGTCGCGACCGCTTCGTCGTTCGAGAGCACGCCGACCACCTGGTTGGCCGGCGGTATGAACGCGAGGCGAACCGAGAAGGTGTCGGTGCCGCCTTCGCCCGGCGCCACCGCGAGCGGAGTCACGATGAGGCTCTGCGTATCGTCGTCTTCCACGGTCACATCGACCTGCGCGTCCGGAGCGATGGGCGAGGACAGCGTGATGGTGACGTTCTCGTCCGCGAGATCGGGGTCGGCCATACCGTTGATCACCACGGTCTGCGGGACGGTGTAGTTCCCGGCGTCGAAATTGAGGCTGATCGGCACCGGCAGCGCCGCGCCTTCGTCGTCGCTGGTGATGGTGACGGTCGCGGGGTTGATCGGGTTGAAGGCCAGGCGAACCGTGAAGTTCCCTTGGTCTCCTTCGGTCACGGTGAGGTCGGTGACGGAGACCTGAATCGCCTGAGTGTCATCGTCGTTGACGGTCACGTCGACGGTCTCGTTCTGGGCGGCACCGGCGCCGGAGAGGGTGATTGTCACGTTCTCTTCCAAGGCGTCGTCGTCTTGAGGCGCGTTCACGGTGACCGTTTGCGCGATGGTGTAGTTTCCGGCGTTGAAGTTCAGCGTCAGCGGGACCACGCCGACCGCTCCGGCGTCGGGGTTGTCGAGTGTGACCGTGACCGGGCCGAGCGGGTTGAACGCGAGGCTCACGGTGAAGCTGTTTGTGCCACCTTCGGCCACGGTGAGGTCGGTGACGGAGACGAGGATCGCCTGGTCGTCGTCGTCGGTGACGTTGACGTCGACCTGAGCGTCCACGGTCACCGCGCTGCTCAAGGTGATGGTGGCGTTGTTGTCCTGAGTGTCGTCGTCCTGCGGGGCGGCGACAGCCACCGGCACCGGGATGTTCCAGTTGTTCTGATCGAAGTTCAGGACGATCGGAGTGGGGTCGGCCACGTTGCCGTCCGAGGTGGCGACGTTGACGGTCACCGCCCCGAGCGGATTGAAGGCGAGCTGGACGGTGAAGTTTCCACCTGCGCCTTCGTTTAGGTTCAACACGCCTACGGAGGTGACGATGGCCTGCGTGTCGTCGTCGGTCACGGTGACGTCAATGACCTCGGCTGCGGTCACCGGACTCGTGAGGGTGACGGTCTCGGTCTCATCGACGGTGTCGTTATCCTGCGGCGCGCTGACCGTCACGTTCTGCACGTCCTGGTAGTTGCCGGAGTTGAAGACCAGCGTCGCGGGCGCAGCGCCCACGGCATTGGCGTCGCTCGAGAGCACGGTGACGGTGACCGGGTCGACGGGGTCGAAGGCTAGGCGTACGCCGACGAGCTGGTTGTCTCCTTCGCCGAGGGCCACGACGTTCGTGGTGAGAACGAGCGACTGCTGATCCGGGTCGGTCACGTTCACCGTGAGCACCTGGCTGGGCGCGACCGCGCTCGCAAAGGTGAGCGTGGCGACCTCGTTTCGGGTGTCGGCGTCCCCCAAGGCAGAGACCACGACCGTCTGTGGGTCGCCCCAGTTCGTGGCGTTGAAGACCAAGGTTGCGGTGCTGGCGCCGACCGCGGTGTCGTCGTCGATGACGATCGTGACGGTGGCGGGATCGACCGGGTTCGCCTGGAGGGTCACTGTGATGGAGCCATCCGTGCCCTCGGTCAGATTCAAGGTGTTTGCGGAGAGCAAGATCGCTTGCACGTCGTCGTCCGTCACAAAGACGGTGACCGTGCGCGGCGTCAGCCCTGGGGTCGAGACGGTCAAAGTGACGGTCTCGTTCAACGCGTCGTCATCGTCCGCGGGGTTGACCGTGATCGTCTGAGCCTGGGTCCAGTTGCCGGCGTCAAAGACCAGCGTGGTGGCGCTGAGGTTCACGACCCCGGGGCCCGAAGGCGTGATGGTGACGGTGGTCGGCGCCGAGGGCTCCTGAGTGATGCGGACATCGAAGGTCCCGGCCTGGCCGCCTTCGGTGAGGGTGAGGTTGTCCGGCGTGACCACGAGGTTGAGGACGTCGCTGTCGATGACGTTCACATCCACCGTGACCGTCGCGAGGCCAGCGGAGGTCAGGCTGACCGAACTCTGCTCGTCTTCCACGTTCTCATCGTCCGCAGCGCTGACGGTGACGGTTTGCGGCACGTTCCAGCTCGCGTCGTCGAACACCAAAGATGCCGGAGCCGCACCAAGGAAGCCGTCGGCGGGGGTGACATCCACGGTCACGTCCGCCCCCGGGCGGAACGCGAGTCGTACGGTGAAGGTCGCGGTGCCGTTCTCGGAGACAGAGATGCCGGTGGTGGAGGCGAGAATCGCCTGAACGTCCTCGTCGGTGACCGTGACCGGGATCGAGGTCGTGGCGACGTTCGTCGCGGTCAGCTCGAGGCTGTCGAGCTCGTTCGCGACGTCGTCGTCCTGCAAGCCGCTCAGGGCGAGGTTTTGGAACTGGTCGTAGTTGCCCGGCGTGAAGGTCAGCGAGCCAGGCGCGACGCCAAACGCTCCGAGCAATGATGCGGCCGAGACGACGGTGTCCGCGTCGGGCTCGAACGCGAGCCGCACCCCGATGGCGGCCACACCGCCTTCGGCGACGGCGACCGAGCCGAGGTCGGTGATGATGGCCTGGGTGTCGTCGTCGATCACCGTCACGCTGGCGATGACGTCGTTGGCTCCGGCGGCGGAGAAGGTGAGGGACTCGAACTCGTCGCGAACGTCGGCGTCATCGAGGCCGGAGAGGACGATGGTCTGCTCTTGGTCGTAGTTTGCGGCGGTGAAGGTGAGCTCGACCTCGCTCGCGCCTACGTGGGTCGCGTCGGAGATGGCCAAAAAGACGGTCACGTCGCTCTCTGGCTCGTAAGCCAGGCGCACGCCAATGAACGCGGTGCCGTTCTCGTCCACGGTGACGGAGGAGGTGCTCACGAGGATCTGCTGGCTGTCGTCGTCCACCACTGTGACCGAGACACTCGCCGCGGTGGGCACGTCGGCGGAGCTCAGGCTGACGACGGTGGAGGCCCCCACCAGGTCGATGTCTTGCGTGCCGCTCACGGTGACGGTCTGCGCCTCCGCGTAGTTGCCGGGGGTGAAGGTGAGCGAGGCGGGGAGGGCGGTCGCGACGAGGTCCGAGGCCGAAGTCACCGCGACCGTCACGTCCGCCGCCGGCTCGTAGGCCAAACGAACGGTGAAGGTCTCGGTGGCGCCTTCGCCCACTGTGATGGACGAGGTGCTCACGATGAACGCTTGGGTGTCATTGTCGCTGATGCTCACCGCGACGGTGGCGGTGTTACCGCTCGCCTGGTCGAGGACCACGGACACGGTGTTGGCGGCGAGATCTTCGTCTTCGAGCGCGGTGAGGGTGACGACCTGATCGACGTTCCACTCCGCACTGCTGAAGGTGAGAGCGGAAGCGCTGCCGGTGAGGCGAGCCTCGTCGGTGGAACGCACGTTCACCGTCACCGACTGATCGGGGCTGGCCGACAACCGTACGCGGAGCTCCGAGGTGGTGCCCTCTGCCATACTGACTGCGGTGGGCACCACCACGATGTTCGCGGCATCGTCGTCCACGACCGTGACCGTGAAGGTCTGGCTCCCGCTGTCGGCGGTCACCGTGATCGTCGTGGTGTCGTTGACGGTGTCATCGTCGTCCTCGGGGGTGAGGGTGACGGTGATGCCGGTGCTGAAGTTCGAGCTATCAAAGGTTCCGCTCGTCGGCGAAACACTGAGTGCGCTCGGATCGGCGACCACCAGGCTCGCGTTGAAGGTCGCTTTGGGATCTTCACTGAGCGTGATGACGAAGCTGACCGGACCCGCACCCTCGACGATGGCGAGGCTGGTGGGGTCTGGGGTGAAGACGAGTTGCGGGTTGGGCGCCGAACCGTCTGCGCGGCCGGCGTCTACGCGTCCGCCGTCCGCGGTCGGCAACGGATCCGAGTCACCGCAGGCGAGCGCGTGAGTGAAGAGACTGAGCGCGAAGAGAGCGCGAAGAGCTGAGACTTTCAAGTTGTTTCCCCTGGCTGCAAAGAAGTTTGCGACCTTGGCTTTCTCAAAGATCCGAGTTGATCAAAAGGGGTGGGACAGCGTTTTCGGAGCCTTTTCGACCAAAATGGCGCGGTCGTGTGGGTCCGAGTTGGACTCCGCGGCACCTGGGCGCTAGGTTCCGAGCGTGAACCCCCGGCTGGACATCACCTCAGGACGCCGTTTCGGCTGCACCATGTGTGGCAACTGCTGCGTCGAGGACGGCTATGTTCACCTGAGTGCCTTCGAAGTCCGCAGAATCGCAGATTATCTCGGCCTCGCGCCCTCGGTCTTCAAGGGCCGCTACCTGGTGGATGAGGACCCCGACACCCTCGCGGCGAGCATCCCGGTGAAAGACGGCAAGGGCTGCCCGCTCCTCACGCCGGACCGTCAGTGCAGCGTCCACCCGGTGAAGCCGTCTCAGTGCTCCACATGGCCTTTTTGGCCGGAGATGATCGGGGAGGCCGCCGAATGGCAGCGGTGCAAGAGCTACTGTCCCGGCCTCGACGCCAAGGATGGTCGGCTCTATTCAGAGTCCGAGATCCGTGGACTGGTCACTCTCGGCGGCCGCACCGACGAATCCGGCTGAGCCGACATCACTCACACACGCCAAACTCGGCGCCTCCGAGCCAGATGCAGCTGCCGCTCGCGCAAGCGTGTTCAGCGTCGCACGGGGTCGCGCAGCGGGGACCGGGTCCGAAATCGACGCAGAATCCAGGCGCGGCGCATCGCGTGCAGCCACAAGCGCCCCCCAGCGGAGTGGTGCCGGCGGGCGCGCAGCCGAGGAGCTCTTGATTCGCGATGTCGAAGGTCTGATCACACACCTCGTTCGCCGCACAGCTGAACGGGGTGCAGCGCAGCTCCAAGCAGATGGCAAAGGAGAGCGTGTGCATCGGCAAGCAATTCCAGCCCGCGCCGCAGGCATCATCGACCTCGGGGTCACAAGGCGCGAAGCAACGACCGTCCACCTCCTCGAAGGCGAGACAGGTCGTGTCGCCTGAACACGCGTGTCCGACCCCGCAGGTCTGCCCGCGTGTGGCGGGACCCTCTGGCATGCACATCGCGCCTTCCGGGCTGACCGAGGTGAGCTGGCAGTATTCGCCCGATCGACATTCGTCTCGTGCGATCTGGCAGGTGCCACCTCGCGGCCGAGTGCACACGAGGTTCTCGCAACGGAATCCGCCCTCGCAGTGCGCGTCCGTCTGGCAGGCATCACCCTCTTCCCGCCCCCAGCCGCAGCTCCCACCCGTGCAGATGCGACCCCCTTCGCACTCGTCGCTTCGGCGGCACGGAGAGTTGTCCTGCCGCGAAGGCCAGCACCCTTCACGCTCGCAGCGGTAACCGGATTGGCAGTGCGCATCGAGGCCGCATCGACTGCCGCTCGTGCCGTCACCCACCGCTTGGCAGGAGCCCTCGCGCGCCGAGCAAAACTGCGTGCGCTCCGAGCAACCGAGTTCGACCCCGCAAGCGTCGTAGCTCGCGGCGCGACACCGCCCCTGCTCGGCGTGGCAGCTGTGCGTCGCGCAGTGCCGGTCCTCTCCGCAAGCCTCGCCGCTGCGCCGAATGCCCTCTGGGTTGCAGGTCGGGACCGTGCGCCCGTCGAAGGCGGCGCAGAACAAAGACGCGCCGCAGGCATCGATGCCATGGCTCGGGTCGCAAGGCTGAGACAGCCCCTGAGACGGTGGCAAGTCGGGTTGCGCACCTCC
Organism: Deltaproteobacteria bacterium; assembly: GCA_011526105.1. Taxonomy (GTDB): domain Bacteria; phylum Myxococcota; class Kuafuiibacteriia; order Kuafuiibacteriales; family Kuafuiibacteriaceae; genus WYAZ01. Next base: position 5,285 of record WYAZ01000188.1, on the reverse strand, counting down.
GTCGAGGGGAGCGGTCCCTCCGTCCTTTGCCGCTGGCCCTCCGTCATTCGACCCCCCACACTGGCCTGCGAGTCTGAACGCCGCGAGCGACGACTCGCACTGCTGCTTGGCCGCCTCGGCGTCGAGCTCCACCGCCCTCTCGAAGGCTTGCTGGCACTGGGCCGAGAGGCCGGGGTCGAGCGACTCGCAGCAGCTCCGCACCTCGTCGCAGACCGCAGGTACACCACCGCCGCAAGCGGAAAGTGAGAGCGCGAGGGCGATCTGAGACAGGGCGGTGATGGTTCGGTGGGCGAGCATGTCGAACCACGACATGTGTCGCCTCTACGGCGCGCGCGCTTCTTCGCTGGCTGAGTTGGAAAGCCTCCGTCCTCGCGCTCTCCGGGGAGGTTGTGGCTCGACTTCGCTCCGCGGATCGATCCAAAACGCACCTCGTGGTGCTCACCGAGTCGAAGCCCATCGAAGATCCTCGGTGCTCCGAAGAGACGAGAGCGGGTGATGGTCGGGCTAGAGAACGACAAGCCGGTCTACATCGGTGGCGAGAGTGTCCCCGACCCAGTGTTCGAGCGAGCGCCCTCGGCGTTCTCGACGGACACGCGCGAAGTCTGGAATCGACACGCGGGGGTGAGCCCGGGGCCCCGTCGCACAAGCCCTGAGTCGTCCTTGCTCGACGGCGCACAGGGCTCCCTCTATAGTCGATGGCTCGATGCGCGCCCTCGTGCCGCTGTTGGCGCTCACCGCATGTGTGGACGCAGGTGAGTCCCTTCGCATGCCCAACGAGAGTTTCGAGCTCGCGTTCTTGGTTTGGGTCAACGCGGGTCAGATCACCGCCTCGAGCGAAGCGTTCGAGACCGACCAAGGAGAGGTTCGCGGCCTCTCCATGCCGAACCTTCGACGGCGGGAGGGTGAAGCCCTCGTTCTGATCACGCTCGGCGCAGAAGACCTCCGTGCCGCCACGCCCCTCTTCGATCCCGCCCGCAAGCTCGAGTCCCGTCTCCGAGTCGCTTCGGATGGGGTCTGTGAAAAGGCGCGTTTTAGTTCGGATCGACGTCAGGTCGAACGGCCGCTCCCGAGCACTGCAGTGATTCGACCGCTCGCCCCTGCAACCGTAGTTGCGGGATCGCTCGAGCCGCTGCGGGCGCAGCTTCGAATCACGCTCCCGCTCGCGGACCGCGCCTGTGAGCCCCCGGGGCGTACCACCCCTTTTGCGCTCGATGGGGTGGCCATCGCCGCCGGCGTGGTCCTCGGCGGCGTCGCGCGGCAACCCGGCGTGGACGGCAGCGCGAGTTTCTTCGAGCTCAGGGACGCGGTCTATGCATCGCCCAACGAAGCACTCGTCGTGTTCGACTCTGGGGTCTTCGTGTTGCCGCGGGGCGGTCGGATGCGAGGCGACGACGACCCATCGCTCTTTACGGTGGACCGGCTGAGGACGGTCGGGATGGAGGCCACCCAGCCGACCTCTCTCGCCGTACTTCCCGCTCACTCCGACGAGATCCGCCAGAGATTCCTCGTGATCTGGAACGAACACGTGGATGGAAGACCCCGGCGAACGTGGGCTTCCACCGTCGAGCGCGAAGGCAACGAGCTCGTCGTGTTGGGCTCGACCGTCGCGGCGGGTGTGCCCGTGAGGCCGCAGGTCGATGCGCAAGGGCGCGTGATCTTCGGAGGTAGCGCCGATGAAGAAGGCTCGGAGGCCGAGAGCACCCTGCTCTGGACGCGAGACGGGCTGGAATTCGAGTCTCGCAAGTTCTCATTCGCCATGGGCGGCATCGCGGTCACGAAGGATCCCGCTCATCCCCACATCATTTATGAAGACGGGCCCGCTGCGATCAGATTGGGCGATCTCTCGGGCCCGCCCGAGGACGAGTGGGTCGTGATCGGGCTCGATCAGACCTTCTTCGACGGGATTCGTTCCGTGGCGAGTACGCCAGTAGGGACCAGGAGTCGGATCGTGATCGGAGGCGAGGGTCGTGCGGCTCGCATGCTCGACTTCCCACCGCAGTCGCCGGAGGGGCCGGTCTGGGTTCCGATTGACCCTGTCATCGACGCAGCGACTTCGGCGGCGGGCTGCGGCGACCTTCCGAACCAGTGCAATGATGTGCAACTTCCGTCCGAGCTGGACCAACTCACCGCCTTCACCCCTGCGGACGGTCCAAGCTGGTTCTTCACACTCACGAAGCTCTGCGCGCATGTGCACGCCATTCGAGAGGACGGGTGCACCACCCACCTTCCGCTCGAGCCGATCATCCCCATCCGCGAGGCACGGAGTATGCTCTCGATTCGTGTCTCACGCGATGAGACTCGGGCCTTGGTCGCAGGCCGCGCTGGGCGCCTGTTCGAGCTGGAGTTGCTGCGCTGAGTGCGCCCGCTCGACGGAGCCCCCGGCCTGGGCGCTCCTGCAGCTAGAAGACGTCGACACTGACGCCTCGATCAGCCACTCGCGCCGACGGCTGAGGCGAGCGCCACCGGATCGAATGGAGGTCCCGGATGGCATGAGCCTTGCGCTCGCCTCGGGCGTGAGCCGGATCGACCATTCTCCCAAGGCCGCCGCATTGCCGCCCACCAAGGTTTTGGCGCCATCGAAGACGCTCAAACGCAGGTCGCGTTCGGCCTCGAAGTCCGCCGCGGATTCCTACGGGGGCGCGGTCGCCCCCCCGCCGCGCGCGCGTGCTCAACCGGCGTCCGCGGCGGATTCTCACCGCTCGCCGTTTCCGCCCACAACCGCCGCCGGAGTGCAGTCCAAGGAACGCACCGGACTCACCATGCCTCGCGGAACCGCGTCGTTGGCGGAGATCGATCGGTGGGCGCAGAAGCTCGACCCCGCACAAAAGCTCGAGCTCCTGCGAGTGGGTGGACCCTCGGTCGTGGTGGAGGCTGTCATCGCGGAGGTCGCCAAGGACGGAGGGATCCTCGCTCACGCCGATCAGTTCACGAAGGACGAGCACATGTTCGGTCTTGCTCTTCAGCGTGAGGCCCGCGCTCTCAGTGAGGATGAACTCTCGATCCGCTATCACACGCTCGCATCCAGCCCGATCGCGGACAGCCACCAGCCGCAGATGGAGAGGCTCCTGCGCATGGAGTACCTCGAGAAGGCGCTTCACATTCGCTTTCACGGGCGAATGGATCTCGGAGACGACTGAGGCTACTTCTCGATCGGACCGGTCGCGCGATCTCGAAACTTCACCTTCTCGTAGCGCGACTGCACGTAGCTCACGATGTCGATCATTTGCTGCACGGTCATGATGTGGTTATGCGACGGCATCCTCGACTTGCCGTCTTCAGTCGTGAGCTTCTGCTTGAAGCTCGGCCCGAGGTCGTGACTTGGATTGATGATCGCTGAGACGAGTTTGCCGTCGGTGGGCGGGTATCGAACCTCGCCCCCGACCAAGACGGGCACCGGTGGGCTGACCGTCGGCGTCGGCAGTTCGTCGTCTCCAGCCACCCAGTGGCACTTCACGCACTCGAAGCTGATGAAGGCCTCCCGACCGGCCACGGGATCTCCGGCCGGCAGCGCGAATCCAGCGGGCGAGCGGCGCGAGTCTTCGCAGCCCGCTTGAACGCCGACAACGAGGACCAATCCGAGGAGAGCAGCGGCCTTCATGGTGCTTCCCCCGTCCAAGATCCGGGCCACCGCAGAAGGTGCCCCAGAGCCGACCGACTCCGGCAAGCGCTGCAGGCCTCGTGGACGCGCCGCAGCCCTTGCGCAGGTCTGCTTCGAGCATTGACCGGAAGACCGATCGGGCTCATGCCTCGATGCCATGCACCTCGAGCTTCACGGCGCCGCGGACGGCGTGACGGGTTCCCTGCATCGAGTCCACGTAGGCGGCCGGGACATCCTGCTCGAATGCGGTCTGTATCAAGGCCGCCGAGCTGACGCGAACCGAAGAAACCGCGAGCTCCCCGACTGGGCGATCTCCGCTCACGCGCTCATCCTGAGCCACGCGCACATCGATCACAGCGGAAACATCCCCACCCTCGTCCGTCGCGGATTCTCGGGTCACGTATACTGCTCTCCCGCCACCCGAGACCTCTGCAGCGTGATGCTGCGGGACTCCGCCATGATTCAGGAGCAGGACGCGGCCTACTTGAACCGCCGTGCGGCACGCGAGGGGCGCGAAGAGCGCATCGAGCCGTTGTACTCGGTCGAGGACGCTGGTCGAGCGATCTCGAGGATGATCTCGGTGCCGCTGTACCGAAAGATGGAGGTGGCGCCAGGAGTCGAGTTCACTTTCCACAACGCGGGCCACGTGCTTGGATCGAGCCTGATTCAACTCGACCTCCAGGAGGGCGGAAAGCACACCCGGCTCTTGTTCACCGGAGACCTCGGCCGCGAAGAGCTGCCTCTGCTCGAGAAGCCCGACCACATCGCTGACGTAAACGCGCTACTCATGGAGAGCACCTACGGCGATCGCAGCCATCCCGACCTCGAGAGCATCGATCGCGAGTTGACGCGGGCGGTGACCACCACGCTCGAGCGCGGCGGTCGCGTCTACATCCCATCCTTTGCGCTGGAGCGTGCGCAAGAGGTCCTCTTTGCGCTCGAGCGGCTGCACGAGGCGAAGAAGATCCCGGCCGTTCCGATTTACATCGACAGCCCTCTGGCCATCGCCATCACCGAGATCTACAAGCTGCACCCGGAGGGCCTCGAACGCGCCATCCAGAAGCGGTTCATCGCCCGAAACGATCCCTTCAGCCCCCCGGGTCTGCGCTACATCTCCACGATCGAGGACTCGAAGCACCTCCAAGCCAGCGGCGAGCCGTGTATCATCATCGCGGGTTCCGGCATGTGTGAAGGCGGGCGCATCGTGCACCATTTCTCTCGTGCGCTCTCCAACCCGAAGAACAGCGTCGTCATCGTGGGCTTTCAGGCCGAACACACACTCGGTCGGCGGCTGGTCGAGAGGCGCCGCAAGGTGAAGGTCCTCGGCCTCGAACGCGACGTATTTGCTTCGATCTACACCGTGGGGGGTCTCTCAGCGCACGCAGACAAGGACGAGCTCCTTCGCTTCGCCCGCGAGACCTACCGCCAAGGTGCCCTGCGAAAAACCATCCTCGTGCACGGCGAGGATGCACCCAAACTCGAACTTCGAAAGGCGCTGCGCGAGGCCGCGCTCGGGGAGGTGGTGATCTCGAATCCCGGTCTGATCGTGGAGCTCTAGGGCACTAGTGTCCCGTCCGAGAAGTTCGATCATGTTCCCGCGAAGTATCTTTCGTCGCTGGTCGGCGCGCTACGAAGGGAGTTGGGTCGCCCCCAATGACCGAGGAGCCCGAAAGGGCGGCCGCAGGCC
>WYAZ01000187.1 GCA_011526105.1 Deltaproteobacteria bacterium | reverse complement strand
TGCTCGGATCGATCACACCAGGAAGCTTGGGGCACGGATCCTCGAGGTCGGGGATGCCGTCCGCGTCGTCGTCCGCGTCACAAGCGTCGCCGGTGCCGTTGCCGGAGGTGTCGATCTGCGTCGGGTTCACGACGCCGGGGCAGTTGTCAGGGCCATTGAGAATTCCATCACCATCGATATCGCCGTCAATGACGTCGCCGAGGCCATCACCATCACGATCCATCTGGTCCGTGTTCGAGACGAGGGGAGCGTTGTCGCAGGCATCACCCGCGCCGTCGCCGTCCGAGTCCACTTGCCCGGTGTTCGGGGAATAGGGGCAGTTGTCGAAGTCGTCTTCCATGCCGTCGTTATCGAAGTCGTCGGCAGTCTGGTAGGTGTCGCCCAAGTCGGTTTGTGCGATCAAGATTGAGCAGCCGCAGCCGCAGCCACAGCCGCCGCCACTTTGTTCGGGAGTTCCACATAGCCCACTGCTACATTCTCCCTGTTGCGCTTGGGCGTTCGTGCTCGGAAGCAGAACGACCAACGCAAAAGCCGCCATAAGGCTCATTGCGATTTGTCGTATGGTGTTCATTTCTCTCTGACCTCTCTGTTTTCTCTAGGCGGCGTTAGACACACCGCTGGGGACATCTTATGCGAGCATCACGCCAATGAGGAAATGCTCCTAACCCTCTGAAATTCTGGGGCATACGATCGCGCCCGATGTGTGATGGATCGGGGACTGATGTCTACAGTTGGGGCCATCCGCGGACATTAATCCGGGATCTTGCGTGATTTCCAATGCTTAGATGTGGGGACTGATGTCCACAGTTGGGGTCAATTTGGCCCGACGCTCGAGCCGACGACGGTCGGCGTAAGCCCCTTAGTTTCTGGGCCTTTGAGGATCGCTCCGAAAGTCGTGGAGTCTAGACCACACCTTGGGCCTTGGGTACGGTGACCCCGGTTTCGCATGCCGGAGCAGTTTGGACGTTACCAGCTCCTCGAGCGCATCGGAGAGGGCGGGATGGCGGAGGTCTTCCGCGCGCGCCTTCAGTCTCCTGCCGGCGCGGACAAGATACTCGTCATCAAGCGTATCCTCGAGCCGTTCTCGACGAGCCCCGAGTTCCTTCAGCTCTTCGTCAACGAAGCCAAGATCGCGCTGCCGCTGACGCACGGAAACATCACCAGTGTGTTCGAGTTCGGCGAAGTCACCGGACAGTACTTCATCGCGATGGAGTTCATTCACGGCAAGAACCTCGAGGTCGTGCTCGACAAGGTCAAGAGCAACGCCGATCAGCTGCCCATCGAGGCCGGTCTGTTCGTCGCCGCCGAAGTCGCGCGCGGTTTGGCGTACGCACATGGCTTCACGGCCCCCAACGGTGAGCGCGTAGAAGTCGTCCATCTCGACGTCACGCCCGGGAACATCCTCATCTCCTACGACGGTGCGGTGAAGCTCACCGACTTCGGTATCGCGAAGGCACGCGCCGCGCGTATCAAACCCGGCGAGCTCCGCGGAAAGGCGAACTATCTGGCCCCTGAACAGGTGGATCACGGCGCGGTCGACGCGAGGACCGACGTGTTCGCGCTCGGATGTGTATTGTACGAGCTGCTCACGAAGAAGCGCCCCTTCGAGGGGGATTCGGACGAAGAGACACTCGCCAACGTTCGCCGCGGACAGGCGCAGTCCCCCTCCACCCACCGGCGCGAACTCGCTGCGATCGATGCGCTCCTCATGAAGGCGCTCGCCCCGAACCCTGCGGAGCGCTACGCCTCCGCCGCGGCCTTCCTCGCTGCGATGAGCGAGGCGCTTCACAAGGTGGACCCGGGCTACAACAACCTGCGTCTCGGGGACTGGATGCGTCAGCTCTTCTCCTGGGAGCTCTTTGAGGAACAAGGCGGCGCCGAGCGAGAGCTGCGCGACCGACTCCTCTTTCAGCTCTCCAAAGCGAAGGTCGACGTCGAGACCGGCCGCGACAGCACCAACGAGCTGCTCGCGATGCGGACCGTCTCCATCCCACCGCCCCCACCACCGGTGGACTACACCGCGCGGGATCGTGCCACCTTGGTCCATCGGCTGATCTTCTCCGTGGTCGGCGTTCTCGCGGCGGCGGCCCTCGTCGGCGCGCTCCTCTACTATGGGCCGCTCTCGAGCCCTTCGTTGGCGGAGGGCTTCGATCGGCCAGATGCTGGGCCCATCTCGGCTTCCATGGGTCGGATCTCCGTCAACTCGTGGCCCAGCGCCGCGGTCTACGTCGACGGAAAGCGCATCCCCGGACGCACCCCAGTGCTCAATCACGAGCTCTCCGCCGGCGAGCACACCCTCGTCTTCGAGCAGGCCACCGGCGTTCGGAAGGAGCTCGTGGTGCACGTGACCGCGGGTCAAGAGAAGACCGTGGTCATCAACCTCGAGAAGTAGCTAGAGCTCTTCGCAAAACCCCCTCGGTCGCGATTTCGGCCGATCCGCCTCGGCCCGCCGTGTTGGGCCTCGCGTCTTGGCCGTCTCGCTCGGGCGGGGGCCTCGAGATGAGCTCTAGAGTTCTTTGCGAACGAGCGCGTCACGAATGTGAGCAGCCACGCGCAGGGAGTTGGCTTGAATCGTGAGCGTGGTCGCCACGCCTCCGGCGCTGGGCATGAAGCTGCCGTCCACCACAAAGAGGTTGGGCACGTCGTGGGCGCGGCAGTTGCGGTCGAGCACAGACTTGGTGGGGTCGTCACCGAAGCGACACGTGCCGTGCTGAAGGACGTAGGTAGGCGCTCCATACGAGCCCTTTCGCACGACGTCCGCGCCCATCTCCGTAAATAGCTCGGCCGCCTTGTCCTGCAGAAACCTGGACCCGTTCACGTCCTTCTCGAGCAATCGAACCTGGATCCGCGCGGCCGGGAGTCCGTGCTTGTCGCGAACGTCCGGATCCAAACCGACGAAGCACTGCTCGTTGGAGGTGTATTCGTGAAAGATCTCGGCCTCCATCGACCGGTTCTCGTGGAAGTGGTGACGAAGGCGGTCCTTGAGTTCCTTCCCCCACACGACGTTCCGCGTGTCGCCGGGTGAAGCCACCTGTCCGGCCCGGTAGATGGGTGGCTTGGGCTGCATGTCGAAGCGGAGCATGCCGGCCTTCTCGACGGGGGCGCGATGCTCCTTCTTAGGCTCGTAGAAGTCCTGCACGCTCCGACCGAGGAATGGAAGCCGGCTATCAAAACCTGGGAAGTCCTTCCCGCCGCCGGATCGATGGAAATCGGCTTCGACCCCCGCATAGGTCGAGAAGTGCAGGTTCTTGCCCACTTGTCCGCTGCCGTTGGCGAGCCCGTTCGGAAACGCCTTGGACTTCGAGTTGAGCAGGAGCCGGGCGGACTCGATGGATGTGCAAGAGACCACCACCACGCGCGCCCGGACCTCATGAGAAGCACCGTTCTCGTCGAAGTAGCGGACCCCCGACACACGTCCGTCATCCTGTGCGACGACCTCGTAGACCATCGACTTGGGTCGCAACGTAAAGTTGCCGGTCTGCTCGGCGCGCGGGATGAATGCCGCGAGCACACTCGACTTCGCGCCGCTCTCGCAACCGAAGTTGCCGCAGTAACCGCAGTAGTTGCACGGCGGTCGACCGGCGTAGGGGCGGGAGAGCAGTGCGCGCGGCGTGGGATACGAATGCCAGCCTAGGCGCTTGGCCGCCTTGTCGAGCGGCTCGGTGAAGGGGTGATGGAGGATCGGCGGGTTCGGATACGGGAGTTTTCGCGGCTCATCGAAAGGGTTGCTCCCCGCCACGCCGCCCACGCCGAGGAGATATTCGATGCGATCGTACCAGGGCTCGAACTCTTCGTAGCTGAGAGGCCAGTCCTCGACCGTGCTCCCTTTGGGTGCACCAAAGCGCGACTTGTAGCGAAAGTCGGAGCGGTGGAGCCGATAGAAGAACCCGCTCATGTGAACGGTCCCACCACCGACGCAGTTGGCGATCCATCCGTTTCGGCTCTTCTCGGCCGGCTTGCCCGGCTTGTCGTCGATCATGTGAGGCTCGAGCTCGGGATCGGGCGAGAAGAAGAACCGCTTCTGGATGAGGAGCTCGTCGTGATACACGAAGTCCTTCACCGTGTAGTAGGGCCCCTTCTCGAGGCAGAGCACCTTCACCCCCGCGCTGGCGAGGGACCAAGAGAGGGTGCCGCCGCCGGCCCCGGAGCCGACCACGCAGACGTCGTAAGTTTCACTGGTCGTCATTGCAGCGTGTCACCGTTCCATCGACCGTCCCCGGTCCGTATCCGATCATCTTCCAGCCCACACCGTTCTGATTCCCGCCATACTTTGGATCTCCCAGGAACCCTTCGAGCGTGAGGTAGACGAGAAACGCGATGAAGTCCCGGCCTCGCGCGGACTTGTTCTGCACCTCGCGCAGGATTTCGTCCTGTTCTTCCGGGCTGAGGGCGGCAAAGCGCTGCCCACCGTGTCGAACCGAGAGGCGATCGAGCGCGGTAATACCGCTCATGATCACCGCCGTGACGCCCGGCGCGCCCGGGTGCGCGAGCTCGCGGTCCAAGAACTCGATCACATTTGCTTCCTTGGCCCCGGGGTCCTGATCCGTAGGCAGGATGCGCTCGACCGCCGCGCCGAGGGTCTCTCGCTGCTGGGGTTTGAGGGCACGTCGAACGCCCACCGGCGCCGGGGCGTCGGGTCGGGAGGGCAGCGCGTCCGAGCGCTTCGATGCATCCGCCGGTCCGTCCGACTTCTTGCAGGCGGTGAGCCGGGTTTGGGCAGCGAATGCGGCGGCCAGAACGGCCAGCTCCTTTAGGAGCTCACGGCGATCTCGTTTCATCTCCCTCTCCCATGTGACAGACCCCGCAGTCGAGCTGTCTTTGACGCACGTAGAGACACTCACGATCCGAGACCGGTGCCCCCTTCGGATGACAACGCACGCAGCTCAGTTCCTTCTTTGGATCTGCGAGCTCCACACAGCGATGACTCGTGATGCGATCCTTCTTCACTCCATCCTTGGCATGGCACGTAGCGCACCGCTCCTTCGCCAGCGTTCGTCCCTGGGCGCGTGGCTCGCCGCGCAACGTGAGCAGATACGTAACGAGCGCGGTTTCACGCGCGGGGTTGTCTTTCCACTTGCTCGTGAAGCTGGGCATCCGTGTTCCCGGAAGGATCTGGTACGGCGTGTTCAACATCTGTTTTAGATAGGCGGGACCACGGTGACCCACCTGAGTCAGCGCCGGAGACCAGCGCTCGGGCGAGCCGTAGCCGGAGCTGTTGTGACAGTATGGGCAGCCCAGGTCCTGATACGTTCGGGCCCCAGCGACGAGGTCCTCGGTGCCCTTGACCGCTCCGGGAAGATGGCAGCGCGTGCACGAGGCGTTCGTGTGGGGACGAGGCAACATGCCTCTGGGTCCACTCTGCGCGTGAGCGGCGGCCGCATCCTTCTGCGTGTCGTCACCGCCGTGACAGCTCACGCAGCCCTGACCAACGTGCTTCTCCGTGAGGTTCTGGTGCTCGGTACGTTTCGCCGTGTCCGCATGACAAGTCTCGCAGGTAGAGGGCTCGGCCCGAACGGGCTCTGAACAGAGCGAAGACGCGACAATGGCGAACAGCAGGATCGATCGCACGGCTCGGTTAAAGCGGTAGGGCTCTCCGTGCCCGAGGTCAACCCTCGGGGGAACGACCTAGGCTAGAGCGTGAGAAGAAAGGCCAAGAGGTCATTCCGCTCGACCTCGCTGAGCGCGGCCATTCCGCCATGCGTGCGGGCCATGGGGCCTTCGAGCACCCGACGCAGCGCAAAAGGATCACTCGCCTCGATCTGCCCGGTCGCGTTGACCGAGCTACCCCCCGCACCACTCGCGAGAAGCGGGAAGGAGTCCCACACCCCAAGAAGCGCGGCCGCCGGCCAGCCGTAGTCCGGCTGCATGTCCTGCATCTCCGGCCGCAGGCCCAGCGCGAGCGGGGTACCCACGTGGTGAAGCAGGCCGCGTGTCTTCGGGTCTTGGTCCGCGGTGAAGTGTGGCGGTGGATGGCACCTCTTTTCGGCGCAACCGCCCTTGCCGTAGAACAGCGCCCTCCCCGCCTCGGGCCGCCCGGCGACTTGGTCTGGCAAACGAAGGGTCTCCGGTCGAACGCCGCTTTTCGTCCGATACGGGTTCGGCGGCGTGGGCAAGAGGGTTACATAGAGCGTGAGCGCCTTCTTCTCGAACGTGGTCGGCACCGGGTTCTCATACCGATTGCGAGCGAGGACCTGCCGAGACATGTCGTAGAGGCTCTCGAGCTTGGTGGGGGTGAAGAACGGCGGGCTCTCGCGCGCCCCGCGAAGGCTCGGGGAGCGGTAGATCCGCATCGGTCGGCCCTTCGTGAAGAGCAGACCGCCCGCGTGCCCCGAGGGATGGCAGGTGTCGCAGGTCATGCGGCTGTTTCCGAGATCGGTGAAGTAGAGGATCTCGCCGAGACGTCGAGTCTCCTGGTCGGGACCGCTGTGGAGAGCGTGCCGCATTTTCTCGGCGAGAAGCCCCTTGCTCGCCGCGCTCACGTCGAGCTCCACCAACTCGCGCGAGAAACGACACAGGACCAGCAGAGTTCGGCCGCCGTCTACGAGTCGGAGGTCGGCCGGACCGGTGTGAATCGAAGTGCCGGCGCGACCTTTGATCGCGAAGTCCTCCGCCGGACGGACGAGCCGAGCATCCGCAGGCGGAGTGATCTCCAAGAACCCGAGAATGGCCTTCTTCGCGCTCTCATCCGTGTTGGCGAGCGCCGCGGTGCTCATGACCACCACTCGACCCGTGGCTTGGTCGGCGACGTAGAGCAATCCACGAGCCTCATCAAGGGCCAGCGCTTCCGGAACACCGCGCAGGAGCGACACGTGCCGTACGAACCGTGAGGACTTGGCATCGATGACGGAGATCCCTCCGTTCATCGTCACTTCCATGCGATCGGGGTTGGGACCGATGTTGGGTCCGAGCGTGGCGGCAAAGACGAGCCCTCGCTCGGCGTCACCGGCCAGCGCGCGAGCGACTTTTCCGCCCATGACGTACTTGGCGTAGGGCTCGGTGTGGCCGCCCACAATCGGAGCCCCGGGGCCAGGAACGATACGATGCTCGACACCGTCCTCGAGCTTTACGATCGAAGTGTCGTCGGAGCCATGGTTTCCCACCGCGAGCTTCCCGGCTCCGACCGCGGCGGTCGCGCCCGGGTTCACGCCGACCGGTATTCGCCGACGGATCTCCCTCCCGACCAGATCGATCTCGAGCACCGAGTCCTCGAGCTGATTGGCCACGTACGCCACGTCGCCGATGACCGTCACCCCGCGAGAGCGCGCGGGCACCGGGATCGAGTAACGCTCCGACGGGGCGTCCGCTCTGAGCACCAAGAGCTCCGCGCCCGACTCGTGGCTGACGACGAGATGAACTGCTTTGCCCTTCCGCCAGCGAGCGAGCCCCACCGGCCCATCACCCACCGGGATCCGCTCGAGCCCACCGTTCTTGCGGTCCACGAGCAAGAGCTCGTCGGTGGTCCGGGAGGTGACGAAGACCTGACCCTCATCGGCGCCAAGTTCCAGCGCGAGCGGGGTGAAGAAGCTCTGGTCATTCACCACCGTGAGCACCGCCTGGCCCTCGAGCATGGTCTTGTCCGCCCTCCGAAGCTGGAGCTGAAGGTCGAACGCCTCTCGCGTAGAGTCGCGGGTCACGAGCTGTCCTGCTGGCAGCACCGCGCCGAGCTCGGTTTCGCTCACAAAGGCGGTCTCGAGTTCGATCCGCCGCTCACCCGACAAGACCAACGTGAGCCCCTCGGTGAAGCCGTGACCGTAGAGCGATATTGGGTAATGGGTCTCGTTGCTCAGAATCCGGGGCCCGACGTCGAGGAGCGTCGCTCCGATGAGCGGCGCAGCAGCTTTTTCGACCGACTCTGGTCCGCGTTTGCAGGCGACCAAGATGGCGAGCCCGGCCAACGGCACGAGCCTCGAGGCGCACTTCATGTGCTCAGCTCTCTTCGCTCGGGATCTCACCCGGCGCGAGCTCGTACTTCTTCATGAGCATGTAGAGGTACTTGCGATCGATCCCCGCCTCGCGTGCGGCTCGTGCCATGTTGCCTTCTGAGCGGAGCAGGAGCTGACGCAGATACTCGCGTTCGAAGCGACCCACGAGCGCCTCTTTGACTTCCTTGAACGGGCGCTTGTAGTCGAGCACCGCCTGGAAGGCGCCGTCTTCGACTCGGTCGGGCTGAAAGGTGCCGGGGTCGATGGAGTCGAGTTCGCCGGTATAGCTCGCACGCTCGAGCGCGTTCTTGAGCTCACGCAGATTGCCCGGGTACGTGTGGTGACTCAGGCGCTCCTTCACGTCGGGCCGCAGAGCATCGAAGGCCCCCGGCTCTCCGAGAAAGTGATCCACCAGAAGCGGAACGTCCTCGAGCCGCTCTCGCAAGGGCAACATCGGAACCATCACGACCGAGAGGCGAAAGAAGAGGTCTTCGCGAAAGCGTCCTTCGCGGACCTCGATGCGCAGGTCCTTTTTTGAAGCGGCGACCACACGCAGGTCTAGACGAATCGGCTTGTGCGAACCGACTCGGTAGATCTCCCGCTCGTCCAGCGCACGCAACAGCTTGGGCTGAACGTCCATCGGGAGGTCGTCGAGTTCGTCGATGAAGAGTGTGCCGCCTGCACAGACCTCCATCGCGCCCTTTCGAGCCTGAGTGGCGCCGGTGAAGGAACCGCGCTCGTGGCCGAAGAGCTCGCTCTCGATGAGGCTCTTTGATATCGCGCCGCAGTCCACTACGACGAACGGACCCTCTTTTCGAGCCGAACCTTCGTGAATGGCTTTGGCGGTGGCCGTCTTTCCGGTACCCGTCTCGCCGATGAGCAGGATGGTGGCATCACCGGGGGCCACCTTGCGGAGCAATCCGAAGATCTCGCGATTGCGGGCGCTGCGGCTCACCAGCGGACCGAATCGGGTCATCTCCTCGGCGGGCTCGTCGAGCTCGACCGCCGCTGCCACCGGTTGAAACCGCATCAGGACCTCACCGGCCTTGATGCGAGAACCCGGCTTCAGGAAGGCCTCACGGATCTGTGTCTCTTCCAGCCAGGTACCGTTGGTGGAGCCCAGGTCTCGCAACGTGTAGGTGGAGCCATCCCGAACGATCACGAAGTGCTGACGCGAAACGGTGGCGTCCGGAATCGAGAGGTCGTTGTCCGGTCCTTTGCCGACCATCGTTGTGGCGTCCGTGATTTCGACGAACTGTCCGGGCTGGGGACCTCGGAGCACGACGAGCCGATACTGCTGAACAGACGGGCGGAGCGGCTCGTCCTGTCCCAACACTCGCGTCTGGCGGGAGGAAGGGGTGCTCACCGTTGCCCCTAGGTGCCCGACTGGATCTTGCGAAGCGCGATCTGCGCCTCGTCGTAGTCCGGCTTGAGGCGCACAGCGCTCTTGAAGTACTCGGCCGCTTTGTCCGGTTGCTTACGGTCGAGATACATCCGCCCCAAGAAGTAGTGCGCCTCGGCGAAGCCGGGCTCGATCTGAACCGCGGTCTCGAGTTCGCTCAGCGCGGCGTCCGTCTGCCCCTTCTTGTAAAGCGGAAACGCCAAGTAGTAGTGCGCCCTGGAGAGCGCCTTGTTCTCTCGGATGGCTCGTCGGCACTCGGACAACGCAAGGTCCGTGTTGCCCTGCCTGTGGTAGGCGGAGCAGAGCTCGGCCCGCACCTCAGCGTAGGTGGGACGAATCGCCAAGGCCTTCTTGTAGCTCTCGACCGCGCGCTCGAGACTGCCCTGCTGATCGAGAGTCTCACCGAGCTTGAACAGCGCCTCCGCCTTGAGCTCGGGGTCTTTGGCGGCCTCCTCGAAGGAGACGAGCGCCGGCTTGTGCCGACCTTGACCCAAGAGGATCTCACCCATGCGGAAGTGTGCTGGACCGTAGGAGGAATCACCGCGGACTGCAGACTCATACTGCTTGAAGGCCTCCGCCCCGCGGTTGAGCGCGGCCAGAAGCTCGCCGAAGAAGAAGTGAAGCTCTGGGTCTGCCACCCCGGACTCCTCTTTGCTCCCCACCTCGATCGCCTCTCGGTAGTGAGCCTCGGCCTTCTCGACCTCTCCGGTCTCGGCGTACGCACGCGCCAGGTAGAAGTGGGCGCGCATATCGTAGGGGTTGAGCTTGATCGACTCGCGGAGCTGCTCGATCGCGTCTGCGGTCTTGCCCTCGACGGACGCGACCAGCGCGGACTGCCTCATCGCTTCGGCGTCACCGGGGCGCAGACGAAGCACCTCCATGTACTGCGCTTTGGCGAGCTTGAGGTGGCCCTTGCGAAAGAGCGCATCACCGAGGGCCTTGTGGCCATCGACGAAGGTGGGATCGAGCAACAAGACGTCT
Source organism: Deltaproteobacteria bacterium (assembly GCA_011526105.1). Taxonomy (GTDB): domain Bacteria; phylum Myxococcota; class Kuafuiibacteriia; order Kuafuiibacteriales; family Kuafuiibacteriaceae; genus WYAZ01. The sequence goes on along the minus strand of WYAZ01000187.1, from coordinate 42,302 downwards.
TGCAGGGTGGAGATCGCCAGGTCGTATTCTCGCAGCGAGAGGTAGCCGACCCCCAGGTTGTAAGCGGCACTCACCAGCGATGGGTCGAGCTCGATGGACTTTTTGAAGGCCTCGACCATCTTCTTGTAGTCCTTCTGACGCGCGTAAATGACCCCCACGTTGTTGTAGGCCCGCGCGCTCTTGGGATCGAGCTTCTTGGTCTGCTCGAAGGCCGCGACCGCGCGCTCGTGCTGCCCGGTCCGGTAGAGCGCCACCCCGCGGTTGTAGGGGTAGTCGGGATCCTTTGGATCGATCTTTGAGGCCTCGATGTATTCAGCGATGGCCTTCGCGGTTTTACCTTGCGCGAGATAGATGTTGCCCAGGTTGTTCCTAGCCTTGGCGTTTCGCGGCTGAAACGAGAGCACGCGCTCGTACGTCGCGATCGCTTTGTCGAACTCGAGCTTCTTGCGGTAGGCCTCGGCGAGATTGAAGAGCGCCTCCACCGACCGGGGTGCAAGCTCGGTGGCGCGCTCGAGAGCGATGACCGCGTTGGGGATGAGGCCCGACTGCATGCTCACGAGACCCAGGTTGAAGGCCGCGATGTAGCTCGAGGGATCCAGCTCGCTGGCGGTCCTGAGTGACGCCACCGCCTTCCGGAGCTTCTTGCCCGTGTACAGCACCACGCCGTAGTCGATGTGGGCCTCGGGGTCTTCTGGCCGCAGCGTCACCACGGTTTCGAAAGCAGACAGCGCGCAGTCCAGGCGATTGGCGGCGAAGCAGACGGCGCCGAGGGCCCGCTGCAGGTCGACATCGTCCGGCTCTGCGCGTGCGATCTGCAGCGCCCGCTCGATCTCCGCCTCCTTTGGCGGATCCTTCTTGAGGATGTCGCGGAGAATGACGTCGCCGATCAGCTTGCCTTCGGCGTCCACCCCCTCCGGATCCAGCTCATCCGAGTAGGTCGCGGTCGAGGTCTCCGTCTCATCCTCGGAGGGATCCTGAGCCGCTGCGACTTCAGCCAGCGGGAAGCTGAAGAGGAGCGCCAGCGGAAGGCGGTATGAAGAGGAGCGCAGCATCATCCAACCGCCTAGTCGATCCAGAGCCCGTGATGGAAGTCGCCGGACTTCTGCGCGTAGCTAGAGCGGACATTCCGCCAGTTGTCTTTGGCCTTCAACACCTCTTGAAACACTTCCTCCTGGCGAGTCCGGGCAGAGGCGAGATCCTCTTCGCAGTCCTCGTGTTGGTCCTCGAAGGGCTCGACGTAGTCTTCTTCGACCGGCAAGTCGAACCGGACCGCGAGCTGAGCTTTGGTGAGTTCGAGCCGAGCCCGGGCACAGAGCACGTTGATCTCTGCCGCGCCCAGGTCTGCGTAGGCGCTGTCGCGACGGAGCTTCAGCCAATCCATCTTGGCCTCGGCGACTTCTCGACCGGCACCACCGCGTTCGTTCACCGCTGCATAGGCGTCGTCCATATCGTCGATCTTGGTGTCGATCTCCTGGAGGTGGTCACGAGCGGCGTCCATCCGATCGAGCGCGATGATCACCTCGTTCTCGGCCTCATAGGTCCAGCGTCGGCCTTCGGGCGGGAAGTAGCGGATCACGTCGCCGTCTACCGTCTCGGAGAGCGTACGCATCGCGGTGGAGGCGCAGCCACCGAACGAGATCGCCAGCGCCAGAGTCATGAATGGAGTCGCGCGTCGCATCATTGTGCCCCCGCCCCAGGCAACAAGCTCGGGTCGCCCTGGAAGTCGAGCCCTCGTGTGGAACGTACTTTGGCGCGTTCGGCGTCGGCCAGGGTCTTGTAGTTGTAGGAACGGTACAACGCCGCCATGTTGAGCCTGGCGCGCGCATCCGAGCCATCTTGTTCGAGGGCCGCCTTGAGATCGTCGAACGCGGCTTGTGGAAACCCGAGTTTAAACATCACCACCGCACGCAGGTTGTACGTCTCAGCGTTGGCGCCACCTTCGGAGGCCTTGTCGAGCACGAGGCGAGCACCGAAGGGGTCACCCGATTGCAGGTACAGCGTCGCGAGGCGGGTCAGCGCCTGATAGTCCTTCGAGTTCTTCGCGATCTGCTGTCTGAGCGCATTGACCTGCCCGGCCGGGGGCGACCCGGCGCGACCCTTGGGCATCTCGCGGCCTTCTGGATCACCCGTGAGCGACTTGCCCGAGTTGCAGGACTTGGCCGCCGCAGTGAAGATCTTGAGCTCGGCCGCCTTGGCCGCGCAGGCTTCGAGAACGTCTTTGGCGCTCGCTCGCTGCTCTTGCATGCGCATGTTCAAGGCTTCCTTGACTTGGTCCGCGGCGGCGCCGGAGAGACCGGTGGGCGTCGGTGCCTTCTCGATGAAGTCGGCCGCGATCTCATACGCCGCCGCCATCCGAGCCAAAGCGGCGAGCGACCAGCGCGGGTCACCGGTGTCGAGCACGGCCGACATGGCACCCTCGAACTCCTGCAGCGCCGCGAACTTGTTTTGGACTGCTTGGATGGTGCCGCCTTGATAGCCCACGCGCTCGAACGCCTTGAACACCGACTCTCCGAGATAGAAGGCTGAACCCGCCACGCCTTCGAGTTCCTCGGGATCACCGGAGCCTGAACCGGTCTGGACCGCAGTCTGGAAGTGCCGAACCGCGTCGTTGCCTCGACCGGCACGAAGGAGCGCGTAGCCCAGCCGGAACTCGACCGCGGCGGTGCTTTGAACGGCGGCGGCCACCGAAAGCGCCCTCGCCATCTCGGCGAAGTCGCCGGACTGCTCCATCAGGTCTGCGAGCGCGAGCGCCGAGTCGCGCTTGGCGGGACCGTCCGCTGCACGCAGGATCTCTTGGTAGGTGCGCTTGGCGGCTTCGAGATCACCGAGGCCGGCCTGAAGACCAGCGGCGGCTTTCAGGAGTTCGACCTTGTCGGCGCCCTGACTGTTCTTTGCCGCGCGCTCGAGATAACCCGCGGCGCGTTCGAAGTCGGTGGCCTGGGCGGACATCTTGCCGAGGGTGGCCAAGACGTCCTGGCCGATCTTGGACCCTGGGTAGTCCTGAAGGATTCGCTCGCCAATCTTGGCGACCTGCTCGAAGTCGTCCGAGTTCTGGGCGGTGGCAAAGGCGTTGATGAGCGCCTTCTCGCCCAGCGGGCTACCCTTGTGACGCGCGGCGAAGGCGAGGAGGCTCTCGACCGCGGCGTCGCCGCCGGTGCCCGCGTCGAGCGTGGCCTTGTCGAGCGCTTGAGCTTCGGCGCTCTTCACGATCTCGCCGAGCTGCGAGCGAACCTCGCCCGAGAGGTTCTGATTGCCGGTGAAGCGCTGCCCGAGTCGAGCCATCTCCTCGAAGTCCTCTCGCACCCGCAGCGAGTCGAGCGCCAGCTCGGCCGAGACCGCGGCTTCACTCGAGTTGGGGAACTCTTCGACGAGCGCCGCGAACAGCTCGGCCGCTTCCTCGAAGGAGCCCTCGTCGTAGAAGCTCTTGGCGAAGTTGAACTTGATCGCCACCATCTCCTTCTCCTTGGGGTACTTGGAGATGTAGAGACGAGCGCTTTTTCGCAGACCGGCTCGAGCCTGGACGCGCTCGAGACGGCTCAGCTCCGCGGCGGCCTTGAGCGCGCGATCGTAGGCCACGACCGCGTTGTAGATGACGTCCTTCTGGTCCTTCTCGCTGACGCGGGTGGTGATGGCCTCGAAGGCCGCGCCCGCTTTCATCCATTGCTCCGCTTCGAGCCGCGTCTCCGCCATGTTCTGGGCGATCTCATTGACGGCCGCGGCCTCGGAGAAGACCCGAAGGTAAGTCTCGTAGGCGTTGCCGACCAACGCATAGAGGTTCTTGTCCTTCTTTTCTTTTGCCGCGAGCTGAGCCTTGGTCGCGAGGTCTCGAGAATAGGCCTCGAACTCCTTGTAGGCCTGCTCGCGCTCCTTCTCCGCCAGGCGCCAGTCGTAGTAGCGACGCTCGAGGATGTCCGAGAGGATGGCAACGTCGACCGCGACGTACTCGAACTGCTTTCCCTTGACCGCGCCGTCGTAGAGACGACGTGCCCACTCGATGGAGTCCTCGTCGTCTGCGCCCAGGGAGAGCAGCTCGCGATAGATTCCGCTGGCCACGTTGTAGCGGCCCTTGACGAACCAGCGTTTGGCCAGCTTGTTGAGCGCGGCCAGGTACGTGGTGCGCGAGTCGGCGAGCCGACGGAAGTAGACGAGTGAATCCTTGGCGAGCGCCTTCTTGTGAACCTCGGTGTACGGGAAGACGAGATCGACCAGCGCTTCCCGCCGAAGGTCCAGCTTCTCGCCCCGCTGGGGGACACCGGCGGTCCTACCCTTCTTGAGATTCTCGAGACCTTCGATGGTGTCCTCGAAGAGCTTGAGCGCATCCTTGAACTTCTCCTCGTTGATCCGGACCCACGCGAGCTTGTAGCGCGCCATTCCGTGGCTCTCCGACTCTTCGGTCGCAAGGATCTGCTTGTAGTACTTCTCGGCCTGCTTCAGATCCGACTGATCGAAGTAGTGATCGCCGAGCACGAGCAGCGCCTCGTTGCGGAAGGTGCTCTTGGCGTGCTCATCGACCACCTGATTCAGGTAGCTGATCATGGTGTCGTACTCGCCGAGCTCACGGAACTCGTGCGCGATGAAGAACTTCACCTTGTCGTTGTCTTGAAAGGTCGGAAACTCATCGAGGATACGCTTGTAGACCTCGACCGCCTTGTTCTTGAGAAGCCGAGCCTGGACGGAGACGACCGCACGACTGCGCTTCTTCTGACCTTCGTAGGCGATGAAGTAGTGGTAGCGCGCCTCCTCGACGTGCAGCTCTGCGAGACGCATGTAGAGGTCGGGCAGATAGGACTGCCCTCGAGCACGCTCGATGAGTTCCTTGGTGGAGTCGACCGCGAACCGGACCTTCGTGATCTCTCGCTTCAGGCGCGCGACCTCGTCTTCGGGCACCGGCGGTCGAATGGAGAAGGTCGGGCCGCAGCCCGACATGACCGTAGCAAAAAGCAGAACGGCTGCCGCCGGTGCGTACAGCCGGCGAGCATGAGTCGGGCGAACCCGGATGAAGTCGAAGGCTCGCATCAATCCACGCACCGATCCTGGATGAGGAAGCGCATGAAGGGCAGCTCATCCGTCCAGAACTCACCGTCGAAGGGGTAGTAGACGGTGTCGCCGCCGCCGGGGACCTCTTCGGCCGCTTGTCGCAGTCGTACCTCGCCCGAGGCCGAAGCGATGGGCTTGAAGATGGACACGCCCACTTCGTATTCGAGCAAGTTGGCTTGCTCATCGGCCTCGAGCAGATGTTCGGCCGCGAGCGCCGCCCCCTCCGCCAGAGATCGCCGATGGAGCTTCTCGGCGCGCCGGGTCAGCATTCCATAGAGCTCGTTCAAGTGCGCGAGGAGCCCGCCCTCCTCGAGAGAAGAGGAGACCTCCGAAAGACGATTTACTTCGGATAGAACCGCCGTCAGCACACGCAAAGAAGGCTCGACCTCGGGGAGCACCTTCGCCGCTGCGCCCACGAGCGGCACCTCCTCGGGGGCATCTCCGCGCTTGAGCGCGAGCACCGCATCGCCGTAGCGATCGCGGAAGTCGCGGACCGCGGACTTGGCCGCTCGGAAGTGGCAGAAGTTCTGATAGATGAGGCCGCGAAGCACGTACTGGTCGGGAAGAAAGAGCTCCCGGCTGGACGGAGCGGCCAAGGCGTACAAGAGGCCCATGGCGTCGTGATAGTCGCCTCGGCGGAAGTGGGCCCAAGCGCGCTCGACGAGGATCTCGCCCTCCTGCGCATCGACCGTGCCACGTAATCCGGAGTAGACCTCGATCGACTCCTTCAGCTTTCCGGCCTCGTACAAGAGCCGAGCCCGAACCAAGAGCAGTCGCTTTCGAATGACCTCGTCCAGGAGACGCTCGCCCTCATCGTGTTCAGCGAGCAGAGCGTCGACGATCTCGAGCGCCTTCTCCGGCTTTCTATCTCGTACGAGCGTGACGACCCGAACGTACTGCGCGAGCTGGGCGTAGAAGCCTTCCTTGCCGAGTTGGGCGAAGTCGGACGCCGCCCAACGCCGGTAACCCAGGCGCAAGTTCGATAGGCCGCGATAGAAGCTGAGAAAGGTCTCGACCTCGAGCGGGACGTTGGACAAGCTGGCCTCGACCAACACGCCGCGGAGCAACTTGTCCTCATCGACGAGACCTTGTCGGGCGAGGCGCTCGAGCCCCGCGAGCGCGCGAGGTAGGAGCGCGGGGTTCTGACGCTGGTCTGCCACCGCGAAGTAGTACTCGGCCGCGACGGCGTTCAAGCCCGCACCAGCGAGGGACTCCGCGAGCACGAACTGCGCGCTCTCGTACTTCTCGGCGCTGGGCTTGGTCTTCTTCATCGCCACGTAGGCGAGGCGCGCGGCATCGAGGTAGTTCTCGAGAAGGAGCTGCTCCATCGCTTGCGCGAACTCGAGAGCACCTCCGTCGTCAGAGAGCTCTTCCTCGGAGGGAGCCGCCTCGCCTGCCGCGGCGGATGATTCCTCCGCAGCCTCGGCCGGCGCTTCGGCTCCGTCCGCGGGCGGTGCTTTCTCGTCGGCCGCGGGTGCGGCTTCTTCCGCCGGAGGCGGATCCTGGGCGAAAGAGGGGGGCGCGAGGAACAGGGCGATTCCCAACGCGAGGGTTTGAATGATTCGAGTACGCATCGCCAGACCTACTGAATGTTCAACCCAATGCCGAGCTGCAGCAGCAGTTCGCCTCGGAAGTCTGCGAAGTCGCCAGTGTTGACGATCTCGTACCAACGGATGTCGGCCCGGAGCGCAAAGGCCCGCGTCAGATAGAGGCGAGCCCCGAGACCTGCATTGAGCCCGATGAAGAGGTTCTCGACGTTGACGTAGGAGGCGACCGCGGGCCCCATCGTGAGGAAGAGCTCGGCATACAGAAGCGACGAGTTGCGGAACACCATCTTTCCGTACAGAGGCTTCCACACGAAGTTCGAGTTGAAGAGGAGGCGAAGTTCGGGGAACTCGGTCGGCTGTACGCCAAAGTTTTGCTCGAGGTCCTCGCGCAGCGAGGTCTTGACGTTGAGCGAATACGCGCCACCCAGGATCTCCCAGGCGAGCTCATCGTCGAAGTGGAACGTATAGCTGCCGGCGAAGGTGACACCCTTATAGAAGGCATCCAGCGGCACGGTCCCGACGCCGATGGCGAACTCGTGCGACACGAGGTGCTTGCGATTCTGAATCGCGTAGAGCTGGCCGCCCTCCTCGAGCTCATCCGCCTGGACCACCCAGGGTGCACCCAGCGCCACTGCGAGCGCCGCTATCGAAACCACCTGCCTCATCGAGCTACCTCCACCCCATTCATCAGAAAGTCGAAGCCTTGAAGATGAACGGGTAGGTCACCTTCACCGAGCCACCTTGCGGCTGGGGAAATTGCCAGCCTTTGATTACGTTGCTGATGCATGTCGTCACCGCCTGGCTCGACATCGTCGAAGACCGAACGCGAGTCGACTGAACTCGACCGCTGGTCGCGATGACCCAGTCGAAGACGACCTTGCCCTGAAGACCAGGACTGCTCATCAGAGCCCGTTCGTAGCACCGCTGGACGTCACCGAGGCCGGCCATCACGACCTTCAGGATGGCGTCGCGACTCAAGGAGCCGCCCTCCTGGCCAATGGTGCGTGGCGGCAACCGACTCACCTTGCCGCGGACCGGCCCGCTGCTCCCGCGCTGCACAATGGCGCCGATGTTTCGTCCCTCGAGGAGCTTCGCGGCCGACCGCGTGGTCTTGCCTCCGCCGCTGCCCGATGTGCTGAGGATGACATCCGAGCCACCGAGCTTGCTGATCTCGCCCGCCACTTTGAAGCGCTTCGATGCGCCGTCGGGTACTCGCACCGCGGCGATGTTGGTCACCTTGGCGGCCAGCTTGCTGTCCTTGGTGGGGGCGAGGGTGGAGAGCGCCTCCAAAGCTTCTTTGGCCGCCTCTTGATTGGGGTCCGGCGGCGGCGCGATGTCCCTCTGGCGTACGCGCTTCTCCGGTTTCTGCCGAGGTTCCTTCTTGCGCTCCGGAGGCGGTGGCGCTTCGACCTCGGCCGGTGGCTCGGGCTCCGGCTCGGGCTCGGGGGGCGGCGGCTCCTCGGGCTTCTCGAGCTCGAGATCCTTGAGCGTGACCTCTGCAAACTCGACGTCGTCTGGGGCCGCTTCGAGCGGATTGGGGCTGAGCAGGGAGACGAGCCAAAAGCCGGTGAAGACGAGGAGCATCACGCCGAATGCCACCGCGACGTGCCGACGGTCCTCCGCGGTCACGCTGGCGTCGAGGCGACGCGGAGGCGGCTGTGGCGAACGAACGAAGCGGAGCAGATAGCCGCGTCCGTCCATCTTGACGTGCGCGAAGTCGCCCTCGGCCAGCTCGGCCCGGTAGAGCTCGCGCTTCTTGTTCTCGAGGTTTTCGGGCGCGCACAAGGTGGCCAGTGTCGTGGTCTGGCCGCTCACGACGACGCTGCCCTTTGTCGAGCTCTGGAAGAGAAGCCGCGCGCGCCCGTTCTTTCTGAGCTGGAGCAGCGGCAACGGCTTACCGCCACCCTTCTCGAACACCACGAAAGTGCCGCCGCGCTCGATGCGTGTCACATCGAACAATCGACCGTCGCGGTAGCTGATGACCTCGACCACCGGTTCGGGTTCGCTCTGGATCGGCGTTTGAAAGCGCTCTCGAATGACGTTCTCGAGCAGCGAGAACGGCTGAGCGAACTCGAGCTCGGCGCGCTCTTCTTCCGAGAGCTCCGATTCATCGTAGGGGGGGAGAAGGTCCCCTCCGGCCGGCATCCCCACGCCACCTTCGAGACCGACCGAGTCGTCTCCCGACGGTGTCGAGGCGCTCGGGAAGTCGAGGCCCGACGGCTCTGGGATGCGGGCGGGCGGACGGGAGGCGCGTGACTTCGTTTGGGGGACGCGATCCGACGTGCGGTCGTCGATCGGGGCATCCGGGACGGCGGAGGGCTCTGCGTAGTTGAGCCCGAGGCTCTCGATACTCGCGACTTCGGTCGGTGCCTCGAGCCGGTCGAGCGAAGGGAGACCACCGGCTTGAACGATGTTGGAGACCGGCGGTGGCGGTGGCGGCATGGCCTCCCCCAGATCGCCGAAGAGATCGAGATCGAGCCCATCGGCGGCGGGGGGGGCCGAACGGCGTCTGTGTTGCGTGCGCGGCACCAGCGAGGTGGGCTGCACCTGCTGGCTCGGGCTCATGGGCGCACCGGCGTACCGAGGCCGACCCGCCGCCGCACTCCCTCCCGAGCGATGGGGCTCGACGGGTGGCTCGGGCGGCGGGCGATGAGCCAGAATGGCGGGCGATGGTTGGGTGATGCCCGGTTCGTCGCGGCGCGAGGGCGCAACAGGCACCGGACTCATCGGCGGCGCCGGTGGCGGCGCCGCCGCGTTTGCGACCGGTTCGAACTTGAGACGGCATTCGCCGATCTGAACCTCGTCGAACGCGGTGATCTCGGCCGAGGGCACCCGCTGGCCGTTGACCATGATGCCCTGGGCGGTTTGGTTGTCGGAGATGTACAGTCGCCCGCCCTGCACGTGCAGGACCGCGTGCCTGGGCGCGACGTAGGGGTCATCGAGCTTGAGCTGAGCGTCGGGACCACTGCCCACCGTGACGATTCGGGCGGTGGACACCACCCGAGAGCCCATGAAGGCCCCGCGATGGAAGATGAACACCTCGACGGCGGAGATGTTGGAGGCGTCGCCGCTCAGGGGCCGGCCTTCTCTTTCTTCTCTTTCATCTCTTTCTTCTCTTCTTTGGGGGGGTCCTTGCCCGCGGGGAACACGGTGCGGACGATCTTCTCGCGAAAGGAGACGCGGTCCTTCACCATGCTGCGCAGGTTGGAACTCGCACGCTCGAACAAGTAGACCGCACCAGCCTTGGCCGTCTGACCTTGGATGAGTCGCGCATCGAACTCGATTCGTTCGCCGCGTTTGAGCGCACGTGAGTCGTCTCCGGCCGCACCGCCGGACGAAGAGGCAGGCGCCCCGGGACCCTCGTCATCGGGGTCCGGTGGGGGTGGACGCTCCTTCTGTGTCTTCTTGGCAGCGGCCTTGCGCTTGGACTTGCTCTTTTGAGCTTCGACGTCGCCGGCGGATCCGAGAACGAAACCGAGCATGAGTGTTGGAACGAGCCACGTGAGAATCCGTTGCTTCATCTTTCGCCTCCCGTTCTCCCTGCCCACACGATGCCGAGGCTAGGGTCTTGAAAATGCGAGCGAAACCCGCTGCCTCGGCGCCTCACTTGAGTAGCCCCGACCGGATGGGCTGTCAATGTAGCGACCCCGAGTCGGCCCGTCTTGTGTGTGCAGCCCCCACGTGAGCGCCGAGAAAGAACTCGGGTGCACCTCAGGGACTCGGTGAATCCGATCCCGAGACTTCGTCCAGTTGGCTCAGCGCCTCGTCGCTCACCTCTCGCTGACGCCGACGACGGCGCTCGAACAAGACCCCCAGAACGACGAGCACCGAGAGCGCCGGACCAGTGAAACGCAGAAAGCTGAGCCAGCGGACGGACTGGTCACCCACCACCTCGGCCCGACCGAGACGCTTCGCTAGGGCCTCGATCTGGGCCACGAGCTCGGGGGTCTCGGCTTTCCCCGAGTCGAGACGGCGAGTGAGCGCCTCGATCTCGGGCAGGACGTCGACTGGTCCGCGCAGCTCCGCTTCTCGGCGCAACTCCGAGAGCAGCAGTCGCGATCGGTACGACTTTTGAGAGACCGAGAGTTCGGGCATGAACGCCTCAGGGATCCTGCTCTAGGAGCGATTCGGTCCGCCAAGGGCGCGCGGAGGTCAGCATGGTATGCCCGACCAACTCGCGAAGCTCGCGATCGATCTCCGCGGGGAGGTTGTCGAGGAGGTCTTGATGCACCGCCTCATAGAAGAGACCGGGGTGATCCTCTCGAACCGCCTCGAGCGTGAACGAACGAACAAAGTCTTCAGCCGCGTAGGGTCGTCCGAGCGCGAGACCCACCTTGGCCGGTCGCTTCACCTGGTCCTCGAGCAAGATGTCTGTGATGTGGCGAAGGAAGCCGATGATATCCATGGGCGAGTCGGCGTCGAGGTCGTTGTCTTCCCGGATCTCGTCGAGCAGCGCGAGCAGCTCCGTCCGTGTGATCACGAGAATGGCGACGGCCATCGAAGCCACGGTCTCGCGAAGACGCAGCTTGATCTGTACGTCTCGGGCGCTCTGGGCGAAGACCGCGGGGTGCTCGACGCCGTCAATGTCGAGGCGCAACGTGAAGGCGGTTCGTCGTTCGCTCAACACCACGTTGCGAGCGGGCGCTGAGCCCACGAGCAACTTGAGGTTCGCACCCTCTGTGAGATCATCACGATCGATGGGCTCGATCTCGGGCGTAAAGAGGAAGTCTCCGATGTCGACCACGTCGTTCACGTGCAGGCTGGGATCCTTGAAGTTGTCCTCGAACGAGGTCTGAGCCGCGAACCGGACGCGCGTCATCAGGTCGAGGTTTCTAGGGCCCTCGAGGGCACCGAGGAAGCGACCCATGATCCCGCGCCCGTCTTTTCGCCGCCAGCCCACCGCGCGGTGCACCGCCTCGAGGCCGGCCTTCACGCGCGTCGCTCCCGCACTGTTGATATCGCCGCGGATGAAGTAGAGCTCCTCACCCTCGATGCTGAGTCCGTAGAACTCGTCGCCCAGATCGAAGCCACCCACAAACCGATTCTCAGCCTTGGCCTCGTCCGTGATGAACTCGGGGTTCAGGAACTGCCCGAGCAGCCGAGAGCCCGCGATGCGCATCGCCGTGGTGCCCTGCCAGAAGCCGTCCCGCGCGATGGCCGAGTAGAGAAGCGCGTTGAGGTCGCCGGCCACCGCCATGCCCTCGAGATCGGCAGGCTTGAGCTCGTGAAGGTAGTCGGACATCTCGGCCATGACCTCGGCCGGGCCGTCGTCCATGCTCGATGCGAGCTCTTGGAGTGCGTCTTCGGAGTGGCTGCTCCACGTGTAGACCGTCGTCCGGTACTCACTCTTGGCGATGGTGATCGAGCTATGGCCTAAGAGCTGGCCGAGCTTGGATGCGCGGTACGCGTTGTCCGAGAGGAACTGCGCCAGTTTTGCATAGTCGGAGTCGCGTTCGGCCTGCGTCGTGGCCGCGATCCCGATGTGAAAACACACCTCGTCCGGATGTGTCCTCGCCTTCACGCCCCAGACGCGCTCGACCAACCAGGCACGCGTCTCCTCGGACGTGATGCGGTCGATGAACTCTCTCACCTCGCTCGCGCTCCAGTTCACCGCGACCACGCGAAACGACTTCCCGCTCTTATGAAAGGGGTGCACGCCCTCTTCTTCACCACACAGCTCCGCGAGCCGTTCGCCGAGCGCCTGCACGAAGGCCGCGCCAATTCGATGCCCATGGCGATTGGCGAAGCGTTTGAAGCCTTGATACTCGACCGAGACCACGGTCAGCCGATCGATCTGTCCCTCGATGAACCTGGCCGCTTCGTCGAGCAGGAGATCACGGTAGGCTTCGAGCCCCTGCACCGGGAGCCCGGGCTGATCCGAGGCGGCCGCGAGGCGATACGCGCTGCGCACCTCCCCCTGGCGTTCGGGCGCGAGGCCGCCTTCCATTTCCTGCGTGATGGTCGCGACCACGAGACCCATCTCGCGCTCGGTGGGGCGACGGCGGCGGCCGGCGGCCACGACATACCAGCCTTGGCGGTCCTCTCGTTGCTCGAAGGTGAGGCGTCGACCGTGAGGCGTGACCCCGGTGATGAGCAGAGTGTCGCCGCGGCGAGCGTAGTGAACGAACTGAAGGGTCTCACCCGGCAGCACCGGAACATCGAAGCCCGGCAGGTGAGAGGTGGTGTCACCTCGGGGGATGGGCGATCGGGCCGGGAGGTCGGTCGTGATCTGAGAGTCTTCCTGCGGGGGAAGAAACGACGGCATCGTCTCCGCGAGCGGCGGTACCGGCAAGCGTTCGCCGCTCTCGCTCACACTCTCTGTGTCGCCGGCGGCTACGCGCAGGTGACGTTGAGAAGGATCCTTGTCGCGTCTCGGCATGATGCGAATCGAACCGAGTCTATCACGGGCCTCGGCGAGGCGGCAGATTCCGGGACAGAGGGGAGTAGAGCTCTACAGACCGCTCTTCAAGTTGGGCGCGGGCTTGAAGGCGACGGTCTTGGAAGGCGCGATGTTCACCGGCTCACCCGTGCGAGGATTGCGCCCCACGCGAGCGGCACGCTTTCGCACCGCGAAAGTGCCAAAGCCGGGGTAGACGAAGCGCTTGTCCTTGCGCACCGACTTCGTGATCAAAGCAAAGAGCTCGTCGACCAGGTCGTTCAGGGCCTTCTTGGAGAGGTCCTTCCCCGCACTCTTGTGCAGTCTGTCGATCAGCTCCGCCTTGGTCATTTCATCCTCCGATTAACCGTCGTCGCCCGGCGCGGGCGAGGGGCGGAAGCTAGGCCCCCGAGATTAGGCTGTCAACGGGATCGGGATCCCAGTACTCACCGATTGCGCCCGTGTAGGTGCGAAACCGGGTCACTCGCCCTTCGCGTTCCACGATCCATTCCGGCACCAGGGTCACCTTGCCCAGACCCCCGGGGACATCCACGCAGAGCTGAGGCACGAGCAGACCGCTGACGTGGCCGCGCAGCCGGTCGATGATCTCGAGACCCTTCGCGAGCGGGGTCCGGAAGTGCTCGATCCCCTCTGCGAGATCACACTGGTGCAGGTAGTAGGGCGTCACCCTCATCGAGACCAAGCGACGATTGAGCTCTTCGATCGCCCTCGCGTCGTCGTTGATGCCTCGGAGCAGAACGGTCTGGTTGTAGACGACCACCCCGCGATCCACCAGGCGATCGAGCGCGACCGCCGCCGCCTCGGTGCACTCCTTGGCATGGTTGAAGTGCGTCATGACGTAGACGGGCTTGTGCCTCGCCAGGGTGTCCGCGAGCCGATCGTCGATCCGCATGGGGCAGGTCACCGGCATCCGCGTGGCGACACGGATGATCTCGATGTGATCGATGCCCCGAAGCTGCCCGAGCAGATCGTCCAGGACTTGATCGCCCAGCATGAGCGCGTCCCCGCCAGAGACGATGAGCTCCTTGATCTCGGGATGCACACGTACATAGTCCAGCGCGGCGGCGAAGAGCGCCTTCGTGCCTTGCCGTTCGGTGCGCCCCACGATTCTTCGGCGCGTGCAGAACCGGCAGTAGATGGGACAGCGATCGGTGGCCAGCAGCAGTGCGCGATCGGGATAGCGATGGATGAGGTTGGGGGCCGCTTCGAAGGACTCTTCGCCGAGCGGATCCGCACGCTCCCCGAGCCGCACCGTACGCTCTTCGGGCTGGGGCACGATCTGCCGGCGCACCGGACACGAGGGATCGACTCGGTCTGCGAGCAGCAAATAATAGGGCGTCACCGCAAAGCGAAACACCGGAGCGCAGACGTCGAAAGCGGCCCGATCCTCGGCGGTGAGCTCGAGCACGCGCCCGAGCCCGTCCAAGGTCGTGATGCGGTTCTTGACCTGCCAGGCCCAGTCCGAGAACTGGTCCTCGAGCCCCACCCAGGGCGTGCCCGAGAGCGATGGCGCGGGGTGGGGCCGAAGCATGAGCGAACTCAGACGTCGCTGGCCGGCGTGACGGGCGCCGTCACGTCGGCTGAGGTCTCGACCTTGGGTGCAGGCTTTTGGATGGGGCCCGAGACCACGGTGTGCGGACCGAGCGGACCGGCCGGAGCGATGGCCTTGGCGTTGTGCGGCAGACCTTCGGTGGCCCACCGCGAAAAGCCCTGGAGGAGATCGATGGGCACCGGGAAGATGGTCGTCGAGTTGTTCTCGATGGCGATCTCCGCGAGCGTCTGAAGGTAACGCAAGGTCATGGCACCGGGGGCCCGGTTGATCATCTCCGCCGCCTGAGAGAGCTTGTCCGAAGCTTGAAGCTCACCTTCGGCCGCGATGATCTTCGCGCGCCGCTCGCGCTCAGCCTCCGCCTGCTTCGCCATGGCGCGCTGCATCTCTTGCGGGAGGTCCACGTGCTTCAGTTCGACGCTGGTGACCTTCACGCCCCACGGGTCGGTGTGACGGTCGATGACCTCTTGGAGCTTCTGATTGATCTGCTCACGGGCGGAGAGCAGCTCGTCGAGCTCGTGCTGGCCCAAGATCGAACGCAGCGTGGTCTGAGCGTACTGGCTCGTGGCGTACAGGTAGTTCTCGACGTTGAGGATGGAACGCTCGGGGGCGACCACCCGGAAGTAGATGACCGCGTTCACTTTCACCGAGACGTTATCGCGCGTGATGACGTCCTGAGGCGGCACGTCTCGCGCCACGGTGCGGAGGTCGACGAGATACATCTTGTCCACACCGGGGATGATCCAGGTGAGGCCAGGGGCCCGGGGCGGCGCGACGAACTTGCCGAGCCGGAGGATCACCCCGCGCTCGAACTCCTTGATCACGCGCACGCCGGCGAAGAGAACGATGGCTACAAAAAGGAGGGCGACCCCGACAAAAACAGACATGCCACGCTCTTAGGCCGTGAATTGGTCCGGAGGCAAGAGCGAGGACGGCTTTCCGACGGAGTTGATCCAGAGCTGATGCACAGCCCGCGTAGCCCCAATGTGCAGGAGATGACGGGCTTCTTTGGCGTCTGGGTAGGTCTGCTCGTTGACTTCGACCATCACCACGTAGTCGTACTCCAGCCCTTTGACCTGGGTGACGTCGACGACGTCGATGCCGGGGCTGAAGGTGAACTCTTTGCCGTAGATCCGGCGCAGCGCGGGGACCTCGGCGTTTCGAAGGGCCTCGAAGTAGAGGTTGGCCTGCATCGCGTAGCGCGCCACCACCGCCACGCTCGCCCGCTTCTCTCGCAGGGCCAGCGACCGGAGCGCCTCGGCCAGAAAGGCCACGGCCTCCCCGGTGGTGCCAAAGCTGAACGGCTCGACCGGCGCGCCGTGGCGAACCGCGATGGGCTCCACCGGATCTGCGTAGGGACCGAGGATGTACCGGGAGAAGTCGACGATCTCTTGGGTGGAGCGATAGCTGATGCGAAGCGGCTCGAGCTCGACCCCTTGGATGCCCAGGTCGAGGAGCAGGCTCTTCCAGTCGTCGAAGCCGTTGTCGAAGACGAGCTTCTGCGCGGTGTCACCGGCGAGCGTCATGCTCTCGCGGCGGGTGAGCGTGCCACGTAGCACCGCGATGTCCGTGGGCGAGAGGTCTTGGGCCTCGTCGACGACGAGGTGCTCGTACTGAACCGACTTCTGAGATTGGGGAATCGGCAGGGAACCATACCGGAGCTGAACGATCCGCAGGAGCAGCGCGTCATCGTGTTCGTCGAACTTCCCGACCGGAGAGCCTTCGTCCACGAATCGACCGTCGACGCCGATACCTCGCATGACGTCGTCGTCGGCGTCGACCGCCCGGCGAGAGAGCCCCTCGTCGTCCTCGAGTTCGAGCGCCTTGCGCATCGCGTGTTCCGCCGCCTTCTTGTCGCGGCGACTCTTGGGCGGCTCGTCCTCGTCTTCGTTTTCATCCCGAGGCTCGAGTTCCTCGGCCTGCTGCGAGACCCAGCGCACGAGGTCCCGCACGTCGGTCTCCTCCACCGTCCCCGCTCGCCGCTCGTGCACCGCGTTCCAGACGATGTCGAAGTCCGTGAGGACGTACGCCCAAAGAGAGAGGATGTCGGCGGCTTCCGCGCGTGCGCGGCGCAGCATACCCAGCGCTTGGTCGCGCGCCCTGGGCGTGACCCCGGCCCGGGTGGCCTGAGCGCTCTCGAGCCACTTCTGCATGTCTTTGATGCGCGGGATCAAGGCCAGCTTGGCGTGAGCCTCCCACTTCTTCTTCACCGAATCGATGTTGATGATCTTCGCGAGGTCTTGGCCGATGGAGTCGCCCTCCTCGCGCACGGCAGCCTCGAAGGCCATGAGCACCCCGGGGTGCTTCTTGAGCCGCGCGACCGACCCCGGTACGTCCTTCGCGATTTCGCGCTTCGAAGCGGGAAGCACACGCAAGCGCGTGGTGCGCATCCAGTCGCCGAGCGAGAGAACGCGGATACCTTCCACACCGAGCGAAGGCAAAATGCGCGAGATGTACTCGACCAAGGCCGGGCTTCGGACCACGACCGCCATCTTCTTGGGCGAATAAACCTGCGGGTTTTGGTAGTAAAGATAGGCGGCGCGGTGAAGCGCCACCGTGGTCTTGCCGCTGCCGGCGCCACCTTGAAGAATGACGATGCCGCTCTCGGGCTGCGTGATGAGCTCGAACTGCTTCTTGTCGATGAGCGCCGTGATGGCCTTGAGGTGTTTGTCTTCGCGCAGCGACTCGTCGCCCACGACGCCGAGCTTGCCCGGACGGAAGGGCTCGAGTTTCTTGTGGGGGGCGGGCGGCCTCGACGCGGTGCCGGCCCCGCCGCGCAGCATGGGCCTCTCACCTTCGGCGAGCCGCACCCAAACACCATCTCCACGTTTGGCGACGGTGCCGGTGGGCCAGCTCACCCGCCGAAGCTCGCCGTCTTGGATGCCGATGGTCCGACGGAGCCGAACGATGCCTTGGCTCTCGCGCCCGCCGAAGATCTCCTCGTAGTCGTCGCCTTCGTCGTAGCGGTAGTAGATGCGCGAGACCGGCGCGTTTCTCCAGTCGACGATCGCGAAACCAGCCCCGGTGGGCACGTAGCCGCGGTTGCCGATGAAGACGTCGCGGACCTTGTTGCCTTCGTGATCCTCGAGCCGAAGGTGGCCGAAGTACGGACACGCGACGTCGATGGGGAGCTCTCTGCCCGCGCCGCTTCGCTGCCCGAGGGCCTGGAGCCGGTACATCTCCGCCACGAGGGGCGCGACGTCTTCGATGTTCGCCTCCGAGATCTGATCACGAAGAGCCACCAGATCTCGATCGAAGTCGTCGCGACCGGAGCTCTCTTTGAACTGGCGGTCGGCCAGGTTGCGCTGAATGCCTGCGAGGACCTCTTTCTCCTCGCGAATGATCCGGTCTTCCTCGGAGCCGGGCTCGACGACGGAGTAAGCGGGGGCGTGGTATGCGGTGCCGACCTCTGTCACGTGACGCTCTCTCTCAACTTCGAGTACTTAATCAGTCGCTCTCGCAGCGCGGGCATCTCCGAATCTGGTAGTCGTGCTCGCCAGGTGCGGTGAAAGTCAAATGGGTCAATGACTTTTCCGTGCAGAGACCGCTGCAGTTGGTAGTGGAGATGAGGTGCCGTGCTCCGCCCTGTATTCCCGGAATAGGCGATGAGTTGGCCTTTTTTCACCCGCGACCCGGGCCTCAGACCTTTCACGATCGCGCTCAAGTGAAGGAGAAGAGCGCGCCTTCCCGAGCGCAGCTCCGCCAGGTCCAGGGCCAAGCCGTTTCCGCGCAACGACCAGTTCTTGCGTTCGACGCGCCCATCGAAGGGCGCGTAGACGGGTGTCCCGGTCGGGGCCTTGAAGTCCACGCCCTTGTGCCCTCGCCCATCTTTCAGGATCGACGTGATCTGCTCGTATTCGCGGATGGGCCCATCCTTCAGGCGCAGCTCGATCTCTCGGCCTTCGGGATCGAACCAGCGTGGGTGGAGCGCACCCGATGGGACAAAGTGTACCGCTTCGAAGCTGCGTCCCAGCTTCTCGGAGCGGAACCAGATCGCGTGAACTGCAGGCTCGACTCCGTTCGGGGTCGAGTACACGAGCTCGAGCTCATCGCCGGGATAGAGATCACGGTTGGGATCGATCCACCAGACCAGCACGCGCTTGGCCACCTGCGTCAGCGCCGGTCCGAGGGTCGCGTTGGTGCCCGCGACCACCGAAGCCTCGAGGCTCGATCGAATGCTCACCTTCAGGTGATGCAGGTTCGCATAGAAGGGATCGGTCGGGCGCTTGGGCCCGGCCTCGGCGGCCACGGTGGCGGTCTGCGCGGTGGTCGAAGACGCCACCTGCAGCTCGGCCTCGGCCGAGACACGCGGCGCGGGCTCATCACACCCAAGCAGCGTGACGAGCAAACACGCGGTCCAAACAGAGATCTCGGAGCACCCCCGCATCGAGCGTCGGTCAGCCTGCCCAAAAGCCGACCGACACACAACCTATTTTCTTCGCGCGATGCCGAAGAAGTACGCCGAGCCGGCGACGAGCATGAAGGCGAAGATCGCCGCTACGGAGGGATTGGCGAGGGTCATGGCCACCAACGAGCCGGCGGCGATCAGCAACGCCACCGCCGGAAACCAAGGATAAGCGATGGCGCGAAAAGGGCGCTCGAGCGCGGGCTCGGTGCGCCGAAGCACGAACAGTGAGATCATCGAGAGCACGTACAGAGACAGCGCCCCAAAACACGCGAGGGTGATGATCTCCGCGGTGCGACCCGAGAGGATCGCGAGAACCCCGAGCAAGAGGTTCACGATCAATGCGTAGATGGGTGTACCGGTCCGTGTGTTCACCGCGCCCAGGTAACGCGGCATGTAGCCGGAGCGACCAAGCTCCATCGTCGCACGTGCCGCCGCGAGGATGATCCCGTTGAACGAAGCGACGAGCCCGAGCAGACCCACGCCGAGCAGGAGCGTGTAGAGCGTGCTGTCCTGAGCGACGACCTGCGCGAGCGCGAGCGGCAAGGGCGCATCACTCTCCACCGTGCTGCCGGGTGCATAGACCACCCGGTGCCAGCCGCCCACGCCAACCGAGGCGAAGAAGACCCCGAGGGCGAGGAGGACGAGCGTGAGCATCGCGGAGCCAAAACCCAAGGCGACGTCGCGCTGCGGATTCCTTGCCTCCTCGGCCGCGTTGGCCACCCCTTCGATCGCGAGATAGAACCAGATCGCAAAGGGGAGGCAGGCCACGACCCCGCTCCAGCCCGCTGGCCAGGGATCGATGGCGAGATTCGAAAGCTGAAACGAGGGCGCGACGACGCCGATGAAGAGGAGCAGCTCCGCCACCGCGAGCACCGTGACGACCAGCTCGAAGATCGCGGCCTGCCGCACGCCCCATGCGTTGAGGCCGGTGAACATGAAGTACGCGACGATGGCGATGAGATACGCGTCGAGGTCAAAGCGCTGCTGGACGTAGGCCGCGATCGCCATCGCGATCGCCGGGGGCGCAAAGACGAACTCGATGGCCTGCACCATGCCCGCGACGAAACCGTAGAAGGGCCCGAGCGCGCGCTCGGCGTACACAAAAGCGCCGCCGGCGCGAGGGATGGCGCAGGCGAGCTCGGTGTAGCTGAGGATGAAGGTCACGTACATCACGGTGATGAGCACCGTGGCGATGAGCATTCCGTACGTACCGCCAAGCGGAAGCCCGAGGTTCCAACCGAAGTACTCGCCGCTGATGACGTAGCCCACGCCCAGACCCCAGAGCATGACCGGGCCGAGGGTCTTCTTGAGCTGACCGGGTGTCTCGGACATGGTGCCTCGCGGGTGCGCCTACTTGCTTTTGACCGAGCTCAGACCGAGGATCCCCAAGGATCCGCGATGAGCTCTGTACCACCAAATCAACCCGAGCAAGAGGCCAAGCTAACATCGCCCTCGGATGAGGTCACCTCCACCCGCGCCGCAAACTCGCAGAAGCAGCAGTTTCCGATGACCGTCATCGCGCTGGACGGTCGAGTCGACCTGGCGAGCGCCTCGGAACGACTGCGGTGGCCGGAGCTTCGGCGCTACGGCTACGGCAGCGTGTATTCGGTGGACGATCAGCGGGTGTACCTCTTTCGCTTCGGAGCCATCGCCGTCGAAGGCTCGCCTCGCATCGACGAAGGTACCTTGCGGGTGGTGCAGAACGCGGTCGGTCGGAGCGTCCTGCCGGATACGATCGAGAGCTACTCGGTGCTCGTAGACCCCGCACGCGCCGGCGACCCACGCATCGGGTGGGATCAGGTCGTGGTGCCCGAACGCAGCCACGAGCTCATGAGCGCGGTGGCGCTCTTGCTCGGGCAGTCAGCGGCGCTCGAACGCTACGAGAAGGCCGCGCAGCCCATCATCGAGGAGGCCTTGAGCCTGTCACGGAGCCTCGCCCGAAACGGCACGGTGCCCAGAGCAAACCCAGCGCAGGTCCGTCTGATCGGGCGGCTCACTTCGATTCGGCTCGAGCTTGCCAGCCTGTTCTATCTGCTCGACCGGCCAGAAGAGACTTGGGATGACCCGCAGGTCGCGAAACTCCACGACGCGCTGTTCAATAACCTCGAGCTCCAGATCCGGCACCAGGCCATGCTGCAGAAGTTCGCGCTCATCGAGAATGTCACCGACGTGGTGATCGCCACGCGCCAGAATATCGTCTCGAATCGTCTCGAGTGGGCCATCGTGATCCTGATCGTCCTCGAGATCGTCATGGCCGCGCTCGGGAAGGCCTGAGCCAATGGGCAGCGTCGATGTGCTCTTCTCCCGCACAAGGGAGATCTGGGCGCTGCATACGTTCAAGCTCGCGCTTCTTCTTCACCTCGCGCTGGCGATCACCCTGTCCTTCTTCCCGCTCTTCGATGTGCTCGGCTTCGAGCGAGCCTTTCTCACCGGGCTGGTCTCCGCCCCGCTCGCGGCGCTGCTCGCCATCGCGATGGTCGCAGAGGCACGCCGCAAGCCCGAGCCTCGGCCCGTCGGCCGCGTGGGCGCGGAGGCCGCCCTCATTTCGATGTTGCTGCTGCTGCCCACGGTCTTGGCCGGACTCGCGGTCGAGCTCTTTCGCCGCCCCTGTGATCCTGGCGAAGGCGTGGTCTTGCTCGTGCTCACCGCCGGGGTGAGCGGCATCTACGGAGCGAGCCTCGGAACGCTGTGTGGCATCGCGACGCGCAAGCGTCTCTGGGTGGTGTCGCTTGTGGCGCTGAGCTTGGTCGCGAGCTTGGCGATCTCGCTGCTTCGCCTCTACACCGAGCCTCAGATCTTCCTCTACAACATCCCCTTCGGCTACTGGCCCGGGTCCATCTACGACGAAGAGGTCGGTTTGGCCGGCGCCTTGCTCGCTCATCGGCTCTATGCCCTCGCCGTCGCGCTCACCTTGCTCGCGGCCGCCCACGCGCTGGCCGGTCCCCGCGATCTGTTGATCACGAGGTCCTTTATGGGGCCAAAGGCCACTCTCCTCGCCCTCGCGCTCGCCGCACTGTCGATCTATCTGGGTTCGCGAGGGGAAGCTCAGGGCTTCGACGTCCGCCGCAGCACGGTCGATGCCGCGTTGTCGCGTGTGCATCGAACGGAACGATACACGCTGCGCGCCGACCAGAGCATGCCCAAGGATCTGCTCGAGCGTTTTGCCCGCGACATCGACTATCGCCACTTCGAGCTCACCGAGTTCTTTGGTCGTTCGCCCGAGCACTTGACCGTCTACCTGTACCGAGACGTCGGCCAGAAGCGCGCGCTCATGGGCGCGGCTCGCACGCAGATCGCCAAGCCATGGAGTCGCGAGATCCACATCCATGGCTTCGATGTCCCGCACGGAGTCCTCAAGCACGAACTCGCGCACGTCTTCGCGGCGGAGTTCAATCACGGATTTTTCGCGGTCCCCACCGCCTTTGGGTTCATGCCCAACATCGGGGTGATCGAAGGCATGGCGGTCGCTGCGGACTGGCGGACCGAGCGCGGTCTCTCGGTCCACGAATCCACTCGCGCGATGAGGGACCTCGGACTGCTGCCGGATCTCACGAGGATGTTCTATCCGAAGGGCTTCTGGTCGATCTCCTCATCGCGCGCATACACCGCGGCGGGGTCTTTTCTTCGACATCTCTATGAACGTCACGGCCGAGAGCGCCTGCTCGAGCTCTACGCCACCAACGACTTCGAGGCGGCCTACGGGCAACCGCTCGCGGCGTTGGTCCCCGACTGGCTCGCTCACCTCGACGGCGTGAAGCTCACGCCCAAACATCTGCCCAAGGCCGAGCAGCGCTTCAAGCAGCCCGCCATCTTCGAGAAGGCCTGCGCACACGAGGTCGCTCAGCTGTATCAGGAGGCCCATGCAGCGATGGGAGAGCAGGACCTCGGGACGGCGGCGAAGAAGATCGAGCGCGCGTTTGTTCATCAGCCTTGGCGCACGGACGGCTTCATCTCACTTGCCGCCGCCCACAGCGCGGAGCAGTCGTTTGGCGAGGCACGGGCCTTCCTCGAACGGGCGAGGGACGCCGCGAGCTCGGCCGGCGCCAGGACCCAGGCCGAAGCCGCGCTCGCGGACCTCGCTTGGGAGAAGGGTGAGCTCGAGGCTGCGAGATCGGGGTTCGAGCAGGTGCTCAACTCACATCCGGGTGAGGACGCGGAGCGTCTCTTTCTCGCGAAGCGTGCGTTGCTCGAACGTCCCGCCGATGTGCAGGCCGTCTTGCGTCCGTACTTGCTCGGACGGACGAACCAGGTCATCGCGCTCGTGGAGTTGATGGAGCTTTCCGTCCTCCGCCCCGAGGACGGCCTGATCGCGTATCTTCTGGGGCGGCGTCTGGAGGCGGTCGGCGCTTACGCGCAGGGCGCCCGGGCGCTCGAAGCCGCGCTCGAGCTCGGCCTGCCCGAGGGCCCGTCCCTCTACCGCGAAGCCATCCTCACCTCGGGGCGCCTCTTGCTCGGGGCCAACGAGCTCGAACGCGCCGAGGCGCGCTTTCGTCAGGCAGCGGAGGCGGCAGACACCGAGGGAGACCGGCTCTTTGCCCTCGACTGGGCGGATCGGGCCCGGTTCTACCGGGCGCAGGCGCCGGAATAGAACTGGACGAGGTGGGGTTCGGAGGCTAGGGATCAACATAGATGTTCCGTTCAGCCTCAGGTCTCATGCTCGTCTCTTCGTTGGCCCTCGGCGCCTGCGCGCACTCCAAGATCCCGAACACCAGCATCGACGATACCGAGGAGAATCGGGAGATTTTGGCGGTGGTCGACGCCTATCACGCCGCCATCGAGAACCGCGACGCGGACGCGGTGCTCGCGCTCGTGAGCGACGAGTTTTACGAAGATAACGGCAACACCGACCGCGAAGACGACTACGGCAAGACCCAGCTCGCGGAGTCGCTGCGGTCCGAGTTCGAAAAGACCGAGAAGGTCCAGCTCGGCCTGAGGGTCGACGGGATCGTCATCGAAGACGACAAGGCCGAAGCCTTCGTGCAGTACAATCTGAAGGCCCGTACCGAGTTTCCCTCCGGCAAGAAGTGGAAGACCAGCAGCGATCGCGCCCGGATGACGCTGGTCCGCATCAACGAGAAGTGGCTCATCACCGCTGGGCTTTAGTTCGGCCCCAAGCTACTGTTCGGACGTGGCGCACCTGCGGCTCGGAGAGCTCCTCGTTCAAGCGGGAGCGCTCACCCAAGAGAAGCTCGAATACGCTCTCAAGGAGCAGGCTCGCTCCAAACTTCGTCTGGGCCAGATCCTCGTCGATCACCACCTCATCTCGGAAGCAGCCATGGTCGATGCGCTCGCGCGCACCACCGGCCTGCCACGCCTGGACATCGCGACCATCCACGCCGAGCCCATTCGAATGCGGTCGTTGATGGACCCCTGGACGGCTGAACGAGAGGCCGTGGTACCTTTGCACGCGGATGATGCGAAGCGGACGCTCGTGATCGCGGTGGCCGACCCCACCCACGTGGTCCCGCTCGATGACCTCGCTTTCCGTTCCGGGCTGCGCGTGCAGTGCATCCTGGGGACCGCGGCCGAGATCGGACACCTCATCAATCACGTCTTTCATGGCACCGCGCTCGATCGCGGCTTCTCGGAGCGAGTTCGCCAGCCCGGCGGGCATCTTCAGCCGGGAGAAATCATCCACTCCATCGCGGTGGAGCCCGGTACACCCGCGTATGCAGGCCCGCAGGCTGCGGCGCCCGTTCAGGCCCCGATGGAGCCAGAACCTTCGCTCTCGGATCTCTTCGGACCCATTCTCATGGTGCAAGAGAGGCTGGCGCTCGAGCTTCAGGTCGCCTTCGAGCTGCTGGTCGAGAAGGGGTGGCTGAGCCAAGAGGCATATATGGCCCGCCTCGCCCGGCCCTCCGACCCGGATCGGTAGAGAGTCCCGCCGTTTCAGGGGCTGTAGCGATAAATCGTGTTCGTGGGCCAACTCGCGCTGCTGCAGTTGGCTCCGCAGCCGAGCACGTCGTTGCCAGCGGTCCCATCCGGCGACTCCCAGCCGGCGGTGGCGCTGAACGACGCGGGGGTACCGGCGGTCATGGCGCCGTAGTGCACCTCCACCACGTTGGTCCCTTCGAACAGGCGGATCTCGACGTTGAGCAGCTCGGCCCCCTGGCTCGAGCTAAAGCGCGGCACGTTGAGGAACGTCAGGACCCGCACGCGGACGGGCGCCACGCCAATGAGCGCGGTGGTGGCGACGGTGGCGGGAGTGAGAGCCAGATCCATGTGCAGATCGTCCCACCACCAAGCGATGAAGCCGTTGGGTGCGGCAGCGTTGGGGATGCCTACGTTGGTAAAGCTGGTGGCCCCGCTGCCAAAGGCCACAAAGCCGTTGGTGCTCGGAAAGACGTTCGTCACCGCCGTACCGAGGTAGCTGAACGGGAAGCCCACCGCGATGGTGGAAAAGCCGTCATCGGCGGAGCCGCTCGTCCACGTGATGGGCGTGCCAGCGGTGGGGACGAGCGGGCTCGCGGGGATGGTGGTGACCGTGAAGCTGAGCACGTTCAGCGCGCAGTTGTTCGTGCAGCCATCGGTGTCGATGTTGTTGCCGTCATCACACTGCTCGACAGGAACATTCACGAAACCATCGCCGCAGAAAGCGACGACACAGTCGGCGACGCAAGTGTCGGTGTCGATCTCGTTCCCGTCGTCGCAGGCTTCGCCGCTGTCGATGACCCCATCGTGGCAAGCGGCGTTCAGGCAGCTCGTGCGGCAGGCGTCAGGGTCGGCGTCCGAGTTGGCGCCGCCGTCGTCACACTCCTCGCCGACCTCAATGATGCCATTGCCGCAGCCCTCCACGATACAGAGCTCGTTGCAGCCGTCACCACCGATGGTGTTGAAGTCGTCACACTGCTCGGTCGAGCCGGCGAGGACGGCGCCGTCGCCACACACTGCGTTGCGGCACGTGGACAAGCAGGCGTTGGTCTCATCCGCATCTCCGTCGTCACACTGCTCGCCAGCCTGCACCGCGCTATCGCCGCATGTCGACGGGATACAGAATGGTTCGTACTCCACGCGCACGGTGGACTGCGGCGAGGGGATGGCGTCGAGCGCGAAGACGAGAGTCCGCCCGAGGTAGTCGACGCCCCACGCGGTCACTGTCCCGGTTCTCGCCGGGACCATCACGCCGTCGACGAAGACCTCGACCGAACCGGGCGCAGGAGCGGCCCCGAGGGTGAAACGGCGATTTGGGGGATCGAAGGTGAGGGCCGCGATCTCGCCTACCGTGGTGGCGTAGTTTGCGTCGCAGATGGAGCGATCGAAGCCACCGGTCATGATCGCGGCTTCGACGTATCGCAGGCCGGGACCCGCGCTGCCGCCGGGCCCCGTGCACCCGACGAGCCCGCCCGAGATCGTGTAGATACGGAGGGCGTTCGGCAGGCCGATGGGCCGGTTTCGAAGTTGATCGACGTAGGTCTGGACCGCGAGCGGGCTGAAGTCCGGTTCGTCGGAGAGGATGAGGACAACGAGCTCCGCGTTGGGCCGGAGGAATCCGGCGTTGGGGCCCGAGAGCAAGACCGGGTCGTTCACCGCTTGGGCGGCGGCGAAGAGCCCTTGTTCATCGGGCGAGCCGTTGATGCCGACGTTGATCGCGGCCGCGAGGTCCGCGATGCGCGTGGGCGACTGCGGTTCGATGACGCGAGGATTCCCGCGAAGGGTGCCCGCGGCGGGCGCACCCGGATTGTCGCCGGGGTCGGTGGTGGTGACCGCGATGCGGTAGTCGGCCCCGAAGCCATCCGCGGCGTTGATGAGGATCGAAGCGGTCTGTGCGAGGCTCTGCTGCTCCTCCTGCATCGAGCAGGAGTCATCGACGACCAGCAGCAGGTCCACGACCTGCGCGTTGCCGGTCGTGAACGTGTCGACGTTGAGCGGGCTCACTTCGGCGGACCCCGACAGCGGAACCGATAGCGGCACCAGACCGTTTGCAGAGAGGATGAGTCGCGACGTGAATGCGCCTGGGGCCGGGGGGATGAAACCGAGCCGAAGGTCGGCCGACGCGTTGGTTCCGAGCGCCAGCGAGGTCACCGCCTGGTCATCGACGGTGAAGACACCGACCCCCGACGCATCGATCGACGCACTCAGGACGACGGGCGCCCCGGTGTTGGTCACACGTAGCGTCTGCTCGGCCGGGTTTGTACACGCAACCTGGGTTGCGCCGAAGTCGATCGAACTCGGACGGACCGTCAGCGGGTAAGATGCGCCCAGACCGGCGCCATTCAGCAGCACCACGAGCGGATAGTCTTGGTTGAGATCCGAGGTCTCGAGTTCGAGGGTGCCGGTATAGCTCTGCTCCGCAGTCGGGCTGAACTGAACGAGGACCGTCAGGCTCTGCCCGGGAGCGAGCGCGCTGGGACCGCTGGGGCTCGCCAGGGCAAAGCTCGGGCCGCTCCCGGCCCCGAGGCCCACCACGTCGACCGTGCAGGCACCGGTGCCGGTGCTCGTCAGTGTGAGACCAGCCTCGACAGTGACACCCAGAGCGACGCCGCCGAAGTCGACCATGGGGCTGGAGAGGCTGAGGGCACACCCGTTGGCCGCCATCCCTTCTCCGGCGAGCGACACGTTCGTGACCGGAGTGTCGCGATCGTCGCTCGTGATGTCGAAGCTGCCAGTCACCGCACCTACGGCGCTGGGGGCATAGCGAATCGTGAAGCTGGCGGATGAACCGGGTGTAACGACGCCGCTGCTGGTCGCGGTCAGGGTGAAGTCCGCAGAGCTCCCCGTCGCAAAGGCAAAGCTGCTGATCGTCAGACCTTCGCTGCCTCGGTTCGCGCACACAACCGTGCGGCTGCGGCTCGCACCGAGCTCGGTGCCACCGAAGTCGATGTCGGTGGGGGAACAGGTGATGTCTGGACCGCCCGCGGCGCCGGAGAGCGCGACCGCGATGTCGCCGCGCTGCACGTTGGGATGAACGACCGAGAGGTCGAGCGTGCCTTGGTCGCTCCCGATCGCGGTCGGGCAGTAGAACACCTCGATCATCTCGGAGGCACTCGCCGCCAGGGTGCTCGGAAAGATCGAGGACGGACCTACAGAGAAAGCGGTCGAGCTTCCCGTGCGGAGCTCTGCGCTTCCCAGGTCGGCGTCGTAATCCGATCCGTTGGTGCAAAGCACCGACTCGGAGCGGCAGGCCTCCGGATTCACCGTGCCGAAGTCGAGTGCGGTGGGGCTGCAAGTGATGGCGTCGAGCAGACCCTCGCCGAGGATCTCTAGCGTGGCCTCACAGCCACCGTCGCAGAGTTCGAACACCAGCGCTGCGGTACGCTCGCCCTCGGCGCTCGGCTGGAAGCGGAAGGCGAAGCTCACGCTCGCGCCGGGATCCAAGGTGAGGCCGCTCGGGCCGACCGGAACCGAAGCCACAAACGCGAAGTCGGCGCCGCCGAGGCCGGAGATGGTGCCCACGCGGATCCGCGTCGCCTCCACCCCTTGATTCGTGACGACGACCTCGAGGCTCTGCTGGCCTGCGACGACCACGCGACCAAAGTCGAGGCGCGAGGTGGAGAGGGTCGCGCCATCGAAGCCTGCATCGGCCACGACGCCAGCGTCCGTGGCGGCGTCCGGTCGTCCGGCGTCCAAGGTGCCGCCGTCCGCGATCGGAACGCAGGCTTCACCGACCAGCGTCGTACCGGCCGGACAGAGCTGTTCGTCCGGGTCGGTGCCGCAGGCAAAGACGAACGAGGCGGAGGTGATCAGAGCGAGCCTTGAGAGAGTCTTCATGGGGAACCTGATGAAGTTCCGTGTCCACTACGGGGAGGGGTCGAGTCAATGCCCCGGGCTGGCCCCCGATGGCCGACCTGCGCGCAGAGATCATAGGCAGTCGGGGATGTCGTCATTTCCCGGACAGGCAGGCGCCGTCTGGCTCGCCCAGCGGGAGACTTCGCAGCCATTCCCGATGTTGGTGAAGGTGTTGCCTTCCGTTAAATTCGGTCCGTCCTCATCGCTCGTCCAGCCGGAGACGATGCCCCCGCTCGCCGAGTCTGAGATCGTCAGCTCGGTGACGAAGGCCTCAGTCGGGCGCCAGTTTCGAATGATCAAGGCCGCGTCGTTGTCCGCCGGTCCGCAGCCGAAGCCCGACGTGCCTGAATCACCGCCCGCGTACTCGATGCGCACGTTGCGCAAGATATTGCCGGCCTGGGGCCCAGCGGCCCACTCGATACCGCCCCAGTCTCCGGCGGCCGGCGCGCTGGCAGCGGAGGTGAAGACGATCGGCTCCGCGACGGTGCCCTGTGCGATCACGCGCACCGGCCACAAGTTCTCGGGTGCGGTGCCGTTGGACGTACCGAGCGTGATCGCCCAGACATTCCCCGGCGTCTCGAGGAGTTCCATCCGAACCCCGGCCTCGATCGTCCAAGTGATGAGGCCACCGTCCGCCGCAGACGCGAGCGGGCTCATCGCGAAGCCGGTGTCAAAGCGATATGGCACCCCCCGGTTCCGAAAAGCCTCATCCATCTCGAC
The DNA here is from genome assembly GCA_011526105.1 of Deltaproteobacteria bacterium. Lineage (GTDB taxonomy): Bacteria > Myxococcota > Kuafuiibacteriia > Kuafuiibacteriales > Kuafuiibacteriaceae > WYAZ01. Next base: position 12,918 of record WYAZ01000187.1, on the reverse strand, counting down.
CCTCGACTGGTTGAACACGAAGATCTCGTCGACGGCATTTCCGGTGTAGACCCCGGTCGGCAGGCTTTGAACCGCGGGCGGCGCCACGAGGATCGGCTGCTTGCTCGAGATGCTGCTCGACGACGGTTCCTGCCCCGAGCCACGGATAGTGAGGTTGGCCGAGTCCTCCGTGAACGCACCAAAGTTCTGGAGGTTCACGCCCAGACCGCCGGAGTCTTCGATCGTGACATCGACCGTTCGGAGCATCCGGTTTAGCGCCGGCCCGCCGCCGCCGAGCACGACGACGGTACCACCGAAGTTCTGCGCGGTGGCCTGCGCCCCGCCGCCGCTCGAGCGAACGTGCTCGAGGTCGATGAACCCGGTCGGGAGCGCCCGGATCGAGCCCCAGTGCGTGCCCGCCATGTCGGGGACAAAAGTGATCGGTCGTATGGTCGAGCTGCCGTCGGCGTTCTGAATCACCTCGCCACGAGCGACCAAGGCCGCTGGGGCTGCGCCGGCGGTCCCGCCGATGCTGATCGCGTAGCCGGGTTGGATGCGCACCTCCGCGCAAGGTTCGATCGTGAGTGTGGCCCCTCGGATGCTCAGATCGAAGGTGATCACGTGGGGACTCGCGGCGGCGGTCCAGGTCTCGTCGGCCGAGATCTCGCCTTGATGTGAGGTCCCCGCGCCGGTCGTCGCAGCGCATTCCATCTCGGATGGAGGTGTGATCTCTGAACCACAGGATGCGAGGAGCACGAGCAAGGCTGAGAGAACGAGCCGCGACTTCATGACCGATCCCCTTCCAAGTCCGGCATTCGAAGCCGACTTCCCTGGAGGGAGACTAGGGCCGCGCGAGAACCTCGTCCAGCCCTCCGATCGTTGTGAGGGCGGTCATGCACCCAGCGGCTTGGGCTGGATCGCCAGAGGCGCCTGGGATCTCGGACCTTGGTCGCCCGCGTGGTATCCGTCGTCGATGTCCAAGCCCAGCTTGTATCTGTGCACCGGCAAAGACTGCCGGGAGCGCACGAAGAGATACTCCGCGCTGATCGAGCTGGCCAACGACCTCCCGCTCGAGATCGTCGAGGTTCGATGTCAGGAGATCTGCAAGGGCCCGGTCGTGGGACGGCGGTGCGGCGAAGGCGTCGAGTGGTTCGGTCGGATGAAGGGCAAGAAGACCCTGCGCAGTCTCACCAAGCTCGTGAAGAAGGGAAAGATCGACAAGCGTCTCGAGAAGAGGCGAGCGAAGGAGCGCTCCGGAAAGCTGCGCACCTGAGCGAGCGGCACGCGGTAAGCACGCAGCGAGGCGAAGAGGTTAGCGCGCAGCAAAGAAGGGGTTCGGGATGAGCTGGATCCGTTGCCCCCAGTTGCTGTCTTGCGAGGGCACGAAGATGCCGAGCGCGATCCAGGCGCCGTCGCCGCTGAGAACTGAAGTCGAGACATGGTGTCCGTCGGGCAAGGATGCAGCCTCGGACAGGTCGAGACTTTCTCCCTTCTGGCGGTCGAGAACCATGGCGCGAGCGCGGCCCGTCGAGCCGTCGTCGACGAGGCCCTGCACGAAGCGCAGGGAATCATCGACCCGAACGTGGTGAGGATAGTGTGTGAGGCCGGGCACTGGTTCGCCGAGCGTTCCCGTTTCGAGATCGAGGGGGCGAAGAACCAAGTCGAAGGGCTCGACTTGGCGTTGCAGGGCCACGAGGGCGTCCGAACCTTCACCGCTGATGAAGAGCCCCACGAAAGAGTTCGTGAGCGGGGCGATGATCCGAGGTGAGCTCGAAGGTTCCCATGACCATATCCCGTCGATAGTGACGAACAGAACCCGATCAGCCGTCGCCACGCTAACGAGACCGTGGACCAAACCCCCTGAGGGTGGATCGGATGTCAGCGACGGCGAGCCAGCTCGGAGTACGGCCGGGCAGAGAGCAAACCCATCGTTGCAGAGCGCAAGGTGCGCGAGCGTCGAACCGTCGGCGCTCAACCGCCAGCCCGGCGAGACCGAGGAGGGCGCTGACGCGACCTCGATCCCGTCGCGACTGAAGATACCCACCCGAACGTGCCCTTCGCTCGTCTGGTACATGAGCCCCACCCACTCCCCATCTTCGCTGATGCTCACCGGGGTGAGGAGGTCGGTCGGCAGCACATCCTCTCGTCCGTCGCATCGATCCACGAGCACGACACGCCCAGGCCGCATGTACCGCGCGAAGAAGCGCCCATTGCGGCTCAAACCCAGGCCGAGGCCATCAAAGCTCTGCGCCTCGAGCCCCGACCCCGACGGACACACGAGACCCTTAGGTGTGTCGGTTCCCACGAGCCCCGTCGGCTCGAGCGCGCAGGCCGGGCCGAGCGCCGCCAAGAGCCCGGTCAGGACGATCGGTCGCAATCCACGTCTCATGCCCCAGAGCTAGCACGCGCCCATGGGGGCCGAGCTTAATTGTCCCTGATTTCCAGCGGGATGGGCGACCTCTGGTGCCGGTGCGGAGCGGTTGACCCAAGCCCGCGCCCTCACTAGCTTCACGAGCCTTGCGCGTCGCGATCGACCAACTCGCCGGCCAGTCTGCCGCGGCCGAGCATCTTTCGGGGGCACTCGGCGCCGACCGCCTGCACCACGCGCTCCTGTTCGCCGGACCGGACGGGGTGGGAAAGTTTCACGCCGCCCGGGTACTTGCGCAGCGGATCCTCTGCCAGAGGGCACCGCTGCCCAAGGATCCGGGTGCGGCCTGCGGAGAATGCAACGCCTGCATCAAGGTGGCCGGCTCGAACCACGCCGACCTGCACGTGCTCGACACCGAAGACCGTATGCTCAAGATCGACGCGGTGCGTGATGCGATCGCGGCCTTGCACGTGCGCACGGTGGAGCGTGGCGCCAAGGTGCTGATCATCCGTGACGCGGACCGAATGAACCCCAACGCGCAGAACGCGCTGCTCAAGACCCTCGAGGAGCCGCCGGGTCACACGCACCTGATCCTCACGAGCAGCCGCCCACGTTCACTACTCCTCACCGTGCGTTCTCGCTGCCAAGAGATCCCTTTTCGGCCGGTCTCCACTCAAGGCATGACCGAGATCCTCGTGCGCACCAAAGGCTTGCCCGAGCTCGAAGCTCGACTGGTGGCCGCGCTCTCTCAAGGTGCCCCCGGTCGTGCCCTCGAGACCGACGTGCCGGCGCTCATCGAGGCGCGCAATCAGGTGGCGGACGTGGACCTGAGGCTCGAGCCCGGTCCGGCCGCGAGTGTGGCCGAGGCTTTGAAGTGCGCCCAGCAACTCACGGACGACAACAAGCAGCTCGCGGCGCGCCTGGACCTTCTCTCGGTGTGGCTGCGTGATCAAATCCTCTTGGCGTCGGGCGCTCAGAGTGAAATCGCCAACACCGACCGCGAGCCTGACCTCGTCAAGCTCGCGGAGACCCGCGGACTCACCGAGGTCCTGCGGCGCGCGCGCGCGCTCGAGATCACCCGCGCCCTCGTGGCGCTGCCTCAGAACTTGAACAACCTCCTCATCACCGAGCAGCTCTGTCTCGCCCTCGCCGGCCAGCCGAGCAGCACTCAGATCCCTAGGCTCGTTTGAAACGCTCATGAAGAAACCCATCCTCGTCACCGCCGCTCTCCCCTACGCCAACGGCAGCATCCACATCGGGCACCTCGTCGAGTACATCATGACGGATGTCTACGTGCGTGGCCTCAACATGTGCGGTGAAGAAGCCTACTACATCTGCGCCGACGACACCCACGGCACACCCATCGAGGTGAACGCGCAAAAGGCCGGCGTGAAGCCCGAAGACTTCGTGGCCCGCTTCGCGAAGGAGCACGTCGCGGACTTCGAGAGCTTCGAGATCGCGTTCGATCACTTCGACTCCACAAATTCGGAGGAGAACAAAAAGTGGGCCTTCGAGATCTACGAGCGTCTCAAAGCCGGGGGCCACCTCACCGAGAAGCCCCTCGAGATGTTCTACGACGAACAAGAGAAGCGCTTCTTGCCGGACCGCTTCGTCAAGGGCACGTGCCCGTTCTGCAAGACCACCGATCAATACGGAGATGTTTGCGAGAGCTGTAAGCGCACCTATCAGCCCACCGACCTGGTCGACCCGTACAGCGTCGTCAGCGGCACCAAGCCGGTCATTCGTTCATCCACCCATCTCTTCGTGGATCTTTCGCGCTTCGCGTCGTTCCTCGAGCCCTGGGTGCGCGCCGACGGGCGGATGCCCACCGAGATCCGCGCCTTCGTGGACACCTGGCTGAAGGATGGCTTGCGCGAGTGGTGCATCTCGCGCGACGCGCCGTACTTTGGCTTCGAGATCCCTGACCGTCCGGGCAAGTACTTCTATGTCTGGCTCGACGCCCCGGTGGGCTACATCAGCGCGACCGAGAACTGGGCCAAGAAGATCGGCGATCTCGACCGGGTGAACCTCTACTGGCGAAGAGACGGCGCGCGCATCGAACACGTCATCGGCAAAGACATCGTGTACTTCCACACGCTGTTCTGGCCCGCGATGCTGAAGGCGGCCGAGCTCACCCTCCCCTCGCGTGTGCACGTCCATGGGATGCTGCAGGTGAACGGCGAGAAGATGTCGAAGTCTCGCGGCACCTTCGTGAACGCGAAGACCTTCCGCGATCACCTCGATCCATCGTATCTGCGCTACTACTACGCCTCCAAGATCGGACCGCGTCCGGACGACATCGATCTCGCGCTCGGTGACTTCGTCAACAAGGTGAACGCGGAGCTCGTGAACAACCTCGCGAACCTGGTCTCGCGCAGCGCTTCGTTCATAAAGACCCGGCTCGGCGGCCGCTACGGAAAGCTCCCGGCCGGGGTAGAGACGGAGGCCGAGCGCACGTTCGTGGCGGAGAAGACCAAAGAAGCCGAGGCTGCTTATCGCAACTTCGATCTACAGACCGCGGTACGGTGTGCGGTGGAGATCGGTGATCGCGGCAACAAGATCTTCCAAGACGCGATGCCTTGGAAGACCGCCGAGTCTGATCCTGCGGGCACGCTGGCCACCGTCACCTTGTGCTTGAACCTCGCACGCGCCGCGACCGCGATCATCGCGCCGGTGGTGCCGAGCATCGCACTTCGCATCTACGGGATCCTCGGCCTGGATGGTGCTCCCAAGCTCATCAGCGAGGCCACCCTCTGGGACCTACAGGAAAGGGAGATCGGCGAGCCGGAGCGCATCATCGACCGCATCACGCTGAAGCAGGTCGAGGCGATCATCGAGGCCTCGAAACCCGCCGAATCCGGCGACAGGACAGAAAAGGCACCCGAGAAGGCCAAGAAGGCGCCGGCCGAGAAGCCCGCGCCCAAGAAGGAGTCCAAAGTGGAAGCGCCGCCGAACGAAGGCATCATCAGCATCGACGAGTTCAGCAAGGTCGCGCTCAAGGTGGGCCTCGTGAAGAACGCAGAACTCGTCGAAGGCGCTGACAAGCTCTTGAAGCTCACCGTCGACCTCGGGGAGGCCGCACCCCGTACGATCTTCGCGGGCATTCGCGCCGCGTACGCTCCGGAGGAGGTGATCGGAAAGCGCGTGGCGGTGGTGGCGAACCTCGCCCCGCGCAAGATGCGCTTTGGCCTGAGTGAGGGCATGGTGCTCGCCGCCGGTCCCGGCGGGGCCGACATTCAGCTCCTCACCGTGTCCGACGCCGCAAAGCCGGGCTCCCCCATCAAGTGACCGCTTCTTCCATGAGCCCCTCCAAGGCCGAGGTCATTCGAGCCCTGGCTGCCCTCACCGCCGAGGACGATCACGACCTCGAGGGTCGAACCGACGTCGAGCGAGAGCTCCGCCAAGGCCTCTACCACGAAGAACCTCCCGTTCGCGCGGCGAGCCTCGAAGCCGCCGCGGCGCTGGTGCATCGCGAGGTCTTCGCGCCGAGCGGCGCCCTGTTCGAACGCGCACTCACGCTCAGCTCGGACGACGACGATGATGTGCGCGCGGAGTCCGCGGTGCTGCTCGGCGTCCTCCCTCCGCAGGCGGCCGGCGCGCGGCGCCTCGAGGGGATGCTCGGCGACCGCGCGGTCATCGTGCGCCGAGAAGCGGCGGCGGCCCTCGGCGACTGGAAAGACCCGGCCACCATCAACGCACTGGGTGAGGCGATCGAGGATCCCGACTTCGATGTTCGCTTCGAAGTCGCCTATGCGCTCGCCCAGTTTCGAGATGCGCGCGGGCTCCCGGTGCTCGTGGAGGCGCTGGGTTCCGAGCGGCACCGAGTCACCGCCTGTGAGGGACTTCGAAGGCTCGGTCATGCGGACGCGATCCCGCCGCTCGCACGCATGGCCCGGGGCTTGTTTGTGGGCTGGCCGGATCGACTTACCGCGCTCGGGGTGCTCTACGCGCTTGGAGAGCGCGAAGCAGGCGAACGTCTGGTGTCGAGAGCAAAAGCGCGCAACTCGCAGGAACGGGCTTATGCGCTGAGCTTGATCGGCGAGCACCGCATCACCGCAGGCTACGAGCTGCTCGAGACCGCGGCCAAAGATCCCAAAGACCGCGCCCGCAGTTTTGCCATCAAAGCGCTGGGACTGCTCGCGCGCCACTCCGACCGGGAGTTCTTCTTTGCACTCGCGCGCGACGAAGCTACGGAGCCAGAGATGCGGCTCGAGGCCCTTCGGGCGCTCGCGATGTTCAAGGGTCCCGAGGTCGACCGTGTGCTCGAAGTGCTGGCCCGCAACCAGGACCGGCGTCTGGCCGCGGAAGCTCGGCGCGGGATCCGACGACGAACCGCTCAGTTGTAAGACCTTTGTCATAAGGGATGAAGAGCGGCCGCGTCGCGAGTTGTCGCGCTGGGCGCCCAGTGGGGCCGCCCGGAGGTCCCAATGAAACGATGGTCGCTCTCTCTTCTGGCTCTCACTGCCCTCGCACCACCCGCGAGCGCAGGAAACGAGGACGCAAAGCCTCTAGACTACGGAGACCCCATCAGCTTTCACAACATCACCCTCATCCCGGTGATGAGCGCCGAGACCGGCCCCTTTCAGCGCTACACCCTGCTCGAGACCGGCCTCGCCAAGAAGACGCTCCACATCCGCGAGCTCAACGGACAATCCGACGAGGCCACCGTCGCCGAGGTCGAGGTCAAGAACGCAGGGGAGCAGCCGGTCTTCTTGCTCGGTGGCGAGATGATCTTGGGCGGCAAGCAAGATCGCATCATCCAGGCCGACACGGTGGTCCCCAAGGACGGCAAGTGGCACAAGGTCGCCGTCTTCTGCGTCGAACAGGGCCGGTGGAACGGGCAGAAGATGCAGTTCGCGGCGTCCGGCGCGGTGGCTCACCTCAGGCTCCAAGAGGCTGCGATGACCGGTCGTCAGGACCGAGTGTGGGCGGAGGTCGCGCGGAAGAACGCCGAGCAAGGGACCTCGAACGAGACCGAGACCTACCGGAGGACGATTCAGAACGCCAAGGTTCGAAGGCAGATCGCGAGCCACCGAAGCGAGCTCGAGAAGCTCCTGCCCAGCCGACCGATCTCGGGGATGATATTCGCAGTGAACGGCGAGATTCAGGTGGCGGACCTCATGGGTAATCCGCCGCTGTTCGCAGACCTAAAGGAGAAATTGCTCTCGGCGTACATCCTCGAGGCGCTCGAACATCAGGTGGATCCAAAGGCCCCAAAGCTAGGCAAGAAGGCCGGCAAGGCGTTCATGGACGAAGCCATGGCCGCACCGGAGGTGAACTCAAAGGCCTCGCTCGGCACCCGAGGCGTTCAGAAGGAGAACGCAGAGAGCGTGAGCAACGAGACCACCGACCTCGAAACGGACAAGAAGGTCCGCTCCACATACATCAAGAAGAAACGCACCAAGTAGGGCGCGGGCCCGGCGGGGCTAGGCCCCCAATGACCGAGGAGCCCGAAAGGGCGGCCGCAGGCCGCGCGTCGGCCAAGGGCGAAAAGGACAAGCGCGAACGTGATCTGAACTTTTCGGACGGGACACTAGGGTAGTGAGTACCCGAGGCTGATCCTACGGGCGACAAGAAGGTACCATCCAGGGGGTGAGGTTCTCGGGGATCGTGAGCGCGCTCTTCGCGCTCGGCCTCTCGGCTTGTCAGGGGACCCGAGTTGGCTTCGTCTCTCTCAACGAATACGCGGATGCGGAACTCCTCCTCCTCGTCGTGATCGCAAGGGGCCAGCCGGACCTCTCGCGCTCTGAGGTGGTGCTCCCGAACGCCGAGATCTCGCGCACGATCCGCATCGAGCTCGAAGACGACGAGTTGCTGCTGCTCCTCGGCTTCGATGAGGCCGCGCTCACACGCGGCGCGGGCCCAGTGGCGCCTCTGGCGCACGACCTCGTCTCCTTACACGCGCCGAGTGGGCAGGACTGCGGGCCCCGCGGCGAAGACGTCTCTACCTCGGCGGAACGCATCACTGCAGTACGGCAGACGTTGAGCCGATTCGCACCGACGGTTCGTGTTCTGAAGGCGGATAAGGAGGAGATTCTGCCCGGTGTACTCTCCGCGTTCGGTGACCTCGGCGCGTTCGAACTCGAGCTTCCGGTCGACTCAGAACCATGTCAGGACCGACTCCGGCTCGAGCTCGTGCCGTTTACGGAAGGTGGGCTCTTCTCGAACGGCCTCGGGCTGCCCGGTACTCCCTTTGTGGAACATATCATCGGGCTGTGGCCGGTGGGTGGCGAGCGCTGGTTCGTCTGGAGCTACACCGCGATCTACTTCGTTCGTCGCGGTGTACCCTTCGACCCACAGCTCGACCGAAGACTCAGCCGCGAGCAGACTGCTCTTCCAGGCCTCGATCACAGCAGATGGCTCCTCGAGGACGGCATTGTGGAGCCGGGCTCCACTTTGGGAAGCCATCGTCTGCTCTTCTTGTTTCGACACCTCCGCAACGACCGGAACAGCGAAGGTGGGTGGGCCCTTCTCGAGGTGGTCTTCGACGGCGATCAGTTCCAGTCCTCGACCATCCGATGGGAATTCGAGGGTCCAGAGAGCGCAAACTTCGGCGGCACCGCGCTCGCACGGAGTCCGGATGGGTCGCTCATGGCGGTCGGGGGCCGAGGCAGCTACGCGCTCGCCCCTTCGCTGGATTCGGCGTTCCTCGGCGGAGCCTACGATCGCGGCGACTTCGAGGCCGCGGCGTTCTCGGGCGATCCCGTGCGCCCACAACTGCTCGGCGTCCGCGGAGGCCTCATCGGTGTGGGCGACCTCTCCCGCAGCGAGCTGGAGCTCTTCCAAGGACGTGAGGGAACGAGCGTCCTCGAGCTGCTGGTCGCACAGCGTAGCGGCGAGGCCTGGCTCTACAGTGGTTGGAAGGATGGCCAAACCTTTCACGGACCACTCGCCGCACGCCCGCCCGAGCTCAGGCCCACGGGCCTCACGGTGCCGAGGCGGGCCGAGAACTGCTGGGACGCGCGATCCCAGTTGTGCGGTCGACACCTGCCGTACGGAAAGGTCTTCGGGCTCGAGCTCTCGCAGAGTCCGGGAAAGGAAGACCTGCTCGTGGCCGTCTTTGAGGAGTGCGCGAGCGTGCTCGTGCACGAGCTGGAATCCGGATGCACAACGAGCGTCGAATTCCCCGATCGGAGTCCGATCGACGCCCAGGCCACCCGCCTCACCCGGCACGGAGAGCACTTCTTCGTGACCGACAACGCCGGCACCCTATTCGAGCTCCGAATCGCGGGGCGGTGAAGCGGCTCTCGAACCTATGGCGAAAGGACGGCGTTCGGGCTACGCCTCCCGAGGCGATGAGCATCTCCAAGCTCGAACACGCGGTGGACCTTCTGCCTGCGAAGGCCCGGGGTCTCAGAGAGGTGGAGACGCTTCGAAACGCGGCGGGCAAGAAGATCCGACCCGAAGAGCGAGCCTTCCTGCTCGACCACTATCAGAAGGAGGCGACTCGTTACTCCCCGAAGGCGCGCCGGCTGCTCGCCGAGTTGGCCGGCACCCATGCGCAGCCCGCAAAGGCCAGCCACGCGCCGCATTTCTCGCTCGAGAGTCGGCACTTCACGAAGATCGCCGAGCAGTCAGCGCTCACCTTTGTGGCCGCACTCAAAGGGTTCTTGGCGGTGGACGACGAGACCGGGGCCTTGCACTTCATCCCGAGAAAGACCGTGGGCAAGGGTGGCCAGGTTCCGTCGGTGGCCATCGAGATCCCCGGGGTCAAACTGGACGACTTGGAAGGTGTGACCTTCGACTCCGATCTGTCGCGGGTGCTCGTCGTGACCGAAGGCGGCCGCAACGTGTTTGCCATTCCGGTGACTCTCGAGGGCGGCGAGGTCGTCCCGGGCACCGCCAAAAAGCTAGGAAAGCTCGAGAAGCTCGGCACCGACGAGAACCGCGGCTACGAAGGCCTTGCGTATCTGCCCGCGGCTCTGTCGCCGGACGGCCGCGCGCACTTGCTCGCGGTCCACGAAGGATCTCCAAAACGTCTCGGGCTCTTCGACCCCAAGACGCTCGAGCCACGTGGATTCCTGGCGCTTCCCGCACCGCTGAAGACCGCATTGAAGGATCTCTCGGATGTAGAGGTCGACCCCAAGACCGGTCTCATTGCTTTGCTCTCCGACCAAAGCAATCGCATCGGCTTCGTTTCGCTGAGTCACGAGAAATCGAAATCGAGCAAGCTCTATCAGGTGAAGGGCGGCGGAAAGCACGGAGGCTACTCGATACAGCCGCTGGGAACACTCGACCTGCCGGAACTCGATAAGCAGCGCGCCAAGAAGGGTGCCACGCGCCTTCAGCCCGAAGGTGTGGCCTTTGATGCGAGCGGCGACCTGTGGGTCTCGGCCGAAGGTGATCGCTCGTTGATGCACTTCCTCCGAGGTGCATAACACGCATGTGGATCATCGGGCTGAGTCGAGCGCGCTCTTTCTCGTGAGCTGCATCGGCTCCAGGGGTGCGCCGGATCGTCCGTCTTCTGCCAGCGCTGAAGTCTCCCCTCGCTTTCGTTTGGTCGCGCAAACGCGAACGTTGCGCGAGTTTCCGCTTCGCGAAGCTGCCCGACGGTCGCGACTCGGTCGGCGCTGCGCCCGCGCTCACCATCGAGCAAGAGGGCTACTACGCGCGATGGGTCTTCACAGGTGTAACCACGGGCTGTATGAACCGCCACTCAGGTCCCCGGGCAGCGCCCTTCGGGTCTGCGAGTTCGACGAAGTGGACACCGATTCAGAGACGCGGCCCTGGATGGACCCCACCCTCGCGGGCAACGTGTGTCGTGGGCAAGAGCTCGGGCCAGGCGAGAGCTCGAGTCACGGCATCCAGTCGCCGAGTATCGTTCGCTCATGGGCCACTCCCCGCATCCCATCACCGAGCGTGCGTTCGGAGCTCGAGGCCACCGCATGACCTGCGACGGCTTGACTGTGGAGGAGAAGCGCCATCTCATCGACTCCCTGCGAGGTCTTTGATGCTCGGTCTCTTCGACACCCACGCCCACATCGACGCGAGCGCCTTCGAGGCCGACCGCGACGAGATGATGGCCCGCGCTTCACTCGCGGGCGTGAGCCACATCGTCTGCATCGGCGCGAGCGATGAGATGAAGGCCAACTACACGTCTTTGGCGTTGGCCGCGAAGCACCCGTGCGTCTACGCGACGGTGGGCGTACACCCGCACGACGCCCGAGTCGTCGATGCCGCCTGTCTGGAGGAGATCGAGCGGCTGTCTTTCGGGCCCAAAGTCGTAGCCATCGGAGAGACGGGCCTCGACTACCACTACGATCACAGCCCGCGCGAGAAGCAACGAGAAGTCTTTCGATCATTTCTTCAGCTCGCGAAGAGGCGGAGTCTGCCGGTGGTCATTCACACCCGAGAGGCCGAGGAGGACACCATTCAGATCATGCGCGAGGAGCGCGCCCAAGACATCGGTGGGGTGATGCACTGTTTCTCAGGCACACGCGGGCTCGCCGAGGCCGCCCTCGAGCTCGACTTCTACCTCTCGTTCTCAGGTATCCTGACGTTCAAGACCGCGGAGGAGATCCGCGAGGTCGCCAAGGCCTGTCCAAAGGACCGCGCGCTGGTCGAGACGGACTGCCCGTACCTCGCGCCGCTTCCGTTTCGCGGCAAGCGCAACGAGCCCGCCTTCGTCAAACACACCGCCGAGAAGCTGGCCGAGTTGTGGGGGCTCTCGCTGGAAGAGACCGCGCGAATCACCCACGAAAACGCGCGGCGGTTCTTTCGTCTCCCGCTTGAGGGAGGAGGCACGGCATGAACCCACTGTTTCATCTCGCGTTCCCAGTGCACGATCTCGAGCTTGCTCGCCGCTTCTACGTGGAGGTGCTTCAGTGCCGCATCGGCCGAGCGAGTGATCACTGGGTCGACTTCGACTTCTTCGGACACCAGATCACGGCCCACCTGTCAGCGGAGGAAACAGCCGCAGAGCGAGTCAACGCGGTGGACGGAGACCAGGTGCCGGTCCGGCACTTCGGCGTGATCTTGCCGTGGGAGTTGTGGCACACCACCGCGGAGCGCCTCAAAGGGCACGTGAGCTTTCTCATCGAGCCTCACATCCGGTTTCGCGGCCAGGTGGGGGAGCAGGCGACGATGTTCTTCTGTGACCCCTCGGGAAACGCGATCGAGCTCAAGAGCTTCCAGGATCCGAGGCAGATCTTCGCGGCTCGATGAGGCTCGGATTCGCGGTCACAGTCACCACCGACCCAGGTCATCACTACCCGCGAAACCTCGACCCGCCACGGGCGATACGGTCCTCATGGACACCTTCCTTCGTGCCGGAGCTTCGGCCCACCGCATCGTCACCTCCCATTACGCGCCTCGATCTCCAAAGGGTCGGAGATCCGCACCGCCGCGCAGCTCGGAGCGGTCGAGACTCGATGGTTGAGGCGCGCGGCACGAACGCCGAGCACGGCCTTCGGGAACTACATGCTCGCCGACAGCTGGAGCGAGCTTACGGGTGGACCGTTCTGCTTTCCACGGACTCACCGGAGGGAGAGAGTGGGTGCGGGACATGCGCCCACCGGCAACGAATCTGGAGCGAGGAGCACGCGATGCTTACCAACTCACGCTCGTGCCGG
>WYAZ01000186.1 GCA_011526105.1 Deltaproteobacteria bacterium | reverse complement strand
GCTACGAAGGGAGTTGGGTCGCCCCCAATGACCGAGGAGCCCGAAAGGGCGGCCGCAGGCCGCGCGTCGGCCGGGGACGAAAAGGACAAGCGCGAACGTGATCTGAACTTCTCGGACGGGACACTAGCAACCGGGCGGCCAAACGCGCTCGCTTTTGACGCGCCCGTCGCGGTGCCTAGGTCTGCGGTACCTCGAAGCGAGGTTCCCAGATGCTCTCCTTCTATCTCTTCTCAGCGGTGCTTGGTGGAATCCTCGTGGGTTTCTCAGCCTTCTTCGGTGCGGATGACGGGCATGACACCGACACCGACACCGACACCGACTCCACTCACGACAGCGACAGCGACAGCGACAGCGGTGGGACCTGGCTCGCGCTCCTGAGTCTGCGCTTCTGGACATACACACTCGGCGCCCTAGGCACGACTGGTGCCTTGCTGACCTGGCTCACGGGTCTTGGCTCGTTCGCGGTGCTGACCGCCGCGATCGGAACCGGGCTCCTCGCTGGCTTCTCCATCAGCACACTCATGCGGCTTCTGAAGAGGAGCGAGAGCTCATCTCTCCCTGAGCGCGCCAACCTGCTCGGCGCCGGAGCACGTGTATTGGTGACGGTTCGACCGCACGAGACCGGCAAGGTGCGCCTCGACGTCAACGGCGAGCTCGTAGATTTGCTCGCGGTCTCGGATGCGGAGCACACGCTCGAGGCCGGCACTCAAGTGATCATCGTCGCCTTGGAGGGCGACAAGGCTCGCGTGATTCAACACGCGTAGAGGAGTTAGACATGCAGGTGGAAGGATTTCTCTCGTCGGTGGGACCGGCGATACTCGCGGGAGCGGCGCTCGCCGTCGCCTTCTTGGTGGCGATCGGCCTCGCCAAGAAGTTCCTCCACATCTGCCCACCGAACGAGGTCCTCATCTTTTCGGGCCGGAGGAACCTGAACGCGGACGGCTCTTCTCGCGGCTTTCGGGTGATCATGGGCGGTCGCGGTTGGCGTGTCCCGCTGTTCGAGACCGTGGACCGGATGTCCCTGAACGTCACCGAGATCCCGATCTCGGTCCGCAGCGCCTACTCGAAGGGTGGTGTTCCACTCAACGTCGACGCCATCGCCAACGTGAAGATCTCGAGCCACCCCGGCCTCATCGGAAACGCGATCGAGCGCTTCTTGGGTCAGTCACCTCAGATGGTCGCCCGAGTCGCCAAGGAGACGCTCGAAGGACACCTGCGCGGGGTGCTCGCGACACTCACTCCGGAAGAAGTGAACGAGGACCGGTTGAAGTTTGCCGACAACCTCGCCAAGGAGTCGCAAGAAGACTTCAACAAGCTGGGCCTCCACATGGACACCTTGACGTTTCAGAACGTCTCCGACGAGTCGAGCTATCTCGACTCGCTCGGCCGCGAGGCCATCGCCCACGTCATCCGCGATGCCGAGATGGCCGAGAGCGATGCGAAGCGAGAGGCGGAGCAGAGCGAGTCGGAGCACCAGGCTCGTGCAAACGTCACACGCGCCAACGCCGAGGCGGCGATCGCCCGACTTCGAAATGAGCTCCGGCGAGTCCAAGCCGAGCTGCTTTCCAAGGTGAATTCGGAGGAGGAGCGCACCGAGGCCGCGGCCCGCGAGGCTCGGGCGACCGCGGAGCAGCAGCTCCAACGAGTCCGGGCCCAGCTCGCGCAGATCCGACTTCAGACGGACCGGGTGCTCCCGGCAGAGGCCGATCGCATCGCCAAGGAGTTTGCCGCCCGCGGCGAGGCGGCGCGGATTCGAGAGCGCGGTGTGGCGGTGGCTCAAGCCATGGATCTGATGAACGAGGCCTGGGCCAAGGCCGGAGATCACGCCATCGCCATTCACCTGATCGAAGACCTCGAGAACATCCTGCGCGCCGCAGCACGTGGCGTGAACAAGGTAAAGGTCGAGGACGTGAGCATGATCGACGGCGGAGACGGTAAGGCCCTCTCTGCCTATGTGGCGGCCTACCCAGAGATGTTGAGCTCCGTCTTCGCGGCGGTGGCCAAGACCACCGGCATCGACATTCCGGAGATCGTCAGCGGGCGGCATGAGACCCGACCGAGACTCGGGACGGGCGCGGAGCGAGCTCGTGGCGAGGACGAGTCCACCAAAGAGAACATCCCGGCGGTCTGAGCAGAATCGAGCAAGGAGAATACGGATATGAGTCTTGTCATCATCAGCATGGTTCTGGCGGCCTTCGCCGCCGCCGCCATCTACACCGTGAAGCACCTCATCCACATCTGCGCCCCAAATGAGGTGCTGGTGTTCTCTGGGAGTCGCCACCGTGCGGGCAATCGGACCGTGGGCTACCGAGTGCTCAAGGGCGGACGCGGCACCAGGGTGCCGCTGCTCGAGCGGGTGGACCGAATGGACCTCACCAACATGGCGATCGAGGTCACCGCGAGGAACGCCTACTCCAAGGGTGGGGTGCCGCTGACGGTTCACGGCGTGGCCAACGTCAAGATCGCGGGCCACTCACCGGTCCTCAATCACGCCATCGAACGCATGCTCGGCAAGAGCCGAGGCGAGGTGATGCAAATTGCCAAGGCCACCCTCGAAGGCGCGCTGCGCGGGGTGCTCGCCACCCTGACCCCAGAGCAAGTGAACGAGGACCGGCTCCTCTTCGCCGAGCGGCTGGTGCAACAGGTCGAGCACGACATGACCGCACTCGGGCTCGTCGTGGATACGCTCAAGATCCAGAACGTCTCGGACGAGGTTCGTTATCTCGACTCGATCGGCCGCAAGAAGAACGCGGAGGTCCTGCGACGCGCGCGAATGGCTGAAGCCGTCGCTCACGCGGATGCGGTCGTGCGTTCCGCCCAGAACCAGGAGCGGGAGGTGCAGGCGGAAATCAGCGCCGCCATCGAGGTGGCCAAGGCCGAGGCCATGCGAAAGCTGGCCGACATCGAAACCCGTCGGGGGGCCTTGGTGGCCGAGGAACACGCGACCGTCGCCGCTCTCGTGGCTCAGGCGCTCGCGGAGGTCGACGTCCAGAAGGCCCGAGTGGAGCAGGTCCGCAGTCGGCTTCAGGCCGAGGTGATCGAGCCCGCGCGCGCCGCCTGTGCGGCCGCGGAGGCCAACGCAAAGGCGGAGGTCTCACCGGTGATCCAGGACGGAGAAGCTCGCGCCGAAGCCCTCACTCAACTTGCGGCGAGCTGGAAGAAGGCGGGTTCCAATGCCCGGCAGATCTCGATGCTTCAGAAGCTGGACAAGGTCATCGAGACCGTCACCGATGTCGTGGGCGACACCCGCATCCGACAGGTGACCATGATCGACAGCCGAACCCCGAGCATCGGTGGAGATGGCTCGCTTCCGATGAAGGCGCTCGGCACCCTCGAACAGGTAAAACATCTCTTCGGAGTGGACCTCTCGGAGAAGCTCGGCGGTGGGCTCATGAACCGGCCGGCGGTTCAGGCACCCAAGGCCATACGCGCGATGCCTGCGAGCGCTCCCGCCGCTTCCGACTGAACGGTCGGCGACCCGGTCGCTCGTCCACCGAGCCCGCAGAAACTGCGAGCCGATGCGACAAGCGCGCAACCCGCGAGGGGAGTGACCGGAATCCGCGTGCCGTTGCGACATGGTACGCGTCATGCTGTTCGGCACCCGGAGCCTCAGTTGAGACGAGGTTCCGAGAGGTAGGACCCTAGGCATGACGGACGAAATCGAGACGACGGTGGTGGAACACGAACAGGCGTCGGCCCAGCACCACCGAAACGCGACCCCCCAGGGCCGGACCCCGCGGGGCCTAAAGACGCTGCCGGCGGTGGATCCGGTCGAGCGTGTGGAGCTGCTCGCGAGGGCGTGTCATGCTGCGGGGATCCCTGCGACCTCCCAGCGGAAGAGCGTGCTGATGGCGGTGCTCGAGCTGCAGTCGCACCCAACCGCCGACGACATCTGCCAGCATCTCAGCACGACGGGACTTCAGATTTCTCGCGCGACCGTCTTCCGAACCCTCGAGACCCTCGTCGAACTCGATCTCATTGCCAAGACCTGCCACCCCGGACGTGGAGTGCGGTACGATCATGTGAACACCGCTCACCACCACCTCGTGTGCCTGAGCTGCAACGAGCTCGTCGACTTCATCGACGACGGGCTCGATGCCCTGACCGCACCCGACACCTCATCGGTCGGGTTTCGTGTCGTCGACTGCCGCGTTCAGGTCCGCGGGATCTGCCGGAAGTGTCAGAGCAAGTCGGCCTGAGGTCAGACGCGCAGCCCGTTCCCGCGCCCTTGACCGAGGGGTCACCCTCCGCGACGATGACCCGCCGTGAGCGAAGTCTCCCCGAACACGATCGAGACTTCGGGGGCACACATCACCCGTGAGGCCGACGGTACGATCGCGATCCGCGTGAAGCCGGTCGTGATGACCGGTGAAGTGATGGCAGAGGTTCTGCGCGGGCGCTTCTCCTTCGGGAGAACTCGCTGCCCGGTGCTGGTGGACACGCGGCAGGTCCGCAGCATGACGCGAGAAGCTCAGGAGCTCTCGGCCGCGCCCGAGAACCGTCCGTATACCGAGTGCCTCGCGCTCCTCGTCGACAACAGCGTCAGCGTGGTGCTCGCCAACTTCTTCATGATCTTCGTGAGGCCGCCCTACCCGACCCGGATGTTCCGGACCGAAGGCGCCGCACGCGCATGGCTCGCGGCCACCCGGAGCAAACCCGCGTGACCGGTCAAAGACCCTTCGACCTCGACGGGCTCGATCCCTCGGCGCGGGCCTTGGTCGAGCTCGTGCTTCGCATCGCCGACGGCGACTTCGCCGCGCGTGCGGAGGTGTTCGGGGCAGGAGATGCGTTCGACGCGCTCGCCGTCACCCTCAACATGCTGGCCGAAAGCTTTCAGCGGGAACACGCGGCACGGAGTCAGGCGGAGGGCTTGCTCGCCGACGCGGCCGACTCCTACGAGCTCGCGCCGGACGCCTTCTGCTCTTGCGAACCCGGCAGCTTGCGCGTGACAAAGTGCAACCCTGCGCTTGCCCGCGCACTCGGAGTGCCAACCGCAGAGATCCTGGGTCGGTCGCTCTTCGAGTTCGTAGAGACACAGGCACAGCCCGCGCTCGAGGCCATCGTCCAATCCCTGCCGTGCCCAAATTCGGCGACGGGGAGGGACATCGAGTTCCTGGGCGCCCGCGGCCCCTTCATCGCCCGCGTGACGGGCGCGGTCAAACAGGACGCCGACGGCTCTCCCCTTCGAATGCTCCTGAGCCTCCGGAACGAGACCGAGAGCCGGCAACTCGAGCATGAGCTGGCTCATGCCCAGCGTCTCGACGCCCTCGCACGACTCGCCGGGAGTGTCGCGCACGACTTCAACAACCTCCTGCTCGTGATTCGGACCTCGGTCGAGGCACTCGCCGCACGTTCGGCGATCGGGTCGCCGGAGCGAGAGGAGCTCGAGATCGTGCTCGACGCTTCCCATCGCGGCTCCGCGCTCGTCGGAGATCTGCTGAGCTTCGCAAGGAAAGGGACCGCCGCATCGAAGGAGCTCGTCTTCGATGAGCTGATCGCTCACCTCGATCCAATTCTGTCGCGGCTGCTGGGTCCGGGCCTCACAATGAAGCTCGACCTCGGCGCCGCCGGCGTAAAGACCTCCATCGCGGAGGCAGAGCTCAGTCGCGCCCTCACGAACCTCGTGGCGAACGCCCGAGACGCCATGTCCTTGGGCGGCGAGCTTCGGATCCAGACTCGAGTCCGCAGCATCGCCTCGGGTGAGCTGGTCGAAAGGCCGGAACTCCCCCCGGGCGAATACGTCGAACTCTCGGTCATCGATTCCGGGCCGGGCATCCCGGCGGAGATCCGAGCGCGCATCTTCGAGCCTTTCTTCACGACAAAAGCGACAGGTCGAGGTACGGGCCTTGGACTCTCCATCGTCTACGGCGTCGTGCGCCAGGCCCAAGGACACGTCAGCGTGAAGGTAGCCCCGGAGGGCGGCAGCGTCTTCGAGCTGCTTTTCCCGGTCGCGGGTAGGATCTCGAAGGTCGCGCTCGAGCGCGCTCCCCGCACGGGCCCGCAGCAAGTACTCCTGGTCATCGAAGACGACCGACTCGTACGAACGCTGACCGCTCGGGTATTGCGGGGGGCCGGCTATCAGGTCGTCGAGGCCTCCGAAGCCGAAGAAGCGCTCTTGCTCATGGAGACACGCGGACACGAGGTCGCTCTAGTCGTGAGCGATGTCGTCATGCCGGGGATGGACGGGGTGGAGGTCCTCGAGACCATGCGTCGCCTTAGAGCCGAGCTCCCGTGCCTCTTCGTCACCGGCTTCACCAAGGACGAGGAGCGTATCGAGATCCTGCCCAACACGAGTTTGCTCTACAAGCCGTACGTACCGTCCGCACTGCTCGCGAAAGTGCGCGGACTCCTCGGGGAGAACCGAGCTCGGAGTCTAGGGACAGAAGCGAACCTGCTCGCGCGACCTGAAGAGCGATGACCGTGGGTCGCGGCCTTGCCCGCGCCCTCCGCTCGCGACACCATCGGGCCGCATGAGCCCGACGGCGCCAGCATCGCGGCTCTGGTGGGGGCGCTGCTCGGCGCTCGACTCGGCGCATCGCATCTCCCGACGAGCTGGGTGGAGGACGTGGAGCGCAACGAGGTCTTCGAGGCGCTGGCCCTGCGAACCCTCGCGTTCGTGACTCCGGTCCGGGGTGAGGAGACACGGAACTCCCCGGGGGCGCGGCACCTCAGGTCGGGAAGTGGAAGGCGGGCCGACCACGTAGTTGCACAGCTCCGAGCGCGTTCAGGGTGAGTAGGAGCGACGGCATCTTGCTCAGCGCGAAACCATCGAGCAGCAAGATGCCTCCCGGCCGAACACGTGCCGCCAGACCGGTCACCAGGGCCTCCGCCACCTCGGGTGTGAAATAGCCGATGAAGTTGCGACACAGGACGACGTGAAACGACCCTCCCGCGCTCGGCTCGGGCAGCGGGAGTTCGAAGGCATCGCCGACCTTGAAGCGAATGCGCTCGAGGACTCGCGCGCTCACCCGGCCGGGGTTCTCGAGGTACTCGAGCGGATACCCAAAGGTGAGCCGACCGAGCTTGGCTTCTTCAATCAAGGCGGGCTGCACGTCGAAGGCGTCGATCTCGAAGTCCACCGAGAGCTTCAGAAAGTGCGCCGCGATGGTGAAGGCCTCCTCGCCGTGCGAGCAAGGCACGATGAGCACGCGGGCGCGCTGACCCGAGAGCGTGGGTACGAGGTGCCGACCGATGGCCTCGAGCTCTCCTTCGGAGAAGCGAAAGAGCGAGGTCTCGGGGGTGATGAGGTTGGCAAGGAGCTTCTCCTCCAGGTTCATCGCGGCGAAGACCTCCTCGCCGGTGTGGCGAAGGCCGCGGCCATTCGCGAGCATCATTCGTTCGAGGTCGCCCACGTCGCGGGCCTGTTCGATGAGTTCGAACAACTCCGCGATGTATCGGGACTCGGGGTCGAGGCGCTGCGCGCTTCGTCTCACGTAGTCGCGTACGTCTGCGAGGCTTTGAAGAGGGGCCACGCGCGCAGACTGTCGGAGGACGGGAAGGTGGTCAAGCGAGCCGGTCGGCGGTTCCTAGCGCTCCGGTCGAATCCAGCCGAATCCGAAGCCGTCGCTGAAGTGCACGCCGGCGACGATGAAATCATCACCCAAGCGTGCGATCGATCGCAGTCTTCTCCACGCGCTCGTGGCTTGGTCCTCGCAACGGCGGCTGTCGAGGAACCCGACCCCAACGAGGCCCGGCGCCGTGACAAAGACGAACCGCTCTCCGTCCAAGGAAGCGATCCCGCGAATGTCCGTGCTCTGAAGCCCAATCAGCTCGAGCACTCGCTCAGCGAAGTGATAGGTGCTGCCCGTGAGGACCTCAGCGATGACGACGGAGCCGTCTGGCATCCTCCCGACGCCCGCAAAGCCGGCGGCGGTACCTTCGGCCCCGAGGATCCGATACTCGGCGCCGCGGCGCTCGAGCAGGAGCGCGACATGGTCGCTGGCCAGAAGAAAGTCGGAGCCCGCGAGGCGAATGAAACGGGCGGCGGCGCTGTGCGGGCTCTCGAGATGGTCCCTGCGTACGAGGCCGCTGGGAAGTTCGAAGGCCACTTCGAACTCCGATCCATCACCGGACGAAAGCCGCACGGCACCGTCGGAGGTGAGGAGCCATACTTCGAAGGGACCTTCCCCCTCGTTGACCATCAGTCCGAGTGGCGCGCTCGTGACCGGGACCGGGATCTCTGGTGTTCCGAAAGCGCCTGAGGCGGGGTCGAAAGGACGAGCCGCAGAGCTCGTAGCCACCCATACGACGCCTCGATCCGAAAGCGCCACCGCTCCGCCCACCTCCCCCGAAGGGAGCGACCAGCGATCGATCCGTCCGTCCGCGTGAAAGAGGAAGATCTCATCCGCCGAGAGCCCCACCACCCGCGTTGCGTCGACGGTGAGCGCCTCGATCGGGGTGTTGCTACTGACGTGAGGGCCGGCGACCAGACGGGGGCAGTTGATGAACACCGGCAGGAGGAATCCGAGCACCGCCTCGCTCGCGGGCGCGGGCTCGAGGCGAACTCGCTCCGCATCGGGGGTGAGCACCGCCACCCCGACATCGATCGGGTTTAGGTCGCCCATCGGTTGATTCGGCGGTCGGCTGGGGGCCAAGGGGCCCGCCTCGAGTCCCAATTCCCGCAGCGGCTGGCGAAACGCCAGGCGCGTGAGTTCGACCGATTCGCCGCCGTCGAACCATAGGGCGGAGAAAGCCGCACCCCGGGACTCGGGCGCGAAGGCGTGAACTTCTAGCTGACCGTCCTGCTCGAACGCGAAGACGTAGCTCTGGGCACCTTCGACATCGGGTGCCTCGATGAAGAGGTTGCCCGATCGGCAGGCGAGTGCTTCTCCGGCCACAAGGAGCGCGAGAAACGAGTTTAGCGGGACACCGCCGCTCCGGCTGCAACGTCGCGCGCGCTCCCTCATGGTTCTCCGAGAAACCGAGCTTCGTCTCCCCCCAAGCGTGATCCCTCCGCTTGGCTGAGAAGCGCGGAACTGGCGTCCGAGTCTCGAAGATAGGCATTGAGGAAGCCGATCGTGAAGTGTCGCAAGAGCGGTACGGCGACCTCGGCCGAAACGTTCTCGGGTCCGCAGCCATCCTCCAGCGCGCCCCCGAGGCCAACCTCGTCGGCGACGGCGAGCACGGCCGGATCGAGGCCACACAGATCGCTGAAGGTGAAGTGCCCGGCGGTCTCGAGTGTGAGGTAGAACCGGGGCCGGCCCATATGAGCCCAGACGGAGTCTGCGTGGGCGGCGGGAGGTACCGTCGTGTCTTTGCCACCGGCCTGCAGCAGGATGGGTTTGCCGATGGTCTCGAGCGGAGCCTCGATCTCGAGCCACGCGGCCGAGTAGCCGGCCGGCGCCTGAGGTACTGCCACGCGCACACGCGGATCGAGTGCCGTCATGCGCAGGGCGGTGACACCCCCGAAGGAGTGGCCGACCGCGCCAACCTTGGCCAGGTCCGCGCGCGCATGGAGCGGATCTTCCTTGGGCAGATCGCGCAGTTGATTGATGACAAAACTCAGGTCTTTGGGGCGATCGAGAAAACTCTGAAGCTGCGCCCCGAACTCCGCTCCGGTCACGAGCACCTCGGTCAATGTGTTGCCCTGGTGGTCGGGTGCAGCCACCACGTAGCCGTGACTCGCCAAAGCCACGGTGAGGTGAGGCGACTGAACCCGAAGCGCACCGCTTCCGTGACTGAAGACGACGAGCGGGTAGCGTTCCGCGTGCTCGGAGACCAAGGCGTCGCGCACCGCGATGGTCTCGAAGGCCCCGAGGTCTTTGCCTTCGACGCGCTCGAGGAGCTCCGCCGGAATGAAGTCGCGCACCTGATAGCTCACCGGCGCCTCTTCGCTCGCTTCCGCCGGATACCAGATCTCCGTCACGAGGGTGCGCGCGCCCTCGCCACTCGGTCCAGGCCGGGATGCGTCGACGAAGGTCAGCGTGCGAACCCCCACCGCGTACGGACCGTAGGTGGAGGGATCGGGCGCGTCATTTGGCCCCGCCGGCTCGAACTCGAGCTTGGAGCCGCACCCGAAGGACCCGACGAGGCCGGCGAGCAGGAGAAACGTGTCGGGTCGGAGGCCTGGAATCCGCGGCATCGAAAGGCGACTTTACGCGGGATGCGTTCGCCGCGGTATCCGAGGCACACCCGAGGCAGGCTCGACTTTGGCGGCCCGACCTCGTATCGAGGTCGCATGCTGAGAGACGAGCTCAAGAAGGCCATGATGCAGGCGCTCCGGGACAAGCGCTCGGTCGAGAAGGAAGTCCTGCGGGTGGCCCTCGGCGAGGTTCAAGCGGAAGAGAACCGGCGAGGCAGCGACCTCTCGGACGAGGAAGCCCAGAAGATCGTCCGAAAGCTCATCAAGTCGAACACCGAGTCGCTCGCGCTGACCAAGGACCAGGCCGGCCGTGACAAGCTCGAGCTCGAGAACCGAACGCTCGAGGGGATGCTGCCCAAGCAGCTCGGCCTCGACGAAGTCGTGGCCGCGCTGGCGGCCAAGGCGGACGAGATCAAAGCGGCGGGCAACGAGGGTCAGGCCACCGGGGTGGCGATGAAGCATCTGAAGAGCAGCGGCGCGGTCGTGGATGGAAAGACCGTGCAAGAAGCGGTCAAGAAGCTCCGCGTCTAGTCCCCTGGAAACGTAGAGGCTAGCAAATGTCGCCGGCCCTCTTCGCGGCTGCTCGCCGCGACGCCTTTGGCTCTCGTCGGTTGAATACAGAGAGTATTCGCCCTCCTCGCGCGACGACCAG
>WYAZ01000185.1 GCA_011526105.1 Deltaproteobacteria bacterium | reverse complement strand
GAGACGCGAGGTGCGCAAGGCGGGCCGACGAACGCGCTATCCTTCGATAACGCGAGGAGGACCAACACCGCGCACCGACGCGGATCGGTCGAAATCGCGACCGAGAGGGTTTTGAGATGAGCTCTAGAGCTCATCTCAAAACCCCCGACCGAGCGAGACGGTCGAGACGCGAGGTGCGCAAGGCGGGCCGACGAACGCGCTATCCTTCGATAACGCGAGGAGGACCAACGCAGGCAGAGATCTCGGGGGCAAGTCCGAAGACGGGAGGTATGCGGTTCGGCTCTCTAGGCCTCAGCGGGCGGTGACGTTCACGCTGTACGGCTCACAGGAGAGCGCTCCTCCGGTTCGGTAGGTCCGGACATAAAAGGGCACGTAGTTGCTGAAGGCGTTGCAGGTCGCGGTGCCGCTGAGCAGCAGGATCGACGCAGTGCCGCTCGAGCAGTTCTCGCGCACCGGGCTGTCGCAGGCGCCCAAGGAGACACAGACCTGCGCCTGCTCCCCGGGCGGAGGCGTGATGCGCGCGGTGACCTCGTAGCCGATGAGGGTGCAGCCCCCGTCCACTTCGATGGTGTAGCGGCTCCAGTCTTCGTCGCTGTCGCGCTCGAAGACCTGACCGGTGAAGCTCCGCTGTTCGGTCTGATTGCCGGAAAGAAAGATCGCCCCGCGATCCTGCGCGCCCTCGCAAGCGCCGTTGCCTGGCTCGGTGGGATCGACGTTGCTGGGGGTGCAGGCCTGCTCGACGCTGCCTTCCCCGCGCAGTCCATAAGTCAACGCGCTCACCCCCGCGCTCGTGGAGGCGATACGCAAGCTACCTTGCACGACGCCCGTCGCGACGGGAGAGAATCGCAGGTTGAAGACCCGGTTCTGTCCGGGAGCGATACTCTGGGCCATGGCGGCCTCGAGGAGCGAGAACACCCCCGCCGGGTTATCGGTGAGCACCAGGGGCTCGAGTTCGAGCGGGCTCGCGCCGTCGTTGTGCACGGTGATCGCGCGATCGACGGTCTGCCCGACCCGCGCCGCGCCAAAGTCGAGCGGACCGGGGGGGGAGATGCGCATGAGTGGCGGATCGATGCCGGGGCCTTGGCCGCTGATGGGGATCTCGAACACCGGCGTCGCTGGATCTGAGCTGTGAACGAAGAGAACCGTGCTCACGGTGGAGTTTGTGGTCGGCGGCGCATAGCTCAGTTCGACCCGGAACGAGCGCGCCACGCCAGAACGCAAGCCGGTCGTGCTGAGGGCGGCGAGGAGCAGTGGATCCACGTTGGCGTCTGGTTCGAGTCGAAGCTCGAGCCCGGGGACCGACGGCGAGAGCGTCACTTCGGTGACCTCGAGCGGAAGTCCGCCGCCACCCGTGTTCACCACGTGCAGGGTCTCGACCTTCTGCAAGCCAACTTGCACCTCTCCAAAACGAACCGCGGCCACGAAACTTCGCACCCCGCCGGCGGTGGAGGCTTCGAGCACCGCCGCCTCGGCATCGGGCACCGCCGCGATACGCGGCGCCCCGACCGCGCGCTGCCGGATGGGCACAAACGCAAGAGGCCTCGAGGGATCATCGGAGGCGACGAGCAAGCGCCCTTCATCGAGCACGGTGTCACGCGGCAGGTGTGCGATCTGCACTTCGAAGCTCGAGTTGGGGGCGAGACGCTTAGGCAGCGACTCGGACACCGTCAGCGCGAGGTCCAGGGGCACGGGCGCACCATCGGAGGCCCCCACGAGCGTGAGACGCTCGACCTCGAGGCTCGCAGAGCCGACGCTCCTCAGTGTGACCGCGTAGGACTGGGTCGCGCCGAACGGGGTCAGGCTCACATCGATCTCGACCGGATCGATCTCGAGCGTGGGCACCTGAACGCCGATGGTCTCGTCGCCGCAGGCCGCGAGGAAGGCCAGCGAGAGGATGAGCGACGAGAGGCCAGCCTTCTTCATTCGGGGTTTCTGGACGAGCAGGAGGGAGCGGGGCCAGCGGAAATCGTGGATTTCGTTCCGCTTGTATGTCCCGACCGGTGAGTTCATGACAATACCCAGTGATAACATTGCCTTAAACGCGATTCCGGCGGTGTACGTATCTAAGCGACAATGTGTTGGCATCTGCCGATAAGTGCCTCAATGTCCTACACCATGAGACACCTGAGATACCTGGCTGTGGCGCTGCTCGCCACCTCTACCGCGGCCTGCAGCGGCTGCGAGGACGATCTGGTGCCCATCATCAGCGAAGACGCCTCGGCTCGGCTCGACGGTGGAGTCAGGCTCGACTTGGGCATCGAGTCCGACGCCGGCCTCCCGTCGGGTGATGCAGGTGATCAGACCCGCAGCCTCAGCTTCGACGGCACCTCACCGGTCACCCTCTACTACCGCGCCACGCGCGACCTGCGCTTCCTCCTCCGAAACGGAGAGGGAGCCGCGATTCCCGGCGAGCAGATCCAGTTCGGATTGGTCGGCGCCACCGGCGCCATCAACACCATGACCGCGGTGACCGACACCCAAGGCGCGGTGATCGTGCGCTTCACCGCAGGCACCACCGCCGGAGCGGCCTCCGTCACCGCAAGCGCAGAACGCGCGACGCCAGTCACCGTCTTGATCAACGTGCAAGAAGATCCCGCTGCCGGCCTCATCGTGGACGTACGGTCGAACGCGCGACTCCCGGTCGCCACTGCCGACGCGCGCATCTACATCGGAACCGCCGCTCAGGTTCCTTCCTGCGCCACCCTGCGCGCGGCGCCGACCCTCCCGACCGCCACCTTGAGCGCGAACTACACCTCGCTGCCTGGCAGCCGCACGTTCAACAACCAGCCCAGCGGACAACGCGTCACCGTCTTTGCGCTCGGCGCCGGACCCAACGGAGTCACGATCGCGCGCGGCTGCACCGACGGCGTCACGCTCGTGGGCGCGACGAACACCCGCGTCGTGGTCGATCTCGATCAAGACCCCACCGACTTCGACGGCAACTACGACGTCTTGCTCCAGTTCGACCTGGGCACCGCTCTGCCCTCCCCCTACGACACCACCGTCAACCTCGTGACCGACATTCTCTCGAACCCTGCCGGCTGGGCGGTCTATCAGACGCTCGCCGCCATCGATAACCAGTCGGGCTTCACGAGCTTCCTGAACTGCACCGTGCCCATCTGCGGCTCGACGCGCCGAGCCACCTTTCGAGAGGTCTCGGCCAACCCCGGCACCTTCAACGTCTGGAACGCCGCCACCGGATTGGTGGACAACTTCCTGAACCAGCTCCTCGGTCAGGCCTACGTCACCGTGCGAACGGTGGGCGGGGACATCGACCAGCTCATTCGACGCTTCGAGGTGGGTGCCGACTATGCGCTGACCACCACCACCAGCGCCCCACGTGTGGCAGTCGAGGAGAACTGGAAGGCCCTCGTCTTTACATGGAGCCTCTCCTGCCCGCAGGGCGACACCGGCTGCGCTCGCCGCCCCATCGAGCTCTCCGGTGCAAACGCGCACCTCGCTCCGGCCGCCGCTCTGTTTGGCGCCAGCATCACGCACGCCCCTCGCACCACGCCGGCCCCGGCCGAGAGTGAGCGGTTCAAGATCGTGCCCGACGACCACCCCATCAACATCCGCTATGGCGCGATCATCATCCTCGCGCTCAACGAGATCGTGTTCCCGAACTTGCCCTCGAGCATCGCCGGTAACAACCTGAGTCAGGTGGTGGCGAACATCGTCAACTGCCCGAACGTGGGAACCTCCATCGCAAACGCCACGAGCGGACTGCTCTCCGCCGCCTTCGTCGAGGGCTTGTGCACCGCCGCGGTCTCTGCCGCTGCCACCTATGTGGAGAACCAGATCCTCGCGCTCGACTCTCAGAACAACCCGGGGCTCATCGGCCGGCCCGAAGACGGCGTCACGGGCGGCGGGGAGTTCTACCTGCTCGACGCGGACCACGATCTGCGCACCGAGCTCGTCCGCGAGCTCACGATGTACGCGCAGTGGACCACCCCCGGTAATCCCACGCAGAGCCAGGACATCACCGCGCCCATCACCGGGGCGGGACGTCGCACCGTCGAGAACTGCACCACGGACACCGACTGTGAAGCGGGCTTGGTCTGCACGCCCGTCCCTCACTACCTGAAGGTCCGCGCGCTCGAGCTCGACTGCCGCTACGAGGTAGGTAACACCGCGGGTGGGGTCGGGTGTGCGCTCGACGCCGACTGCGCCTCGGGGATCTGCTTCGATCCCGGCTCGGGCATGAGGATCTGCTACGAGGCCTGCGAGGGCTCGGGCGCCTGTTCGATCGGCACCTGCACAGAGGACGCGGCCAGCGTGAGCCTGAATGCCGTGCTCGCCGGTTTGGGCACCGCCACGGCAGATGCCTGCGTTCCGTGAGCCAGATCTAGTCCCCTGGAAACGTAGAGGCTAGCAAATGTCGCCGGCCCTCTTCGCGGCTGCTCGCCGCGACGCCTTTGGCTCTCGTCGGTTGAATACAGAGAGTATTCGCCCTCCTCGCGCGACGACCAG
>WYAZ01000009.1 GCA_011526105.1 Deltaproteobacteria bacterium | reverse complement strand
TGAACTCCTGCTCCAGGCCTTCCTCGCTGCTCTTGCGAGTGTAGATCGCGCAGCGCGTCATGGAGCTGGCGGGGACGGCGGGTCGGGTTGGCGCTGGTCGTCTGCTCATCGGGCCTCCACGGCGGCGTTCTCCGCGCTACTCGGGTTCGGCACCTTGAAGAACAGGTAGCCGTTCCAGTGCGCCCCGGTGACGGCTTGGGCCACCGCCGAGAGCGAGCGGTAGACTGTCCCCTCGTACTCGAATCCGTTGGGGAGCACGTCCACTTCGATCGTCCTCCCCCGGTAGACCCTCGTGAGACGGGCGCCGGGCATCGGCAGCCGCTCTTCGGCCGGGACCACGAGGCGCTTGGTGACGACCGTCCCAGCCGGCGCGTTGGCGGCCAAGGGCGTCGGGACTCGCGCCGGCCCCGGCGCCCGCATCCTGAGGTCCGAGTCCGTCGCGATCTCCAGCGCCCGCCGCCGCGCCCGCTCGGGGAGCCCGCCCTCGGCGTTGGCCTGGGCGCGCCATGCGATCCGCCGGATGAGGTAGTCCTTGTGGTGGGAGCGCGTCTGCTCACCGAACACCTCGGCGTACTTCCGCCGCAGCTCCGTCACGGTCATGCGCCGCAGCTCGCTCACCATCTGGCCGACGTTCAACGCCACGCATCGCCTCCTTTCTCTCGCCGTTAACCGGCGACGCCATCAGGGCGAGGAGGTGGGGAGAGTTCAAGGCATGTCGGCGAGGATTCCTCTAGATTCTGCGGCGGCGAGATGTCGGACCGAACTCGCCCATGCAGCCGCAGGATGCCGCGGGCAAAGATGCTGGCGATCTCGTCGAGCCGGTCCTCCGGCTCCATGTCCGCCGCCTCGGCGGGTTCCACGCCGTAGCATGGGCGCAGCGACATCGCGCACTCCTTCGGGAGTTGCTCACCGTGACCGTCCGTGGATGGTCGAGGTGTTCAGGGATCGGTCGCCGGGCTGTTAACCGCAGCCCGCTACTGGATACCTACGCGATGGACTTCCGAAGTCGCGCGCGAGGGGGCGAGAGCAACCCAGAGGTCAACCAACGCCTGGTGCCGCTAACCGCGTCGTCTCCGCTACACCATCGCGGACTGCGCTCATGCCGGGGGAAAGCCCGCGTGCAATGCACCGGCTGGCGCCTTCACCAGCCCGCCCGGGTGGGGATACATCACTTATGATCGAGGTGCTTGCCACAGTGACCGAGCACGATTCTGCGATCGGCCGGGTCCCACATGAAATGGGCCCGCCAAGTCTCGGCCCGGCTGTCCTTGTTGCCGATCCTCAGGTGAGCCATCATCTCCACAGACTGACCCTTGTAGACAAACGTCCGAAGCTTTCGCGCTCTCTTATTGCCTTCGACCGTCTCGGATTCTCGAGCAGAGAACGCGTTCCCAAATGTGGACCTTGCATCGCCATCGCCCTGCCCCGACACGAGGGCCTCCCAATAGGCCGAGCAGAGAACGTTTAAGAGCCCGAAGGCGCGGCGTGGATGTTTGAACTCTGACGCGTCTCCGGCGGAACGCCAGGCTGAGTCGAGGATGACGATTCGGTCGGGGTAGGCGATGGAGAGCACTCGAAGGGCATCGGTGAGACTGAAGTCATCCGATGCCGCAGCAAGTAGAGCCCCACGGGCATTGGTGCCCATTGCCTCCCCAGCGGTGGCCACCCGCTGACCAGCATTAGCGAGGGACACCTTGAGCGACTCGTTCTCACGCTCCAACTCTTCGACACGGTTCCGGGCATTGGCGAGATCCTCGTCTCTTCCCTTGATGTCGCCCTTGAGACGCGCGATCTCCTCGGTCTGATCCTTCTCGACCTGACGTACCAACTCCTCGAAGTCCGGATCGACCCTTGGCGCGCTGCGGCGTGCCTCCGCCAGGGCGGCCCGGTGTCTCGCCGCTCGCACCATTTCCGGCGAGATGTGGTCGCGGGCGTAGACCTCGTTCATTCGATGGCAAAGGGTTGCGAGCAGTCGGCTCTCGGGCCACTTCCCACTTTCCCGTACCGCCTCGATGTCGTGCGCCATGATCCGCTGGAAGGGGACGTGGCCGTTCCGATCCGCGCGCGTCCTTGGCCAGATGATGTTGATCGCGCCGTGGTAGCAGCAGTATCGACCGTCGAGCGCTTCTTCAAGGGCGAACGTGTCAACGTCCGTCGGGATGACCGCCACAAGCGCGACTCCCGCGAGTTGTGCGGCAGTCCGCTCAGGGTTCATAAGGTATGCCCCATCGCGGGTGCAACTGATCTGAACGATTGGATGGGTCCGGTCGGGGCGACGAACCTCGTAGAGGAATGCCTCTGCGTCCGCAAGTCGGAGCGGGCGAGCCAATCCTCCGCACGTATCGGAAGATACCCGGCAGCGCTCGAAGATCTCAGCCACGACCTTGGGCCGAGTGGTCTGAACATTCGGGTCAACCAGCGCGCTGCGCTCGTGGGTGCGGAGGAGAACGGAGCAGAGGAACTCGCCTCGGTTCCGGTGAACCCCAATCTCAGTCAGCCACTCGCGCCCGTCAGTTGCCCGGTCGGGATGCGATAGCCTGATCGCCCTCCACTGCTCGCCCTCATGGCAGGCGGAGAGCCACTCGACGGCGTTCCCGTCATCCGCCTGGCACCCGCCGTCTTGGTCGAAGACGTCAGCGGTGATCGTCCGATTCGTCTTCGCCGTCAACCACGCACCCACCGCCGAGAGCAGGCTGTCGTCTGACTCGGATGGCACGAGCGGAATCCGTGCGCAGTAGATCAGCATGGCGAACCGAACCCCCAGAGCCGGGTTGCGCGGCCTTGAAAGAGGGACCATACCGCGCGAGCTCGTAGGCTGGCGGTGACGCCTTCAAGGCCCCCAAGAGCAACCCTCCTGTTAAGCCCACGACACCCGTCAACCAGAGAGCGCGAGAGTCCGAGAGGGTTGCCGCCGGTGGGGCGAGAGCAACCGT
>WYAZ01000184.1 GCA_011526105.1 Deltaproteobacteria bacterium | reverse complement strand
TGGTCACGGATGTTTGCGGGACCGAGGCGATCGCAGGAGCGGTGGTCGAGGCCGGACGATCGATCAATCGAACGCGCCGGAGCCTCGGCGCGACGTTTGGATGCTGATTCATCCAAAGCCGAAGCGAGTTTTCGAGCACATCGAGCTTCGCCGCCGCAGCCCGGAGGCTCAGGCCCGAGGCGCAGAGATCGTGGCCCTTGGTCGCGATTCGGGCTTTGTCAGCGGTGGTGAAGTGGCGTCGGGAACGTCGGGGTGCCTGCATCCGACCGCGAATACGGGGCGATCAGATTGGCGTCCAGTCCTGCCAGGGCGAACACGTACCTTGTGTGTCCAAGCGATGACCACGAAGAGTGGTTGATGCGCGAGGTGGCTGCCCTCCCGAGGGTGGAGCTGCATGGCTTCCGATCCAAGCAACCCGCGGCATGCTCGCGCACGTCGCCGGAGAGGTGGGGTGCAGCCTGAGCGGGGGCGCAAATGAGCAGATGCTCGCAGGAGTGCGATGGTCCTACCTACAACACCGAAGTCGGAGCGAACGCACCGTAGCCTCCCTGATCAGACCGAAGGATTGACGCTTTGCAGATCGCAACAACTCCACGAGCCGCCCGCTGACGCGCCTGTAACTGCGCGAGGCGAGGAGTTCGCAAGAGACTCTCGATAGTGCGCGCAGATGCAGGACGGTCCCACAGAGGCCAGGTGAGACTCGAGTCCTTCCATCCGCCGCGAACGCAGGTGGTGCAGACCTGCGTTCCCACAGGAAAAGTCGGAAAGAACGACATCCCGATGAAGGCGAGCCACTCCGCGCCGGGGGTTCCCGGGCGCTTCTCGGAGGCCGGGTTGGACGCACGCATCGCGTACATCCTCGCCGTGAAGGCGCCCATCGGGTCCCAGCCCGCCGTCTTCAGTGTGCTCTCTCGCTTCCACGGGCCAGCGAGCGCCTCCCGGATGTGCTCACGGGTCAGGTTTTCATGGATCTCCGCGACCGCAGACAGAAACGTCTGCTGTCCGGCGGTGAAATGCAGCGACGTGGGTTTCGTGTTGCCGTTGTTGTCGGTGGCGATGTCTGTCCCGTAGGCCGCCGCATGCCTCGCCGAGCGTCCTTTGCCGGTGGCCCACAAGTCGGCGACCTGCATTAGGAAGCCTCGCATAACGCCTGGTGGTGGCTTCAGATCCCTCACTGCGCCGCGAACATCGGGTGCGCACAGCTCTCCCCCTTTGTCGTATGCGAATCTGAGCGCTGGTTCGTTCGTCCAACTTGGTTGATCTTCGAGCACGGCTCCGATCACTTCCTCGAGACCGGAGACGCCATGGACCCTCGGACGCCATCCTCCCGAGTCGACCCACGACATGCGTGGACCTGCCATCTCGTGCCGAGCGGACCGAGCACGGTCATCGAGCACGCGAAGCACACCCAAGGAGGCAAAGAACCCCAGAGGACTCAACCCATCCAGTCCGTCGAGCGAAACTTCAGTCATTGCGCCTCCTCCTCACTCGCTCTGTGGTCGGCGAGTCGCAAGATCGCCTCGAACCAAGCCAGTCCCCACCAGCCGTATTTCTCGGTGAGCGCCCAGAAGCGGTCGCTGACCCCCGAGTCCAGGGCCGATAGTCGATGCCGAGTGGTCCCGCTGAGGCGATGTTCGCCGTGTTCAAGTTCGACTTGAAGTGCATCCGGATCATCCAAGGCGGGAGCGAATGGACGACACCAGCCATGATGACTCCCGACCAGGTGAAGCACGAGGTCCTTATCGTATGCCTGCTCCAACGCATCGCTAGAACCAGTGATCATCTCTACCGAGAGCAGCTCGTGCCGATAGCCGGAGGGGTATCCAGCGCGGACCCGAGCTCGTTGGCGCGAGCGGCGGTCGCGAGGTGAGCCGACGGACTTGGCGAGTGGACTCTGCTGCATCGCTGCCTTGACGGGATTCCCGTCGGCGAGCCAGAGCTGGAAGCGTCGTTCGGCCTTACCCACGTCGTGGAGCCACGCTGCGAGCTTGACGTCCGAGGCGGTTTCTCGATCCAGTCCGAGAGACTCGACGAACCGATCGGCCCAGGTCTCGACGTCACCTGAATGGCGTTCGAGCGTGACCGCCTTCTCGATGAATGAGGAGTCATCATCCTCCGTTGATCCGTCCCTCACCCCACCAGACGGGGCTGACACGAGGTAGCTGCCGTTGGCGAGAATGATAAACCTCAGAACACCTTTGCGAAGTCGATCGAGGATGTAGGACCAGTCGGGGAGGCCGCCGTCGTCCAGATCTCGTGGCAGCGTGGCGAGCCATGCCTGGAGCACTTCGGCCACTTCCAGGGCGTCGTCGTCCGAGTGCTGGGGTGCAGATTTCGCGTATGTCTCTCCGAGGCCCCACGTCGAGAGAACCTCCGGGTGTGTCCGCAGCGCGACCCTTCCTCGCGCGAGCCACTGAGCCCAGTCGCCGAGATCGTTGACTGCGTCCGAGGTGTTCGCAGGGTCCCAGTTCTGCCCGCTGAGTCCGCCTCGCGTCGCCGGCACCACGAGCGTGTCTCCGGGGGAGAGAGCCGCCGCAGTGATCAGCCTCGAATCCTCGCCAGCCCACCGGAGCGCATAGAGGCCATCGGAGAAGCTCGCGCCCTCACCGGAAGAGGCTCCGAGCAGGTCGTCGACCTCTCGGGTCGGCGCTTCCGCAAGCCACGCTTTGGCGGCGTAGATCGGGACGGACAGCGCCTCGAGCGAGCTTGGTGGGCACGCCGAAAGGAGCGCGATGAGTTCGTCTTCAGACCTCGTCTCGGAGGCGACCGACCCTTCGGGCGCGTCCGGGACAGGGGTGAGCATGCTCTCGAGGACATCCGCCCGCCAGACGATCTGAACCTCAGGCACGCTTGTATCGGGTCCGTGTAGCCAGAGGCTGACATCTGGGTCGGGCTCTGGCACGGGTGATGTCTGCGCCCACGAGTCGAGGTGCGACGGGAGCATGACTGGGGCCTGTTTCTTCTGCGGCGTGAGTTCCGAGAGCGCTGAGGGCTCGGGTATGTGTTTGTCCAAGCTCGCGATGCCGAAGTCGATGCTCTCGCCGTGAGAGCGGAGCCAGGCCCACGTCCTGGGCAGCGACTCTCCGTAGACCGGATCGGGCGTGCGCGGGCTGATCAGATCGCTCCGCATGAGGACGACCCCGTGGGACTTTCCGAGATCTCCCCGTCTATCCAGGCGGCCAAATCGTTGTCGAAGTGCATCGAGGCTGGCGCACTCGGTTACGAGCGCGTCGAGATCGAGGTCGGCGCCAGCTTCAATGCACTGGGTGGCGATGATCACGAGCGGCTTGGGGCACGGGCGCTCGCTTCTGGGGCTGGCGGCTCCGGTTCGTGCGAGCAGCCCTGTAGCTCCTTCGAGGATGAGCTTGCGGTCGAGAGGGCGCATCCGGCCGGTGAGCAAGACGGCATCGAAGTCCTTCGTTGGATTCTGGAGGAGACGCCAAACTAAACGAGCCGTGTCCACGCGATTCACGACGATACCAACGAGATCACATCCATCTTGCAGGAAGGAGCGCGCCTTCTCCGCGCAGACATCTGCGACCCGCTGTCGCTTAGTGTCCTCGTCGTCCGACGTCCTCACCTTGACTTCCTCGAGGCGCGCGGCCTTGCTCGCCTCGAGACGCCGTTTCAGTACCGGGTGCTCTCGGTCCTCGGGTCCGATACGAAACGGCTCGGTGTCCGCAGAGTCTGTGGTCGCTGACATGCTCACGAAGGCGAAGCGCCTGCTGGGCGAGCGGGAGCGCCAACGGCGAGAGATTGCATCCAGGGTTTGAGCGAAGGGTTGTGCCAGGTGGACCTCGTCCAGAAGGTACAGGGTGTCGTTCCCGAGGAGGCCCGCGTGCACCGAGGCCATGCGAGGCGTTACGCCGTATCCCCGAAAGAGTAGGCGGGAACCGACCTGGTCCACGGTCGAGACCCCTAGGACCGGCTGGTCGGGCCTGCGCGCCCAATCGTCCTCTCGCCGCATACCACCTCGAAGGACCGCGACGTGAAACGGTGCATCTCGTCCAACGACACCGCCGAACAGCGCGACGAGCCGATCGCGCACGGGGGATGCTGCACCTTCTTCCATCCTGCGCAGGATCCTCCTTGCATGCTCGGCCCCTTGGTCGACCACGATCCGGCGGTCCACCACCAGGAACGCACGGCGAGGTGCGACCTCGGGCCTGGCGGCCATGGTGTACAGAGCGATGTCGAGCGCGCTCGTCTTGCCCGAGCCCGTTGGAAGGTCGAGCAGAGATGGCCAGCCCGACTCGAGCACCCTGTCTGCGAGACGCCGCTGCCATGGGAAGGGCTCGTACCCGTGCACCTCTCGGAAGTACGTCTCGAAACTGGGAAGGTTCATTTCGCCTCCCAATCCGCGTCGCGCATGGGGCGCATCAGCCCCATCCCAAGGTAGCGCCCCGCACCAAGCATGACCGGACCCTTCACCGGATCCGCGAAACACATGCGAACGTGGACGAGTACTCTCTGCGGTCGCCGCACATCGCGCGGAAAGCGTGGGAAGCGGATCGGTTTCTCGGATCCCGGTAGGACTGCAGAGCGCAGTACTTGGACCTCAACAGGTGCCGGGAGACCAATCCGCTCACACGCGAGCCGTATGCAGTCTTCGGCTTCTGCGAAGGCTTGTCGGCGCTTGTCTGGATCTGAGTGCTGGAGGTCGCCAGGGTTCTTGTCCAGCGCGATTGGCGTGGCGGAGGCCCACCGTCTGGAGGGATGCGACCACGTTTGCGGACGAAGTGATACCTTCGGAGGTGTACCGAAGGGGATCCGACGGATCCGGAACACCCCGGCCGCTCCCAGAGTGAGGACGAGTTCTGGAGCCTCGTCTTCTGCGCCCTCACTCTGGCTGGCCCGGGCGGTTTCTTCCCACGCTCCAATCGCGCGGAGGACGACTTGGCGATCCGCGTCGCCGGTGTCCCGGGGAAAGATGACCGCGACGCCGAGGAGTTGACCGTCCGCGTACTCGCTACCAGTGAAGGGCAATGGGACCATCGCTAGGTGTGGCACCTCGGCCGCATTCCCGTTGTCTTCGTGTCCGCTCAACACACGAGCGACGGGTGTCTCTGCGTGCTTGAGGAGTCCACCGCGGAAGGCCCGCGCAACTCCCTCCGTCGCTGTCATGGGCAGACGTTCGCCTCCCGTTCGCTGGAAGACGATCCAGTCCGTGCCGAAGACACTCGTTGTGTCCGCAGATTCTACCCGGGTGGAACCTCGCCGATATCGCTGGTGCGCACAGGGAAGCACCCTGGGTTCGACTTCTTGATGGGATGCGTAGCTCGCTTCCAGTTCTTGGAGGAGGCCTGGGCGAGGTACACGCAATACCTCCGTTCCGTCATCATCGGGTGTGAGCGATTCACCCGTCGGACTCTCGACCAAGCGGGCGCGTATGAACGAGGACGAGTGCCCTAGGCGGACGAGCCGCGCGCATAGCTCAGCCAGCGCAGTCCGGAGCTCTGCTGGTGGAGCGTCTGGCCACTGACAGGTGAAGCGAGGCTCGATGGGTGTCACGGAAGGGAAATGGCGCAGTTGACGGAGGCGGCTCTCGGGGAGGACTTGGGCTCCGCGCTTCAGATCTTCGCCGCTTGGATCCGCCGGCGCGGCGATCTGCCTCGCTGTGTCGGTGGCGAGCCTCCTGGTCGCACTCTCTACTGCTCTCTGTGCCTTCGTGGCTTCCCGAGGCCCCAGGGAAGTGTCCGCGACCGCAAGTTCGGCCTGAGCGAGCGCATGACGTGTTCGTTGGGGCTCGGTCACGGTCTGGATGTCATTCACCGGAACGAATACGGGAACCGGGGTTCGGGCAAACGCCTCGGAGGCGTAGAGGACCGGAGGTGGTTGAGCGGCGAGCCACTCCAGCGCTTGGCGTTCGATAGGGGACATCTCGTCCAAAGCCCACGTCGCGACAAGCGCACAGTAGAGGCGAGCCGGATGCGGCGGCCATTCAGCGACCGTGCGATCGTTGAACGCCGTGGCGACGTACCGACCCGTCAGGAACTCAACCTCGATGGCCAGCATCAAGGACTCTCGCCTTCGTCAGCACCGGCGGCGGCGAGCTCTCGGCTCTTCTGGATGAGCGCGGCGAGCTTCGGCGAGGGCTTCAACTTGATGGGCTCTCGCTCCCACCCGAACCCGAGTTCCTTCGCGTGATCGTGAGCTTGCTGGAGCAGCGTCCGGGCCTCGGCTGCGGTCAGGCCATAGACCCTTGATTCGCCAGACTCAGCCGGAAGCAGTTCCAGCGTGAAGGGGGCCTCGGGGATGAGCGCGCACCGAGAGCGGAGGTCGAACCCGCTTTCTCGCAGTCCGGTGACTGCCACGAGGGCGAGAGCGGCGAGGGCTGTTCGCGCTGCCTGTTCGGCCTGGATCCGCGCAGGTCCATCAATTCGAGTCCCATCGGCCTTGGTTTGAAAGCGGAGGCGACGCAAGGCTGGAAGCGAAAGTACCGTGGCTTGGACCGCGTAGTCGAAGGTGACGCCACCGGCGAAGGTGTCGATGGTGGGTGCGACGTTGGAGTGATTCACCGCGGACGGCTTCCCTTTGCCATCGCCACCGCTGCGGCTGAACAGGACCGGCTTGCCGGCCTTCTTCTGAGCCTCATCCGGATTGATGGTGTAGTCTGCAGGATCGTCGTTTCGGTGGAAGACTTCGACGTTCGCTTGTATGCCAGCGGGGTCCAAACGACTTGCGGTTTTCGAGCCCGTCACAGCTCCGATCGCTACGATCTCGGACACGAGTGCCCGTTGGAACTTGGTGCCGAGCCCTCCTTTTGGTCCAGTGGAGTCCCACGCTCCAAATACCAGCGCCGTGGGGCAGACGCGGTAGAGGCTGGTTGCGTTCTTCCATGTCGCGTCGGTGATGGCCTTACCAAGTGGCGTGTCGCGGAACAGCGTGCCACCGTCGACGCTGTCTCGGAGCAGCGCATCGAAGATCCGATGCGGTGCCTGTAGAGTCGAGACCTTGTCGAGATCAGAAACATCCTCGAGAGAGGTGAAGTCGATGGCGACGACGGGGAAGGGAAGCTCGGACTCCTCCCAGGCTCGCTGGAGGGCCTCCTCCATGCGATTTGCTTGACTGGCAACCGAGTCGAGAAGGACACACGGGACGTCCCTGCCTTCGATTCGACGTTGCTCCACGGCGTAACGCAGGTTCTTGTCGCCGGTGGCGTAGGTCGGCGGAAACACCTTGTCGCCGGCACCGCCTGCGGGTTGAAGGCGCGTCCGGGAGCGTATGGCGGCAACGCCCCCGATGGTCGCTTTGTGAAGGATGTCGTACGTGAGTTTGTCTGGCATGTTGGCCGGTCCTTTCCAGTTCATGACCGCGAAGTGCGGAGTGGTTGACGAAGCAGCAAATGCGCTTCAGCGTTGAGTCGAATGGAGCGGCAGACGACGCGGTGATTCGATGCAGACATGGAGTAGGAAGCGTCCCCTGCGGCAGCATCGATTGAGCGCAAGCCCCCATGGATCAGACCGTTCTTCAATGAGGCCGGCGCGCCTGCATCGTGCGTCGCCGGATGAACCGCGCAGGAGACGCGCGTCCGGACGGTCGACTCGCCCGGAGGCCCAAGGGTAGTCGCATTTGCGGTGCGGACCCCTGGCTCCATGACGAGAAGACGTGGGAGTCGGCTCCTCGCCGTCAGACGCCGATCGATTGGAGCGTGAAAGGAAAAGCGTCGATCTGCTCGAAAGCGCGGATCCACGAAGGAAGATTGGGCCTTCTTCACACTCGAGTCGCCCCCTGCGGCGTCCCAGCGCCCACTTGGTCTGCATGCGGGTCCTTTCCGCCGGCGTCGGAGTCCTTCCTCACGATCTTCTTGTCGCCTCAGCGGTCGTGGCCCCGGGGGGTGGTCCCGGGTGACTCGAAGGGCCCCGGCAAGGTCGAAGCGTCTCGAGAGGGCCAGAACGTTAGGTGGATTCGGGATCCTGGCAACGGCACGAGCGATCACCCGACCGCCGTCCCGTTGGTCGAGCGAAATCACCGGCGAAGCCTGCGTTCTCATCAACATGAGCAGCTCTACCTCCGACCGACGTCACGGAGTGTCGCCCCCGCCCGTCGGCGGTTCTTCTTTCCCGCCGGGGCCGCACCTTGGACCCGAACCCCATCACCCCAGCTCCGAATCCACCTCTCGAACTCCGGCGTCCGCTCTACCCTGAGCCTCATCACCAGCCCGCCGTCCTCGCCTTCCTCGATCTCCTGGCTCGCGTGCCAAACCCGCTCCCGCACGTGTTTCGCCGTCTCCGCATCGAACTCGAGCTCCAGCACCTCGGGCCCGTCCGCATCGCGCGCGACCGAACCCGCGGCGCCTTCGGGGAGACGATAGATCCCGAAGTTGTGCTCGAAGAACCTCTCAACATCAAACTCACTCGGGCGTTCGAAGCCGCTCGGCAGCATCGAGGCGGTCCACACCCGCGTCACCTTGAACGGAAGCACCGCCTCGCGTTCGTGGCAGTACCCGATCAAGTACCACTCACCCGCGACCGCGCGGAGCGCGTACGGATCGACGACTCGATTGCTCGTCGCTGAGCGATACGCCGAAAAGTACGTCATCGAGACTTGGCGGTCCTTCATCGCGGCGTCGAAGAGGAGCCGAAATCTCTCGATGTCCTCTCGTGCCGGTCTCGCCATCGGCACGCTCACACGCCCGCGCACGCCCCCAATGCGAGCCTTCACGGAAGCGGGGAGGCCACCCGTGAGTCGATCCCACGCGCGACGAAAGTCCTCGGCCAGCGGGGTGCCCTCGTACTGCGCGAGGACCGGCTCCGCCACGTAGAGCGCGAGCAGCTCGTCGTCCGACAGGTGAGCCGCGGGGACGCGGAGCGCGCCATCCGCGTAAGCATAGCCCCCGCGGGCATGATCGAACGCGACCCGCTGGCCGAGCCGATCGCGGAGCACCTCGACATATCGCTGCACCGTGCGCGGACTGGACTCCAGCTCTGCCGCGAGCCACTCGAGACTATAACTACCCCCAGACCGAAGCAGACGATCCATCTGAAAGATCGCGTCGAGCATCCGGCGACTACCGCGAGCCTTCTTTGAGTATCCTGTGGACCGAGATAGTCGCTTACTCTTGGCTGACCCGACCCCACCCATACCCGGTGGATCGGATAGCGGCGATTGGCCCCGGGCGCTACCCCGGCGCGGTGGCTTTTCGCACGCGCGATGTGTCGGAACCCGGGTGCGCACTGTCCGACCTCTCGCCCCACGGCACTTGACGCGTCTCCCCGGCCGATCAAAGCACGCACACATGGCCAAGCTCGGTCGCAACGACCCATGCCCCTGCGGCAGCGGCAAGAAGTTCAAGCGGTGCTGCGGCACGGAGTCCGCTTCATCCAACCTGCCCCCCGAGCTCGTCGAGACGCAGCGGATCCACGAGCTCGATCGTCGCACGGTGGAAGACATCTCGGTCTGGTCGGCTCGAGTGCTTGGGCGCGATGTGCTCGCCGAGGCGCTGGCCGTCTATCGCGCAGATGAGGCCGACGAGACGCTGGAGCTGGAACAGGGATTGATGTGGTCTTGGCTCATCTACTCCTACTACGACGAGGAGCTCGCGCCTCTCGCCCAGCTCTACCTCGAGGCGCACTCGGTGTTGGACGAGCCCGTCCGCGCCCTGATCATCGCACAGATCGAGACGCCGCCGTCCGTCTTCCAGGTCGAGAGCGTCGTGCCGGGTCGTAGCATCGAACTCATCGACCGGCTCAGCCTCACTCGACATCACGTGCTCGAAGCGATGGCGAGCCGCTCGCTGGTTCCGCACGATCTCGTGCTCGCTCGCGTGCTGGATCTCCCAGACTTCAGCCTGCTCATGGGTCTGCATCCGAGAGCCCTGCCTCCGGGGCCGGGCGAGTCGTTCGTCGAGCGCGCGCGGAAACGGATGAAAGCGCGGAAAGGCCAGGCTGTGACCGCCGCCCGGCGATTCGACGCCGACCTCCAGATGGAGCTGCTCTACGACTGGCGCGAGGCCTGGGGTGCGTGGCATGCGCGTCCGCTCCCTCGCATCGCCAACTCCGATGGCCATCCGATGCACTTTACGCGCGACCGTTTCACGCTGGAGAGCCTCGACCGCACGCGAGTGCTTTCGGGTCTTCTGAAGTTGGAAGGCGCCGAAGCGGGCGACGATGAGGGGTCGGTGTCGCAGGTCGTCTTCCTGCGCGCGGAAAAGAAGGGGGCCTCGGCTCTGGGCCGGTCGCTCGTGGGGAGGGCGGAGCTCTCCCTGAACACCCTTCTGATCGAGACCGACTCCATCGAACGTTCCGATCAACTTCGGGCCCGCGTGCAGCAAGCGCTTGGTTCTCTGATTCGATTCCGCGTTCGGGAGCACGAAGACCCGATGGCTGCGCTGAGCCGACCCGAGGCCAAGCTCGGCTCCAAGAAGAGCGTCGACCTCGAGGTGCCGCCTGAATTCGTGGCCATCGCGCGGCAGATGCGAGCCGAGTACATGAAGCAGTGGATCGACCTGGACGTCCCGGCCTTGGGAGGACGCACGCCCAGGGCCGCGAGCAAGACGAAGAAGGGTCGCGAGCAGCTCGAGCTACTGCTGCGCGAGATGGAGAACCAGGAAGGTCGCATGCCCGAGGCCGAGCGCGTTGACTTCCGCTCGATTCGAGCCGAGCTCGGGCTCTCTTAGCAGCGTCGCTCGCGAGCACGCGCGCTCAATCTCTCAGTGCGCGCACGCTCAGGATCTTGTCCAGCAGCCTCGGACTCACCCGCTGCAACACCGCGGTGGTCTTCCCCATCGGGGTCAACACTCGCTCGCGGCTCCGACGCTCCACCGCGCGCACAACCTCTCTCGCCACACCCTCCGGGGTGTCATGGGGCGGACGATCGATGGAGCGCTCCGTGCCGTCGCCGTTCATGACCGTCTTCTTCGCGTCCGAGGTCGTGAATCCGGGCGAGACGACGCCGACGTGCACGCCGTCGGCGGCCAACTCCACGCGCAGCGACTCGGCGAGGCTCCGGAGCGCCGCCTTGCTCGCGCTGTACACCGCGCCCTTGGGGATCGCGCGAACGCCGCTGACGCTCGAGATGAAGATGAGATTTCCGCGGGCCTCTCTCAGGGCGCTGAGTGCGGCCAGCGACATGTACATGCTGCCGAGAACGTTGATATCGATGACCTTCTTGCAGGCCGCAGGACGACAGTCCTCGAAAGGCGCGACGATCGATACCCCCGCGTTGTTGACCACGACGTCGATGCGGCCAAACGCCTCGAGCGCCGCCTTCACCAGGGCCGCGCAGTCTTCGGGGATGGACACATCGCAACGCGCCGACATGACGGTGACCCCGCGCGCCCTGAGCGCAGTCTCCGCGTGCGTCAGATCGATCACGTCAGAGAGCACGACCTTGGCGCCTAGGCCTCCGAACGCTTCGGCGATCGCATAGCCGATGCCCCGGGCGGAGCCCGTGACCACGACGACCTTGTCTTTCATCGCGCCGACCCGCCCTTCCTTCCCAGGTAGTGTGCAAAAGCCTCGCGGCTGCTCATCCGCGGCACGAAGCCGAGCTCTTGCTTGAGCCGTCGATTGTCGAGCACCGGACGATAGCGGAGAAAGTCGACCTGCTCCGGACCGTATTGCGTGAATGCACCTAGGGCGCCGAGGGTCTTCTCGACCATCTTCGAAGGCAGTGCGACGTAGGGCTTGTTCATCATCTTCGCCATCTCCTTGAGCGTCAGCGCGCCGTCACCCGCGAGATTGTAGATGCCTTCGCTCCGATGCTCGAGGCCGTAAAGAATGGCACCGACGACATCCTCATCCCAAATGACGACGAACGGACTGTCGTATCCGGCGAGCCCGAGCACCCAAGGTTTGTCGAACAAGGCGGTGATCTGGTTCTTCGTCGTGCGACCCAGGATGGTGCCCGGCCGAAGGATGAGTTGGCGCAACGCGGGGTGACTCGTTCGAAACGCCTGCAGCATCTCCTCCACGAGGCGCTTGTGGTGGGCGTACGGGAAGCTCTCGTTGCCTCGAAGGGGATCCGTCTCACACAAAGGAACCGGATTGTCGGCGTGGTAGCCATAGGCGGCACCACTGCTGGTCACGATCAACTGCTCCACCCCCGCCTCGATGCAGCCGTCGACGATGTGCTGCGTTCCGCGGACGTCCACGTCATACAAAAGCTGGGCCGCATCACCCGACTTCGGGGTGACCACCGCCGCCAAATGCACGACCGCAGTCACGCCATGCTTCTTCATCAGTGCGCCCGCGCCGGGCTGGGTCACGTCGAGGATCTCGTAAATGACACCTGGTTTCTGCTGCCCGACCGGAGGCCGACGGATGTCGGTCGCGACGATCTTGCACGGCGGGCCTTCGCCGTTGGCCATGGCGCGCACGAGCAAGCGGCCAACGTATCCACCGGCGCCGGTGATCATGACTGTGCTCATGCCGGTGCTCCCACGGGCTCGGGCAGCTTCGACCGACTAAACAGCAGGGCGAGGGTCAGTCCGCTCACGATGTGCCAGATTCCCCAGAGCCCCGCGATGATCGCCATGCCGAACATCATCAACCCGATCACTGCATTGAGGGCGTGCAGTGAGGCCGGGCTGAAGTTGAGCCGAACCTGGTCGATCGGAGCCAAGTCCATCGTTGGTTCAGCCTTCGGGCTCCTGGTGCATCGCCTTGAAGTACTTGAGGCCGGGCGCCCACAGGTGCTTCTCGCGATCGACGTCGACGTGCACGACGGCGGGCTTGTTCGAGGCGATGGCCCTGCGGAGCGCGGGGGCGAGGGCCTTAGGGTCGCCGACACGTTCGCCGTGGGCGCCCATCGCTCGGGCCAGTTCGTCCCATTTGATCTCGCCGAGGTCGGCGTTGATCGAACGTGCCTCGGACATGTTGCGAGACACCACGTCCTTGAGCGGCGCGAGCATGGACTGCGCCGCGCGTTGGACCCCTTTGGACCCGATTGGCAAGGACATCGGCTCGCCTTCCTTTCCGAGAACCTTGTGGGCCACCGTTCGGATGGGGTCGAGCCCC
The DNA here is from genome assembly GCA_011526105.1 of Deltaproteobacteria bacterium. GTDB lineage: Bacteria > Myxococcota > Kuafuiibacteriia > Kuafuiibacteriales > Kuafuiibacteriaceae > WYAZ01. The sequence continues at coordinate 88,663 of WYAZ01000184.1, read as the reverse complement.
AGGCGCTCGGTGAGCTTGACCATGCCCCACTGTCGATCGCAGCAGACAACGAAGACCACGCGGAGATCGTGACGGACGGCGGTCTCGATCTCTTGTGGTTGGAAGCCCATCGCTCCGTCGCCGATGATGCAGCAGGTCTGCGTGTGCGGACGCGCGACAGCCGCCCCGAGTGCCTGTCCGAGACCGGCACCGAGATGGCCAAAGTGATGCGTGCCAAGCTGCGCGTTCGGGCGCCGAAGCGTCGTGTAGAAGTTGGCCCAGACCGCGGTGTTGCCGCCGTCGAACACGGTGATGGTGTCGGCGTCGAAGACCTCCGCGCACGCGACCGGCACGTGCGCGGTGAGCATTGGGGCCGCGGTGTCGGACAGCGCCTCGTCGAGCTGCCGGCGGTGCGCGGTTCGCTGCTCAGCGAAGGGACGCACCCGCGCCTTGCGCTCTTCGACCTTTCCGGCCTGCCCGCGCAGCTCCTTCGCGAGGAGGCGCAAGAAGACCTTGGCGTCGGACAGCACGCCGAGCTCGAGCGGTCGGTTGCGTCCGAGCACGGTGTCGTCGACGTCGACCTGGATCCACCGCTGTTCACCCGCCGGGCGCCAGTACGGCGGCTTGGCCCACCAGTCCGTCTCGCCGAGGTCAGAGCCGATGCACAAGACCACGTCGGCCGCGTTGCGGAGCGCATTGACCGCCTCGATGTGGATCATCGGAAACGCGAGCTTGGAGGTCTCGGGCAGCACACCCCGCGCGCTCCAGGAGGTGGTCACCGGCGCGTAAAGGAGCTCTGCGACCAACTGAAGCTCCTCGAAGGCGCCGCTGTGAATGACGCCGCTGCCGGCGTGGATGATCGGGAACTCGGCCTCGGAGAGAATCTTCGCCGCCGCGGAGACCTGTTGGGCACTCGGCTCGAGCGGCTCGACCCTTCGATACGAGGCCGGCTCGGGCAGCGGTACGGGATCGAGCTTCCCGTTGATGATGTTCTCGGGGATGTCGAGGTGGACGACGCCGGGTCGCCCCGTGAAGCACGCGCGCAAGGCCGCCCGCGTCAGCTCCGGAAGACGGTCCGCGCTGGTGACTGTCTCGGACCACTTGGCCATGGGGCGAATCGTTCCCACCTGGTCGAACACTTGGTAGGCGCCGCCGCGATTGGGGTAGGCGATCTGAGGACGCCTACAGCTCGTGATCAAGAGGACTCGGTTGCCTTCCGCGTTCTCGACCGCCACGCCGGGAAGCATGTTGGCGACGCCCGGTCCGTTGCTGGCGATGCACACGCCTAGACGTCCGGTGAGACGGGCATAAGCACCGGCCATGTGCGCGGCCGTCGACTCGTGGCGCGGAGTGAGCATCCTCATGCCCCGGTCCACGCAGGATGCGAAGAGTTGGAGGTAGGTGCCATCCACGATCCCGAAGATCGTGTCCACGCCCTCCAGGGCCAACATCTGGGCCACGATCTGGCCTCCGGTCGTCTTGCTCATCGGGGGGCATCTTTGACCGATCAGGCGGAAAGCGCCACCCGGCGAAGCACGCTAGAGCTCGCCGACCTACTTCTTTGGGCGCCTGCAGCGCGCGTTCTCCGCTGGGGTGAGTTCGCGAGGGGTGCCGACGGTGTCCCCGCCACACTCGGGACACGGGTACAGATCATCGTCCGTCCTCACGACTCGTAGGCCTTCGTTCTCGCACAGCCGAGTAAGCTCGGCGCGCGCGCGGGTCTTTCGGGCGCGCAAGGGCGCGGGGTCCGGCTTCATGAGCGCCCGAACCGTTCTCGGCCCGCCACGCTTGGCGAGCAACTCGAGGCGGAGGTCGGCGCAGAGCTCCTTGGAGATGCGGTTGAGACATTGTTCGCTGGTCAGGAGGAGTCCGCAGGCGCGGCACCGACGAAGCTCGAGCCAGGTCCGAGGTTGCCCGAGCTCCTTCAGCAACGCCGCGTCACGCGTCTTCGTCCACCTTCGACCGTCCTTCGTCCATCGCTCCGCGCAGCGGTAGCTGATCCGGTGCAGCCAGCGGAGCGTGTCGTCGAAGCGCTCGAAGCCCTCCTCTCCGCCCGGGAAGTGATCATAGGGGCCGCCGATATCGTAGACGGATCCCATGCCCATGCCGACGAGATGTCCTCGCGCATTCCGGTCCTTCTCCCACTCGGAGAGGTTCGATCGCATGAGCTCGACGAAGACGGAGTAGGGACCGCGAGTTTGATCGAGCGCGGGCACGAAGCGTTCGACGAGCGCGATGAGGCCGCGCAGCGCTTCAGGATAGATGACTTGCAGGGCGAGCCCCTGGCGCCAAGGCTCGGTCGAGACCACGGAGGCAGGCTAGCGAAGGGTCGGTCTCGCTGGCAAGCGGCCGAGAGTGCTTCGATTGAAACGCACCATCGCCCGGCGTATCCTGTCGCGCATGCGCTCGTCGTCGTGGTTGGAGGTTCAGGTCCGTTTGCGACGAGCTCTGGGGTGGGCGAGTTTGATGGGTTGCCTCGCGTGCGGCGCCGAGCCCTCTGGAGCGGACGACGCCTCCGTGGGTTCCGCCGACGCAACCGCGAGCGACGCGTATGGATCAGACGCCGAACGCCCCGACGCGCACGATGCGGGGCTCGGTGACACGAGCAGCCCGGAGGACGCGACTCCGCCGGCCGATGCGGGGCCGCTCCTCGACTGCACTCAGCCGACGGTGCGCTGCGTCGATGACACCGCCGGTCCAAACCAAGAGTACACGACGATTCAAGCCGCGGCCGACGCGGCAGGACCGGGCGACTGGGTGCGGGTCTTCGCGGGCTCCTATGCCGGATTCCAAGTCACCCTCTCCGGCCAAGCGAGCGCACCCATCACGTTTCAGGCGGCCGAGCCTGGGGCGCTCATCGATCGGGATGGCCCCTCGGGCGACGGCGTCCGACTCCAGAACGTCAGCGACGTGGTGGTCGAAGGCTTCGAGATCCAGGATGTCACCGGTCGGTGTATCGCGGCTCGAGGCGCAACACCCACCAGCCCAATGCTCCGCAACGTCGTCCGAAACAACCAGTGTCGCCGCGCGGGCACCGAGTGCTTCTACCTCTCGGAGTTCGGCCAGGGACTGATCGAAGGCAACGAGCTCGTTGGCTGCGGGGCTTCAGGCGGCTCACGAAACCATGGGATCTACCTCGCCAACGCGGGGAGCGATGGCACCACCATCCGCGGCAACTCGATCTTTGGCGCTACCCCGGCCGAGTCCAACGGCATACACATGAACGGCGATCTGTCGGTCGGCGGCGACGGAGTGATCAGCGACCTTCTCATCGAGCGGAACGTCATCTCCGGCAACTTCCAGAACGGCCTCAACATGGACGGGGTGCAGGACTCGCTGATTCGAAACAACCTCGTCTTCGACAACGGACGGAACGCGATGCGCGCCTACATGATCGATGGCGCCGATGGACCTCGCGGCCTGAAGGTGGTCAACAACACCTTTCTCGCGAACGTTTCGGGCTGGGCGCTCAAGATCACCGACGACGGAGGAGGGCACGTCATCTTCAACAACATCCTCTCCGGCGCGGACGGAAGCTTGGCCATCGGAACCCCGAACCTCGCGAGCAACAATAATGCGCTCGATGGCGTTCTGTCCGCCGACGAGGACGCGACAACGACGACGCTCAGTGCTTGGCAGACGGCGACCGGCCAGGACGCGGCCTCGATCGCCGCCGCCGCCGCAGATCTCCTTGCAGCGACCTATCGACTGAGCACGACCTCCGCCGCGATCGATTCGGGCCGCCCCGCGCTGGGCGCCGTGCTCGCACCGCCGACGGACCTCGACGGCCAGCCACGACCACAGCGTCTGGGCTTCGATCTCGGCGCCTTCGAGGCGCCCTGAGGGCGGCCGCGCCTACGGAAGAGCGCTCGATCCCCCCTAGCGACTATGCTACTCCGCTCGCATGGCGACGCGCTTTCTCATCGATGCTCACGTGCACCTCAACAACTACCATGAGGCGACGCGCCGACCCACGCAGGAGAACGTCGACGAGCTCTTCGCGAAGATGGACGAGTGCGGCGTGGACCACGCCTTCGTCATTACCTCGTACAGAGTGGATCTGGATCGACCCAGCGTCGAAGAACTGCTCTCGCACCTCTCCAAGAACCCGCGCATCAGCATCATCGAAGGCCTGCGGTGGCGTGGGGACGAGCGTACGGATCTTTTCTGTATGGAAGAGCGCATCCGCGACGGCTGGATTCGTGGCATCAAGCTCTACCCCGGTTACGACAAGTACGCGATCAACGACCCATCATTGGAGTCGGTCTTCCGCATCGCCGAGAAGCACAGCATCCCGGTCGTGATTCACACCGGCGACACGTACTCGAAGGGATCCAAAGTTCGGCAGGCCCACCCTTTGCTCGTCGACGACATCGCGGTGGACTATCCGAACGTGAAGTTCGTGGTGGCTCACCTGGGCAATCCGTGGCTCCAAGACACCGCAGAGGTCCTCTACAAGAACGACAACGTGTACGCTGATGTCTCGGGCCTCACGCTCGGCGAGTTCACTCTGGACTTCGAGCGGTACATCGCCCACCGCGTCAAAGAGATGGTGATGTACATGGGTGACCCCGGAAAGCAGCTCATCTATGGCACTGACTGGCCGCTCGTGAAGATGAAGCCCTATCTCAAGTTCGTGGGTGAACTCGCGCTGTCCGAAGCCCAGCTCGAGAACGTCATGTGGAAGACCGCGGCCACGCTCTTTCGCGTGGGCGAAGAAGAGCTCGAGCAGGCCAAAGCCGCTCGCCTCGCTCGCATCGAAAAGACCTGAAGCTGCGCTCGCCCTCAGGGCACGAGGCCGACCTGCTTCAGCTTGTCACATCGACCCGAGCGCAACGTGCTCACGACCTCGGCGGGGTCATCCAAGATGGCGAAGGATGGTTTCGCGGGGTCGAAGGCTGGCCAGGTCACGTTCAGATCCGGGGCGCCATAGTGCGCGAAGGTTCCCCAGGCGCGCTGCATCGTCTCGACCACGCGCTCGTCGGCCCGGTTCGAGGGCAGGCCGACCTCACCGAAGGTGCCAAAGACGTAGAACATCTCGATGCCGTGGGCGGCGCCGACCGCACGAGCCAGCACGGGTGATCGAGTGAAGTGGTAGGCGTATGAGGGCGCGCCGCCGGAGGCCGCCGCCGCGGCCGAGACCCCGGGGCAGATGAAGGTGATGTCGCCGAGAAAGGCGATCCAGGCCTCGGTGGGGGTGATGAACTGACCAAAGGGGTAGAGGTCCGCGACCTCGGTGCTGCGCTCGTCATCGAGCCCCGTGAAGCTTTGGATCGCGTCCTCGAGACCGCGCCAGCTGAGTACGGTCTCCGAGGCCGCGAACAAGATGCCCTCGTTCTCGTTGCTGCCGGCGATGAACGGGCGGTCCGCTTCTCCTCGGGCCAGGCGAGCCAACGGCTGTTCGGGGATGAGTACGCCATCGACGTGCGGCGCCGTCGCCGTGATGGCGTCCACGTCTCCGGTGAAGATCGACATGAGCGAACTCGAGGCGACGAGCTCATCGGCCGGTAGACTGCGCAAGCAGTCGAGCTCGTCGAAGGCCTCGTGGCAGCCGAGCTGCTCCACCGCGAGGGCTCCGCCGGACATCGAGGAGCCTGAGCCCAGGATGCCGACGCCGCGCTCGGTCCCGAGTGTGCACATGCCCGACTCCATGATGGCTTTGTGGAAGAGCTTGTCGGCTGAAGGTGCGCCGAGGAGGGCGCACACCGAGATCGCGCCGGCAGACTCACCGAAGATCGTCACGTTCGCGGCATCGCCGCCGAAGGCGCGGATGTTCCGCTGCACCCATCGCAGCGCCTCGATCTGATCCATGATGCCGTAGTTACCGGCGCTGTCGTCGCCGTTCTCGGCCGCGAGGGCCTCGGTGGCCAGAAAGCCCAAGAGACCCAGTCGATAGTTGATCGTCACCACGACCGCGTCGGCTCGGCGCGCGAGACGTGAGGCCTCGTAGATGGGCCAGGCGCTCCCGCCCGCGATGAAGCCACCACCGTAGATGAAGACCATCACCGGTCGAAGACGATCGTCGTCGTGTGTCCAGACGTTGAGGCTCAGGCAGTCTTCGCTGGTGGGACCGGCGAAGTCTCCGAGCAGGAACTCCGGGCCCAGGTTCTGCTGAGGGCAAGATGGCCCGAATTCGTCGGCCTCGAAGGTCCCCGTCCAAGGCTCCACCGGCACCGGGGCGGCGAAGCGTCGTCTTCCGATCGGGGGCTCGGCGAACGGGATGCCTTTGAAGATCCTGAGGTCTCCGCTGGCCTGGCCCCGCAGGCGTCCGCCGTTGATGTCGATCTCGAGTCCGGTCTGAATCGGAAGCTCGGCCCCGGCATCGACCGGCGAAGCGGCGTCCGGTGTGAGGGGACCGCTGTCGGTGGGCGCGCCAGCGTCCACGGACCCGTCGACGAGGCCGAGGTCGGCCGTCTCGGTAGCGGCATCGCCAGCGCCGAGCGGGACGTCGGACCCACAACCGACCGCCCAGAGTGAACAGGTGAGACCAACGATGAGTGGAGCGACAGCTCGGGACATGGGCCGCAACTAACCCCGTTCGTGTTCACGGGGTCAATTGGCTCGACGGCGGGTGGGGGCGGGCTTCAGCTCACTTTCTTCTTTGGCGCCTTCTTCTTCGGTTTTGCGGCGGCGGGCTGTGTGCCCAAGAGCTGGGGATCGATGGTCGACGAGACACGAACGAACTGCTGGAGGCTCCCTCCCCCCGGGGGCTTGTACTTGTTCTTCTGGAGATAGGTGATGAGACGCGTTCGGTCGGCTTCGCTGGTGGCCACGACCGCCCCGATGAATCGAGGGTCGTTACCCACCGGGCTGATGATCTCGTTGTAGGAAGCGTAGCCGCTCGCGTTGATCTTTTCGACGAGGTCGACCCCGAAGTTCTCCTTGCCAAGGCCCCAGCTTCGGCCAAAGAAGTCGCCCGGCCAGCCCCAGATGTCCGTGCGCTCGAGCAGCTCGGGCTTCAGGAGGATCTTGAACGTGCGTCCGGTCCAGCTCTTGTCTTTGGCGCCCGTGGTGACCAGGCGCGAGAAGACGCCCTCGGCGCCGCCGCTGCCGACGTCCGCCATCGAGGACATGCCATTGATGAGCATGCCTTCGGCCCAACGAGTGAGGGTGGCCTTCTGTCCGTGCTGAAGAATGGAGAGCACGTGCTCGGGGGTAGCCACCGTCGAATAAGCGAAGCGAAAGCCCTTCTTCTTCATCTCGACGACCCGGGTTGGGTCCAAGACCGTGAAGTGACCCGGAGCGACCTCCTCATACCGGAGCGCGTCGATACGAGTCTTGGATGCCCCTGCCTTTCCGAGCGCGGTCTCGATCACGCTGAGCTTGAGGTTGCTCAGCACACCCTTCTTCGAGAGCTTCTCCGCGCCATCGGGGTCGAGTGTCCAGAGCAGCTTCATCATCGCGTAGCGTCGAATGGCGATGTCGTTGCACGGGGCAAAGACCGGCTGAAGCCCCGCCGCTTGGATGACCTGGGCGAGCGCCTTCTGTTGTTCGGCCTCCGACCCATGAAGCTCGATCGAGACCGCTCCGCGCAGTGCTTTGGGGCCATCAGGAGGGACGAACTCGAGGCGCCAGCCTTGGCCTTCGAGGACGAGACCCTCGCTGGGGTTGGCGCCGGTGCCGGGTGCTTTGTGCGAGCTGAAGTAGGAGCTCAGCATGGACTTCTCTTTGGTGTAGACGAGGACGGAGTCTTTTCCCTTCTTCTGGATCTTGGCGCCGGAGAAAGAGATCGTCTCGTGCTTCGCCTTCTTCTTCTCGAGACGAGCTTCGAACTCCTTGCGCGACGGCCCCGAGATCTTGAAGCTGAGGCGAAGGCCCGGAGTGCCTTCCGCGTTCACGATGCGCCGCAGCTGGAGCCGAAGTGCATCGAGAAAGCCGCCGTCGAGTCGATAGACCTGACCCGCCTGCGTCGGGGTGCGAATGCTCTCGAGCGCGTCCAGCGGGAACAGGCCGGGAACACTGAGGTCGTCGAGTGCCTTCGCGGTGACCTCGCCCGCGCCGACGAGCGCTTTCGCCTTCCGTGCCGCAGCGGCGGAAGCCCTCGTGCTGGCCGCGCTGCTGGCCTTCTTGGCCTTGGTGGCCGCGGCGCTCTTGCTGCTGCTCGTTTTGGCCCCGGGCTTTGGAGCGCTCTTGCTCGCCGCCGCCGCTTTGACTGCCATCGGCACCTACATTTCCGCGAAGCACGCCGAAGGTCCAGGACCGAATCGTGCAGCGGCGAGCGCGCTTAGGGTCAACGCTGAGGTGGGGTGCCCCGGCCGGCCGGGCGAAGTATAGCTCGGGCATGACGAGCGCCAGACCCCTCGAAGCCGCAACCGTCGTCCTGCTCCGCGAGGCCTCGCCGGGCCTCGAGACCTTCCTGGTCCGACGCCATCGCGCGAGCGGGTTTATGGCCGGCGCCTTTGTCTTCCCCGGTGGCAAGTTCGACGCGACGGATGAGAGCGAGAAGCTGTTGCAGGCGACGTCCGAAGGCGAGCGGGCTCGTTTGGCCGCTCGCCTCGAGCCCACGCCGCCCGACGCGTTGTCACCCAAGAGAGCAGTGGGGCTCGCGATCGCGACAGTGCGTGAGCTCTTCGAAGAAGCGGGGGTGCTGCTCGCCCGCCGCGAGCCTGGCGGACAGATGCTTGGGGACGAAGACACGCGCCGGTGGCGCCAAGAGCTGCTCGGCGGCTCGCTCGACTTCGGCACCCTGGTTGAACGAGAGGGTCTCGAGCTCGCTCTGGATCATCTCGAGTACTGGGATCACTGGATCACCCCTTCGCTCGAGCCCCGTCGATTCGACACTCGGTTCTTCCTGGCGCGGCTGCCGACCGGTCAGGTCGCGGAGATCGACGACAAGGAGACGACCGAGGCTCGGTGGTTGGGGGCGTCGGCGGCCCTCGCGGCCCATCGCGGCGGAGAGCTCTTTCTGCCTCCGCCGACCGAACGCACGCTCGAGGGGCTCGTGGGCATCGATAATTTCGAGGCAGTGGCGCGCGAGGCCGCGCAGCGCGTGGTGGCGCCCATCTTGCCCAAGCTTCACCTCGAGGATGGCAACGCCACGATCATCATGCCCTGGGACTCCGACTACGCCGCGCTTCCCGGCGAGGGTCTGGCGCTCGACGGAGAGACCGTGAGCGCCGCACGCCTCGAATCTCGTCTCGCGGTCGGGACGGGCTTCTTCAAACGGCTCTGAACCCGAAGGGCTCCTTCAGAACAAGCTGAGCTGGGGGCTGAGCTTGGGCGGCCGCCGAAACGGACTCTTCTCGCTGCGCTCCGGCGCCGGCAGGTAGCCGATCTTTTGGGCGGACGTGCGAATCATGCTGGCGATGATCTCCCATCGCTCGCCTTGGCCGCGCATCCTCGAGCCAAAACGCGCGTCGCTCTTCCGATCGCCTCGGCACGCTTCGATCTGATGCATGATCTTGTCCGCGCGCAGCGGCAGTAGGGCCCTCAGACGAGTTTCGAAGACCTCGCGCACGGGACCGGGAAGGCGCAGCATGATGGTGCCGTACTGACGTGCGCCGGCCTGGTAAGCCGCCTCGAGCACCGCGGGGGCGTCTTCGTCGTTCAGCCCTGGAATGATAGGCGCGACATTGACCCCCACCGGGATGCCGGCCTCGGCGAGCATGCGGATGGTCTCGATCCGGCGCGCTGGCTTGGGCACGTACGGCTCCATCGCGCGGGCGTTGTCCGTGTTCCAGAAAGGGATGCTGATGGTGACGGTGACGAGTCCGCGAAGATGCAGCCTTTGAAGCAGTTCGAGGTCTCGCTCGATGAGCGTGCTCTTCGTGATGATACCGACCGGGTTTTGGTACTCGAGGCAGACCTCGAGGCACGCGCGCGTGAGGCCGTAGCTCGCCTCGAGGGGCTGGTAGCAATCCGTGTTGCCGGAGAAGACGACGAGCTCACCGCACCAGCTTCGCTTCTCGAAGGCCGCGCGGAGCAGACGTGCGGCCTCCGGCTTCTTGACCAGCTTTCGTTCGAAGTCCGAGCCGGCGCCAAAGTCGAGGTACTCGTGGGTGGGCCGCGCGTAGCAGTAGGCGCAGCCGTGGTAGCAGCCTCGATATGGATTCACGCTGTATGTGAATGGGATATCCGGGCTGTCGTTCTTCGAGAGGATGGAGCGGGTGTGGTCGTCGTAGACCGAGAGTTCGGTCTGCGGCGGCACCCCTTCGAAGTCGACATTGGTCTCGTGCCAGCGGTGGATCGGGTTCTGCACGACGTGCAGGGAGGCGCGCCCTTCGACCATGCGGCCGATCGTGAACTGATCATGCGTTCAGGTCAAGCCGACCATGAGAACGGGCGGCTCTACAGATGACGTTTGGGGGTCTCGAGGTCCGGGTTGCGTCCCGCCTTCGGTGTGCGAAGTTTGCCTTCGACCACTTCGACGACCGATGCGCCCAGCTTGGATCCGGCGGCCTCACCGACGAGGCTCCCGGCGAAGCCGCCGAGGATTGTGCCGACCACCGGCACGACCGAACCCGCCGCGGCGCCCACCGCCGCTCCCGCTACGCCGAGGCCGATGCCAAAGACGTGGCCTCCGGCCCGGGCCCGGAACTCGGTCCAGGTCAGCTTCCCGGCGCGTACCTTGAATGCATCGCGCCCAACGCGGACGCTGAAGGAGGCCACTGACAGGACGACCATCGGATGGCGGCCGAGTCGACGGATGATGCGAATGGGGAGAGGGCGGACTGGCATCTTCAGCTCCTAACGTCCGAAGCATCCTAGAAACCTCCCTCCTCGGTCAAACCCACCTCTCCCCGCTTGGGTTAGCCCCGGGTGCGCGAGCGTGTGTTGAGGCCGAACTCCTCGTGTTGACGGGGTTTTGGACCGCGTGTTACCCGGCCTGGCCTTTGAAAACCCCCCTCGTTCAAGCGTTCGGGCCCGGCATCACCGCCACGCTCAGCGAGACCCTCGCCGGTCCCCGCGGGGCGGCCTTGCTCGAGGTGAGCGCCCTCGGCATCCCCACTCCGCCGGGTTTTGTCGTGACCTCCCTCGTGGGTCGTCGCCTCGAAGAGAGCGGCGCCTATCCTTGCGAAGTTGGTGGCGCGCTTCGGTCCGCGGTGGCGAAGCTCGAGGGCCAGTGCGGCCGCACTTTCGGACGGGGGGAGAAGCTCTTGCTGCTCGGCCTCAGGCTCAGTGCCAAGGTGATGCTCCCTACCTTTGGTTCCAGCGTGTTCAACCTCGGCCTGAACCGCGCCCTGCTACCCCAGCTCGCCGCCGAAAGGGGTGAGCTGTTTGCCCTCGAGGCTTACTGCCGCCTTCTCGCGAGTTTCGGCAGCGCCGTGCTTCGAGTTCAACGCCGGGGTGAGAGCATCGATCCGTTCCTGCGAATCCGTCGGACCTTCCTCGAGCGCTCGGGCCCAGGAGTGACGCAACTCCCGTTGCCCGAGCTCGCTCAGGTCGCCGACGAATACGAGCGAATCATCCTCGAACGGACGGGGAGTCCCATGCCCGCCGAGCCCTGGGACCAGCTCGAAACCGTGGTGCGGGTCGCCTTCACGGCGTGGCACAGCGACAGGACCAAACGCGTACTTCGTCGCACGCGGGTTCGCGCCGGGGAAGCCGGCCTCGCGCTCATCCTGTCGCGGATGGTCTACGGCAACCTCGCGCCCGGCGATGGCGCCGGCTTCCTCACGACCCGCGATGTCTCCGCCGGGGCCCCGGGGCTTTCGGGTGACCTGCTCGAGGGCGGCCAGCCCGAGGACGTGAGCGGCGGCAGCTCGCCGACGACGGCGGTCTCGGGCGGACCGGCCAGCCTCGAGGCCACGCGGCCGGAGCTCCACGAAAAGCTCGAGTCTCTGGCGGCGCTGACGGAGCGACACTTCGGCGACGCTCAGCACCTTGGCTTCGTCATCGAAGCCGGTGAGCTGTTCATCGTCGAGGCCAAGAACGCCCGGCGGAGCGCTAGGGCGGCGCTGCGGATCGCGGTGGACCTCGTGCGCGAAGGGGTGATCGCGAAAGAGCGGGCGCTCCTCCTGGTGAATCCGGACGACCTCGAAGCGCAGCTTCGTCCGGTGATCGATCCCGGAGAGAGCGCCCGAGTCATGCTGGTGCAAGGCCTGCCCGCCTCCCCGGGAGCGGCCTCGGGACGCGTGGCGTTCTCGACCGAAGAGGTCGAGGCGCGCCGACAGCGGGGCGAGTCCGTGATCTTCGTCCGCACCGAGACCACCCCCGCCGACGTACACGCGTTACGACTCGCCCAAGCCACGCTCACCGTCCTCGGAGGTCTCACTTCGCACGCCGCGGTCGTGGCGCGGACTCTGGGAAAGCCGTGCGTGGTGGGTGCTCGATCGCTCTCGATTGATCTCGTGCAGCGCCGATTCACGACGCCCGCGGGTCACACGGTTCAGGAAGGCGAGCTCATCACGCTCGACGGTAGCTCGGGCGAGGTCTACCGCGGCGAGCTCTCGCAGGTGGAGGTTCGCTCCGCGGGCGAGTATCACGAGCTCCTCGGTTGGGCCGACGAGGTCCGCACCTTGGAGGTGCGCGCCAACGTGGACTCTGCCGAAGACGCTCGCCTCGCTCGAGAGCTCGGGGCCTCGGGCGTGGGTCTGTGCCGAACAGAGCACATGTTCCTGGATGACCGAGGCCTGCGCTCCATGCGCGCGCTCCTCTTGGCTGAGAGCCCAAAGGAACGCGAGGCGGCCCTCGATGAGATGGCGCTGACGCAGCGCAGCGACTTCGCGGGGTTGTTGCGCGCGATGAGCCCTCTCTCGGTGGCGGTCCGGTTGCTCGACCCTCCGTTGTACGAGTTCCTGCCTAAGTCCGAGGCGGAGGTCGAGGCCTTGGCGCTCTCGCTCTCGCTGACGGTGGAGGAGATCCGCCGGCGCCGAGATGCACTGGTCGAACGCAACTCGATGCTCGGCCTGCGCGGAGTTCGCCTCGGGCTCCTCTTTCCCGAGATCTACGAGATGCAGGTGCGTGCGCTCTTCGAGGCCGCGTTGATCGTGGCGGAGGACGCCGTAGCGCCCAGGCTCGAGCTCATCATCCCCTTCGTCGCTTTCGCGGACGAGCTGGCCGAAGCTCGGCGGCTGGTGGATCAGACCGCGAAGGAGGTCTTGGCGGCCTCCGAACGGGGGCGCGAGATCCGTTACCGCGTCGGGGCGATGATCGAGACCCCGCGGGCGGCTCTGACTGCCGATGGGGTCGCCGAACACGCGGAGTTCTTCTCTTTCGGGACCAACGACCTCACGCAGATGGCGCTGGGTTTCTCGAGGGACGACTCCGGCCGATTCGTGCCCAAGTACCTGCAGCGAGGGATTCTGACCGCCGATCCGTTCCGACGCCTCGATCGCGAAGGGGTAGGGCGCCTCCTGACCATGGCGGCCGAACTCGGCCGAAAGACGCGACCGGAGCTCGAGATTGGCCTGTGCGGGGAGCAGGCGGCCGAGCGCGAGGGAATCCGTTTGGCCCTCGATTTACGGCTCGACTACGTGTCGTGTTCGCCGTACCGCATCCCGGGCGCCAAGCTCGCGGCGGCGCAGCTCGCTTTGGAGAAGAAGCTCTCATGACATCGATGGGTAAACGGCTTCGGGCCGCTCGGCTGCTCGGGGTCGTCTCGCTCGCGGGCCTCACGGCTTGTGCCGAGGATCTCCCCGGTTCGAGCCCGCCCTCCGATCAGCTTCACTTTCCGGTGTCCATGTTGCTGGTGCCGGGTGCCACGCCCTCCGATGACCACCTGGTCGTATGCAACGGCAACTTTGACCAGCGCTACAACGCGGGCTCGCTGATGACCCTGCCGCTCGAGACCCTGTTCAGTCAGGCGCTCGCGGCGGACATCCAGAACCCCAGCCCCACGCTCCCGGTCTCGAGCTTCCTCCGCGTGCGCTCGTTGTGTGGCGAGCTCTCGTTTCAGGCCAGCGCGCCCGGGAGTGGCCGACTCTTCTTCGCCAGCCGCCTCGATCGCAGCGTCAGCATGGTGCGCTATCAAGGGGTCGGTGTTCTGGGTTGCTCCGGCGCTGGGGCTCCGCTGCTCGGCACGGACTGCACCGAAGGCCACTCCGTGGGGCTCGAGTCCTCGGATCCTTTCGCGGTGGCGAGCACGCCTCCGCTTCCGGGGCTGACGGAAGGCCTCGTCGTTGTGGGGCTCTTCGGCGATCGCACGAAGGCGGCCGAGCTCGTGCAGCTCGATGGCCTCCGCATCGACGATCGAGCCGATCGCGACCCGACGGTCGATCCCGTGATCACCCGCAGCTCGAGCGGGCTCGACGGCGTGAGCTCGCTCCTCTATTTGCCGCCGCCCGCTCTTGGGAGCACGCAGGGTGTCCTTCTGGCGGCAGCGCTGATCGCGCCCGCGGATCGGGGTGTGCCCATCTCGAGCTATCGCATCGTCGCGACCGAGGATGGCTTCTCGCTGGGGGCGCGTCGCGACGCCGATTCGTTCGGTGCGCGTGATCTGATCGCGACCCGAGGCATGGTTCCGAGCGCGGACCTTCGTCGCCTCTACGCCACCTTCCGAATCGAGGAGTCCTCTCCGGAGCGTGCCGGCGCCATTCGCTTCAACGCGGCGGTCGGGGTCATGAGTCTGGAGGGCAGCTCGATGAAGCTGCTCTCCCTCTTCGAGGTCGGCGAGGAGCTCGGTCCGCCAGCTCTGCTCGAGCGTGGGGGTCGGCGTCTCCTCTACGTTCCGGATCACCGAACGGGCAGGCTGTGGGTCTTGGACGTGACCCGGGATGCTCCCGCGGTGGTCTCGGTGGTTCTTCCCCGCGGCGAGCGCGTGGCTCCAGAAGGCGCTCTCGTGCCATCAAAACTGCTCGCGACGCCGACCGCCATCGTGTTTGCGGAGCGCAACGGGCGCACGCTCGGCTTCATCACCAATTTCGGCAACAGCACCCTCGCGGTCATCGACGTCACGTCCGAAGATCCACAGGAACATGCCGTCATCGCGCGCTTCGGCGAAGACAAAGACCCGACGCTGGGCCCCGAGGTGGCGGAATGAGACGTCTGTTGCTCGCCGCGACGCTCCTGAGCCTCGGCTGCCAAGACGAGCCCCCTCAGGCTTCGAGCCGGCTCCAGCGGCCTTCGGGTCTGGCCTATGTGACCCGCTCGGCAGCGCGCGCAGACATATTCATCGCCGACTCCGAGGCCCGAGGCGTGCGCGTGCTGCAGCTCGCGAAGCTCCAGACCACCGACGGACGACTCATCGACGACCAGCTCTTTCTCGCCGGGCCGGCGATCTTCTTCCCGCTGGTGATCCCCGCCTTCGACTTCCCCACCGCGCTTTCGCCGACCGACGATGGCCACCGGCTGTACGTGCTCTCCCCGGTCGGACCAAGCATGCACGTGCTCGATGTGCGCGAGGCGCCCTACGGTCAGTCCGCCGCCTTCGTCGAAGGCTACGAGCCTCTCGCAGAGTTCGATCTCGACGCCCTGCGCGGCGTCCTCGGGATGCTCGACCTCATCGGACCCGACGCCATCGCGGTGGACCTCGACGTGTTGCCGGGCAGCGGATCCGAAGACCGCGTGGCGATCACCTTCGACCGAGTGCTCTCGGATTCGAGCCTCGTCGTGGTGTTCGGCGTCTCCAGCACCGATTTCAGCTTGAGCCTGGTCTCCACTGCCACGGTGGCTCCGGGGCCGCGCGGGACCTCGGTCCGAAGAGCCATGCCTTCCGGGCTCGTCATCTCGAGCGTCGCGAGTTCATCGATCTCGTTCCTGCCGTTCGCGGAGACCGCCACCGCGGGCGCCTTCGGTCAGCATCGTGCGCTCTTCGCCGGCGGTCCGACTTCGAACGTCGTCGACGCGGCCGACGCCGGTGTCTTGGCCCTGCGGCTCGACCGCGCCTCGGCGGTGCTCTTCGAGGCCTCGGCGGGTCGGCTCGAGCGCTCGTCACGTAGCTTCCGCTCGCCCTACACCCCAGAGCTCGAGCTCGGAACGACCGACGCTCGCGGACGAATCGATACCTTCCCTCGCGCGCTCAGCGCCGGCGCTCACGGCGTGGTCTCGAGTCTCGCGTCTTCGGTGACCTTCCCCACCGGCACCGCGACGGACGCGGTGGCGCTGGTCCACGTGGACGGCACCATGTCGTTCTTGGTCGGTCGGCCGCTCTCCCTCTCTTTGGCGGGGGTCACGACCGTCGATCGGGTGACCCGTGTTCGCGCCGATGGCCTCGATCTCGAAGGGTGCGCGGAGCAGGACGATCAGGCGGGCGATCCCTTCTGTCCGGTCGACCTGCCGGCGGCCTGCGAGGCGACGGTTCTCGCCAACGACCTCACGAGGCTGAGCGGCCTTCACGTCGAGTTCGAAGGTGCGCTGGCCCAGCGAGATGGTGGTCAACTCTTGGCCAGCACCTCCACCCGCGCGAGAGCGATGACCCTTCGCGACTCGCAATTGAGCAGCTTCGGAACGCGCGCGGTCGAGCCTGGTCATCACGTCCTGCTCCAATACCGAGGCGCTCCAAGCTGCGGGAGCGAAGCGATCGTGGAGTGGGTGGAGACCGCGACCGTCGTGGCGCTCTCCCTGACCGAGCCCGAACTGACGGTTCAGTTCGGGGCCGCATCCGACTTCATCGGCGCCGTCCCCTGTGATGGAGGGCTCCACCTGACGCGCTACCAGATCTATCCGGCCGGTCGGGTAGTCGTGAGCGAGCTCCTCTCGGATGAGAGCACCCCTCGCATAGTTGGGGTCTTTGATGTCTCGCCGGCGGACCTCGGGGGCCAGAAGGTGGTGCTCGATCGGGGTCCCCTGCTGGCGACCGTCACCGCGCCTTCGGGCTTCTCGTGCCTCGAGGGCCCGGCCGCCAGCGGGCCGGCCCGATGCGAGAGCAACGCTGACTGCGGCGGCGGTCAGTGCCGCACCGCCGAGGTCGCGCCGGGGGCGGGCGGCGAGGTGGCGCGCGCATGTGGGCGGTTCTGTTCGCATTGTTCGGACGCGGACCCAGACTGTTTTCAGGGCTTCGTGGCCCGGTCCTGCTCGGGTCTCGACCTTTCGGTGGACCCGGCGCGGCTGACGGCGACCAACCCGCGCACCCTGGTCGCAGATCCGGTGACCACCATTCCGCAGGACATAGTGTTTTCACCTATCCGCGAGAGTTGGATCTACTCGTTGCCCGGCGCGCGGTCCCTGGCCGAGGTGCGGACGCTGCTCTCAGAGGATGGCGAGCTGGTCTTCGGCGGGACCCCAGAGATTCGCGCCAGCACTGAAGCTCGCTGAAGGCCCGGAACTTGTTTGCGTCCGGGGCTTTGCTACACTCCACCCCCGACGCGATGGGCTTCTCGATAACGATCAACGAAAAGGGTGGGCCGCAGAAGCAGCTCGAATTCGACAAGCCGGAGGTCACCATCGGGCGCGTCCAGGGCAACGACGTCGTCTTGCCCAAAGGCAACATCAGCAAGCGTCACTCCCGGATCGTTCTCAAGGACGGCAAGTTCATCATCATCGACATGCAGTCGACGAACGGGACCTACGTCAACGGCAAGAAGATCACGACGCCGCAAGTGATCAAAGGCACAGACAAGATCTACATCGGCGATTTCACTCTGCAGCTCGCCTCCCGTCAGGAGAACGGCGCGGACGATATGGACGTCGCCGAGCGTGAGATCGAGCTCGATATTCCCCAGAAGCGTCCCGCCGGGCTCATCGACGACAACTTCGACAAAGAGTTCGGCAATGCAGCAGACGAGCCGAAGAAGAAGAAGTCCGTTGCGCCTCGCCTCGATTCAGAGCCGGGTGGACTTCAGCTCGAGCTCGGCGACCCCGAACCCGAGGACGAGCCCGAGCTCGATCTGGGCGGTGGTCCCGACCCGGAGCCGGCCCGAAGACCCACGCCGGCGCCGGTCGCGCCGTCGCAGCGGAGCAAAGCGAAGTCATCGGCTTCGAAGCTCAAGTCGGCTGTACCGCCACCCACCACGAAGCCCAAAACCGCGCCGCCACCTCGCTCGGATCCGGCGCCGCGCTCGGATCCCGCGCTCCGGCTTCCGATGCCCGACAGCCCTCATGCGGCTCACGCCTCGGGGGTGATGCCACCCCCGCTCGCGGGGCAAGTGGTGGTCGCGGCGCCGAGTGCGCCCGCGCTCGACCGCACGGATGCGCTCAGGCGCCTCCATCAGATCCTCGTCGACGATCTCGATCTGCGCGCTTCTCAGCCCGCCGAACTCGGCGCGCGGCGCTCCGAAGCCTACCGGCTCGCGAACGAGCGCGCGGCAGATCTCCTCCCCGCGCTCACCATCGAAGACCGTGAAGCCATCGCAGAGGACGCCGTTCTCGCCGCCACTGACCTCGGCCCACTCGCGGCCCTGGTGGCCGACGCCGGAGTGCACGAGATCGCGGTCAACCAGCTGCGCCAGGTCTTCGTGGACCGAGAAGGGCAGCTCGAGGACGCCGGGGTCGCATTCAAGACCGAGGCCGAGATCGTTCGAGCGGCCCGTGCGCTCGCGGTCCTCGGGGGCTGCGCCACCACCGAGGTTCCCGGGCTGATCGACGTTCGTCTCCGGGACGGCGCTCGTCTGGTGGCTGCGCTGCCACCGATTGCCTTCCGCGGTCCGAGCCTCTCGTATCGCAAGTCCACCCGGGAGTGTTTCTCGCTCGAGGATCTAATCAACAACCAGACCCTGGACCGCAACATGGTCACGATGCTCGACTACTGCATCCGCTATCGACAGGGCATCCTGCTGTCGGTGGGCCCGGGGGCCGGCGCCACCGCCACCTTGAACGCGCTCGGTAGTCTCGTGCCCGCCAACGAGCGCATCGCCACCGTCGAATGCGGCGTCGAGCTGCACCTGACGCATCTGCACGTGACTGCGCTGGAGCCCAGTGCCTCGAACCTGGCAGAGATCGTTCAGCACGCGGTCTCTCTGCAACCGGATCGGGCGATCATCGGGCTCATGTCGGGTTCCTCGGCCTTCGATGTCCTCGTTGCGCTCGCTGGCCCACTCGAGGGCGGCATCGTGGCCTACGCGGCAGAGTCCCCTGAACAAGCCATCGACCGGCTGGCTCGCGTGGAGATGGCCGACCGTTCGGCCTCTCTGGCTGAGGCCCGCAGGCTCGTCGCGGCGGCGATCAAGGTCGTGGTTCAAGAAGAGCGCCACGCCGACGGCCGGCGCCGAATCACCAAGATCTCCGAGGTCCACGTGGAGGGTGATAACGCGGTGGTGGAGGACGTCTTCGTGTTCGAGCCATCCGGAATGGATGAGGCCGGGGTTGTGACCGGAACCTTCCGGGCCACCGGAGTGGTTCCTCAGTTTCTGGCCGACCAGCAAGGTCAGGTCGATACCAACATCTTCGAGAGCTGAGCTCATTTGGCTGCGCCCGTTCCGGACCGCCTCTTCGTCATCATCAAGGCCCCCAATGGTGATGTGCGAGAAGTCGCGGTCGGCAACAGCCGAATTGTCGTGGGTCGCGATGAGAGCGCCGACGTTCGCGTAGAAGATCGTAAGGTCAGCCGCCGCCACGCGGCGTTCGTCGTCGAAGATGGCCGGCTGTACGCGGAGGATCTAGGGAGCTCAAACGGCATTCGGCTGAACGGACAGCGTGTCGACAAGCGCGCGCCGGTCGGTGTCTCGGACGTCGTCCTGGTGGGCGGCTACGAGGTCCGTCTCAAACCCGGTGGAGGCCGAGAAGGCCGATCCCAGTCTTCCATTCCCGCGGACGCCACCGAGTTGAAGTCCGTGGGCTCCAGCCCGCCGACGGTTGGCCTCACGGTGGGGGAGGTGAGGAAGGTCCGAGAACGCTCGAGCTCCGTCGCGCGAGACCACCCAGTCCTGGTCGGACTCGACCGCCTGACCGAAGGCCGCCGCTTCGTACTCGCCGAGAGCGAGAACCTCGTTGGGCGTCAAGAGGACTCCGCGGTGTCCGTGCTCGACGGCTCGATCTCGAGGCAACACGCGCGGATCGACGTCAAGAGTGACGGCGTTTACCTGGTCGATCTGGGGTCCGCCAACGGGGTGTTCATCAACGGCGTCCGAATCGAGCGCGAGATGCTCGCCTCGGGAGATCAGATCCGCTTCGGCAGCGTGAACTTCAGGCTCGAACTTCCCACGAGCATCCCCAATCGAGTGCGGGCGCCCGGACGTCGCGCTGACGCCAAGTCGAAGGGATCCCGCAAGCAGAGCCGACGCTGGCTCGGACCGGCGGCCGGTCTCGCGCTCTTGCTCGTGCTCGGTGGGCTCGGGTTCGAGATCCATCGAAGGCACAAAGAGACGCAGCGCCGCCTGAGCTTACCCCTGCCCTCGGAGCCCCCACCCCTGACGATGGGAATCGGCGATGCAGGTGTTGGGGCTTCGTCCGGCGACGCCGGGCGCGGCGGTGACGCTTCGCCTTCCCCGGGCGAAACGGCCACCCTCGTTCTCGCTCGGACCGCGACCTCGCCTTTCGGGCGTCGCGACGAGCGCGGCTTTCCCATCGATGTTCCCGAAGTGGATGCGAGCTTCGACTTCGATGGCTTCGTCTCTTCGCGTCTGGCGCAGGCGGAGGCCTTCGAGAAAGAGAAGCGCTACCTCGACCTGCGACGGACGCTGCTCGAGATCTCCGCGCGTGATCCGGTGAACGGCGATGTTCGAGCCATGCTCGAGCGGGTCCGCCTCGCCGAAGTGGCCGCCGGCGTGCTCGAGAAGGTCGAGCAGCTCAGGCAGAAGGGTGAGCTCATGGCCGCGTACAATGCGCTCGTGGCCATCCCCGAGGGGGCGCCTCAGTCGGCGCCAGCCAAGATCACCGCCAGCGAGCTTCGACCCCTTGCCATTCGAAGCGAACTCGATCGCGCCGAGCGGGAGGCCGGCGATCGCAAGAGTTATGCGTCGGCCCACCGCCGCCTGCTCGCGCTGCTCGAGCTGGAGCCCACCAACGAGGAGGCGTTGCGACTCATCGGCACCCTAGAGACCGCGATGCTCAGCAAGAAGGTGCGTTTCGATGCCTATGTACCTCCAAGTGATCGCACCGCCGCTCCCGCGCCCGGGGCCGACCCCGCCGCGATTCTTGCCGCCCGCTACTCCGATCGGGTGATGCTTCGCGTGATGGAGACCTACCTGGGGGGCGCACTCGATCAGGCGCTCGAGAATGCGCGCGCGCTCGCCAAGCGATCGAAGGGCCAAAGGCAAAAGGAGGCGGAGCGCCTGGCGAAGACGTTTGCGGCGATCAAAGCCAAGTATCAGCGTACCCGAACGGCCCTGGGCAACGATCCGGGGGAGGCCTGGGCGCACCTCATCGAGCTCGAAGCCTTGGAGCGTGGAGTGCTCCCGTCGCCGCTCCACTCGAAGCTGGTCGTGGGACTCCAGCAAGGGGTCGCCGAGGAATACGCTCGGCGGGGTGATGCCTTCTTCGCTCAGAGTCGCTACGAGGATGCCTTTCAGCAGTGGGTCTCAGCGAGCAAGCTGCAGCCCAAGAACGGACGCGCGCTCGCTGGCCTGGATCGACTGGAGAAGGTCGCGGAGAAGGAGGCGCCGGAGATCGATCTCTCCGCTCAAGCGGGGGCCAAGGATTCCTGTGAACGCTGGCGGCGCCTGACTCGGATGACGCGTTCGGATTCCGAGGTCTACAAGAAGGCGGCGCAGCGGGTGAAAGTGGCTTGCTCCAGGTGAGCGGCGTCATCACTCATTGAACGTCTCGACGTTGACCAGATCTCCGTCGCCGGTTCGGATCTTCTCAATGCGGCTCTTCATCCGCTGGATGAGGTCGGCGTAGCCCCCGTCGCCCTTCATGATCTTGGTGAAGCTGGTTCGATAGGTGCGGACCGTGCTGGCTTCGTCGATGACCACGTCCCAGACCTTCCAGCGCCCGTCTTTCCACTCGAGCTCGAAGCCGAGCTGAACCTTGGTCTTGCCAGATTTCACCATCGCCTTGGCGCTGGCGGTGTTGCCTCGGACGACGTCTTCATCCCACGCGATGTTGAGCTTGTCGCCCGCCTCTTTGGCCTTCTCCCGTCGGTCGGATGATCGCGCCGCGATCTTCAGCTTGGCTTGGTAGCTGGCTTCGGCGAGCTCACGGAGGAGCTCCGAGAACTCCTTTTGCTGGGCGGGGGTGAGCTTTGCCCAACGAACCCCCATCGACTTCTCGGTGAGTGCGTCCCAATCGATGATCTCGTCCACGACCGACTTGATCTCGGCCTCCCAGGCCTTCTCCTCCTTCGAGTCGCGCTCGAACTTGCGTTCGGCGAGCGCCCGAGCTCGGTCGACCTGCGCCTTGAGCCAAGGGGTGGGGGAGGCGGGAGGGGTCTTGGACTCAGCGTGGAGCTCTCCGCCCATCATGAGGAACGCGCCAAGGAGCAGGAACTGGGGGCCGAGCCGGAGGAGATTCACCCACTGCATATCGCGGAGGATCGACGAAGACGTCCAGCGTTTCATTCAGTGCGGACGGTCACGCCGTAGCGCTGCTGCATCTCCCCGACCGCCCGCGCGAGGTCGGCTGAGCCCACGTGGATGTCGAAGCAGGTCTTGAAGTATTCCGCCTCGGAAGTGGCCCGGGCGATGAAAGAGTCGACGAGCTCCCGGGCATTCCCGGTGCCGATGTCGTAGGCGAGCACGGAAGAGGTGAGCCACCCTCGTCCGGCGGTCATGGCCTTCTCCAGGTCCCGGAGGCGGGTGTAGGAGCCCGAGAGCTCCTGGTGGGCCTTCTGCACGTCCAGCTCGACCAGCTGCCGCACCGCGTCCAGGCGCGCCATCGCGGTCCGGGCCTCCGCCTCGGCCATGTCGGCGTGGGCGAGCTTCTGAAACACGTCGAGCTCCGCGCGGACGCCGATCCCGATCCCGAGGTCGAAGTAGTTGAAGCGGTCGTAGATGAAGGGGTTCGTCTGATTTGTGGCGTTGGAGGTGATGGCCATGTCGATGACCCCACCCAGATAAACATCCGGGAAGAGCTGCCGGATTCGGAGCTCGGCCACTCCGTCGAGCGCCTGAGTGACCGCGCTCAGGGCCTGGACCTCAGGACGCTGGACGCGGGCGAGGGCCATCTGCTCGTTCAGGCTCGGCACGCCTTCGGGGACATCTTCAATCTCTTTCGCGGCCACCGAGAGAGCATCGCTCTGCTCCTTGCCGATGAGCAGCTTGAGCGCCTGAAGCGACAGGCTTTGACCCACCCGGGCATCGGTGAGCCGGACTCGGATGGTCGCCAGCGCGTGGAGCAGTCGGAGTCGATCGTTCTCCGTGACCTGGGCGGAGTCCTCCTCGATCAGAGTCTCGATCTTCATGATGACGCTCTCGAGGATTCGGTATCCGTCCTCGAGGCCCTCGGCGAAGCTGATGGTCATCATGTGGGTCCAGTAGGCGCGATGGACGTTGAGCAGCACCTCTCCCAGGGTGATGTTCACGTTGTGTTTCGCAGCTCGAACTCCGTGCGCGGCGGACTCTTTGGCGGTCGAGATCTTTCCAAAGGTGTAGAGGGGCTGAACGATCTGGGCCCCGATACGAAACGTGACCCCCAGCTCTCCGAAGTCGAAGTCGGCCTCGAGCGACTCCGGGGTGACGGTGCTCAGGTCGTTCACCACCGTGGTTCGGGCCTCCGAGGTTGGCCCGCCGATCAGAGCGTTGAAGGAGATGGCGGGGTAGGCCATGGCCGCTGCGCGCTGATAGAGCGCCTCGGCTTCCCGCACGCGCGTGCCCTCCGCGCGGATCAGCAGGTTGAATTGCACCGCCCGACGAACGAGCTCGTCGAGGTCGAGCGCGCCTTCGCTCTCTGGATCGACGTCTTCCACCTCGGTCGTGGTCTGCTCCGACCGGGCGGTGGTCGGTAGGACGAAGGTCGCGAGCGAGATCACTCCAAGGACGATGGAACTCGTCAAACGAGGGGCGTGTGTGGGAAAGCGCAAACCTCAGTCCTCGTCGACGATCGTCCGGTCGCTGCATCGGCGGCCCGTGCTGCCGGGACTACCAAGACCAGAGGCCCAGAGGCAACCGCTCGCTGCGCCCGTGCTCGCGCTCATGAGATCCGCAGCTTGCGCTCGGCGCGAAGCTGTCGGCTGATCTCGGGCGGCGCGTGGTTGTACAGCCCGCCGAGGACATGCTCGCGCCCGAGCTGCTGGATGGCCAGATCCGTCAGGCGCGTCGTGGTCACCCCGTCGAGGGCTACCATTAGGGCCCCGTCGACGAGACCCGAGACGAGATTGGTGTCGGCGGTGGGTTTGACGCTGGGCGCATCCAGGATCGCGATGTCGACCGTGTTCAGGAGGTCTCGGAGGAGGGCCTTGAGCCGGGGAGAAGTCAGGATCTCCCCGGGGTGGGCGTGACGGCCCCCGGCGGGCAGCACCACGAGGTTTCGGTCCTTCAGGCGGGCGGTGACGTCGAGGAGCTCGAGGCGGCCTTCGAGCACCCCGATGAGACCTCGGTCGGGCGGAAGGCCCAGGATCTCGGCCAGCCTGGGGAAGCGGAAGTTGGTCTCGACCAGGGCCACGCGCCGCTTGGGATCCTCGGCGAGTGCCAGCGCGAGGTTCAGCGCGATCGTGGTCTTGCCGGTCAGTGGCTCCGGGCTGGTCATCATGAAGGCGCGGTAGCCAAAGCTTCGAAAGAGCTCCGCCAGACGGGCGCCCAGGAGTCTCACTTGAGTGGCGTAGGGCCCGTCGGGTTCCGTCAGCACACGCAGCGCAGGGTCTCGCCGGCCAGAGATCAGGGCCTCGGGTGCGATCTCGAGGCGGGGCAGACCCTCGCGCGGGTCGGAGGCCCGAGTGCCGGAGCTCCTGGCGGACGCGCGGTCGAAGCTCTCCCTGGGCCCGGGTGGCTCGGTCGCCGGCTTGGCCACTCTCGCACTGTCCCAAGCACTTCGCGGGATCTCGGGCGGGACGGAGATCGCACCGCGACTCGACTTGGGTGCGTCTCCCCAAGCGTTCGCGGGCGAGGCGGGGACATGAACCATCGCTCGTTCGTCGGCTTTGGGCTGGTCTCCCCAAGCGTTCTTTGTAGGCGTGGGGGCCTCGGCCGAGACGGCAGAGGGAGGCCGGTCTCCCCACGCGTTCCGGGCGCGCACCGAAGAAGCCGCGTCCGGCTCGATCACCGGGATGATCTCCGGCGTGATCGGACGTGGAGCCGGCGTGCGACTCGAGTCCGCGAGCTGATCGCGCCCGAGGATGCGGGTCGACTGCTGAGAGAGGAGCTGCGGGGTGTTGGGCTTCGCCTGAGTGGGGATGGCGGCGAGCGCGATGGCGTCCATTCCGGCTAGGTTCAAAGCCCCGAGGGCCATGGTCTGTGCGTCGTGGCTCGAACCGGGCACATCGAGCAGAGCGTCCAGACCGGGCGGCCGATCCCCGACGTCGGTCGCTGCCGCGGCGTCTGGCGCTTCGATGCCGCTCGGGCTTCTGAGCTCGTGGCTGACGACCCCCTCCGTGAGCTCGCCCGCGAAGACGAGCAGCTCGCTGTCGCCGAGCTGGACTTTTCCGCCGGAGAGTTTGGACTCCGGGTGCATCCAGCTCCGGTCGACGCGCACGTCTCGAAGCTCGGGACCGGCTTCCCAGCGGAAGTCGGCGCCATCGAGCTCGATGCGGAGGTGTCTGGGGGCAACCTTGGGATCAGTGAGCACGAGGTCCGCGCTGGGGTCGGAGCCCACGATCACCCGCCCCCGGCTGGTTCGAAGGATCTTGCCTCGATCTGGGCCGCGAAGGACCGCAAGCGAGAGAGCCGCCCGACGGCGACCGGGCTCCCGGTCCGCGCTCACCCCGAAAGCCTAGCCCGGACGGGACTGACTCGCCAGTCGTAGACAGGGGACGGGTTCTCGGGTAGGGCCGAACCGTGCGATCCCTCTCGCGTTCTTTGCAGATCTCCCTCTTGCTCGCGCTCGTGGCCGCCGCGGTCGGCTGCGCGAGTTCCTGTCCGGTGATTCCCGCTTCGGAACGACAGGTCTTCTTGAGCGTGAAGCCGGAGGAGGGGGGCTACGTCATCTCCGCCGGAGACCAGCTCGACGTCGAGGTCTGGCAGCAGGCGCAGCTCACCCGGCAGGTCACGGTTCGTCCGGACGGTCGCATCACTTTGCCGCTCATCAACGAGGAGACCGCGGCCGGGCTCACTGTGCCGCAGTTTCAGGCTCAGCTCACCAAGCGGCTCGAGGAGTTCGTAAAAGAGCCGATCGTCAGCATCACGGTGCGGACCTTCACCCAGAAGCGCTTCTACGTGGCCGGCCAGGTTCGGTCGCCCTCCGCCTACGGTTACCAGGGGGACATGAGCTTGCTTCAGGCGCTCGCGCTCGCCGGCGGCACCACGCCGTTCTCCGAGATGTGCGCGGTGCTGGTTCGGCGAAAAGGGGACGCCTTCGTTCGCTACGACGTGGCGCTGGAGCCGCTGGTCATGGGCGACAACATGAAGGAGAACATCGCGATCCTCCCGAATGACGTCATCACCGTCCACTGAGCCAGAGCTCGGGCTCGTCCCTCGTCTGGCGCTCGCCGCCCTCGCGGCGGTGCTCTACTTCGTCGGCTACATCGGCTTCGATCAGTTCTACCTCATCTGGTTCTGCTTCGTGCCGGTGCTCTTCGCGGTGCGTGGGCTATCGGGCCGAAAGACCCTGCTCGTTGGGGTGGTCTTCGGAACGATCACAAACATGGGTGGCTTCTACTGGGTCATCCATCTCATCCAGGAGTTCACCACCCTCTCGCTGCCGCTCGCCACGCTCGGCTACGTGCTGCTCTGCGTCTATCAAGGTGGGCTGTGCGCCCTCAACATCTGGGTCGTTCGCCGAGCCGAAGATCGGCTGGGCCTCGCGCCGGTTTGGGTGCTGCCGGTGGTGGTGCCCGCGGTGGAGCTCGTCTATCCGCTCTTGTTCCCCAGTTTCATCGGCTACTCGCAGTATCAATTTCTGCCGATCATCCAGATCGTCGAGCTCTTTGGTATGCCGGGGCTCTCCGCGATCATCATGCTGGTGAACGGAGGCCTGTACGAGCTGCTCCTCGCACGCAAGACCGGTCGCGCCCCGGTTCGGATTCGACTCGCGGTCCCCGCGGCGGCCTTCGTGCTGACCCTGGTCTACGGGCTCGTGCGCCTGCCGATGGTGGAGGCCAAGCAGGCGGACGCAGACAAGCTCCACGTGGCGCTGATTCAGACGAACCTCGGCGCGCGCGACAAGAAGCTTCGGGCGGAGGAGTTCCTCGCGCGCCATCTGGAGATGTCCAAGGCGGTGGCGCGGGACCACAAAGACCTCGATCTCATCGTGTGGCCAGAGTCCGCCTACAACCGCCTCATCTACCGAAACCGAATGGACCTCGCCGAGATCGTGGGACCCGAGCTCGGGGTCCCGGTGGTGTTTGGGGCGATCACCGGCGACATCGGCGACGATCCGAAGACCGGCCGGCGCGCG
This sequence comes from Deltaproteobacteria bacterium, assembly GCA_011526105.1. Lineage (GTDB taxonomy): Bacteria > Myxococcota > Kuafuiibacteriia > Kuafuiibacteriales > Kuafuiibacteriaceae > WYAZ01. The sequence continues at coordinate 61,504 of WYAZ01000184.1, read as the reverse complement.
GTGATTCGCATGTTCAACACCGTGCTGCTCGTTGGCGCGGACGGTCAGCGGCGGGGGCTCTTCGACAAGATGGAGCTTTTGGCCTTCGGTGAGACCATCCCGTTCGCGGACACCTTCCCGTTCATCCTGGATCTGTTGCCTTTTGGTTCGATGTTCACACGGGGCACCATCTACGAGCACCTCACCCTCGAGTCCGGGGTCACGCTGCTTCCGATGATCTGCTACGAAGACATCATCCCGGCCCTCCCCCGGCGCATCTGGGACCGAGCCGGCCCGGCGCACGCGCTCGTCAATGTGACCAACGACTCCTGGTACGGAGACTCCCACGAGCCGCTCATGCACCTGGCCATGGCCGCGTTTCGGTCCATCGAGACCCGCCGAGCGCTGATTCGCTCCACCAACACCGGCATCAGCGCGTTCGTCGATCTCACGGGACGCATCTCCGCCCGCACCGGGCAGTGGACGCAAGAGAGCTTGGTTCGCGAGGTTCCGATCATCAGCGACAAGAGCCGAACGCTCTACCTCGTCATCGGTGACGTGCTCGCTTATCTCTTCTGGGGACTCATCCTCGCTGGCTTCGTCCGAGCGCGGCGGCGACGCTAGCAGTCTGTTGATCGGACGGGTTCTGGCTTCACGGACTCGGCTTCACTTCGACTGGCGGAGTCAGCTTCGAGTACCGCCCGAGCAGGTCGCGGAGTTCCGGGAGCCCGCCTCGTACCCGATCCGGCCCCCCGGGGAAACTGCGCACCCGGCTCACATGGAATTCGCCATTCTCAAAAGACTTCCTCAGGGCTTCGGTCAGGTAGGTCTCGATAGCGGGGGTCCATTCGGCGGCATAGCGGGTCTTCCACTCGGCGACGATCATCGCGACGTCGAACTGCAGTCGAGGCAGCTTCTTCTTCACGGCGTCCGGGAATCTGCGGAAGCGGTCCGCCCCCTCAAAAACTCCGGTCTGCGCCCATCCGACGCACTGGGATGCGGTCAGTCCGGCCGCGAGGCAGTCGTCGATGAACTTGTCCAGGTTGGCGCCCGAACTGATCACCGGAGCGTGAAACGACCACCCGGTCCGGATTGCGACCTCGAGAGTGCTCTTGTTGTATTGGATGTCCGGCTCCGTCAACGAGGAGACTTCGACGCCGAGTCGAGCGAAGGCCTTCCCGAGCGACTTGGCGGAGGTGAGTTCAGGCAATGCCTGGACGAGAAGCTGGCCGTTCGCCCCCGCTTCAATCGCCTGGCGGAGGAACTCCCGGATCTCAGGTGAGAACAGCACGTGGTCGATCGAGAGCAGCGAGGCCGCGGTCGGATCGAGGCGGTCAACGTCGACGTCGCGCTCCCTCGGCGTGTGCGCGGTGGTGCTCGGTGCGGTCGCGGTGAGCCATGGCGCCGGGGCTCGAGGCGCTGCGCTCGATGTGAGCTCCGCGCCGATTCCGGTGACCGCCGCCGAGCAAGCAAGGCCATCCAGTCCGACGATGAGCGTGGCTTCGGTCAACCAGACGGACCCAACCCAGTTCTCGGGGAAGGTTGTGAGGCACCCAGAAACGCAGAACGTCATCGCGACGCTCGCAGCGCGGGCGCGGAAAGGACAGGCCGCGGCCGTCCAGTTCCTCCTGGGCAACGACCTCAAATTTCAAAGCTGGGGGCACTCGTACCACACCGGCGAAGCTCGACGGATAAACATCGGGCAAGCACCGAAAGATGGCGTCGTCCGGGGCACCGCCGTCTTGCACCCGAGTGGTCACAGCGACGCGGTGGCTGAGTTCGCGAGGTCCAACACATACACAGTGCGCGTCGAGCTCCCGGATGGCCGGGTCCTCGAACGCTCTGGCATTCCACGAAACGTCGTGTCGGACGGCAAGCTGCCCGCGGACACACCCGAGTATTCCACCGCGATCGACATTGCGTACCCCTACCAGAGCGGAGTGACCAAGGTGGCCGCGTGGCCGGATGGTTCCGCTGGGGTGGCTGGCTACGTCGAAGGTCGACTGTACTACGTACACTCTCACGACGCTCCGTGGGACGTAGATGCTCAGCAGAGAAAGTCCGAGGCCCACAGGCTCGCGCACCCGCAGGTTCGCTGGGGAACGCCCCACGAGCGAAGTGATCGAAAGAAGCACGGGGTCTCGCCCGACCCGAGGGCGTACCGGCACTATTCGAATGACTGAACTCGGCGCACGGCGCTCGATCCCGTCTTCATAAAAGTCGGTGGCGCGCTCTCCACGCGCTTCTTCGGTCACCGTGATCTCTCGAGCCAGAAGCTCGGGGGCATGCGAGGTGTGCCGGCCGCCGGATGAAGCTGCGCATCTCTCCCGAAGACCCGTTCCTCATCGTCTACCCCGAGGTCCCGTGCGTGTGCCGCGTGGAAGCCTCGCGAGCTTCTCAATGATGCGGCGCCCGATCGACGAGCTCTAGAGTAGTCCCAGAGCGGACCGGTCGAGCGTGTTCTCCCAGAAGTCGAAGGTGCCGGGCGCGAGCTCGAGGTCGTCGAGGCGGAGGAACATTTTGGTTCGTCCAGCGCTGGGCAGGCTCTCTACGTAGGCCTCGATCTCCTTGGGGTGTCGAAGGTCGGCCGGTCGAACCTTGCGGCCAAGGTCCTTCCTGATGTTGTGCATGGAGCGCGGTTCCTCGCGGGCAGCGACCTCGATGTCACTCAATGCCCGGGCGTTGGCTACGGTTTCGCTGGCGAAGGCGGTCAGCGAGACGAGCTGTTCGACCAGTTCGGGCGCCCGCTTTCCGGACCAGATCTCTGCCCACGCCTCCTCCACCTGGCGAGCTCGAGCCTCGACGTTGTATCCGGGGGTATTCGAGGCCGGGTCCGGGAAGGCGATCATCGGCTGGAGGTTGTGGACCGAGATGGCGATTCGAGAGCTCGCGTTCGCGCGCTCCTGCAGGGTGCGCGCCGACACGCTCGGTGCATCTCCGGGGACGTTGGCGACGAACAGCAGGTCACCCCGCGCCTTGGGCGCAGCGGAGCGAAGCATGCGAGCACTCGCCGATTGGAGAGTCCCAGCGATGATCATGTTGAGAAAGAGGGCGGTATCAGGCGGCACGGCGACGCCGGTGGGCAAGCGCTCGAGGAGCTGTCGGGTGCGAGCGATGTCTTCTGCGGTTGGGGATCGGCCCACCTGGAAAGGCACCACCGAGTCCCATAGCGCATCGATGGGGACGTCCGGTGACAGGTTCGGATGGCGAATCCGCGCCTGCAGCTCGGCCTGTCGCGACAAGGCCCACTGCTGTTCGGCCGTCAGAGCACCCGCCTTCTCCGTGGACTGTGCACCCTCGACGGCTTCTGGAACGGCGCCCAGTTGAGCACCGCCTGGGCGCCGAACGCTGGCCAGCAGGACCGGGCCTGTGCTCGGTTCGAGTCCGCCCATCGCCCGGGCGTCTTTCGGCTGGTGCTGCGGCAGCTTGACGCTCGGCGCGACCGGATCCCGGACCTGGGCGGATGTGTTTTGATCGAGAGCATCAGATCCGCCCGCCGCTGGGGCGTCGCTGGCCGGGGGTGAGTAGCCGAGGCCTCGCAGGATCGCTTGGCGGGCTGGTGTGGACTTCAGAAGCGTGCGCATGGTTGGCCGCTTGACAGCAAGGCGTGGGCCAGGCGCGCAAGAACCACCTGCCGTTCTTGGAACGAAGTGGACACCTCGTTTGTGGCGCCTCGAAGCGCCATAAACGTCGCTCGAGCTGCAGAGGACTACGGCCAGCGCGCTCCAGGACGTCCCAGAACGAGACGCCGAGGAGAGTCCCATCGACGAGGTCTTGGGCGAAGTGCATTCCCCGGGGACCGGTCTTCGCGCGAGGAGGCAGTTCGATCATGGCCCCGGCAGCACAACGCGCACGAGTTGTCTCGGTCGAATGCCCCACAGGTGGCCGGCATCGAGGCTCAGCCCTCCCGGCACTCCGGCGGGCATCTCGAGGCGCGTCGCGCATCCCTTGTCTGGTGAGATGAGCAAGATCGCCTCGCAGCCCGCCACGCGCACGACGACGCTGGTCTCATTGACGTCCACGTCGACGGCGTCCCGATTGAGCGCCGCGAAGCCGCACTCCGGAAAGCCGGCGCAGTTGTCACGCCCCGCCTCGACCAATGCGTCCTCGATTCGCCACTCGTTCCTTTCGTGGAGCTCACGAGTCTGCACATAGAGTCCGGCCCCATTCGTCGCGGCCCAGAGCTCGGGGCCACGGGAACCGCTTCGCACCGCGAATCGGCGGACACCCTTGTCTGCCGTTGGGATCTTCGCCTCGCGAAAGGTCGGCGGCCCGGTGAATGGGTCGACGATGAAGACGCTTCCAAAACCCGCTCCGAGGAAGAACTCATGGGGCCGGAAAGGACTCCTCAGCACGTCCACGAGCGTTCGGCTGATCGGGAGCACGGCTCGAATCGGAGGATCTCCGCGCTCACTGAACCAGAGCTCTCCGAGGCCAGAGGTCGTGGCGACGAATCCGCCGCCGTCGGCCGAAGCCACGCTCTGCGCCATCTCGAGGCCGAGAGCCCAGGTCTGCTCGACGACGATTCCGCCGGTGCTGGTCGAGACGCGCACCACACGTGGTGGCTCGTTCACCGTAGCGAGGAAGGCACCGTCGCCGGTCGCCTTGATGTCCGTGACCGAGGTGAGCTCGAGCTGGCGTGAAAGTCCATCCGGGGTCCCTTCCGACGGAACGAGCAAGAGGTCCGGCCCGTGTACCCATATTGCACCACTCCCCGCCGGAAGTGTTCCAGTCCAGCTCCCCGCTAAGAGTTCGTGCACGACCTCGACCTCGACCTCCATCGAGCCCGCGCAGGCTCGCGGGGCGGGCAGGGACAGCACGAGGCTTTCCGAGCTCACCGCACCATCGACCGCGAGGAACTGCCCCCCGACACCTCGCTTCCAGCTCTGCGTAGCCGGAAAGGGCGGAAGTGGAGCCAGAACTCGATCACCGGGGCGCACCGCGCAGGCCGAGCACCCGGCGCACTCCGCCTGCGCGGCGACGAGCTCGGTCTCCTCGAGACGGCTGCCGACGACGAAGGGGTGTATGGACTCGATCGATGCTCGGCTGATCGCCTAGATGGTGCTCGCTCCGTCGGTCAGCGGAAGCGGGGCGTCGGGTCCGGCCGGACCGAAAGGCCCGTAGATCCGCTGGCCCTCGTGGAGGTGGAGCAGAAAGGACAGAGTGTCGGGCGGGACCTCGGGCCAAGCGACGAACTGAGCCCCCAGCTCCACGCTACAGGCGCTGCCGCCGAGCAGCCCCATCCACGGGAGGAGGCCTGTGATGAGGCGCCCGATGGAGAGAAGGATACAGCTCTGCCTTTCGCGCAGCAATGCGAACGACCTCCAGCCTCAGCAGCCGCAGCTCGCATCTCGGAACATCGCGATCTCACCCTCGAGCTCCGGCATGCGTGGGGGCCTAGGGCTCCGCAAAGGCCGCGAGCCGGTGCAGACCCAGCGCCGCCTTCTCCAGACCCAGCGCCGGATACACATCCGTGGTTCGGAAGCCGAGGTGCGCCAGCACGTCGAGCGCCTCGATGTAGCAGCGCCAACCGGCTTCCTCGGTGCAGGCCAGCATGTAACGCATCATCAGCGTCTCATCCTGGTTCTCGGCCAGGGTCGCCGGAACATCGTGGCCGTACAGACGCACAGCGCTCAGCTCACCGTCCCAACTCGTGTCCTGCTCGAAGAGCCGCTGGTTTCCCACGTCCAGTCGGATTTGATGCATATCCAGTCCGTTCACGATCCGAAGCTCAGCCGCCGCCTCAGGCAACTCGAAGCGGACGAGCCAGCCATCTCCCTCGAACGGAAGAAACTCGAACGGAACCCTGGACTGAAACTCGGTCTGACCGATGTCAGGAAAAGCCAGAGCATCAGCAAGGCGATCAATCCGATTCTCAACCGCGCACGACATCAGGCCGAAACCCCCCAAGGCGAGCAGGAACGTTCTCAGAAGCTTTGGCGTGTGCATGACTCGTCCTCCTTTGCACCGCGGTTGAGTGCATCGATTGAGCCAGCTCGGATGCTTGGGCCACTCCGGGGGCGTTGTGCAATGGGCGTAACGTACCAACCGGGTGGTGCAGTCGATGCGGGGCGGTCGACGAATGGGGGGCTCCGTCGCCGGTCGCCTCGACGCCTCGCTTCCAGCTCTGCGTGGCCGGAAAGGGCGGAAGGGGAGCCAGAACTCGATCTCCGGGGGGCACCGCGCAAGCTGCGCACCCGGCGCACTCTGCCTTCGCGGTGACGAGCTCGGCTTCTTCGAGACGGCCGGCGACGACAAAGGGGGGCACGGACTCGATCGATGCTCGGCCGATCGCGTAGATGGTGCTCGCTCCGTCAGTCAGCGGAAGCGGGGCGTCGGGTCCGACCGGACCGAAAGGCCCGTAGATTCGTTGGCTCTCGTCCAAGTGGAGTAGAAACGACAAAGTGTTGGGCGGGACCTCGGGCCAAGCGACGAACTGAGCTCCCAGCTCCACGCTGCAGGCGGCGGCGGCCCCGCCGAGCAAGGGGAGGAGGCCCGTGATGAAGCGCCCGATGGAGTGAAGGCTAGACCTGTGCCTTCTGCGCGGCAACGCCAACGAGCTCCCGCTTCACCGCCCGCCGCTCACGTTTCGAAACATCGTGATCTCACCCTCGAGCTCCGGCATGTCCGTATGGAACATCAGCACGTCCGGATACTTCGCCTTGTCGCTCGCATACACGACCACGGTGTGCTGCGTCGCCGCGGCCGACAGGATGATGGTGGGGTCGTCTTCATAGAAGTTCGCGCCGTCGCGGACGCCGTGATGCAGGCCCATCTCGCTTGCCCCCCTCGGCACGATGATGTCGTTCTTGCCGTCGCCGTCGAAGTCATGACCGGCCAGGGGATAGGCGCCGCGGATCGCGCCACCCTGCTTGAAGTCGAGGCCGAGCGTGAGATCGATGCGCTGCGACGGCTTGGACTCGAAGACCTCCTTCTCGTCTTTGGAGAGGCGACGAATACGAAGGTCCATCGACAGCTCCGAGGACATGAGCGCCTTCGTCATCGCGAGGATCGAGACCTCGGTCTTGGGATGCAGCATCTCGAAACGCCGGTCGCCATCGAGATCCACGAAGCGCAGCAAGGTCGAGAAGCCGTCCTCACGAAACACCTGAGCGGGGCCCTTCGAGAAGCCACCGTCCGCCTGCCCGGTGAAGATGACCGTCTCTGTGCGGAGCGTGGTGATGCCGCCGCCGATCTTGGTGATGATGACATCCGCTCGGCGATCGCCGTTGATGTCCAAGACCTGCGCGGTGACCTCGTTGTCGAGTCGCTTCTCTTCTTCGGGGGTTCGCACGCGAAACCAGCGACGCGTGGTGGCGGTCCCGGAGAAGGTCCCGTCTTCTCGCAAGGGGTAGATCTGCACTCGATCTTCGTAGGTCGTGATGAGGTCGGTCTTTCCGTCGGCGTCTGCATCCACGAACCACAACGCAGGAATGACCGTGGTCACGCGATACGCAAACGCGTGACCGGCGCTCCCTCCGCGGGCCGAACGGCGATACGTCGACCGGGTGGCGTCGTAGAACGCGGGCGGGCTCACGTCCACGCGCGACCAGAGCTTGAACTCACCGTCGACTTTTCGGTGAAGCTCGAGCGGTCCGAGCCGGGGCAGGATGACGGTCACGGGTCCACCCGGCTCGAGCTCGCGCACGAAATCCCAGGTGACGAGATCCTCTTCCTCCGCTCGACCGACGAGCGGCCGAGTGCGAATGATCCGGACGGGGTCCGAGGTCTTGCGTCCCGTGAACTCGAGCGCGTACACGCCGCTGGTGGTGAGATAGACGATCTCCTCGCCGACCCCGCCGCTCACGTCGCCGAGATCCCAGACCGCCGCGTTGCTGGGGGCGCCGATGGTCAGGTTGGGCGCGGTCGAGAAGCCCAGCTCACCTCGAAAGAAGACCGCGAAGAAGCGCTCGGCGATGGGACCCTTGCCCCGCCGATAGCTCACGGCTAGGTCGATTCGTCCGTCGCCGTCGAGGTCTCCGCTCAGGTAAGCGAGGATGACCCCCGGCACCTTGAGCGTCTCTTTCTTGAATTGCGCCTTCGCTTCGGCCGACGTCGTGCTCGCGAGCGAGGTGAGGAGAACTGCGAAGGCCGCGAGCCGCATGCGCCCATCCTGGGGAGACGCCAGGATGGACGCAAGCGCTTTGCCGGTCCGCCTGGTGCACCGGTGCCCGCCATCACGCGGGCGAGCCCTCAATAGGGACACCTTTGGGTCGTGCATTCTGCTACGCTCGGACGCGTGAGCCGCGGCTCTGTTGCAAGCATCCGCGTTCGTTTTGACGCGAATGGCCAGATCGAGCTCTCCGCCGAGGACCTTCGTGCATCCGGAAACAGGGATCTAGAACGCCTCGCCGAGGCGGACCGTTCCAGTTCCACTACGCTCGTGTGCCGCGGCGATGACGACGGCTGGCTGACGTTGAAGGAGGTGGAGAAGGCGGTGGGCATCCATACTTCCATCGTCGGCGGCTACTACGCCCTGCTCGATGCCAACGAGAAGGCGCGTCCGGACACCCTGCCGCTCACGGACGTATTGGAGCTCATGAAGCAAGGGGGCACGGGTCCCATTCGGAAGCGAAAGGTGCCACCCCAGAAGGCCGATGCGCCCGATCCGATCCGCAGTACCAAGCGCTACGACGCGAAACACATCGGGGCCACCCCTCAGTTCCTCGACCGGCACTACGCGGCCATCGAGAGCACGCTGGGCGCGGATGCGAAGCTCCAGAAGGTCTACCGAGGCTTCACGCTCCGCGACTACGGTGGACCCGAGCTGGTTCGATACCTTTGTGGAGATTGGCGCTGCGTCATCGGTTCTCACACGTTCACCGAGACGCTCTCCGCCGAGCTGGCCAAGGGTTCGGAGCTTCACGAGGCGGTGGAGAAGACGGCCGATCGCGTCGCGGCCCACGTGATTCGCCAGATCGGCGACAAGGGCTACACGGAGTACATGCAGGGGGAGTCTCGCGCGACACAGATCGGCGTGCACAACAAGAAGGCCACGGCCATGGCCAGCTACGTGCACAGCCCGCTCGACTCCGCGCAGATCACGCCCACCGCGTTCGGTTATGCCTTCTCGGGCTTCTTGGGCATCATCGCCAAGCGCACCGTTCCATCGACGCAGCCTCTGATCGTGCTCGAGCTCGAGCAACGAGTCCCCAAAGGGCACGAGAGCCCGGAGTTCTATATCCCCAGCCACGTTGCGCCCACGCGGGTCTCGCGGGCCTTCCTCGGCTTCTCGAACTGGCATGACGCCGAGGCCTACCTGGTTCCGCCTCAGCGTTCGGAGAAGTGGTTCGAGTTGGGAATCGCGACGCGTGACGAGCACGGCCGCCCCTCGGAGTACACACTCGCGCCCGCGCTGCGGAAGGAAGAGGGCGCTCACACGGAGCGCTGGTCCGTGGGTGAAGTCAGCTGGCTTTCGAGTGATGCCGACGGTCCGAAGGCGAAGCAGCTTCTCGAGCAACATCCGGAGCTCGAGCCCACCGTGCAAGCGATTCGGGCCGCCCTGAAGGCGCGGCCCGCGCACTGAAGGCGCGAGCACACACGAGGGACCCAGCTCACGGACGCAATCTCTCGAAGGCGGCGAGGAAGCTCTCTCCCAGGATGCACTGGATCGTCCGCTCGGAGAGCCCCTCGTTGAGCATGTACTGCACGAGCCGCGGGTAGTGCAGCACCGAGGACACATCGCTCGGTGGAAAGATCATGCCGTCGAAGTCACTCCCGATCGCAACGTGTTTCTCGCCCACCACCTTCAGCACGTGTTTGAGGTGGTCGATGATGCGAAGCCCGTGCATGGGGAAGCCCGGGCGCTTCAGGAACTCGCGGTGAAAGATGATGCCCACCACGCCGCCGGTGTTGGCGATGGCCTCGAGCTGATCGTCGTCGAGGTTGCGCCAGCTCGGCGTCACCGCGCTCACGCCGGTGTGGGTGTCGATGAGCGGCTGCGACTTGTCGTGGACCTCGACCGCGTCCCAAAACGCCCGTGGATGAATATGCGCGAGGTCGACGAAGATCCGCGCTTGGTTCAGCTCGGAGACGAACTGACGACCGCGCTCGGTGAGCTGGGTCTGTTTGCCGGTGGACAGTGGGAAGGGACTCGAGGTGGCGCCGTAGACCGAGTTGGTCAGATGCATCACGGTGATGCGCACGATCCGATCGTCCGGAAGCGACAACGGCCCATTCGGTGCGCCCTCGAGCGCGTTGCCTCCCTGAAGGCTGAGCATCGCCGCGTGCTTCCCGCGCGCGCGCGCCGCGCGGTACTGTGCGTGGGTGCGCACCACCTCGACCTCCGGCTGCGCGGTGAGCATGGCCTCGAGGAGGTCGATGTTCTTCGCGAGAACCTTCAACCTCGATGGGGGCGAGCGAAACGGATTGGTCGTGATGGACCACATCGCGCCGGTGAGACCGGCCTCTTGTGCGCGGGGCAGATCCACGTGGCGCATCATCTGGCCAAAGAGCGGGAAGCGCCCGTGGCTGCGCCCGAAGTCGTAGCCAAAGATACGGCGCGCGATGAAGGTATCCAGATGGAGGTCGATGATCTCGGAGCTCCGAGCGAGCTCTGCTGCGGCTTCGGAGATGCCGAGACGTTCCGCAAGCGTCTGGGTCACGCGCTGGCAGTTCTTCTCTCGGACTTCGCCCGGGTCAAGAGCACCGACCCACGCTACGGGCCCCACAGCCCCTAGAACACCCTGGGTTTGCCCTCCGGCGGGCGGTTAGGCTTGACAGGGCTACGAGGATCCAGGAATCACGCCATTCCGCTGCCTTCTCGGCGGCGATGTTGGAGGTTTTGGGCATGGTCACCCTCAGGCTGGCGCGGCGCGGAAGCAAGAAGCGTCCGGTATATCATCTGGTCGCTACCGACTCGCGTAACAAGCGAGACGGTCGTTTCATCGAGCAGCTCGGCTACTTCATCCCGGCGCGCGATATCATGGTCTTGAAGCACGAGCGCATCGACTACTGGTTGTCGGTGGGCGCGGCGTCTTCGGACACTGCAAAGCAGCTCATTCAAAAGAGCAAGAAAGCCGCTCCGGCCGTCAGCGCCTGAGGAGCTTCCGCCGAATGCGCGAACTCATCGAGTACATCGCCAAGGCACTGGTGGACGTGCCGGACTCCGTCGAAGTGACCGAGTTCGGTGACGCCGAAGCCTCCATCATCAAGCTGAAGGTCTCCAAAGAAGACCTCGGCAAGGTCATCGGTAAGAAGGGTCGGACCGCCAAGGCGATGCGCACCATCTTGTCGGCGGCCGCGATGAAGACCCAGAAGCGCTCCACGCTCGAGATCATCGAGTAGGATCCCCCAAGTGGTGAACGCGCGCTGGGAGATCGGCCGCGTCGGTCAGCCCCGCGGGCTCAAGGGCGACGTGCGTGCGCGCTTGGTCCGAAACGAACCCCTCTACTTGGAGCCCGGTCGCATCCGCCTCGAGTCCGAGCCGGACGAGGTCCGCCGTGTGGTCGTACGCGAGCTGCAGGGCCCTTCGGTGGTCCTGCACATCGAGGGGATCGAGACCCGGGAGGCCGCCGAGGCCATCCATGGCCGCACGCTGTTCGTGGACGCCGACTGGTTCACCCAGCGGTTGCCGGCGGAGGCGCTCGTGGGTGGCCAAGTGCTGCATGCGGACTCCGGCGCGCCTTTGGGCGTGGTCCATGACTTCTATGACAACGGGGCACAGGTGGTGCTCGAGATCCTCGTCGACGAGGCGACCCATCTGGTGCCCTACGTCGACAACTTCTTCGTGGACGTGAAGGCGGGCGCGCCTCCGGTGCTGCGGCTTCGACCGATCCCGGGGCTGCTCGGCGACCTCGAGTCATAGGTCCTTCGTGCGCATCGAGGTCGTCACGCTCTTTCCCGAGCTCTTCGAGAGCCCCCTGTCCGCCGGCTTGCTCGGCAAAGCGCTGAAGGTTGAGCGGGCGACTGTGGGCTTCGTCGACCCTCGGGCCTACGCAGAGGACAAACATCGATCGGTCGACGACTCCCCCTACGGCGGCGGCGCCGGGATGGTCATGAAGCCCGACGTGCTCGCGCTGGCCATCGAGGAGGCACGCACCCGGGCGCCCGGGGCCAGGGTGTTGCTCTTGTGTCCGCAGGGCCGGGTCTTCGATCAAAACATGGCGAGACGACTGGCGGTCGAGCCTGGGCTCGTGCTCGTGTGCGGTCGCTACGAGGGCTTCGATGAGCGTGTCCGCGAGCTGGTCGACGAGGAGGTCTCGGTGGGCGACTTCGTGCTCACGGGAGGCGAGCTGGCGGCGATGTCGATCATCGATGCGGTGGTGCGGCTTCAGCCGGGCACGCTCGGCAACGCGAGCTCCGCCTCGGCGGACAGCTTCTCCGGCGGGCTGCTCGAACATCCGCACTACACCCGGCCGCCCGAGTTCCGTGGGGCCTCCGTGCCGGAGGTCTTGCTCGGCGGGGATCACGCGAAGATCGAGGCCTGGCGCAACAACGAGTCCCTTCGGCGCACCAAGATGCGGCGTCCCGATCTTCTGGCTGAGCTCGATCTCGACTTGGAGGCGCGCCGGTCCCTGCTCTCGACGCCCAGGCCGGGAGCCGAGCTCCATCTCGCGAGCTCGATAGAGGAGGCGGCTGAGGTCCGAGCGCTCCTCGAGCTCGCCGCAGTTTACGAACTGCAAGCCGCGCACTTTGTCGTCGCCCACTCGGAGATCCGGGCCGAGGCAGAGGCCGAGATCGAGCGCTTCTCAGAGGCGGCTCTTCCTCGGCCGCTTCCCCGTCGCGCCAAGGCGGCGGTGAAGCTCGAGCACGCCATCCACGAGCGTCGCACCGATCGGCGCTCCGAGATCGCGCAGGCCTCCCGGGTTCATGCGCGGCCCGAGGATCTCCACGCGGCCCTCGACGGGGCGCGATGGATCCTGGCTTCGGGGGACTCGGGCCCGACCATGGGCCCAAGGGCGCTCCGCGCGGAGTTGCTGGGCGCCTCCGCCGAAGCCCGGTACGTGCTCGCCTGGGGTCCGGGCGTCGAGCCAAAGGGGGACCCTGGGGTCAGGCTCCTCTCTGGCCGAGCGGAGCAGCTCGATTCGGGGAACACCGGGGTCGCGGGGCTCGCGGTCCGGCTAGATCGGCTGCTCGGAGAGGGCTGAGCCCGTTTTGGGCTTGACCAGAGGCCCTGATCTTCAGCAGATGGGCCCTTCCGCGGAGTGCTTCCGCCGAAAGGCTACGTGATGACCAGCGTTCGAGAGCAAGTCGAAAAGACCTACCTGAAGCCCGAGACTCAAGTCGAGGCCGAGATCAAGCCCGTGGAGGTCGGTGATACCGTCCGCGTCCACACCCGAATCAAGGAAGGCGACAAGGAGCGCATCCAGGTCTTCGAAGGCATCGTCATCCGCTTCAAGAAGGGTGGCATCAGTTCTTCGCTGACCGTTCGCAAGGTCTCTCACGGCGTCGGTGTGGAGCGCATCTTCCCGGTGCACGCGCCCACAGTCGAGAAGATCGAGCTCAAGGCGAAGGGTGTCGTGCGTCGAGCGCGCCTCTACTACCTCCGCTCACTGCACGGCAAAGCTGCCCGCATCAAGGCTCGCACCCAGACCAAGCGCGAAGGCGAAGCCTCCGAATGATCCTCGGGGCCGCGCCGAGTGTGCGGCCAGCCTCGTAGGGTGGTAGCTTCGCCCAGGCGATGCTGATCATCGAGCTCGCGATTCAAGGCGTTCGCGGACTTCCCAGTCTCTATCGCCTCAGCCCCAAAAACGGCCTCAACGTCACTCAGCTGCCAGAGCCGGAGCTGCGAGCCGTCGTCCACGAGCTCTTCTATCACACGCTCTTTCCCAGCTCCGGTCGAGCGGAGGCGACGAGCCACCTCGTCGCGCCCGGGGCCAAGAAGTCGCGGGTCGGCATCACCTTTCACGCGCGGGACAAGCTGACCTACCGCCTCGTCCGCGATGTCCGGCTCGGCGCCATCGCCCTGTACCGTTTTGATCCCAAGACCCAGAGCTTCGATCCGCTCACGGACACCGCTCAGGACACCGCCCAGTACCTGAGGGTGCAAGAGCAACTCCCCGACGAGGGCGACTATGAACAGCTCTGCATGGTGAGCCCAGCAGCGATGGGATCACGCGGCGGAAGACCCACTTGGCGCGAAAGAGGCGAGGGCGGGGTCGCGTCGTCCGGTCCCTCTGCCCCGGGCTTGCCGACGAGCGGCGCGACCTCTCCCTTCTCCGCGGCGGGCGCGCAGATGTTCGCGAGCGACGATGAGGGCCCGAAGCATCCCGGGTTTGGTCATCGACCCGGTCCGCCGCAGGGTGGCCTCATGATCAAGAGCGCGCTCGAGACGGACGCGGGGGAGGTCTCCGCGATCAGCTCTTCCACCTTCGTCTTCGAGCAGAACGAGACGAAGAACGAGGCGGACTTCGAGGTGTCCTCCGAAGAGCTCCTGCGCAAGTACGAGGCGGCCCAGGAGGAGCTTCGACTCATGCAGGAACTCGAGGGCGCGCGCGAGGAGATCGATCAGCTGTCCCGGCGCAAGTCGGAGCTGCAGTCGGTAGCCAAGGAGACGCGTGACCTGCAGACCAAGCAGAAAGACCTCGAGCGCGCGCTCAGCGCGTTTAATCCGGAGCTCCTCGAGCTCCCCGACGATGCGGTGGCGCATGTCCTGGCCTTTCGAGAGGCGCGTACGCTGAGGGATCAAGAACTAGCCCGCTTCGAAAAGGAGCGCGAGGAGACCGCCGAGCTCAAGGAGGACCACACGGTCAAACCGCTGACGCAGGATCTCTACTTCGTGGGTGGTCTCGCGTTCTGCGCGCTCTCGTGGGGACTCGCCCTCGCGTTCTCCTTGGGCTTTGTCTTGGTGCTCAACATCGGAGGGGCCGCGGTGGCTGCGGCGTCCGTGCTTCGATGGGTCAACGAACGCGAGAGGTCAGCTCGGCTCGCGGCCAAACTCACGGCGATGCTCGACCGAGAAACCCGCGTCGAGCAGAAGTTCGAATCAGACACGAAAGCGGCGCGTGCGATCCTCAAAGAACGTGTTCACCTCGACCTCGAGAACCTCCTCGACGACCTCGAGCATTTGGGTCGGTTTCGGGCCGAGATCCGAGAGGGGGCAAAAGAGCTGGAGCGGAGGTCGACGGACTCAGCGGCGGTGAACGCCATCGCAGAGTTCGACCGCGTCGAGAAGCGGATGACCTATCTCGAGGCCCGTCTCTTGGGCTCCGATGATTCCATCTCGCCCTCTCTGAAGGCGGAGAAGCTCGAGTCCGATCTGGCGAAGCTGAGAAAGGCGCTCAAAGACCGAGGCGAAGAGCCCCCGGCCGCTCGAACCAAGCTGCGCCCCGATTCCACGCCGCCGCCGGTGTCCCCGCCGGCCAAGAAGTCGCCCCAGTCGGTACCTCCGGTCGCGCTACCGCCCTCCACCAAGCCTGCCGCCGCGGAAAGGCCGGCCCTCCCGCGCGTCGTGAGCGGCACCCCCATCGCCGGTGCGCCGGTGGCACCGGGTCGTCCAGTGAGTGCGGTGGCGGTCGTTCGCGGTACGACCGTGCCCGGCACAAAGCCTTCGGGGGCCTCGAGGCCCGCCGACGACGAGGACGGCTACGGCTCGGGATACGGCGGTGGTGGTTCTTCGTCCGAGGGGGGCCTCGAGTCTTCAGCCGTCGGCGAGGGTTGGCTCGCCAGCGGGTTCGGCGGCAGTGGCTTTGGGGGCGGTGGTCTCGGTGGCGGGCTCGGCGGGGGTCTGGGCTACGGTGGCGGCGGCGGTGGTGGCGGCCCGGACACCGATCGCAGCTCCGAGATGGTGCAAGGCGCGCTCGGCATTCTGCAGCTCTCGGTGGACGAGCTCATGGAGCGGCACGGCGCGCGTATCGGCCAGTACCTGGGGGCGTTCACCCAGGAGCTCAAGACCGCGAACTTCGACGTGAGAGGTACCGCCAGCTTTGGCACTGGCGCCGCTGCATCGGTGCGCTTTGGCGAGAAGACGGAGCTTCGTCTCGGCGAGCTCGAGAAAGCGAAGGCTCTCCGGGCCGAGCTCGCGCTGCAGCTCGTGCTCATCGAGATTGCGGCTGCGCCTTCACGGGTCCCGATCATCATCGACGATCCTGCGCTCGATCTCGATCCTGCCGGGCGCGCGGTGTTCGCCAAGGTGCTGCAGTATCTTGGGGCGGTGACGCAAGTGCTGGTGCTCACGTCAAACGATGATCTCAAGGGCGGACATCAGCTCACCGCCCATACCAGCTGAGGCTCGGTTCAGGCGGTACGCACACGAGGGACCACGTAGCTTGCGTCGGGCGGGGAGACGTCGATATGGAGATGATTTCGGTGCACGGAGCCGCCGTAAACCACCTTGTGTTTCCACGGCGCGTTGCTGTCCGAGATCGTCCGTAGGAGGGTTCGGTCGGACATGAGAACTCGCTCGACCCGCGGGTCCTGAGCGAAAGCTTCGATCATTGCGTGGGTGGCTTTGCGATCGTACTCCCGCCACAGGACGTTGGAGCCCGAGGTCCCGTTGGTCTTGGGGAGCCGGATGTCGAGGTCGAGCCCGATTTCATGGGTGTCGTGATCTCGGTTTGGCCCCCCTTCGCGACGGGATGCGTCGTTCAGGGACATCAGGGCGGAGCCTGGATGGGTGACGCGGTATGCGGCTTCGTATCGCTTGCCGGCGTCCGTGATCACGGAGACGAGTCGGTTCGTGCCATGTCCGTAGCCGTCCCGGTCATCGTTGACGAAGCCGGGGCCGGCGGCTGGGAGCTTCACCCAGCGCGGGGCGTTCGGAGAAGAGAGCGCGTTGTGAAGCTCGCTCCCCGGCTGAATTCGCCCGGTGGTGCCCGAAATACTCTCTCGACCGGTGACCAGGGCTTCAAAGATGCGCAGCGAGCGCTCGGTGCTGCGCTCGAAGCGACCATTGGTAGCGGTGGGAAAGCCGAGGCTCTCGAGGCGTTCCTGAATGACGCGCACGTCCTCGACGCGATTGCGCTGGCCCGAACCCACGCCGCTCGAGATGGGCACACCCACGATCTCCGCGGCTGATGCCACTGGGCCCCTCACAAACGAGCGCCAGAGGTCATGGCGCGCGCGCGCGCGCTCCTCCGGGCTCATGGACTCACTTGCGGCCTCGAGGGTCGCAGCCTCTTCGCGCAGCGCCGCATCGAGGCGCGTGGCGTCGAGTGGGATGCTGGGCGCGGCTTCCGCGTGGACGAGGCCCAGACCCGTGAACGCACCCACCCCCATCACCCCGAGCATGACGGCGCTGACGGCTGGGTCCCGCCACGCGGCCTCCCCCCGGGTCAGCTCGTTCTCGCGCGCCAGGCCGGGCTCGCCGGGTCCGAAGGCGTCTCGGAGCGCGTCAATCCGCCTGGGCTCGGTGGTTGATCGGACGGGGTCTTCCTCGAGGAAGGCGCGTGTCGTCCGGACTGGCCAGAGGAATCGCAAGCCGCTGCAGGTTATCGCAAAGATCGGTTCGGTTGATAGGCCCAAGGGGTCGCACCGTGAGGCGCAGCAGGGTCAAGGGCGCTCGCGCGATCTTAATCGAAGCGGGAACCGACGTGCGAGTTTGGTCGGAGCTCTTCCGGGATGTTTCCCGCCGGGTATTCGCCAGTGAAGCAGGCGTTGCAGAACTTTTGCCGAGGGCCTCGCTCGTCTCCGACCTGGGCGTGCAGACCTTCCACCGACAGATAGGCCAGGGAGTCAGCCGCCACGTACTTCCGGATGCCTTCGACGTCTTGCTGGGCGGCGATGAGCTCCTCTTTGGTCGGGGTGTCGATCCCGTAGTAGCAGGGCGAGCGCGTGGGAGGACTCGAGATGCGAAGGTGCACCTCTTTGGCGCCCGCCGCTCGAAGCATTGAGACAATCTTGCGACTGGTCGTGCCTCGAACGATGGAGTCATCGACCACCACCACACGTTTATCGGCGAGGATGGAGCGGACCGCTGCGAGCTTGAGCCGGACTCCGAAGTGGCGAATGGCCTGGGCCGGCTCGATGAAGGTTCGGCCCACGTAGTGGCTGCGGAGCAGGCCGTGCCGGAACGGGAGACCTGCTTCCTCGGCATAGCCCAACGCGGCCGAGACCCCCGAGTCTGGAACAGGTATCACGATGTCGGCCTCGACCGGGGCCTCGCGCGCGAGCTGACGCCCGAGCTCGTGGCGCGTGACGTACACGTCATGGTCGAAGACTCGGCTGTTGGGTCGGGCGAAGTAGATGAGCTCGAAGATGCAGCGTCGTTCGAGAGCTTCGGGGGCGTGAACCAGCCGCTCGGATCGCATGCCGCCGTTCTCGAGGATGATCATCTCGCCCGGTTCCACCTCACGAAGCAGCTCTCCCTCGAGCAGGTCGAACACCGAGCTCTCCGAAGCCAGGACGTAGGCATCTCTGATCTTGCCGAGCACCAGCGGCCGGAAGCCACTCGGATCCCGAACGCCCACGATGCTGTCCTTGGTCATGATCAGCAGGCTGTAGGCGCCCTCCACCTGGGCGAGAGCCTCACGTAAGCGATCGGCGACGCGAGGGGCTCGGGAACGGGCGAAGAGGTGGAGAATGACTTCGGTGTCGGCGCGCGATCGAAAGATCGCGCCCTGATGCTCCAGCTCCTCCCGGAGGCGGAGCGCGTTGGTGAGGTTGCCGTTGTGGCCGATGACCAGCGGGCCCTTCAAAGTCTCCGCCATCAGGGGCTGAGCGTTCGAGATGTCGTTGCCGCCGGCGGTGGAGTATCGGACGTGACCGACCGCCCGGTCCCCTTCCAGCCGGTCCAGGATGGACTCGGTGAAGACGTCGGCCACCAGCCCCTGGCCCACGTGGCGATGAAACTGACGCCCGTCCCCGTGGGTCACGACGATGCCCGCAGACTCCTGGCCCCGGTGCTGGAGCGCGTGCAGGCCCAGGTAGACCAGTTTGGCGGCCTCGGAGTTGCCCGCGATTCCAAAGACCCCGCACATAGGGCGTGAACTCACCGTTTTCGCTCGGCCCGGTCAAGGGATAGAATCCCCCGATGCCTCCCTTGTACGGTGGAGCTGCGGCTCCGCTGCAGGAAAACGCCCCGGTCTACGAGCACTCGGACCGGTTCTCGGACCGGGCCCGCGCGCTGTTCTACGCCCGGCTTGCATTCCTCTCGATCGGTCTCGGCGTCTTGGCGGTGCCGTCGTGGTCACAATACGTGGGCGCCACCACGAGCACCGCCTTCGCGGTCTACTTCTTTGCCATTGGTTACTCGGTCACGAACTACCTGCTCTTGGATCATCCGATCTTCGGCCGGGCTCTGACCTTCGTCACCCTGATCCTCGATCTCGCGATCATGACCGCGATGATCGTCGCCAGCGGTGGCCTCGCCTCACCCATCATGGCGGGTCAGATCATGTTCACGATCTTCTTCGCGCTGCTCTATCCACGTTTTGCCGCGGTGCTGCCGCCCATCATCGTGCTGCCGGTGGTGGCCTGGATCGAGGCTCGGCCGGGCCAGGCCTTTTTGGCGCGCGACGTGTTCATTCTCGTTTGGTACGGCGTGCTCGATCTCGTGGCCATCTACGTCTTGCTCTACCTGAACGCGCGCGATCGAAGTCACTTGAAACAGCTTCGAGAGCTCTCGAGCATGCGGGAGGCTTCGCTCATCACGGAGGAGCGGCTTCGGCTCTCCCGCGAGATCCACGACGGCCTCGGCGGCGAGTTGAGCACGCTGATCATCCAGAGCGAGTTCATTTATCGACTGGCCAAGGACGAAGAGCTGAAACGCGAGATCGCCGATCTCCGCACGCAAGCCGAAGATGCCATCGATGAGCTTCGCCGATCGCTCACGATGATGCGTCGCGACTTCGACCTGCACAAATCACTCGAGGAGTATGTGGCGCGCTTCGAATCGAGGGCAAAGGTCCCCTGCGACTTCAAGATCCTCGGCCGTCGCCGCCGCTTGCCCAGTGAGATGCAGCTCGCGCTCTTTCGAATTCTCCAGGAGTGCCTGACCAACGTGCACAAACACGCCGGCGCCAAGAACGCCGACGCCAAGCTCAAGTACGACGGTGATCTCGTCTCGCTCACCATCACCGATGACGGCGTGGGCTTTGACACCAGCGGCAAACATCCGGGTCACTACGGCCTCATCAACATGACCGAGCGCGCCAAGAAGTGGCGCGGCACGGTGTCGTTTCAATCCGCGCCCGGTGCCGGCACGACCGTGCATGTCACCTTGGTCATCCCGCAGGAGGGCTCTCACATCGCGGTTCTGCCGCCGGAGCCGAGTCCGGTCGCTTGAAGCGGTGGGCTTCGGTCTGTTAGACACATGCAGCAGGCAAGCCGGGATGGCGGAATGGTAGACGCCGGGGCCTTAAAAGCCCTTGTTCCGAAAGGGGCGTGGGGGTTCGAGTCCCCCTCCCGGCAAGATCGTGGTGGACGGTTGGGCGCTCCAACCGCGCGTGAACGCAGCAGGAGGGGATCGATGTCGGCTTCACATCAGCAGTGTCCGAAGTGCAAGGGCGAAATGGAACTGGGCTTTGTGCTCGACAACAGCCATGCGGTTCGGATCGTCAGCCAGTGGATGCCCGGCCCGCCGCAGAAGTCATTCTGGACGGGGACGAAGGCGCCGGACGACCAGCTCGTTCCCATTGGGACCTTTCGCTGCGTGGCTTGCGGCTTCCTCGAGTCGTATGCACGCCAGGAATTTGCAGCCCAGTAGTTTGGGGGCCTGCCTCAGCCTGGCCGTCGGCGTCCGCGCTCTTCGTGCGTTCGGAGGCGCGAAGCCAAAGGGCGGTCTTCTCTCAAACGTGTGAGAATCGTCGTGCGCTCACTCGAACTCAGGATCCCTCCGCTCGTCGTCTCGCTCCTCTTCGCGGCGGCCATCGGCGTACTCGCCGTTGCGTTTCCAATCGCGAATGTCCCGTTCGTGGGCCAGCGGGCCGCCTCGGCCGTCCTGGTCGCGCTTGGTATCGTGGTTGGGGTTGCGGGTGTCCTCGAGTTCCGCCGGGCCAAGACCACCGTCAACCCACTCACCCCGGACAAAGCGAGCTCGATGGTCGTCTCCGGCATCTACCGCATCACTCGGAACCCCATGTACCTCGGCATGGCGTTCGTCTTGCTCGGCGGCGCGGCCTGGACCTCGAGCCTGCTCGGCTACAGCCTGGTGCCTCTGTTCTGTCTCTACATCACGAGGTTTCAGATCGTCCCGGAGGAGCGAGCCCTTCTCGCCGCCTTTGGCGACGAGTTCGCTGTCTACCAAAGCCGCGTGCGTCGCTGGTTGTGATCCGGAGTCTTCGCGCTCTGCGCGAGCTGTGATACGGACGTCCACACCCTTTCGGGAGAGACTCAGAATGAGCCACATGAACTCATCCGGTACTGCGACAAGTTCGATGTTCCGAACATGCCGGGCGAGATGAAGAACACCATCGAGCTTCGCGCAGTCAGCTGCGGGACCGAGCTCCACGTCGAGCAATCGGGCCTGCCGCCGGTCATCCCGGTCGAGTTCTGTTATCTCGGCTGGCAGGAGTCACTGGCAATGCTCGCGCACCTCGGTGAGCCGAACGTCCCCGACGGGGGTTGAGCCCTGGCTGGGGAGGCTCGAGGTTTGAGCGTTTCCCAGGGGCGAGCCGGGTGTCATCTCAATGGCCGCAGGGCGAGTTGCGGAGGGCGTCCCGTCTGGTGAATGCTATCCTGATCTTTCGGCCTGCAGGAGGGCTCAGACATGCCGAATCCATCCTTCGAACACGAGACCCTGACCCCGCTCCTCGAACGCGTAGACAAGGAGCGAGCGCGGTCTGCGATCTCGGAGTTCGGTTGGACCTTGAGCAACGAGTCTCCGCCCGACTCGGAGACTCCAGAACTCGTGTGGATTACGACCTCGCTTGCGCTCGTGCGCGAGTATCCACGCGTCAACTTCATCGACGATCGCGCCGTCGATCTGAGCTACTTCCTCTTCTACCAGACCGAGCGATGGATGGATCGCGTTCGGCAGAAGCTCCCAATTCTAACCTGGGAGCAGCTCGCTGAGAGCGTTCCGCGGCTCGTGACGGAGGCGGGGAGCCAAGACTCCTCAGCGCTCCGGCGCGCGGTGCGCGGGCTCGACTACGCAGCCTCGCCGAAGCGAGAGGAGCGCGTGTTCGATGCCTTGACGGCGGCGCTCAGTCCAAAGCTGCACGCGGCCGTACTGACCGTCTCCTGCGACGCCGCCATGAAGTTCGGCTGGCCGGAGCTGCGTCCCTTCCTCGAGCGCATCCTGGATGAAGCCGATGACACCGAGGTGAGGGTCTACGCGGCGGCGTGTTTGGCGCTTGATGTCTGGGGGCCATCATCCGGGAGTCCGGCTTTGGGGTAGAGTGCACCGATCCGTGCTCCAGCCCAATGCGCACTCACGGACGGCGGCGGGGCCGCTGTCGGAGGCTCGAACGCCAGGGGCAGATCAGTGTGTGCTCCCCTGGTACCCGGTGGCCACCGTCCGTCCCTGAGCCCCAGCAATGCGTGGACTTCACTCCTCGGTCGAGCCTGGATCTGTGGGCATCGCTCCACACTTCGGCCATTTCGCGTGAGTTGTCGCCGCCGGCACGGCGCTTGCGGAGCGTCCCGACCGTGGAAGTCGAGTTTCACGAGGATGGCAGCCTACAGTTCATCGGCGCCGCCCACACCATCGATCTGGACGCACCTCGGCGTCAGATCATCGACACCCTCGGCATGACGACGCGGTTCCTCCCGTTCTCGGAGGTCCATCAGGTCGTGCTCACCGGCGCTCCCACCGAGCCGCTCTCGCTGCAGCTCATGCTCAAACGAGGGGACCGGGTGGATCTCGGTTTGGTGCCGAACCGAGACTCGGGGCTGCGTCTCGGTGAACGTGTCGCCGGAATGATCGGCTGTGAGCTCGGAGGGGTGGTGCGAGTCCCCACGCTTCGTGTTCCGCCGCAGGAGACCGAAGAGACCCAGGCCGTCGTTCGTCGCCCTCTCACCGCAAAGATCGTGGCGGCGGATGTCGTGGCTGAGGTCTCGGCGTGCACGCCGGCTCACGTCATGCCCGATGGGGCACCGACGCTGGAGGTCCCCACGTTTCAGCGATCGGACGTGCTGTCGCTCTTCGATGAGGCCGCGCGCGACCTGCTCGACCATGAGAGCGGCTGAACCTCGATCGAACGCGCGGACGACTTCATTCGAACCAAGGACCATGCAGCGTGCTGTCTGCCTCACCATCGACCCCGGTGCCGAGTTCGCTTCTAGCCACCGCCGCCGTGGCCGCGTTGGTCTGCACCCAGTTGCTATCGTTCGCCGGGCCGACCGCAGGCACGTTTAGACGCTCGTAAATGTCCGTGCCCCCGGCGTCCAAGAAGACGCCCAGGCTGGGTACTCGACGCCGCGGGGAGCCGTGATAGTTCTCTGCCGGATCGAGCAGGCCCGCGCTGCCCATGGAGTAGGTCGAGCGCGCCCGGTAGTGGTCATTGCCGGCATTGTCGACGAAGAAGCCTCGGCCGTTCGAGTTGCCCGATCCGAGCGTGATGCGAGAGCCGAAGTACTCGTCGTCGCCCGCTTCATCGATGAGGAACGCGGCGGAGAAGTCGTGGCCCCCCGCGATGGTCACGTTGATGCCGGTGAGCTCGCTGCCGTAGCGATCGGCGCCGGCGCCATCGACCAGCACCCCCACCGCGTAGTGAGCGCCCGTTGCCATGCCGTACCAGAGCGAGTCGTAGTGATCGTCGCCATCGCGGTCGGCGAGGATGCCCGTGCCCCACCAGAACCCGCCGCCCTGGGCGAACAAGCCGGCGCGATACCGATCGGCACCGGAGAGGTCCACGAGCACTCCGAGGCCGCCCGACATGAACGCGCGGTCGGGTGGGTCCGCCACGTCGCCGCGCCGGCCGAACGCGAACCCCTGGCCGAGTGAGGCGTTGGCGCTGGCGCGTTGGGCCGAAGGGTAGAGGACATCGCCGCCCAAACTCGCCTCGCCCACGTCGAGTTCGTAGGTGTCGTCGCCGGAGACGTCGTACTGAAGTCCGGCGCCGCGGGCGAAGGCAAAACCTTGGGCGGCCTGATACGCGCGACGACGGTCGTCGCCGCCACCGTCGTACTGAATGCCGATGCCAAACATGCCCGCGCCTTGCACCACCGCCTCGGCCTCGTAGTCGTCGTTGCCACCTTCGTCGATGAGCACCCCCACCCCGAAGACCCCCGCGCCCTGAGACACGCGAAGCGAGCGATAGCGGTCCGGCTCGGAGCCGTAGTCGACGAGGACACCGATGCCCGCCTTGCCCACGCCCTGACGCGAGGTGCGACTCAGGCTGAAGGGCAAGAGCGAGGCCTGCAGATCCCGAGCGCGGCCGGTGCCGTCCGAAGGGAGGCGAGTACCGTCGTTTGGGCTCGGCACCGGGTTGTAGCCGTAGTCATCGGCGCCGCCGAGATCGATGTGAACCGTCACGAGGTTGTCGTAGCCGGATGAGGCGCCGCAAGGAATCCGATACACGTCATCGCCGCCACGATCGACGACCAGCGCGTACAGGCCGCCGAACCCGCTGAGGCTCGGGTCGTAGAGCCCGCTCTGCCCGTCATCGATCACGACGCGGCCAATGGGGGTCGGCTGCGAGAAGACGAACTGCGCCGGCCCCACCGGGGGCCCGCTCGAGGTGATGCGAAAACGCGTGAGATCAGCTTCGGCGATCGCGTTCATCAAGGTCACGCTGCCACCGAACATCGCTTGGTAGTCGATGAGCTGGTTGAACACCTGCTGCACCTGAAGGCTCGTGGGGTCGGGCGCCACGCCGTTCGAGCTCACCGCGATGTATGCAGCGCCGAAGTCGAAGAGCTGCCGCTGCACCATGAGCGGCAAGCGCTCAAACGCCTGGTAGCGAGCCAGGAGCGCCTGCCGCATGCCCTCGAGCACCGTGGCCAGCGCGAGCTGTAGTTCGTAGGCCACGTCCGCCGCGTCGGCTCGAAACGCGTCGATGTCCGGGATGCCGTTGGCCGCCTGGACGAGCGCCACGAGCGCGCTGACCAGCGGCTCGTTCATGTCGATGGGATCCAAGGGGCGCTCCGCCGCTGGATGATCGAGCCGGTGGCTCAGCGTATCGATCATGTTGGCGACTCGCTGCGCAGGATCGATGACGCCGGGCGGCGATTCGAGACCGAGTACGAGTGAGCGAGTGAAGCCCGGCGCTCGCAAAGGCTCCGCGACCAGCGCGTTGGTGAACCCGAGTCGGTACGGGTCCGAGAGCACGTCTGGGGAAGTGGCGGCGAAGTGCCCGGTGGTGAGCAAGGCGGTGCAGCGATCGAGGTCGTGGGCGGCTAGGACCTCGTTCGCAAGGTCACGGCCTTCAGCGTATTCGCCACGACAATCACAGCGCTCGGGCACACACGCGAATCGGGCATCGCTCGTCCGTCGGCATGTGGTCCCGGCGGGGCAGGTTTCTGCACCCTCGCACGGCAGAGCGCAGACCCCGGGCTGGGCGAAGCCGCCGAGCACGCAGATGCTCGCGGCGAGCGAAGCACAGTCTCCGTCGTAAAGGCACGGCGGCTCGTCTTCACGAGACTCGGTGGCGCAGCGTTCGGCGGGCGCCGCCACTCGCGAGATGCAGACCGGGGTCCCTTCGTCGCCGAGCGTGCATTGGTAGCCCGGCGGGCACTCGGAGGTCTCGCAGGGGTCGGTGCAGTACCCGAGGCCCTCGACGTCGCCCTGGCACACCTGTCGCGCCGGCGCACACGCAGACTCGTCACCGGCGCAGCTCGTCCCGAAGGTAGCGCCCTGTACCAAACAGGATGTGCCGGGCGGCACGCAGACGAAGAGCGAGCTCGTGCTCCCGATGTCGATACACGCAAAGCCGTCCAGGCAGCCGTCGAGATCGGTGCCGCAGCGGTCCACGCAATACTGCTCAAAGGCGGTGCTCACGCAAAGTCCGTTGCCTGGGCAAGCTGGGTTGCAGTTTCCTCCCGCCGCCGGCCTTGCGGAGGCGCAGCTTGCGAGGCCAAAGTAGGGACCGACGACAAAGGTCCCGGCGTCCGGCCTGGGACCAAAATCTCTGGGGCCCGAGTCCGCAGGTCCGAAGTCGGGGTGTCCGGCGTCGGAAGCTTCGGCGTCGGGGCTCGCATCCTGAGCCGCGTCGGCGGCGGCATCGAGGCAGGCCGCGCCACTGCAGGTCTCGTCGCCGCAGTCCGAGGAGAAGAGGCACGCCGAGAGCAGAACGCCGCGCGAAAGCCGAAGGTGCATGGGCCTGAAGCGTAGCAGGGTGTCCTGTCCGGGGTCGACGGGCCTTGCCTTTCAGACCCTACCTTCCTACAAGCCGCCCGTCCCATGCTCGGCGAGAAGGAAGACACGCAGACGCCGGGTTCGGTGCGCCCGACCAGCGTGTGGGTCTGGGTCCTCCGGGGCACGCTTGCGCTCCTCGTGTCCGCTGCCGCCCTTGTCTGGGCGTTTCATGATGTGCCCATGGGCGAGCTCGCGGATGGGCTTCGTTCGACCGATCCCACCGCGATCTCGGTGTACATCTTGGTGAGCCTCGCCTTTCAAGCGGCTCGCGTCGTTCGTTGGGGGCTGCTGATCACGCCGGTCAAGGACGTGGGCGCGCGCGCCATTTGGCAGGCCGGGCTCATCGGAATTCCCGCTTCGGCCTTCCTGCCGCTTCGGCTCGGCGAGTTCGTACGCCCGGTGATGATCGCGCGCGCGGGCGTCCCTTTCGCCACGGGCATGGCGAGTGTGGTGGTGGAGCGCGTCGCGGACGGCATCGTCAACGTGGGCTTGTTCTTCATCTTGCTCTCGATCATGCCGGCCTCGGCGCCGCTGTCGGACTCGTTGCGAACGGCGGGCTTTCTCGCTTCGGTCGTCTTCGGCGGGGCGGTCGTGTTCTTGGTCGTGGCGGGGTTCGCGCGCGCCAAATCGGTGGCGTTGTTGCGGGTGGTGTTGCGTCCGGTCCCGGATCGGATCGTCGATCGGGCCGTACATCTTCTGGAGACCTTCCTCGACGGCGTCACTCCGCTCTCGAATGGCCGGCGCCTCGCCGCCTTCCTGATCCTCACCGCGCTGTATTGGGGCGCCAACGGGGCGATCACAACCTACCTCGCCCGAAGTTACGGACTGGACGTACCCTTCATGGCCGGGCCTTTCGCGCTCACCTGCGTCGTGTTCGCCATCATGATTCCCGCCGGGCCCGCCTTTGCCGGAACACTCGAGCTGGGCATGAGCCTGGGCTTCTCGCCCTTCGCGGTTTCGCCGGTGCAAGTGGCGGCGGTGGCCTTGGGCGCGCACGCCGCGACGCTGCTGGTTCTCGCCCTCACCGCAGGGCTCGGGTTTCTCGTAGGTTCACCGCCGCGAAGCGATGCCGCGACAGGGGCGTCTTCTTGATGGCCCGCTCGGCTACGGGGAGAATCTGAACCGTGTGGGATTTACGAGGTCCCTCGAGCCGAGTGGGTTCATTCACTCGGAGAATCGGGACCTATCAGCACTTCGTGTGGCTCTACTGGATCGTCGGCGCGACGCTCCTTCTGAACCTGATTGATGCGGTGCTCACGCTTTTCTGGGTCCACACGGGCATGGCCACCGAGGCGAACCCGCTCTTGGCTCAGCTGGTGAAGAATCATCCGGTGGCGTTTGTGGCGACCAAGTACTTGCTGGTGACGCTGGGTTCGGTGTTGCTCTGGCGCCACCGGAAGCGAAGGCTCGCGGTCTTCGCGATCTTCTTCTGCTTCATGGTCTACTACTGGCTGCTCATCTACCACATTCGTGGGGTGAACTGGACCGAGTTCTACGGCCGAGTCTTCAGCTGAGCCGTCTCACTTCGTGATGGTGGCGGTCACCGTACCCCGATTACCCAGCGGGTCGGTGAGCGTCAGCATGATCACCCAATCGCCCGCAGGTCCAGCCGCAAACGTCGTGGACGTAACAGTGAACTCAGTCGTGGGTTGCTGTCCCTTCGCGGCGAACACGGGGCTTCCGTTCGCCTC
The DNA here is from genome assembly GCA_011526105.1 of Deltaproteobacteria bacterium. Lineage (GTDB taxonomy): Bacteria > Myxococcota > Kuafuiibacteriia > Kuafuiibacteriales > Kuafuiibacteriaceae > WYAZ01. Next base: position 33,718 of record WYAZ01000184.1, on the reverse strand, counting down.
GAAGGCGGCGACCTCCGAGCGCGCCTCGGTGAGAGCGCGGGTGCTCGCGGCGCCGGTGAGGCCGCTCTCGCTCCCGCCCGGGGCGCGCAGCCGACCCGAGACCGTGAGGCTCATTCCCTCGGGCAACGGCGCGCCGATCTCTCGGGGCAGCAGCTTCGAGCGCAAGCGATGTCCAACCTTGCGTGCGACGCGTCGCTCGCCCTCGAGATCGTAGACCACCGCCGCCGGATCGACGACACGTCCCGAGATCCCCGAGCCGGAGGCCGCGAGATCGTAGAGGCGCAGACTTTCGCTCGGCACCAGCTCGAAGACGCGCGAGACCGCGGCGTAGTTTACGGTCTGACCGCCCTTGAAGGCTCGTCCTTCGGCCTTCAGGCGGTAGCGTCCCACGGGAAAGTCACGACCGTCCTCCCAGCTCACGTGCCAGCGATGGTTCTCGCAGTTGCGGCGAGTGCAGCTCCCTTCGTAGCGCACCAGCATCTCGAACCCGCGATCGTCGTAGGGCCAGCCTCCCGGCGTGAGGACGAGCTCGAAGCCGCTCGCCGTCTCTCGCTCGAGCACGATGTGGGGCTGGTCGACGCCGGGGTGACCGCCCGCCCAGACCAAGTCCAAGACCTCGAGGCGCTCGACTCGAGGCGGCACGTCTTCGAAGACCTCGGCCGGATCTCCGGTGGTCTCGGTGAAGCTCACGTAGGCTCGGTCACTCTCGAGCAGCGGCCAATACATGGGCTTCAAGTGGCCGCTGTCGAAGAAACGATCCGAAGCCGGCTTGTTCAGCTCTTTCGCGATCTCCACCGACTTGTCGGCCAGGTGAGGCGCCATCTTGAAGCCCCAAAGACCGAACGAGGGCTCATAGCCGCCTTGAAGCCAGTCGTCTTCGAGCATCAAGTAGAACTGGTGGTCCTGGCTGTAGCCCGAGACGATGGTGTGTTCGACGCTGCTGATCGCCTCGGTCACGCGCGCGGACACCTGGCGCCCGAAGGTCGACAGCGGCTCGCCGGGCATCGTCGCGATGCCGAGCGTTCCGAGTTGCGCCACCGAGAGTCTGGTCTTCTGGATCTGAGGAATCGGGTAGCCGTTCGTGAGGCACTCGACCGAGAAGACACAGCCCAGCGCGCCATCTTCGTACTTGGTCTCGGGGTCTTCATCGACGTTGACGCCGTTGGCGCACTGAAAGGCGCCGTAGCGGAAGTAGTCGGCGGCGCCCTCGCACTCCACGTTCCGGTCGAAGAACTCCCCCGGGCCGTAGAGGACGTCGTGGTCGAGCACCACGCGCCCCGAGAAGACCTTCACCTCGATGTTGCTCTCGGTCACGATGTCCTCGAGCGCGGGTTCGATGGTCTCCCAGGTGCGTTCCCCTACGACTTGAATCGTCTCCCACTCGTCATGGCCGAGGTTGTCGCCGGCCGGTGAGACATCGCCGGCGTTGCCTTGAACGTAGACCCCGAGCACATCTCGGCCGTACTTGGCCTGAAGCTTCTGAGTGAGGACGACTTCGACACCGCCCGGCGCGTCGTTGGTGATCGTCGTGCTGTTGAAGTGCGTGCCGTGCATCCCAAAGTGCGTGAGCACAGCGAGCGGATTGCCGGCCAGGTCGTCGATGCGCATGAGCGTCATCCGGTCGTCCTTGCCTTCATAGCCCGGCAAACGGTTGTTTTCGCTTCGGCGATCTCGATACACGCGGTTGTTCGGGTCCCAGTTCTCGAGGACCTTGTATCCAAATCGCGCGGGTTGGCGGTTCTCGAGCGCGAGCAGGACCGCGTCGGCGAACGAGTTTGTGAGGCGATCGAGGATCTCCCACTGGAACTCGTCGTAGCCGAAGGACCCGAAGTACAGGCCGCGGACCATGTGAAAGAAGCGCGCGGGCTGAGAGTGCGAGTGCGTCGCGTTGGTCACGATGTTGTCGATGAGGTTGAGACCCGTACGGTCGAGGATCTTGCGCGCGGTCTCCGCCACCATGAAGTCTGTGGACCAGCCCATGGGGAGGCGCAGAAGGACCAGCATCTCCGCCCCGTCGTCAAAGACGATCGCCCGCACGTCGGGTCGGTCGAACCAAGAGTCCGAGCCGCCGAGCGCTTCTTGGTAGGGGGTGCGCTTGCCGGAGCGTGCGCCGTAGCCGGCCATCGAGACCCCGACGGGGAAGTCGAGCCAGGTGACGCCGATGCCCACTTGCAGCCCGCCTCGAGGGCCTCCACCGGGCAGCTCTCCCGTGAAGTTGACGGGGTAGGGGCGGCACACGCCGTTTAGGCACTGCCCGGGCTCGCCGCAATCGTTGTCGGTCGTGCACACTGGAATGCAGAGCTTCCGAGGCGGATCCGAGATCGCGACCTCCGTGCAGACACAACGGTTGCCCGCGCAGGCCTCGGCCAAGTGGCAGTCGGAGCGCTCCATGCACGCCTCGGTTCGAACGCACTGCCCTCGGTCACAAGCCCCGGTGGGGCAGTCCTCGTTGAAGTAGCACTCGCGGGTCGTGCCGGCGTCGGTGCCGGCGTCGAGTCCGGGGGCGTCGTCACCACACGCGGCGAAGCAAAGGAGGAGCGCGGAGAGACAGGCAGAAGGGATGAACCGCATGGCGCCTTCTTACACATCGAGGGCGTCCGAGTGAATCCGACCTTAAATGGATAGGGTGGGTGAAGGTGGGACTCCCGCTAGCGGGCATACTCGTCCACCCAGTCGCAGATCCGAGAGACGCGAAAGGGCTTCGAGAAGATGGCCTGTGCGCCCAGGTTCATGGCCTGGTTTCGGGACGCACCGATGTTCATCACCCCTGAGACCACGGCCACCGGTGGCGGGTCTTCGAGCTCGCGCAGACGCTTCAGGACGACGTCGCCGGCTGCCCCCGGGATCATCCAGTCCAGGAGGACCACGCTCACCGCGTGACTCTCGATGAAGGAGATGGCGTCGTTGCCGTTGCCGATGACGACGACCGCTGCACCACGGCGCTGAAGCGCGATCTGGAGGAGCCGCGCGACGGCAGGCTCGTCCTCCACCACCAGCACGAGCTTGCCGCTCACGCCGGTTCGGGGCTTCGTCTCAGGAGCAGGGGGCGGCGGCGGTACGGTCTCACCTTCGACCCGCGCGGTTCGTCCTTCGGCCCACGCCGAGAGAATGCTCGTCACGCGCGCCGAGGCATCCTTCGCGAGCTCGAAACCCATGCCCCCGTCCACCACGGAGACCACCTCGGCGCCGGCGCTGAGGCTGTACTTCGAGTCGGGCTCGAAGGTGAGCGTGACCGCCGTTCGGAAGGGAAGCACCTCGTTGGTCTGCACCCAGACCCCGTGGTTGACGAGGCCGAGAACGACCCCATCGAAGGCTTGTTCTTCGGCCGTTTTGATCGAGACGGTGGAAGGGACGGGATAGACTCTCATGGTCGGGTTCGCGTTCGTTCTGCGAGCGCGCTCGGAGGCAGCGGGTCTCGTACGCGGAGAATCGCACGGTTCGGCGCCGGCACGAAATGCCTTGAAAGGGCGCCGCGGCCCGGTCATGCTCCGCGCCCCATGGCGCATCACTGCTGGTCCTGCAACGGAGAGATCGAGATCATCGACAAGATCGTTCGCTCGGACACCTGCCCGCACTGCGGCACCGACCTCAAGGCCTGCAAGAACTGCAAGCTGTACGATCCGAACGCGCACAACGAGTGCCGCGAGTCGACGACCCTGTACGTCCCCGACAAGGAGCGCGCGAACTTCTGCGAGTTCTGGACCTTCAAGGACGGCGCACACGACGTCGCCGACAAAGGCGCTACGCTCTCGAAGCTCGAGGGCCTCTTCAAGAAGTAGCGGCGAAGCCGCTCGAAACACTTTGCCGGGTGGGTCAAAGGTGCTAGAGCCCCCGATCGGCTGGTGGGGTAGCTCAGCTGGTTAGAGCGAGGGTCTCATAAACCCTAGGCCGCCGGTTCAAGTCCGGCCCTCACCATCTCCTTCTCTCTTCTCATCGAGGCCGTGGCCGAACTGGTTCGCACGATGGACGGAGTCGCCCTCACGTTGAGGCGGCTCGACACGGGGCCTGCCTCCGGCTCGGCCCCCACCTTCCTGCTGGTTCACGGCTTCGCCCAAAACGCGACCTCTTTCGAGGACGGCGGCTGGCCAAGTGCGCTCGCCGAACGCGGGGCCGCGGTCTTCATGGGCGAGCTCAGGGGTCGAGGTGCGGCCGTGGCGGCAGCACCCCGCGACTGGAGCCTGGCGCACCACCTCCGGCGTGACCTCCCTGCGCTGCTCGAGGCGGTCATTCACCAAAGCGGCAGCCCGCGGATTCACCTCCTTGGACACAGCATGGGCGGGGTGCTCGGTTATGCGCTCCTCGCCACCGAGCCGGAGCGACTGGCCTCGCTGACGACGCTGGGGGCGCCGCTCATTCCCGGGCGCCACCGTCCGCTGCTTCGGTGGGCGGCTCGAGTCGCGGCGCTTGGACTCCCCGCTCGCAGCCCGGTGGTGCCCATGGACCTCGCGCTTCGTTGGGCGCGCCCGCTGGCCAATCAGCCGGTTCGGTCTGGCCTCGTTCGGGGACGGTTCCGAGAGCTCGTGCGCCTGGCCAATCCGGGGGTGACCGATCGCGCTCGTGCGGATCGGATCCTCGGTTCCGCCGAGGCCGAGTCGGCGCGGGTCCTGCTCGATCTCGCGAAGCTGGCGGGGGCCGAGCGTCCGAACATCGACGGCGTCGATCTCTTGGATGCGGTGGCGAATGCTCGTGTTCCGGTGGCGGCGGTGATCGGCGGGCGCGACGTCTTTTGTGGTCCCCGCTGCGTCGAGCCCCTGCGCTCGGGGGCGGGCCCGCGCCGCATCGTGCTGCTGCCCGAACACGCGCACGTGGACCTCACCCTGGGGAATTCGGTGGCCCAGGTTCTGGACGAGCTATACCCGTTCCTGCTCGCTTGACAGGCCGATGAGCACCCGGTACCTCCCGGCTCCTCTCGCGAACGTGGCGGAACTGGTAGACGCGCAGGATTCAGGTTTCTGTGCCCGCAAGGGCGTGTGGGTTCAAGTCCCTCCGTTCGCAAGAAAGTGAGGCTCTTCGCTGAAGACGCTCCTCCTCCTCCGGCACGGCAAGTCGTCTTGGCAAGACGAGAGCCTTCCTGATCACGACCGACCTCTGAAGAAACGCGGGCGAGAGGCGACGCGGCTCATCGGCGAGCGACTTCGCGACCAGGACCTGGTTCCCGACCTCATCCTCTCGTCCACCGCGGCTCGGGCGCAGGAGACTGCGCGGCTCGTGGCGAACGCGATGGGCTACAAGGGTCCCATTCAGCTCGATCAGGCGCTCTATCTCGCCGAGCCGGAGGTGATCATCGAGCGAGTTCAGACGGCCGAGGATCGGCAGAGCATCATTGTCGTGGGTCACAACCCCGGGCTCGAGCTCCTCATCCAGCGCCTCACCGGCCACGAGCAGCGATTCCCCACCGCGGCGCTCGCCCAGATTCACATCGACGCGCCCACCTGGCGCACGCTCGGCTCGGTGCGTTCGGCGCGCCTGCTCGAGTTGTGGCGGCCTCGCGAGCTTGTGCCGCCGGTCTGAAGCGCGGAGCGCATCAGACGAGTCACCCGCGTGTTCAGGCGGGCGCGAACCTCGACATAGACGCGCTCGATGCGCGTTTGGCTGGGGATGCCGAAGGCTTCGTCTTCGTAGGCCCCGTGCGTGGGCGCGGCCGGCTTCGTTGGCAGGTCTTCGAGCTCGATCTCGAGAGCATGGATCACTTCTTGGCCTCCGGCTTCGACACACCAGCGGAGCACGTGCATCGCGTGGGCGGCGTGACGCGCTTCGTCCCTGGCGACTTCGAGGAGGACGCGACGCGCCGGACCCTCCGCGGTGCGCGCGAGCTCCGCCACAACTCTTGCAGACACGCCCTCGTTCAGCGCGCCGTCCACGAGCGCTTCGGTGGCGAGTTGCGCGAGACGCTGCGCGCGTGAGCCTTGATGCGGCAACGCTCGAGCCGCCTTGGGAAAAGCGCCCGGCCCCAGAGCCCGCCCATCGAGCTGGCAGGCGAGACCGAAGCAGAGGCGCGTGTGCCTCATCTCGTCGAGTGCATCTTTGTGCGCGTTCTCGATGAGTGACATCGGGGCGCCGAGCTCGGTGAGATCCTCCGCGAGGCGTGCGAAGGCCACCACCGAGGCGTGTTCCGTGAGCCCGTTCTCTCGCCAGGCGATCGCGGTCTTTGGGTCTCTGGGTGTCGAGGGCGCAGATGTCTTTGGAGGAAGCCACGTGCTGTCCTCGACCAGCTCGGCAAAGAGGAGCTGGCCGTGCCGATCACGGAGCTGCCGGCCGCGGACGAATCGGTCCGCCACGAGCAGCACCGAGTACGCACTCGAGAGGAATCCGAAGCCGTTGAGGAAGACCGAAGCGATCGCGGTGGCGAGCCCGGGGGGCCGAGGTGAGCGGCGAAAGACGAACGCGAATGTGGTGCCGATGCCCCACAAGCCGCCGGCAAACGAGGCCGCGAGGGCGAGAAGGTACAGGGCGGACCAGACTGGACCCTGCATGTCGAGCGCCAGGATCAGCACCGCGAGTGGGATGCCGAGCAGCGAGGGCAGGGCGAGCTTCATCCCGCGCCGTGCGTGGTGCGTGAGTGGATCGACGAGCGGCGGGATGTCTATGTCGGCGGTGGCGGTGAGGGGAGGGTCGTAGGGCGAGCTGGTGAGACTTGGCGTTGCCATGCCGCCACCCTCTGCAAGGGCCGACACGCACGCGAATGCTCGGCTTTTCGTCCCAAAGCGGCAGGGGTAGGGTCGGGAACACCTCGACCGGGTACGTGCTTACTCGGTCGTGAGCCCGACGGGGCAGCTCACGCCGGTGCCGCCCAGGCCGCAGTAGCCGTCCGGGTTCTTCGCGAGGTACTGCTGATGATAGTCCTCGGCGTAGTAAAACGGCGGCGCGGGAAGGATCTCGGTGGTGATGGGGCCAAAGCCTTGCGCGGAGAGGAGCGCCCCATACTGCGCCTTCGAGCGCACCGCTTGCTTCTCTTGCTCCGGCCCGAAGACGTAAATGCCCGAGCGGTACTGCGTCCCGACGTCGTTGCCTTGCCTCATGCCTTGCGTCGGATCGTGACTCTCCCAAAACAGCGCCAGCAGCGACTCATAGCGGACGAACTTCGGGTCGTAGATCACCAGCACGACCTCGTTGTGGCCAGTGCGGCCGGTGCAGACCTCTTTGTAGCTCGGGTTCTTCGTCTCTCCGGCGGCATATCCGACTGCGGTCACATGAACCCCCGCCTGCTGCCAGAACTTGCGTTCGGCGCCCCAGAAGCAGCCGAGCCCAAACAACGCGCTCTCCATGCCTTCGGGGAAGGGCGGCTTCAGCGGGTGGCCGTTCACGAAGTGCAGCTCCGTCGGAGGTCTCGAGGTGGGTGTGGACATCCTCGGAGTCTACCTCTTCCGGAGCCGGGCGCGCTGCGACCAATGATAGATCGCTCGGGCGAACTCCTCGGCGGTATAGCTCGTGGGCGTGCCTCCGGGCATCGCGAGCATGTTGCGCGCCATGGTCAGCGGGGCCATGGGTTCGTCCTCGACCGGGCTCGCGATGAGGGACACGATCTCCCACTCACAGTCGGTCGAACGCACGCCGTCGTTCTCGAGCAGCGCCGCCTTCGAGTAGAGCACCACCTTCGCGAAGCGGACTGGCTCCAACTCGCCTTCGGTCGCGAAGAGCTGCACGTACGGATCCTCACCGGGCTGCCGGCGCGTCAGCTCGGCCTCCAGCTTCGTGTCCTCGCTGACCAAGACCGTGGTTGATCGAAAGCGCTCGGGGCAGGGCAGGGGCACGACCACCACCTTCTCGAGGTCGCTGCGGCCGGCCCCGGGTTCACGCTGAGACCAGTGCTGAGCGACGAGCACGACCAGCTCCTCGAAGGAGCCATCGAAGTGCGAGTACCCGCCGCCGGCGCAATTTCGAGTGCGCGCGAACTCACTCACGCCCACGGTCGGTGCATTCATGTCGGCGAGCCTACCACGAGCGATGCGCCCTAGAAGCTGACGTCGATGGGGCCGATGCCGCGGACGTCCTCTCGCGGGACCAGCATCGCGGTGGCCACGCCGGCGCCGGCGAGGACGAGCAGTCCGCCGCCGACCCAGACCCACCAAGGCACGCCGGTGGAGTAATCCTCGTGCTCGCCGACCTCGAGCCTCATCGGCACGGGGTCTCCGACGCTCGCGAGGATGACGCCGGATACGTCCTTGGCGCTGGCCTGCACGAGCAGCACCCCTTCGATGTTCCGGTAGCTCTCGTCGTCCGGAAACACCGCGAGCAGCACGCGATCGGTCTCGCCTTCGGCCCGCACGTTGCGCTCCGCGATGATGCCGCCTCCGCCACCATAGAGCATGATGCTCCCGCCCGCGACGACGCCGTAGGGGTCGGGACCGGCCCCGACACGAACGTGCAGTTCAGACTGGCCGTTGACGGTCGTGATGTACGCCTCCGGTGCATCCAGATGAAGGGCTGAGACGCAGCGGGCCGCGCTCTTCACTGCCTCGAAGCGCGTGCGGATGGGGGGTCGCGGGTCCGGTGAGCTGCGCTTTGGATCGAGGCAGAGGGCGCGTCCCATAGACTTCTCGGCTGCTCCCGATTGACCGCGGACGGCGGCGATTGCCCCGTCCAGGGCCAGTAGTTCGCTGAGTTCCGCGCGAGACAATTCACCACGCCGACGAAGCCCCGCGACGATCACTTCGGCGCGGTCGAGCGCCAGCACGCGAAGATGCTCCGCCGCCGCGTTGAGCTCATCGCGAGGCTTGCCTTGGCTTTGAGCCCGCCCGACCTCCGCGGTGGGCAAGAGCCTTCCCAGAGCGAGCATCGCGGCCTCGACCGCAGCGTCGTTCTTGGTCGCGGCCGCAAAGCGCAGTCGCGTCAGGGCCACCTCGGCCCGAAAAGCATGCTCGAGCGCTCGTGCGATCAGCTGGAGCGCTTCGGCGCCGACCCGGCCCGGCTTCAGGGCCTCGGGCGAGAGGGGTGCGCTGGAGCCGGTGGTTTTTCGAAGGCTGGTCTCGGCCTCGAGCCGCTGAGCACTAAAGTGCCGTGCCGCCACCTCGAGCTTCTCGATGGCGCTGAGCTCGGTGCTGGGCTCCAAGATGCGTGCGCTGAGTTCGATGCGCGTACGACCCACGAGCACTCCGCTGTTCAGCTCGACGACGTCCGCGTTGGCGGACTCCCGCACCAGTCCGGGCTTCATGTCTGTGGAGCGCACGAGATAGCGGCCTCGGGCCACGATGGTCTCGGTGGCCTTGGTGGAGCGCCGATGCCTCTTGCGCTTGCTCGTGGGCGCCGCCGCACCGGACGCTTCGCTCGTGGTCCCGAGCTCGACCGTCGAGAGCAGCGGACCGAACTCGAACCTGCCGCCGCGCGAGCCGACGATCCGCAGCACCAACGGACCCGAGCTTGGGCGAGACAGCGGAACCTCGACCGGAAGAAGGACCGAGTCGCCGGCGGGGAGCTCGAGGTCCGTGCCCGCTTGCGCTGGCTGTCCCGTGAGGGCCTCGAGCTCGGGCCGCATCGCCTCCAGAGCATCATCCCTGGATGCTGGCGCTCGGTCGACCTTCGAGACGTCGAGCACCGCGTCCGGATCTGGTGGCTTTGGTTCACTCTGAGCCGCGAGGCAGGCGGTGAGGAGGAGGAGCGCGGCGTTCATCCTTCGCGCCTCGAGAGCGTGAGCTCCAGGACTCCAGAGGGGAGATTGGCGATTTCTTCGAAGCTGAGTTCGCGACAAACGAACTGAAGCGTCGCGCCATTGGCGTCTTCGGAGTGCGCCAAGATCGTGACCGCTTCGTCCTCGATGGTGGGCAGGTTCGCCCGGCGCGGCTGCCCTTCGCTGCGCACCCATCGGCTGACATAAGGAGTCTCGACCGACTGCACGGACTCACGGCTCACCTGGTCGCAGGTCAGCCCGCTGCCCACGACGACCTTGATCACGAAGATCTCCGCGCGGGCCGAGAGCCCCAGGACATCGACCTCGAGCGGCCGCAGGATCTCGGAGCCGCAGGCGCAAAGCGCCAGCAATGCGAGAGACGATCCGCGCATACCCTCAACCTAGCAGCAGCCGAAAGCCCTGAAAACGGGGGTCTCGCACGAAGACGAGGGGCCGAGGAGTCGGCGAGGGATGGAGCGGAGGCCCGGGTTTCATTTGGCGCTGAGGCGGCGGTATGATTCCGGCCGTGAGCGCGGCGTTTGGCCCGTTCGATCTCCTCCGCCTTCTGGGTCGCGGAGGCATGGGCGAAGTTTTCCTCGCGCGCCGTCGCGACCAGCCCGAGGCCGGTGAGGTGGTCCTGAAGCGCCTTCGTCCGGAGCTCGCGGAGACCCCGGAGTACAAGAAGCGGCTGCTCTTCGAGGCCCAGGTGGCGTCGCGCCTTCAGCATCCCAATCTCGTCCGGTTCCTCGAGTTCGGTCGGGTCGGGCAATGCGACTACCTCGTGATGGACCACGTCGCAGGCTTCAGCTTGAAGCGCCTCATCGATCGCGCCCTGGACAACGACGAGCCTCCGCCGCGGCCGATCGCGCTCAGCATCGCGGAGGGTATCCTACAGGGCCTGGCGGCGATGCACTCGGTCGTCGATGAGACCGGCGCGGTTCGACCCATTCTCCACCGAGACGTCACCCCGGCAAACGTGATTGTCACCCACTCCGGTACGCCGGTGCTGATCGACTTCGGTATCGCCAAGGATGTGCTCGGTCCGGCGATCACGCAGATGGGCAAGGTCATCGGCACCGTCCGCTACATGGCCCCGGAGCATCGAAAGGCCGAGTTTATCGATCCGTCGGCGGACGTCTTCTCCGCCTCGATGATCCTGTTCGAGATGTTTGCGGCGCGTCATCCGTGGCCGCCGCTGTTCGGGATGCGTGAGCTTTTGCGAACGGTCTTCGACCCGCCGGAGCTCGATGACGTCATTCGCGCCCGAGTGGGCGAGCGCCTGCTCCCGATCCTGCTCAAGGGTCTCGAGTGTGACGCGCGGAATCGTTACCCCGATGCGGCGACGATGCTCGCGGCGCTCCGAGCGACGGGTGAGCTGGGCGCGCCACCGGAGGAATCGCTTCATGCGTGGGTCGAGAGCGCGGAGCTCGAGGCGGACGAGAAGCTCGAGGGGATGGTGGTGGACGCACCCTCCGACGCAGCCCTCGGGCCCGGCGAGTCTCGTTACTGGGATCACAAGGGGCGCGTGCAGGAGGAGGCCCCCCCGCTGCGCCCGATGGACACGATCCCACCCTCGCATCCGCTCACGATCCCGCCCCTGCCTCCTCGGCGGCACAACGTCCTCGACACCGGCGATCTCGAGATCCCGCCGGGCACCGTGACCCCACCCGTGATGAAGCGGTTCTTCATCGGAAGCCTCGTGGTGCTGGGGCTCGCGGTGGGGTGGGCAGTGGAGCACTTCCTTCTGTGAGCGTCGAAGAAAGGCGAGGCCGCATCCTCGCGATCGACTTCGGGACCAAGCGCATCGGCTTCGCGCTCTCCGACGAGCTGGGCTGGTCCGCGGCGCCGCTGTCGGTGTGGCGTCGGGCTACGTTCGAAGAAGATCTCGAACACGTGCGTGCACTCGTAAGCGAGCACGACGTCGCGGAACTCGTGGTGGGTCTGCCGTACCGTATGGACGGCAGCGAAGGCACCTCGGCCGCTCGTGCACAGGTGTTCATCGAGGCGCTCCGCGGCGCGTTCGCAGATTGGCCGCTTCACACGCCTGACGAGACCTTGACGACCTTCGAAGCCGAGGAACGAATGAGGCAGCTCGGTCTGAAACCCGCCGAGGCCAAGGCTCAGGTGGACGCCTTCGCGGCGCTGGTGATCCTCGAAGAGTTTCTCCGGGCGCGCGGAACCTGGGTCGAGGTTGAGCCCTCGGCGGCCGCAGACAGGGCCCCGGACTCGAGACGTTCCGGTCGTGGGCGAAGACGCTGAGCCGGCGCGATGCCTACCTACGCAGGGCTTCGACCGCCATTGCACGGACGGCTTCGTTCTCGTCTTCCGTCGCCGAGAGCAATGCGTCCGCAAAGGCATCCCGCCCGAGCTTCGACATCGCCTCCACTGCGTAGTAGCGGACCACGGTGTGCGGAGACATGCCGTCTCGTTCGAGTCGCTCCGCGATGAAACGCCGGGCTTCGTCGTCGCGGTTGCGCTTGTAGTCCTGAACCAGTCGCTCGTAGTCCTCGGGCGCGGGTGCGTTGCCTTCGCCGGGCAGATCCATGCCCACCGGACCCCTGCTCTGTTCCACCAGATAGCTGAGATCGACGCCGTCGGTCGTCTCTTCTTCCGAGAGACTGGCCGGAGCGTCACCGAGGCGTGCGCTGGGCGGCGGAATGGGCTCGCGAGCGGAGCGCTCTCGAGCCGCCGGCGGGGGCGGGGTCGGGGCTCGCCGTGCCCCTGCCATCGGCGGACGGTTGGGGTTGGCGTTGGGACGATTCAGACCGCGCTTCTGCAGCTTGGAAGCCGCGGGGCGTCGGGGCTGAACGATCTCCTCCTGCAGCTCGTCCAAGGCTCCGCGCTCTAGGGGTGCGGGCACCTGGGAACGACGGCCGCGCCTCGGGCGTTCGCTCGGACGGCTGCGCGCCGAGGGGCGAAAGAACTCCAGGTTCTCGAGCTCGCCGAGATCGAGCGTGGGGAGTTGCTCCTGCAGCTTGTCGCGAATTGCCAGACCCTCCCGCTGCGCATCCGAGAGGACCTCGCGGATGCGGTGCGGCAGAGACTGCGTGGACGCGATGATCCGCAGCGTGGGACGCACGCCGGTCGCCTTGTTCCGGTAGATGCCTCGATACAGAGCCGCGCCTTCGGTCTCGGCCTTGAGACGCTCCTCAATCTCCTCGAAGGCGCCGATGGACACCTGGGTCAGGTCCTGCTCGTTGGCCTCGATGACCAAACCCAAGTAGGCGACGGAGTCGAGGTCGAACCCGGAGGGCATGAGGTCGCCGGATTCGAGCGAGCTCTTCACCGCGGCGATGATGTCTTCGCTGGTGAGGCGCTCGAGCTGGAGCACGTTGTAGGAGAGCACTCCGCCCGCGAGCAGGAGTTTTCGGAAGTCCTCACCGTCGAAGGAGCGGATGGCGGCTAGATCCTCGCGCTCGTTCAGGGCGTTGAGGTCGTCGAGGGGGGCGGCGATGCGGCCGTTGATGTGAGCGAAGTAGTCGACGATGGAGACGTCCTGGTTGAGCTTCGAGATGCGCGCGTTGTCGACGAAGATCCAGCCATCCAAAGGTGCGTCCACGAGCTGGTTGATCGCTCGAACCGCGTTGACCTTCACGATGCCGCTCTCGCTGTCCATCGGCAGCGTCATGAGACCGACCATCGGGAGACCCTCGTCCTTCAAGGTGTCGACGAGTTGATTGAGGGCCGATCCAGTGCCGCCTCCGAGCCCCGCCGCGAGGAAGACGGCGTCGGCGCCCTCCGACTCTCGAAGCACCGCCTCTCGGATGCGGTGGGCGTTCTCTCGGATGCACTCGCCGGCGTATTCGGGGTCCATGCCCGCGCCGTCGTAGCCGTCGAGCCCGATGTAGAGCTGTCGCTCGGCCGGCAGTGTGGGGTACACACCTCCGGGATCGAGGGCGTGCAGATCGGTCTGAGCGGTGTTGAGGGCCAAAGCCGGGTAACCGCGACGAAAGAACTCGGTCGCGAGGTTGCCGCCACCCTGACCGAGCCCAACAACCGTGAGCTCGAGCGAGCGTCCTTGGGGCTTCACGCGGGGGAAAATACACAGACCTCTGGTCCCGGTCGAGCACCCCCGCCTCCGAGTGCAGGCCGGCGCGGGATTCGCGGTAAGCTGCCCTGGACCACATGTCGACCAAGCCCATTACGCCGGAGGGGTATCGCCGCTTCGAGCAAGAGCTCCAAGATCTCTGGCGCGTCGAGAGACCCAAGGTGGTCCAGGAGGTCACGGAGGCCGCCGCGCACGGGGATCGCTCCGAGAACGCAGAGTACAAGTACGGCAAACGACGTCTGCGCGAGATCGACCGCCGAGTCGAGTTTCTGTCCAAGCAGCTCGAGCGCTTTCAAATCATCGACCCCAAGACCGTCAAGTCGGACCGGATCCAGTTTGGGGCCACGGTGGAGGTGGAGGATCCCGAGGGGCGCCTCCGAAAGTATCAGATCGTGGGGGAAGAGGAGGCGGACGTGAAGAACGGCCGCATCTCGCTCGCCTCTCCGTACGGCAAGGCCTTGAACGGTCGTAAGGTGGGAGAGGTGGTGGTGGTTCATCGCCCAGCCGGTGAGCTCGAGCTCGAGATCAAGAGCCTGCGCTACGAGTGATCCTTGTCGTCCTCTTCGCGCTCCTCTGTGGGCGCATCGGGTCTACGTTTCAGCTCCCGCAACCCAGCCTGACGGGCGGTGTTGGCCTGAACGCGACCCATCTGGATCTGTTGCCTAAACCTGGCGGCCTGCTCCGCGCTCACCGGCGGCGGAACGCTGCTGCGATGGCTCGTGGACTTCTTGGGGACGGGTGGCGGCGGCGCCAGCTTCTCTTTGGGCGGTAGGCCGAGGAGCTTTCGCAAAAAGGTCTCCACGCGCACGAAGCGCCGCTCGAAGCGACTGTGCTCGAACAGCGAGCGGAGCCGCCGGGCGGCATCCTCGAGCAGCTCCGTGAACCAAGCCCTCGAACCGCGGCCGCCACCAAAGCTGGACTCGTCGTCACCGACCCCGACCCCAGCATCGATCTGTTTGCCCTGCGGACGAATGCGCTTCGAGATCGCGAGTCCGGCGCGTCGTGCCGCGCCGACCCCTTGCTGGAGGGCCCCTTGAACCCAGACCCTGAACGCGGTGATCCGCACGCGGCCGAGCCTACAGCGGGCGACCGGGGAAGTGAAACCCCGGCTCAGCTCGCGTTGCGCCCGAGTTCAAAGGCCGGACGTGACCTCTTTGAGCTCCGCGAGTGTGGCCTGCAGCTTCTCGAGTCGAGAGCGCGCCTCGGCCATCGCAGCTTCCTTTTCGGCCACGGTCTCCGGCGGGGCGCGCTCGATGAAGGCCTTGTTCGCGAGGGTGTTCTCGTGGCTCTGGATCTCTTTTTCGGTCTTTTGCACCGCCTTCTCCAGTCGCGAGACCTCGTCCTTGAGGTCGACGTACTGCGACAGATCCACGTAGGCCTCGAAGGCTGCGTCATATTGCGCGGCCATGCCCTTGCTGCGACTCTCCACAAAACGGATCGACTCGATCTTCGCGAGAAAACCCACCGCGTCTTTGGCCTGCTCGAGCATTCGGCGAGTCTCCGGATGCAGCGCCTTCACCTCTACATCGATCTTGAGGTTGTCCTTGATGTTGCTCGAGGCGCGGAGCTGGCGCACAGCGACCACGAAGCGCTGCAGGATCGCGAAGCGCTCTTCGATCTCCGGCTCGGGTGCTCGGCGTGGCCTCGGGTACTCATCGAGGCACAGCAGTTCGCTCGTGACTCCGCGGTCGAGGAACAAACCCAACGTGCGCATGGGCGGCACCAGGCGAGACCACAGCTCCTCGGTCACGAACGGGATGATCGGATGAAGCAATCGCAAGGTGTCGACCAGGACCGAGCCCATGACCCTGAGCGCGCCCCTTCTCACTGCGGCATCCGTGGAGGTGAGGCGGGTCTTCGAGAGCTCTAGGGCCCATGACGCGAAGTCGTCCCAGACGAATCGGTACAGGCTCTGCGCGGTGGAGCCGAAGTCGAAGCCATCGAGCCCCTTACGCGCGTCGAGAATCACGTGATCGAGCCGGGCGAGCAGCCAACGGTCCTCGTCGGTGGGGTCCGCCGGCGCGGTGGCGGAATCGGTCTCGCTCTCGAGCGAGGTGATGATTCGACCGGCCGCGTTCCAGAGCTTGGTCACGAAGTTGCGCCCGTCCATGAAGCGGTCGAAGGACAGGCGAACGTGCTCACCCTCGTTGATGGAGTACATGAGGGTCCAGCGCATGCCGTCCGCGCCCACGCCCTCGAAGCCGTTCGAGAAGTTCTTTTCGATGCGCTTGATGATCTCCTTCATGTTGGCCGGCCGCGCTTCTTCGACCGGCCGCTTCAAGTCGTCCATGGTGGCGCCGTCGATGACCGAGATGGGATCGATGCCATTGCCTTTGGACTTGGACATGGTGACGCCCTTGTCGTCCGCCACCACCGAGTGGAAGTAGACGTCGTGGTACGGCAGCTTCTTCTCGAAGAAGAGGCCCGCGAAGTTCATGCGAGCCACCCAGAAGAAGATGATGTCTTTGGCGGTGGAGAGCACGCTCGTCGGGTAGTAGCGTTCGAAGTCCGGGGTCTTGTCGGGCCAACCCAGCGTGCTCATCGGCCACAGCCAAGAGGAGAACCACGTATCCAGGACGTCTCCGTCTTGCTTCCACTGGCCGGCTTCGGTGCGCACGCGCTCGGGCTCGTCGTAGGAGACGAGCATCTCGCCGGTCTCCACGTGATACCAAGCCGGGATCCGGTGGCCCCACCAGATCTGTCGGCTGATGCACCAGTCGCGGATGTTGGCGAGCCAGTGGAAGTAGATCTTCTCCATGCGCGGCGGATGCAGCTCGATGAGCTTCTCGCCCCCGCTCTCCCAGCCGTCGGCGGTCTTCCGGTAGCCGCTGGCTTCGAGGGTCATCTCGGCGAGCGGCGCGAGCTTGACGAACCACTGATCGGAGAGTCGGTACTCGATGACCGCCTTTGAACGGTAGCTTCGGCCCACCGCCATGTCGTGGTCCTTGATCGAGTCGAGCAGGCCCAGGGCTTCGAGCTCTTCCAGCGCCTTCTCGCGCGCCTTGTAGCGGTCGAGCCCGCGGTACGCCTCCGGCACGAGGTCGTTCATGGTGGCGTTGTCGTGCATGACGTCGATCTGCTCGAGCTGGTGACGCAGGCCGACTTCGAAGTCGTTTGGGTCGTGGGCGGGGGTGATCTTCACCGCGCCGGTGCCTTTCTCGGGGTCGGCGTAGTCGTCGCCCACGATGGGGATGACGCGGCCCTGCAGCGGAAGCACGAGCTTTCGACCGATGAGGTGCTTCTTCGCCGGGTCGTTTGGATTAACCGCGACGGCGACGTCACCAAACAGGGTCTCGGGCCGCGTGGTGCCGACCACCACGTGTGCGCTCGGATCGTCGGCGAAGGGGTAGCGGATGTTGTACATCTTGCCCTTCACGTCCTCCATCTCGACCTCGTCGTCGGACAAGGCGGTCTTGTCGACCGGGCACCAGTTCACGATGCGTTTACCGCGATAGAGCAGGCCGGCTTCGTGCAACTTCACGAAGGTGTGGCGCACCGCGCGGTTGAGGCCCTCGTCCATCGTGAAGCGGGTGCGGCTCCAGTCGCAGCTGCAGCCCATGCGGCGGAGCTGACCGAGGATCGCGTCGCCGAACTGGTCTCGCCACCTCCAGATGCGTTTCACCATCTCGTCGCGGCCGAGTGCTTGGTAGTCGATGCCCTCGGCGTCGAGGTGCTTCTTCACCACGCTCTGCGTGGCGATGCCCGCGTGATCTGTGCCGGGGATCCACAGGGCGTCGAAGCCGTCCATGCGCTTGTAGCGCACCATCACGTCCTGCACGGTGTTGTTGAGGGCGTGACCCATGTGCAGACGCCCGGTGATGTTCGGCGGAGGGATGACGACCACAAAAGGCTTGGCGTCCTTTTTGGCCTCGTTTCGGCAGCGGCCATCCTCGTCGTAGGCGGCTCGGAAGGCGTCCTGGTCCAACCACCTCTGGTAGAGCCGGGGCTCGGCTTCGCGATAGTCGAAGCGTTTCGGGAACTCTCGCTCGGTCACGGGCTCGGAATCTAGGCGGCGCGGGGCGGGGCGGCAAGGCGGAACTCGGATGGATGGCCGAGCGGCCCGTGAAGCTCGGCCCGGCTCATGGTACGCGGGTAACATGGAACGATCGCTCCGGAGAGCGCGGCCTCTGGGCCTCGTTGTGGCGCTGACGGTCGTGTCCGGTTGCGGCGACCGCCTCGTGCTCGAGGCCCCAGAGGGGGTCGAACACTGGGCCTTGGTGGCGCTCGACGCTGACGACCAGGTCGCGACGAGCACGCCGCTTCGTCCTGGCACTGAACGGCTCGAGCTCGAGGTCCCGCTGGGGGCCCGAATGTATCTGCTCGAGTATGGGGCCGGTTTGATGGAAGCGCTCGGGGTCTCGGCGCCCAGTCCGGATCCTCTGACCCTCGCCGCGGGCTGCGATCTTCGACTCCCCAGCCCAGCTCGTCTCGAGACGGTGGTGTCCGATCGGCTCGAAGACGCCGAGCTGTCGGAGCTGCCGCCGCTGACCGCGCCGTGGCTCTCCGCGCGCTGTCAGAACCTGGACCCGGCGAGCCTGCTCGTACACTCGGGATGCGTGCCGACCTACTGCCCGGTCGCGGTCAGTCGGGACGGCTGCACGCTTCGTCTCGAGGGCGCGACCTGTGACTTCGGCACGGTCTCGGTCACGCTCGAGCGTGACGGCGAGGTGTGTGTAGACGCCGACGCTTGCGACGTCGAAACAAGGCCGAGCGGTGGGCTCGCGGGGCTCAGTTGTTCGCGCAACGACGACAGTGGCTTCTGTCCGGTGCAGATCTATGGGGCTACGCCCTTTCCACCCGTCGAGCTCGAGCGTGTGCAGGTCGTGGAGACCACGCCCCATCTGCCGAACAACGCTCGCTATCGCCCGGAGAGCCTGCGCACCGGGCGGGTCGATGACCTCCTCGTGACCGACACTCACGTGTTCGTGACCAGCTCCGAATCGCTCGAGTACGCGCCGGATCGCTGCCGTCGGCGGGGTCGCGCTCAGCGCCTGCACGCCTACGCGACCGATGACCTACGTCCGCTCTACTCGCGAAACTCGAGCCGGTGTGCGCTCAGCCCCCTCGAGGTGCCAGGTTCGAGGATTCTGGGCTTCAACGTGGACGAGGGCTCCGGCCTGCTCTTGTCGCAGCTCATCAGTTTCGACGGAGAGCTCGTCCGCACCACCAGCATCAGCTTCGGTGACTTCGAGCTGGCCAATGTGGTCGCCTCCGTTCGACTCGGTCCGGACGAGAACGTCGTCGTCATCGCGTCGACGCACGCCACCGGAGCGACGCTCGTCTCGGTTCGTGACGACGGCACATTGCGCTGGACGGTGGACCTCGCGGACATAGAGCCCTCCGGGGTGACGCGCTTTCGAGACGGCTTCGTGCTGACCGACTCGTATCGAGATGGACTTTGGATCTTCGGCCCGGATGGGACGCAGCGGGAGATCCAGTACATCACGGACTCCGTCTCGAGGAACCCCGGCGAGCCTCACCTGCATGAGAGCTCGGGGTACGTGTCCGTCCCCGTTTCGAGGGACGTACGTTACGTCGTGTCGCTGCAGTCCGACGGGACGCTGCATCCTCGTCGGGTGGTGAACAACGAACGGCCCGTTCTCCCGACCGCGATCGGCGCTTGGCCGCTCGAGGCCTCCTGGGTCCTCGTGGGCATGACTCTGGACGCCCCTGAGCAGCCCGAGGCTCTGCTTGGCCTCCTCGACCCCGTGGAGGGGCACTACCGGCCCGGGATGCTTTCCCTGGGATTTGGGGTGGTCTCGGCCATTCGGACCGACCCCCAGGGGAGGGTGTACATCCTACTTTCCTGGGCCGCCCAGCTCGTGCGCCTAAGTCCTCCCTGACCTATAATCCCGGGCCGATATGGAGCGGGCATGACCGAAATCGCCATGGGTATCGACCTCGGCACCAGCAACACCTGCGTCGCCATCGTGCGGGGCGATCACGCAGAAGTGGTCCCCAACGAGTTCGGAGAGCCCACCCACGCCTCGGTGGTCTCGTTCCTCGGGGACGGCCGCGTGGTCGTGGGCAACGAGGCCAAGCGCAACATCGTCGTGCGCCCAGAATCCACGGTGTTCTCGGCGAAGCGGTTGATGGGGCGCCTCTCCTTCTCCGAGGAGGTTCGAAAGGCGAGGGAGCGGATGCCCTACGCCATCGTCGATGGTCCCGAGAATTCGATCCGCATCAAGATCGGGAGCGAGGAATACTCGCCGCCCGAGATCGGCGCTTTGATCCTGCGCGAGATGCGCCGGATCGTCGAGAAGACGGTCGGTCAGCCGGTGAACAAGGCGGTCATCACGGTGCCCGCGTACTTCAACGACAACCAACGCAACGCGACCAAGGACGCCGGCATCATCGCGGGCCTCGACGTCCTGCGCATCATCAATGAGCCCACCGCGGCGGCGCTGGCCTACGGCCTAGGGAACCACAAGAAGGAGCGCGTGGCGCTCTACGACCTCGGCGGCGGCACCTTCGACATCTCGATCTTGGACATCGAGGACGATCTCTTCGAGGTTCTGTCCACCGCCGGCGACACATACCTTGGCGGCGACGACTTCGATGACCGCATCGTCGACAACTTGCTCGAGCGATTCAAGGCCGGCGGTGGTGGTGACGTACGCGGGCAGGTGCACGCCATGCAGAAGCTCCGCGAGGCGGCCGAGAAGGCCAAGATCGCGCTCTCCGAACACGAGTCGGTGCAGGTTCATGTGCCGTTGTTGGCCACGGACGAGTCCGGCTATGCGCTGGACCTCTCGACCGAGTTCAGCCGGCAGGACCTCAACAAGATGACGATCGATCTCGTGCAGCGAACCTTCAAGGTCTGTGACGAGGTTCTTCACGGCGCGGGTATCGGAGCCAGCGACGTCGACCAGGTCGTTCTGGTCGGAGGCTCCACGCGGATACCACTGGTGAGGAAGTCCGTTCAGCACTACTTCGGAAAGGCGCCTCTCACGAACGTCAACCCCGACGAGGTCGTGGCGCTCGGGGCCGCCATTCAGGCGCATCTGTTGCTTGATGACGCCAAGAGTTCGGTGCTGCTCGACGTGACGCCGCTGTCGCTCCGCATCGGCACTGTCGGTGGCTACACGGAGTCGATCATCGAACGAAACACGCCGGTGCCCATCGAGCGCACGCGCGTGTTCACGACCGCCACCGACAACCAGGCGGTAGTGCGGATCAAGGTGTATCAAGGCGAGTCGAATCGGGCGGAGGAGGACACGCTGCTCGGTGAATTCGAGTTCTCCGGTTTTCCGCCTCGCCTTCGCGGGGAGACCGAGGTCGAGGTGACCTTCGATATCAACACGGATGGCATCCTCGAGGTCATGGCCAAAGAGACGCAGAGCGGCGTTCGAACCGGGACTCGCATCAATCTGAGCGCGGGCCTCTCCGAGCAGGAGGTTCACGAGGCCGCGCTTCGAAATGAGGGCTTGTCTCTGGTGAGCGGTGGAGGCGCCTAGTTCTGTGAGCGACGACGTGGACGACACCTCGGATTGGGCCGAGCACGCCAAGCAGGTTGTGGAGCAGCTCGACCAGATCGACTACTTTGAGCTGCTCGGGGTGGAGAACGACGCCACTCTCGATGAGGTCCGGGCGGGCTACCGAAACCTGCAGCAGATCTACCATCCCGACCGCGTGTTTCGCGGGGCCGATGCGGCACTGGTGAGCGCGGTGGAGCGGATATCCAAACGCCTGACCGAAGCCTACGTAGTTCTCCGCGACCCCAAGCGGCGCGATCAGTACGCGAAAGACATCAGCGGGCCCGACCGCGAGAAGAAGCTCCGCTTTGGCGCGGACTCCGAGCAGCAGGCGGCGGCGGATCGCAAACTCCAGGTCATGCCCAGCACCCCAAAAGCACGCACCTTGTTCCTCAACGCCAAGAAGGCGATCGAGCGCGGCGACCTAGCCTCCGCTGCCCGCGACCTTCGGATGGCGGACATGTTCGAACCCAACAACCCGGCGGTGCTCGAGCTCATCGAGCGCACCGGCAAGGGCGATTAGAAGGTCACCTTGCTCACGAGCGGAAGGTGATCGCTGGGGTCGCCGACTTCGCGAGGTACGGTCGCGGTGTGTACTACGAAACCCGGCGAGAAGAAGAGATGGTCGAGCTGTCGGTTCGGCTGGTGCGCGGGAAAGGTGAAGAAGCGGTCCGGGCCGGCCGCGAAGTTCTCTTTCGTGACCGCCTCCTGAAAGCCGGCGAGCGATCGAAAACGCGCGAGGGTACCGTCCGTGCGGTGGTCGGTGTGAGGTTCATCTGGGTACTCGTGCTTTAGCTTCGACTCGGGGGGGACGGTGTTGAGGTCACCGCCGACCACCACGAGATTGGACTTCGACGCTCGAACCCGTCCCGCGACCAGATCGGCCTGGCTCTCGCGATTGTCCTGGTGGAAGGCGTCGAGGTGCATGTTGAAGACCTCGACGCGACTCTCACCCACGAGGATCTCCGCGCGCTGCAGAAAACGAAAGAGGTAGAACCAGTTGTAGAGGAACAGGTTCTTGGGCGGCTTGGGCAGGAGCTGCACCTCGGCGCTCGTGATGGGGTAGCGCGAGAGAATGGCGCCGCCGGACTTCATGCGGCCGAAGTGCGCCGCGATGGGCCAGTAGGGAAAGGGGATGTAGTTGGCTCTCCAGCTCACCGCCGGCGCGAAGTACCGGAGGCCCGAAGCGCGAGCCAGCAGCTCGCCTTCGTCCAGGTAGAAGCTCCGCTTCGATCCGAAGTCGACCTCTTGGAGAAGGACGATGTCGGCGCCGTGGTCGCGAATGGCCTCGCCGATCTTCTGGAGCGAGGCCTCGATGTCGGCTTTGCTCTTCTTGCCGGTGGGCTTCTGCGAGCCTTCGCTCCCCCAGCCAAACCCCCAAGCGACGTTCCAGGTCACAACCGTCAGCGTGGACGTGGCGACCGCGGGGGTCGCGCCCGGTTCGTAGTCGATGGGCTCGACCGCGGTGGTGCTCACCGACTGGATGCCGCCGGCCAGCCACATGAGCAGCGCGACCAAGCAGAGACCGAGCGCGACGAGGAAGAGCATCTTCTTCATGGCTCAGCCCGGAGGCCAGGAGAGGTCGCGACCGGAGAGGAGATGCACGTGCAAGTGAAACACCGACTGACCCGCCCCCGCGCCGTTGTTGATGACCACGCGGTAGGCGTCCTCGAAGCCTTGCTCCTTTGCGATCTTCCCGCCGGCCCAAAGGAGGTGGCCCACCAGCTCGCGGTCTGCTTCGGCCATGTTCTGGATCCGGTCGATGGGCTTTCGAGGGATCACGAGGATGTGTTGGGGGGCCGCTGGGTTGATGTCCCGAATCGCGAAGCAGCGATCGTCCTCGTACACGAAGTCGGCGGGAATCTCGCGGTCCATGATCCGCTCGAACAATGTCTTCTCGCTCATGCCGCCCGTGTAGAATGGGCTCCGCCGCTCAGCAAGAGGAAGCTCGGCGAAACGTCACTCCGATGACGTCGTCGACGTCTTCCTGCTGCTCGAGATAGCTCTCTGCGAGCTGGAGCTGGACCTGGGCTCGTGCGAGGTTGTGCGCGCCCCGGCTCGCGAACCGACTCGGGTCCCATCCGAAGTAGGACTCGTTGAGCGCATCGGCGGCGAATCGGGTGGCGAGCTCGACCATGATGAGCGGGATGGCGTTCGAGATGGCCATGAGCTCCGGCGCGGTGATGAAGTCCACCGCTTCCTCCGCGTAGCCCTGAATCGCCGCGCGAAAGAGATCGAGGGAGAAGGTGACCGGGCCTTTGTTCTCGCCGGCGGGGTTGCACCAAGACCGAAAGGCGTCTCCGAGCTCGAGCGGTAGAGCCATGGGGCCCACGGTGTCGAGATCGACGAAGCACAGCGCCTTCTCCTTGGCGGCATCGAAGACGATGTTGTTGATCTTGGGATCGCCGTGTACGACGCGCGGAGCGATCCCGCCGAAGCGAGGCAGCTCGCCCGCCCGGCGAAAGAGGGTCTCGGCGAGCTCGCCCACCTCTTTGTGGAGCGAGTGGGAGGTGTGGGTCTCCACCGCCCGGCGCAGGGTTTCGAGGTGCCGATCGGTGTCGTGCACCCCGAGCCGCTGACCCTTCCACGAGCGTTTCAGGTCCACGAGGGCGCCGTGGAAACGCGCGAGCAGCGCGCCCGCTTCTTTTGCGTGGTGCGGGCTACCGAGGTGGTCGAAGGTGGTGCCTTCGATGAAGCTCAAGCAACGCCACACCCGGTTCTCGTGAACGAAGCAAAGCGCGCCCTCGGGCTCCGTGGGGATGAGCAGGGGAGTTTGCATGCCCTTGTCGAACAGGTGCCGAGTGACCGCATGGATGTCGTCGTGCACCGCGGGCGAGAAGATGGGGCTGACCTGTTGGAGGATGAAGGGCCCGCGCGGGCCGCGGAGCGAAAAGGTCGCGTTGATGAGGCCGCGTGTGACGGGAGTCACCTCCGCCTCGGCCATCCCAAACGCCGCCAGGACCTCTGCCGGAACCGACACGGCGGGGATCCTAGCAGGGCCAAGGACCGCTGTCCTCTGCGCTCGGAAGCGAGAAACGGGAATCTCCGGGCGCTCGCGGGTTAGGATGGACACGTGGATCGTGGCGCCAGGCAGCCGGTGGTCATGCGCTACCGCGATGGGCGGAGCGACCGAGGCTACTTCCTAGGTCTCGGTCGGGGCGTCGTACGCGTCGCGATTCTGCGAGCTCGGGATGCAGAGATCGAGGCCGCGCTTCCTCTCGCCATCGTCGAGGCCATCCACTTCGTCGTGGATCTGAACCAAGCGCCGCTCGCGACACTCTCCCAAGCCGCGCCGCGGGTTCCGATGCCCGGCAAGGCGGTCGAGGTGCACTGCGCGAGCTGGTCGATGAAGGGGACGCGGCTCCAAAGCGAGGAGGTTGGTTTCTTCATTGTGCCCGCTGACCCCCGCAGCAACTCGGCTCGGGTCTTCTTTCCCGAAGGGGCTCCGCAGCTCGTCGAGACTTCGGACCTCCCTTCGCCACCTCCCGAGGAGGAGGAGGAGGACGGCTTCATCGACGTGCGCACTGGTCAGCTCGTGGAATCGCGCGACCTCGGTCGAGCGTCGTCGCCGAGCGCGGCGCAGATGGATCTGGATCCCTTCGCGGGTTCGCTGCGGAGCCGGTCTGCACCGCCGCTGCATGGCGTCGCATCGGCCCTGCCTTCCCTGGATCTTGTCCGCTCAGCCGATCCGCTCGAGCTGCCGGGTCTGCCTCCACTCGAGGCTCTGATGCCTCCGCTCGCGACGCCGCTGTTGCCGGCGGAGGTCGAGGCGTTGCTCGGCTTGCGCGAACGTCCGGGCGCGCCTCCGAAGGGAGACTCGGCGGGACTCAACTTCTGGGACGATCCTTGGGCTCCGGCTGCGTCGCCGCCCCTGACTCGACCGGTCACCCCTCGACCCGCCGCAGTTCGAGTGGCCGCGCCCGCACCCGAGCCCCTGCCTTCGTTCTCCGGCTCGAGTGCGGACGCTCCGCGGATGGCGGCGCGTGTGCTTCGGCCCTCCGGGGACGAGGATGAATGGGATATCGACATCGAGTCGCCCGTTCCGCCAGCGGGTGAGCCGTCTTTCGCCTTCAGTCATCGGGGTCTGCTCGACGAGAAATGAGGGATCCCGAGCTCAAGGTCTGGCTGCGCGCGCGCCTCGTTCACGACCCCCGGGCCGAGGGCGACTGGCGACGACTGTTCGCGGGCGCGTGGGAGCAACTCCTGGAGACTCCGCTCTCCGTACTCATCGACGAGGCTCGGCTGAACGCCTCCATCGACGCGACCTTGGCGCCCGAAGTGCTCTCGGGTTTCGTGCGCCCCATCGTGGCAGAGGTTCTACGCGCCTCGCTGGAAGAGAGCCGAGCCGATCGGCAGCCGGTCGGACGCTTCGTCGACAACGCCACGCGGCAGAAGCTTCACGCGCTCTTGTCCAGGCCGGGGCTCGTTCACCCGGACTGGATTCGCGCGGTCTTCCGCGGGGCCGCGGCCGAGGCGGTGCTCAACGATACGCTCTATCGGGCGCTTCGCGACTTCTCTACGCTGATGCCTCGGCTCTTCTTGAAGCTGTCCCCGATGGGTCGCCTCGGCAAGATCGGGGGCGCGGGCATGATCGCGGGACGCATCGTGGAGGAGCTGGAGAAGCTCATCGAGCCCGAGATCAAGGCCTTCCTCACCGGCGGCACCCAGAAGATGCTCGAGCGCACCGCGGACTTTGCGGCTCAGCGCGTCGACGACCCTGCGTCCACGGAGTTTCGCCGCGACATCGCCGACTTCGTGCTCTCGCGTCCACCCGCGTTTCATGTGGGCCCCGTCTCGAACGAGGTGCTCGACGAGGTGCTCGACATCGCGGAAGCGATCGTGAGCTCCGCGATGGAGCAGCCAGAGCTGCACGGCGAGATTCAGCGCATCGTGAAGGCGCAACTCGAGCGCTTTGGTCAGCGGCCCTTGCGTGAGGTGCTGGAAGAGCTGGGGGCGACCGCCCCGCCTCCGCTCGAGGTCTGGGCGGACGCGATGTGGCCGGCGGTGAAGGTGTTTCTCGAGGCGCCCGAGCTGGGCGCTTGGCTCGACGGGCTGGTGGACGAGCTGCTCGAGCACGCCCGCCAACCCTGACGAAACGAGGGATGACTCAGTAGCGGTAGTGTTCCGGCTTGAAAGGCCCGGTGGCGGCCACGCCGAGGTACTCGGTCTGCTTGGCGTCGAGCTTCGTGAGCTTCACGCCGAGCTTCTCGAGGTGCAGCGCCGCGACCTTCTCGTCGAGACGCTTCGGGAGCACGTAGACCTTGCCTTTGCTGTACTCGCCGCTGTCCTTCTTCTGCCAGAGCTCCATCTGCGCGAGCACCTGGTTGGTAAAGGAGGTGGACATCACAAAGGAGGGGTGGCCGGTGGCGCAACCCAGGTTGACCAAGCGACCTTCGGCCAGGATTGTGATCTTCCGCCCGTCCGCGAAGACGAAGTGATCGACCTGCGGCTTGATGTTCTCCTTCTTGATGTCTTTCTGCGACTTCAGCCACTTCATGTCGATCTCGTCATCGAAGTGGCCGATGTTCGCGACGATGGCCTCGTTCTTCATGACCTTCATGTGCTCGCCTCGGATGACGTCGCAGCAGCCGGTGGCGGTGACGAACAGGTCGCCGCGGGGCGCCGCGTTCTCCATGGTGGTCACCTCGTAGCCCTCCATCGCGGCCTGCAGCGCGCAGATGGGGTCGATCTCGGTGATGAGCACGCGAGCACCCTGGCCGCGCATAGAGGCAGCGACACCCTTGCCCACGTCGCCGTAGCCGGCCACCACACACACCTTGCCGGCGATCATGACGTCGGTGGCGCGTTTGATGCCGTCGAGACCCGACTCGCGGCAGCCGTAGAGGTTGTCGAACTTGCTCTTGGTGACGGAGTCGTTGACGTTGATGGCGGGCGCCTTGAGCGTGCCCTTCTTCTCCATCTGGTAGAGGCGGTGCACGCCGGTCGTGGTCTCTTCCGAGATGCCGCGGATGGGGTCCGCGCCCTCGAACAGGCCCTTGTGCTTCTCGTGCGCTATGACGGTCAGGTCTCCGCCGTCATCGAGGATCATGTTCGGGCCCTTGCCGTTCTTGAAGGCCTTGAGCTGAGCCTCGATGCACCACTCGTACTCTTCCTCGGTCTCACCCTTCCAGGCGAAGACCGGGATGCCACGCTTCGCGATGGCGGCGGCGGCGTGATCTTGCGTCGAGTAGATGTTGCACGAGCTCCACGTGACCTCGGCACCGAGCGCCTCGAGGGTCTCGATGAGCACCGCGGTCTGGATGGTCATGTGCAGGCAGCCGGCGATGCGGGTGCCGCTGAGGGGCTTGGAGGCGCCAAACTCTTTGCGCAGAGCCATGAGTCCAGGCATCTCGGTCTCGGCGATTTCGATCTCTTTTCTGCCCCAATCGGCCAGGCTGAGGTCCTTCACCTTGTAGGTCTTGCTCTCGTCCATCCTTCGATCCGCTTCCTAGCGCCGTCTCTGGCGCATCCTGAGGTCTGCCCCATCCTCTAGGGGATGGGATGGGGCTTGGCAAGGCGCGGTTTCTGGGGGAACGGGAGTCCTTCTCTCGTGATTGCAGGGTGTTAGGCCTGAACCCTCAGTTCGACACTGGCACGAGCCAGACGAGCCCGCTCTGGCTGTCGCTCGAGCCCACGAAGTTGGCGATGGCGATCGAGCCGTCCGGGAAGGCAAAGGACAGCGCTCCGCTTCCCACGGAACCGGGCACGGAGAGCACGTTCGGACAGATGGCTCGTTCCCGTTGCGCGTAGAGCACGCGGCCGCCTTCGACGATGAACACGAGACCATGCTCGACTTCGAGAAACGCGGTTACGTCGCCTTCTGC
The DNA here is from genome assembly GCA_011526105.1 of Deltaproteobacteria bacterium. GTDB lineage: Bacteria > Myxococcota > Kuafuiibacteriia > Kuafuiibacteriales > Kuafuiibacteriaceae > WYAZ01. The sequence continues at coordinate 5,767 of WYAZ01000184.1, read as the reverse complement.
TCCGAGCACGGGCGTGCCTTCGAAGATCCGATAGCCCGACCCGACGCGCTCGAAGACTTCTCCGTTCGAGCCGCCCGCGAAGATCCTCCCGTCGGCGAGGCGACCGATGCCCGGGAGCCGGTCTCGCTCGTCCGCGGCCGTGCCGGCCACGGGTGGAGACTCGCGACGCACCTGACCTCCCTCGACAAAGACGAGGTGGCTGTTGCTCACGGTCGCGACGGCCCGATGCTCTCCAAGCCACGCGACCCGTGGCCCGCCCGAGATGGCGCGGACGAGATCGCGCGGGTGGAGCTCGAGCGTGGTGGCGAGCGACCATCTGTCCTCAGATCTCCGCCAGAGCTGCCCGACCCCGGTGAGCGCCCAGAGCTCCTCGGGCTCGCCCGGAGGTGAAGCGGCCGACCAAACCGGGCCGCGGGCCACAGAGTCAGGGGGCGGATCCACTGGAACGGGCCACGACTCGGCGATGCTGCAGGTTCGAGTCGCGAGATCGATGTCGAGCACCCAGCCGTCTGCCGCGCGTGCCGCCCAGACCCTTCCGTCGGCGAGCAGCGCGGCGGACTGGACATCGACCGGACAATCGATCGGCTCGATGCTCGAGCGCGTTGCGACGAAGAGTCCTCTCGACTGATAGGCGACGAGGACCTCGCCGGTCGGCAGGGCCACTGCGGTGGTCGGCCGAGAAGCCTCACCGGTTGGGATCCCCACGATCTCGTACTCTGGGCAACGCGCGCATCGCCTCGCATCCGGGCCGACGACCGCCGCGATCATTTCGGGGGAGAGCGCCTCTTCGGTGAGCTGATCGACGCGAAGCAGCGCGGATTCGTCATCGCTGTCTCGTCCCGTCCGCCAGAGCTGCGCTGGGTCGAGCAGGCGACAGCTTCGCGTCGCGCTGGTGAGTTCTCCCGGCTCGAGACCGAGCTCGGCCAGCGAGTCCTCGTAGCGCAGCACGAACGCGGAGTCCTCAGCGCCAACATTCTCGATGGAGATGGGCTGACCCTCGCGGATGGCCCACGCTCGAGCCTCCGCGCCTTGGTGAACCACGATGGACGAGGAGAGTGCACCGTCTTCCGGGAGCGCGAAAAAAGTCGGGTCGGAGGCGCAACCAGAGAGGAGGAGCGTGATTCCGAGCCATCTTTGGATTCGGCCCATCCTCACTCCGTCATGCTACCTGATTCCAGCTCGCGAGCACACGCCGTGTTGGGTGCCTCAGCGAACGCGAACGATCGCCAGCTGATTCGGTGAACTCGCGCCCCGCTTCTCGCCGCCCGCAAGGAAGAGGCTGTCCTCGATGCGCTCCATGCGCCGCAGCAGGAGGTCCCGCCCCGCCGAAACCGGCTCGCAGTAGCGGGCGAGCGTGAGGTTATACTCCCAGATCCCCGAGTCCTCGGCGGCCGCGAGGACTCCACCCGGCATCGCCGCCATGTACTGGAAGCTCGCCACCTGGTTGGAGCCTTCCGTGGGGAGCACCAGCTCTTCCCATTGACCGTTTGATTCGCGATCGACGAGAACGACTTGGGCGCGGGTCAGCATGAGGAGTCCGGGTTGCTCCGTGTGGAGGAGCTGGCGCACGCCCCCGCGCGTAGGAGAGAGCGTCTGCTCCGGACCCCATGACACCACCTGGGCTCGCTCGCCCCTTAGGTAGACGATGCTGGAGCTGTCGGACGAGACGAACACGACTCGACCGGGCGCAACCCAGGTGATGGTGCCGAGGTTCGTGGGGTTTCTGGGTCTTTCCGGGCCCGGGTCGTAGACGGTGTTCCAGGTGATGCCGTCGAAGCGGTGAGCGCGCCCGCCGGTATCGATCGCAAAGACCTCCTCGGGCTGACCGGCCGCCGAACAGGCGAGTGCCTCGGCATAGGACCCTGGAGGTAGGTCGGGGCCGCTCCGAAGACCTCCGGGATGTTCATAGAGCATGAACCGCCGAGAGGAGAAAGCGAGATAGGCGGGCGAGCCGGTGTGACTGCACATGGATAGAACCGGTGCGGTGGTGGCGGTCTCGACGAGATCTCCCGAGGCATCGTCGTAGACCATGAGTATCGAACTCGAGTCGGTGAGCTGCAGGGTGATGAGCGCGAGCCCGGGTCCTAGCCTCGAGATTCCCGCGATCCGCTGAGTGTGCGCCGGCAGCTCCAAGAGACTGATCTCGAGGTCCCGGCACGGGCAGGGCCGCTCGTACGCGAACTTCCGAGATGCGAGTGGATCCTCGTTGAGCGCTTCGAGCCGCGAGCCCTGCAGTCGAAATGCCGCGAGCGCCGGAGGCGGGGAGCGACTGTAGCAAACCTCCCCGCTCGCGGGAGTCACGCGACCCTCGGTCAGACCGAGATCCTCCAGCGACTCGGAGAAGTACGAGACGACGAGCTCGTCGCCCGCCTCGAGCGTGTCCTCGAAGGGCGGAGCGGAGGCGAGGGCGTACACCGCATCCACGGGATCCTCCCCACGCAAAATGCTGAACCAGACGGTGTTTGCTCCGGACGGCGCCGGAAGCTCGACGAAGCCAGCGTCGCTCGAGCAGGCCGAAAAGCTCAAAGCCAGAAGTGCCCCGAGTCGCTTCACCGGCGCAGCATATCGAATGCGTGGGTGGAAGCCCACTCGAGACCCCGCTCTGGCGCGCTCAGCGGCGGGCGCGCGCAACCGCCAGCAGCGTGGCGCCGCGGTCGACGACCTGCCCGACCGCGGTGGCGACCGCGGCGCCCGGCAGCATCGCCGCGCCCACCGCGAGCCGACGCAACACCGAGGGCCTTCCGACCCCGAGCACGGCGTCTCGGGCATCTCGAACCCAACCCACCAGCTCACGCTCGGTCGCGAGGTGCTGAAGGCGAACCGACTCGAAGCCGGCGGTCACGAGTGCGTTCTCGAGTGCGCTCCGATCGAAGTGGTGCAGGTTTCTGGGCACCTCGTGTTCGAACCACCTCGGTCCAAAGACGCGCGCCTGCAGACTGCCGGCATCCGCGGCGGTGACGAGCAGGAAGCCGCCGGGCTCCAGGGCCTCTCGTGCCTCCTCGAGTGTCTCGAGCAGAGGACGAACCTGACCCAGGCTGTGCCAGAAGGTGATCGCCCGGTACGGTTCGAGATGCGGGGCCGCAATGAGGGCGCTGGTGGTCTCGACGATGAATCCGGCCTCGTGTGCGGCGCGCTGAAATCCCGGGTCCTCGGGGCCCACGTCGAGCAGTCGTCCACCGCTCAGGCCCAACGCTTCGCGGAGGATCTGCACGCGGCGCTTCGTCCACGTCTCGGGGAAGAATGCGCTCAAGACCTTCTGCTCGTCGAGGGGCCGGGGTTCGGTCGGGGCGGTGTGGGCGAGCCCGCAGCCGGTGCAGGTGAGGATGGAGTACCGCGTGTTTGTCTTCGGTGGGGGATCGAGCAAGAGCTGCAGCATCAGCGCGCCGCCGCAGACCGAGCAGGCCTCGGGCACCAGAGACAAGCGCTTGGGGGCCTCAATCTCGTAGCTCCACACCGGGCCGTCGTCCGGAAGATCCAGCTCCTCGACGAATTGAAAGCCGGCCTTCTCCAGCATTCGAGTGGGGCCTCCCGCCTGGGGAAGGGTGCGCGCACGGACCTTCTCGATCTCCGGATGCTCAAAGGCGCGCGCCACGAGCTGCATGACGGTGGCGGTCGCGTACCCGCGGCCTTCGCGCGCGGGCGCGATGAAGACCTCGAGATCGACGACTCCGTGCGCGTCCGGTGGGCCCTTGAAGCCGCCCACGCCGACCCACTCCTTCGAGGCCTCATCCAAGATGAGCTCCATCCACCAGCCGGCGAGCTCGGGGCGTTCGACGAGTTGGTCTTTGGCCTGCGCCAGCAGGAAGCGCACGCCGGGCCACTCGGCCATTCCGCGGGCGCCGATGTCGGCGAGAAAAGCGTCCCTGTCCCGGGCTGCGAGCTCGAGCCGAGCGGGTTCGGCAGAGATGAGCAACACATCGACCACGAATCGGAGGTGAAGCGTGAATCAGGAAATAGGCAACAAGAAACCGGCCGCAAAGCGGGCGGATGAGCCCCGGTTGCTGAGCCTCGGTTGACCATGGGGCAGTCTGCGGCAAAGCTCCACCGGCATGCATCCCAGTGCTCGAGCCTGCGCGGGCGTGGGCTGGCTGCTCTTCGCGCTAGGCTGCCAGGCCAGCCCCTTGCACGTCCCGATCTCGGGCCTCGAAGGCGATTGGCTGGTGGTGTTCACCACGGATCCGGAGGGCGCGGTCGTCGAGGTCGAGGGTGCCTTCGATCTGCGAGCTCCTTTCTCCGTTTCCTTGGAGCCGCCCTCGGATCACGAAGTGTGGCTGCTCAGCTTCGAAGCTTCCGACCTCCCCTTCGACCCCGTCGGGCCCATACGCGCACAGCTCGGATCGCCGCCGAGCGCGCCATCGTTCGATCTCTTGTCGGATCCACCTCAGGTCCTCATGTCTTGGCCCGAAGGGGCTCAGCTTCGTGTTCTCGAGTCCGACGGCGTGCTCGCCCCGGCGAGTTTGCCTGCAGCGCGGGAAGAGCTGCGCATCGACTACGCGTATGAGCCCGACCGGCCCGTGCATCTTCGAGACTTCGCCTCGACCTCGGCGTACTTGGCCGACCTCGAACCCATTCTGCAGACCCTCGGCGCGACGACTGGCTTCGGCTCGGTCATAGGGGACGTCCGCGTTGTGAACTCGACGCGCGTGGTCGCGCTCAAAGACCAGGTCGTCGTCGTCTTTGAACGTGGTCAGGACGAGGAACCTCTGGCGTTCTCGGAAGAGGGGCCGAACCGCTGGTTCCCCGTCCGAAAACTTCCCGGTGGCGCCGATGGCGACTTCGTTTCGATGGCCTTGGCGCCGGAGTCTCGCGCCGACGGAAGCCGAAGTCTGTGGGTGGTGGGCAAGGATGCAGCTCGGGTCGGCCGGATCTGGGCGTTTCGTCTCGAGGCGACGGGTCTCGTGTTCGAGGCGGAGCTTCCTGTGCGCGGCACGGCCGTGGTCCCGAAGCTCACCCAGGTTGAGGTCGACATGGAAGGGACGGTCGTGGTGGCAGGACCGAGCAACTTCGTCGCCACCAAGACGCGCACCGCTACGGTCTTCGAGTCCAGCGGCGCGCTGCAGACCTTCGTGAGGTCGCTGGCGCCTTTGGCTCAGGTCACACCCGAGCTCACGATGCTCGCGATCTCGAGACGCCTCGAAGCTCCACACGTGGTTGGACTGGGCATTGGTTGGCTGATCGAAGGTGATGCGGTGACGGGGGCTTGGCGCCGCACCGAAGACCTCCGCGAAGTCTCAGGGCGGAGCGCCAATAACCACCCCGAGTCGTTCGCGGAGTCTGAGGACGGCAGTGCCTGGGTCGCGGCGCGATTCGGGGGCTTCTTCAGCCGCCGTCCGGGCGAGCGCTTCGAGGTGCAGCCGCTTCGGGCGGGCTCCGCGCTTCGCTTCTGCGCGACGCCGGACCTTCAGATCGAACAGCAGCTCTTCGGTCTCGAGTTGAGTCCCACGCGAGCCTTTCTCGTCAGCGAGCACTGCACCGCGGCGCTCCGCGTTCGGCTCGTGGATACGTTCGTCACTCCGGTTCTCCCCGAAGGGGCCTCGGTAGCCGAAGTGACGGTGGACGGTATTCGCCACCGCTCGGCCCACGCGGCGGACGGTATCTACGTCGTGGCCGGCTATGACGGTCGCGTCATGTTCGTCGAGATGGACTAGTGTCCCGTCCGAGAAGTTCGATCATGTTCCCGCGAAGTATCTTTCGTCGCTGGTCGGCGCGCTACGAAGGGAGTTGGGTCGCCCCCAATGACCGAGGAGCCCGAAAGGGCGGCCGCAGG
>WYAZ01000008.1 GCA_011526105.1 Deltaproteobacteria bacterium | reverse complement strand
GCAGGATGACGACAGAGCCAGGATGACGACAGAGCCCGACATGGTCTCGAGCAGGCGCTCTGGCTCAGCTCGGACCGGAGCCGAAAGGAACCTCGCGGACGTCACATTCCCAGGATGCCTATCGGCCCCTCGAGCGAGCCTTCGAGCGCTTCATGAAGGACCTAGGGGTGGATCGCGTGGAGTTCTTGGGCGGCGCGTGGGGCGGCCGCTACCAGCTCTCCGCGAGTGAATCCTCGCTGGAGCTCTCGGGCGGGCTGGACTGCCGAGAGGTGAACCACGCCGGCGTACACACCCCGAAGATGGAGCTGAGCGCGGCCCTGGCCGGGGTGGCCTGAGCCGGGCGGCACCCACCCGCTCCCTGGCCTCGAGCCTAGGGCGTCGTATAGGATGAGGCGGCTGCGAGCGACGGACCATCTCGCGAGAACCGCCTCCATGGCGTTGCTGCTCGCGCTCACCGGCTGCACCGAGGGTGGGGTCGTGTACGTCAGCCCCCCCTCGCTGGGCGCAGGGAGCTCGCTGGTCTTCGCGGTGGCGGAGCCGGGCGGCCCCCGCTTCTTCGCCGCCGACCTCGACACCTTCACTCGCGAGCAGCTCCCCGAGGGTGAGGGAACGCGGGTCGAGGTCTTCGCTTACGACGTGCCGCTCGAGGCGCTGAGGATCCCGAAAGGCCCCCTGACGGATTCGCTGACGGGAACCGCCCTGCCGACCCCAGCGCGCCGGCTCCGGCTCTCCCTCTCGGAGGCCGCCTCGCCGGGCTGGGTCGAGCTCGAAGGTCCTTCGCCGCTCGATACCCTCCGCGTAGATCTCATCTCACCGTGTCGTAGCTTCGACGTAGTGACCACGAGCCTCGAGCCCGGTCGGACGCTCTTCCTCGAGCCCATGCCGGACGGCCGTCTCCTGCACGGTCGGGTCGCCTATGGCGGGGCCTCGGCCGAGCTCTCGGTGATCGAGCTCGACGGCGAGATCGAGCGAGTCGCGGAGTTCACCTCGCCCCAGCCCATCTCGGCTCGCGTCTTGGGGGAGCACGTCTGGATGGGGAGCTCGGCCGGTCAGGTCTCGAGCGCGCCGCTCGCGGAGCTCACCCGCACCTCGACGCTGCCCCCGAGCCCCTTGCCCCACATCGTGCGGAGGCTGGTGGCGCGTTCGGTGGATGGTCAGCCGGTCATCACCACCCTCTCCGGAGGTGGCGCGCTACAGCGCTTCGATGGCCAGACTTGGACGACGCTCCGCGAGACCCCCGAATCCGCGGAGAGCGACCAGGTCGGGCTTCTTCAGCTCGAGGACGGGGAGATCCTCGCCGCGGTGCCGCATCGGCGAGTGGTCACGCGCGAGCGGGACGGGGTGGTGGCGGACCAGCCGCTCGCGGGCAGCGGCGCCCCACTCGCCTTGGGGCTCATCCGCGGGCGACCCGCGGTGGGGCTGACACGCGGCGAGCTCTTCGTGCGTCAGACAGACGGCGACTGGCAGGCGCTGGTGCCGCCGGTGCGGGTCGACATCCAGACCTTCCTCGACATCGAGGGTGGGTTCCTGGTCGGCGGCGGTGACTCCACGATCATGGAGTGGAACGACGAGCTCGGGGGGTTCTGTGACCCCTTGCCGCTGGAGGTCGGGGGCTCCATCGAATTCTTGCAGCCCCTGGGCGACGTCATCGTCGCCGCCGGTCGAGCGGTCCGCGGAGGAATTCCGCTGCCGCTGCGGTTCTTGCGGCTGCGTCCAGGCTGATCGCGGGTCCGCTCATCCGAGCGGCTGAGCCGACCGGCTCAGGCCTCCTCGGTAGTGCGCTCCGGCAGGAGCTTCGGCCCCTGGTCCTCCTCGATCTGCGAGTACTTCATGACCAGCTCGCGGGCTTCGCCTTCGCCCTTCACGTCCACGTCCACGTGACCGCCCTTCTGCAGCTCCCCGAACAGGATGGCGTCCGCCAGCGGGCGCTTGATGTGCTCCTGGATGACCCGGCCCATGGGCCGCGCGCCGAACTGGCGGCTGTAGCCCTTGTCGGCCAGCCACTTTCGCGCGGCGGACGAGAGGTCGATGGTGACCTTCTTCTCCGCCAAGACCACGTCCAGCTCGTTCACGAACTTGTCCACGACCTGGAGGATGACGTCCTCCGGGAGCTGACCGAACTGGATGACCGCGTCCAGCCGGTTTCGGAACTCGGGCGAGAAGATCCGCTCCAGCGCCTTCTTGTTGTCCGGGGACTCGGCCTCGCGGGAGAAGCCGATCTTGCCTTGCTCCATCTCGCGGGCGCCGGCGTTGGTGGTCATGATGATGACCACGTTCCGGAAGTCCGCCTTGCGGCCGGTGTTGTCGGTCAAGGTGGCGTGGTCCATGACCTGAAGCAGCACGTTGTAGATGTCCTGGTGGGCCTTCTCGATCTCGTCGAGCAGCAACACGCAGTGCGGGCGCTTTCGGATCTCCTCGGTCAGCAGCCCCCCTTGGTCGAAGCCGACGTAGCCGGGCGGGGCGCCGATGAGGCGCGAGACCGCGTGTTTCTCCATGTACTCCGACATGTCGAAGCGGACGAACTCGATGCCCAGCACTCGGGCCAGCTGCTTGGCGAGCTCCGTCTTGCCGACGCCGGTGGGGCCGGCGAAGAGGAAGTTGCCCACCGGCCGCTCCGGCGCGCCCAGGCCCGAGCGCGAGAGCTTGATGGCCGAGGTGAGGGCGGAGATGGCGTCATCCTGCCCGAAGATGACCATGCGCAGGTCCTTCTCGAGAGTCTCGAGCGCCTGCTTGTCGTCCACCGACACGGTCTTGGGCGGGATCTTCGCGATCTTGGCGATGATGTCCTCGATCTGCTTCTCGTCGATCTTCTCCGGCCGGTCGTCCTTCTCGAGGAGCCGCACCGAAGCCCCGGCCTCGTCCATGACGTCGATCGCCTTGTCGGGGAGGAAGCGCTCGTTCACGTGTTTGGCGGAGAGCTCCACCGCGGCGCGGATGGCGCGGTCGGTGTACTTGACCTCGTGGAACTGCTCGTACTTGGGCTGGAGGCCTCGCAGGATGAGGTGCGCTTCCTCGATCGAGGGCTCGTCCACCTGGATCTTCTGAAAGCGCCGCGCGAGCGCGTGATCCTTCTCGATCGAGGTCTTGTAGTCCTTGTGCGTAGTGGAGCCGATGACCCGGAGGTCACCGTTCGCGAGGCCGGGCTTGAGGAGGTTCGAGGCGTCGAGGGAGCTGTCGTGGGTGGCGCCGGCTCCCACCACGGTGTGGATCTCGTCGATGAACAGGATGGCGTTGTCGATCTTCTTGAGCTCCTGGATGACGCCCTTCAGGCGTTCCTCGAACTCGCCGCGGAACTTGGTGCCGGCGATGAGCGAGCCCATGTCCAAGGCGAAGACGCGCGCGTCCTTCAGTACCTCGGGCACCTTGCCCTCGTGGACCGCCAGCGCCAGCCCCTCGACGATCGCGGTCTTGCCGACCCCGGGGTCTCCGACCAAGATGGGGTTGTTCTTTCGGCGGCGGCAGAGCACCTGGATGATGCGCTCGACCTCGCCCTTGCGGCCGATGAGGGGGTCGATGCGACCGTCGGCGGCGCGCTTCACCAGGTCCTCCGCGAACTGCTCGAGGGGGCTCTTCTTGGGCTCCCGCTCCGCGTCCTCGGGTCCGCCGGGCTGCTCCTCGAAGCCGTGGGTCTCTTCACCCGGCACCTTGGTGATGCCGTGGGAGAGGAAACGCACCACGTCGAGCCGGGTGATGCCTTGGCCCTCGAGCAGGTACACCGCGTGGGAGTCGCGCTCGCGGTAGAAGGCGACCAAGAGGTTGGTGGAGTCCAGGCGCGTGCGGCCGGCGGAGTGCACGTGCATGACCGCGCGCTGAAAGACCCGCTGAAAGGCGATGGTCTGCTCCGGCTCGGCCTCTCGGCCTGGAGGGAGCTGCTCGACCGCCTCGTCGAAGAACTTCTCGAGGTCTTCCTTCAGCTTGGGCATGTTCGCGCCGCAGGCCTCCAAGACGCGCCGACCGTTCTTGTCGTCGCACAGCGCGTAGAGCACGTGCTCCAGCGTCACGAACTCGTGTCGCCGCTCGGCGGCCTCGTGGTAGGCGCGGGTCAGGGTCTGTTTGAGCTCGTCCGTGTATTCCATGACCTCTTCACTCGGGCTCCATCGAGCATTCCAGGGGAAATTCGTGTTGCCTCGCGAGCTCGATGCTCTTGGCGACCTTGGTTTCCGCGACTTCCTTCGTGTAAACGCCGGCCACTGTGGCTCATCGCTCCGCCCCGGCAACATCAGGTGCGCTACGCGGGCGTGCTCGCGCCCGCCGCGAAGCTGAGACCGCGGGTCACCCCAGCCGGGCGCATCGCCGTGCAGGGCGTGTGGTTTCAGG
>WYAZ01000183.1 GCA_011526105.1 Deltaproteobacteria bacterium | reverse complement strand
TGGACCCAGCACCGCGAGCTTCAGCTTCCCGCTGGAGGCCAGTGGTGATGGGGGAAGTGGCGGCTGCAGCCAGGTGGGCAAAGACACCTCGCTCGCATCGCTGTTCCTCGTGCTCGCAGGGCTGTTCTTCGTCCGACGTCGACGCCAGTAAGTCGTAGCACCAGGTCGAAGGACCCAAGAAAGCCCGGTTCCACTTCGGTGGGGCCGGGCTTTTTTGCTTTGAGGAGAACGCGACCGCCGGGGTATGAGCGTTTTCATGGAAACCCTCAGGCTCGAGCGCAGAGCGGTCACTGCCGGAGAGATCGCGATCGTGACGCTCCACCGTCCAGAAGCGCGCAACGCGATCAACAAACAGATGATCGACGAGCTCTCGAGTGTGCTCGACGAGCTGCGAGAGGACCCGAACGCGCGGGGCTTCATCCTCACTGGAGCAGGCGATCGCGCCTTCGCCGCCGGAGCCGACATCGCCGAGCTCAAGGATCGGGGCCACAAGCACGCGCTGCGACGGATCAACTCCGCGCTGTTCCGCCGCATCGAGGAACACCCACTGCCATCCGTCGCGGCCATTCGCGGTTATGCGCTCGGGGGTGGCTGCGAACTCGCCATGGCCTGCGACATCCGCATCGCCGGACAGTCCGCGCGCTTTGGTCAGCCCGAGGTGGGGCTCGGCATCATCGCAGGCGCGGGCGCGGTCCAGCGTCTGCCACGCCTGGTGGGGATGGGACGTGCCAAAGAGCTGCTGCTCACCGGGCGCATCATCGACGCCGCCGAGGCCGACCGCATCGGGCTGGTGAACCGAGTGGTCGCCGACGAGGAAGTGCTCAGCGCCGCCATCGAGATCGCCGAGCGCATCGCGGAACAAGCACCGCTGGCGGTCGAGGTCACCAAGATGGCGGTGAACGCCGCCGCCGGCACGAGCATCCCGTATGACAGCCTCGACGTACTCGGGCAGGCCATGCTGTTTGACTCCGCCGAAAAACACGCACGCATGGGCGCGTTTCTCGACAAGCGCAGCACCCAGAAAGGCGGAGGCAAATGACCGAGATCATCGTTGTTGGTTCCGGAACCATGGGGACCGGCATCGCGGAGGTCACCGCCCACGCGGGCTTCTCGACCACGCTCGTCGACGTAGACACCGCCGCGCTTCAGCGAGGCATGGAGCGCCTCTTGGCTTCGCTGCGGCGCGGGGTCGAGAAGGGCAAGCTGAGCGCCGAGGACGAAGCAGCCGCCCGTTCGCGCATTCGTTTCGAGACCACCTTTGATCCGAGCGGGGCAGACATTCTGATCGAGGCGGTCCCCGAGAACATCGAGCTCAAGAAGCAGCTGCTCTCGAGCGTCGGCGCGAAGAACGAGGCCACGCTCTTGGCCACCAACACATCCTCTCTTTCCGTCACCGAGATCGCCGCCGCCTGCGTGCGCCCGGACCGAGTCATCGGGCTTCACTTCTTCAACCCGGCCCCGGTGATGCAGCTCGTCGAGGTCGTGCGCGCCGAGCAGACGTCCGCCGGGAACATCGAACGGGCAACAGAGCTGGTGAAGCGCCTTGGCAAGACCTCGGTGGTCGTGCGTGATGTGCCTGGATTCGCCACCTCCCGGCTCGGCATCATCTTGGGTATGGAGGCCATTCGAATGCTCGAGTCAGGCGTAGCAAGCGCGGCGGACATCGACACCGCGATGGAGCTCGGCTACCGGCATCCGATGGGGCCGCTGAAGCTGACGGACCTCGTGGGCCTCGACGTGCGCCTGGCCATCGCGGAGCACCTCACCAAGGAGCTCGGCCCTCAGTTCGCCCCGCCCCCACTCCTGCGACGCCTCGTTCGCGCGGGAAAGCTCGGCAAGAAGACCGGCGAAGGCTTCTATGTGTGGAGCGGGAACGATGCACAGAAGAAGCCCACGGTATGAAGGACGTCGACTTCAGCTCCTTGCTCGCCGAGATACACGCCCTGCCCGATGACCCCGCCTTTGCAAAGGCGGCGGTCTTCGATGCGGACCACACGTTGTGGGCAGGCGATCTCGGTGATGAGGCCTTCTTGATCGCGCTGGCCGAGAAGCGCTTCCGAGCCGAGGCCCAGCCCAGGTTGGGCGAGATACTGGCTCGGGGCGGCCAGCCAGCCAGCGGCGATGTACACACGGACGCCGCGCGCATTCACGCGCTCTACAAAGAAGGACACATCTCCGAGCGCGACATGATCGCCCTCGAGTTGGTGTGCTACGCCGGATGGACCGTGGACGAGGTCCGCGAGCTGGCGAAAGAGGTGCTCGCGGGCGGACTCGAGGCGCAGTTTCACTCCGAAGCGGAGCCGCTCGTCCGCGCGCTGGAACAACACGGCTTCTCGCTCCACGTGGTCTCCGGGAGCGCACACTGGCTCGTGCAGGCCGCGGTGGAGAGCCTCGGTATCCCCGCCGAGCACGTCCTCGGAGCCCGAGTGCACCTCGACGGAGCCCGCCTGTCCGATCGATTGGCCGAGCCTTTGACCTTCTGGGAGGGCAAGATGGCCGCCATCGAGAGCTGGATCGGCCCCAAACGTCCCAAGGTTGTTTTCGGCGACAGCGCGGGTGACCTCGCGATGCTCGAGGCGGCGCAGCTCCCGGTGGCGGTGAACCCTCGGCCGGGTCTGGTCAAGGCGCTCGACGAGCGCCGTCCGGGGAGCTGGCGGAGGCTCTTGCCGGGGACAACCGTCGGTGGGCACACGGTGACGCAGCACGAGACCGACCGCATCGTCGTATGAACGAGGCGGCCGTCACCACGACTTCGCTGCCGATGGCGGACCCGCCCAAGGAGCCGCACCTCCGCATCCAAAGCGACCTCGTCTTTCGCAGCTTCGCGATGCTTCTGGCCGTCCTGACCCTGGGCGCCGCCTTCGGCGGCTTCGCCGTGTTCGGAGACGTGCGCAAGCAAATCACCGCCCTGGTCATCCTCCTTCTTGTGTTGCTGCTCGCGGCGGTGCGCATGTTCGTTCGCGGCCTCTCTGCGGCGGCCTTTCATCGCATGAACAACGAGGGCCTCGTGCAACTGTCCGAGGGCACGCTCGGCGATGCTGCGCGAAGCTTCGAGGATCTCGCAAAGCGGGCAAAGGGCCCGGCGGTCTTCTCGATCGTGGCTCTCTACAACCTCGCCTACACCGAACTGCTCCGGGGCAGGCTCGACCGAGCCCAGGCGATCCTCGCCGCGCTCGAACGTCGCCCCCTCAGCGTGTTCTCGAAACACCTGCTGCAACAAGGCTGCGCGGCGCTTCAAGCCCTGATCTTCAGCCTCCAAGGGAACGCCGAGGCCACGCGAAGTTGGATCGCCGAGGCGAAGAAGCGGCAGGACGACGCGAAGATGACGGGCTACCTCATTCTGGCCGAAGCGCTCGCCTTCGTGCAGGAGCGACGCTTCGCGGAGGCCGAGTCCGCCCTCGAGAGCGGCTGGCAGTCGGCGTCGGCGAGCCTCGGCGGCATCCCCTACGGTGGCCTGCGGTTGCTGCGAGCCCATGTATGGCAGCGGCTCGGACGCCCACCTCAGGCGGTGTACGAGATGATCGCGGGCGCCAAGCCGTATCGACGCGAAGAGCTCGCCTATCTTCGGGCTGCGTCGGCCGACCTCGCGCGCATGGTGGACGAGAACGCTGAAGACATGCCCGCCGCCGCGCTCGACCCGCCGGAGGCTCGGAGTTGAGCGAGCCTCGGCACGACCCTTGGACCGGCCCGGCCGCGCCGGAGCAAGCTCAGCGAGGTGACTGCGCCTTGGCGCCGCTGCCGGCCGAACCACACCTGCGCCCTGGCTCCAAACTTCTGCTGCGAGCCGCCTGGTTTCTCTGGTTCATCTTCATGTTCGTGCTGATCTTGCAGGATGCGATCGACGTCATGCAGCTCTTCCTGATCGGGGTGGGGGGGCCCGCGCTGGTCGTCGTCGCCTCGATTCTCCGCGTGCTCGTGCTCAACGAGCGTCTCAACAAGCTCAACAACCTGGGCCTGGTCGCGCTCAGCGCCGAGGACTTCGATCTCGCGGCCGAACGCTTCGAAGCACTCGTCCATGCGTCCCGCGGCAGCAGCCTTCACCGGCAAGTCGCCTTGCACAACCTGGCGCTGGCCGAGCTCTGCCGATCTCGATGGGACCGCGCACTCTCCCTCCTGGCTTCCGTGGAGACGCTGCACAAGGGCAGCATCATGCGCGCACAGGTGAGTCAGTCCTCGGCGGCGTTGCTCGCCATGCTCCATGCCGCCCGAGGGGAGCTCGGCGCGGCCCGCTGCTGGCTCAAGGCCGGAGAGAAGCGCAAGGACGTCCCCACGGCCTCCGGGCTCGCGGTGCTCGCGGAAGCGATGGTGCATGCTCGGGCTGGCAACTTCGACTCCGCAGAGCAGCTGCTCGAACACCGGTGGCGCGCCGCCACCTCGACCCTGCACGGAAGGTTCCTTGGTGCGCTCCGACTCGTCAGGGCCTACGCGTTGCTGGAGACCGGCCAGCGGGGCGACGCTGCGACGGATCTCATCCTCGGCGCCCGACCCCATGGCGAGCACAGCTTCGACTTCCTCTTCTCTCACTGGCCGGAGATCAACGAGGTGCTGCGGGAAGAAAGCTCGCGTTCGGGGTTCGGAGCGGCTCAGGACGCGACGACGACGCGGTTCTTGCCCTGACGTTTGGCCTCGTACAATGCGGCATCGGCCGCCGCGAGCAACTGCTGGCACGTGGCACCCTGCGTCGGATAACTCGCGACCCCGATGCTCACCGTGACCGGTTCGAAGGAAGCGGGCACCGGCCAGGAGGCTGAACCCCATCGGTGCTCGGCCACGGTTTGCCGCAGACGCTCGGCCTTCAGGATCGCGCCTTGGATCGGCGTCTCGGGCAGGACGATACAGAACTCCTCGCCGCCGTAGCGAGCGGCGAAATCGGAGCTTCGGATTCCCCCGTCGGTGGCGAGGAGCATCTCTCCGACCGTCCGCAAGATGGAGTCGCCGGCCAAGTGGCCGTGGTTGTCGTTGAGGCGCTTGAAGTCGTCGATGTCGAGGAACAGGAGCGAGAATGGGCGTTCGTAGCGTCGCGAGCGAGCGAGCTCCAGCTCGAGGTTCTCGAGAAGGTAGCGACGATTGTACAGGTTGGTCAGGGCGTCGCGGAGGGCGAGTTCCTGGAGCCTCTCGTTGGCCTTCTGGAGCGCATCAATCGTCTGAAGAATGGCGCGCATGTCGCTGGGCAGCTCGAGTTCGTCGGAAGAGGACCGCACGCGGACGCTCAGGTCCTTGAGCCGCCCATGGAGCTCGCTGCGCTCGGTCTCCAGCGCGCGCTGCCGCAGCAGCAGATGAATCACGTTCTCGAGCTCATGGACGCTGAAGGGCTTCCCGACGAAGTGATGAACGCCGGCGCGGAGACTCTCGGAGAGCGCGCGATAGTCGGCGTATCCGCTCATGAGGATCCGAATCGTCTCGGGGAGCTCGGCCGAGAGCTGGGCCAAGAGTTCGACGCCAGGGATCTTCGGCATGGCGTGGTCGGCGATGACGACGTCCGGCCGAAGTTCCCGGGCCATCCGCAGCCCCTCCGCTCCGTCCGCGGCCGAGAAGAACTCGAATCGACCACCCATCGCCCGCGCCAGCGCGCGGCACAGCAGGCTGTCGTCGTCGACGAGCAGCACACGCTGGTTGGGGGTGTCGGTCATCGCGGTGATTATGAGGGCGTCGGCTGATTAGCCTCAAGGCGGGATGGACTCGGAGCGTGAGGCTGGGCGCGGGCGGTGAGCGTTTCGGTGGTCAACTCTCCCACTGACAACCCACTCCAGCGGTTCGCCTCCGGCCGATCGCGTGAACGTGAACGTGGCCGTGAACGTAAACGTAGCCGGCTACACCGGTGGCAGCTTCTGGGGGATCTGCTCCGGTATCGGCCCCTGTTCAGAATCAAGCTCTCGGAACATCTCTTGAATTCGGATCGATCGGCCACGGCCACGTTCACGTTCACGTTCACGTTCACGGCTGGGTTCACGTTCACGGAACCGACCCGTGAATGAGGCAATCGGGCACACCCACACCGCTTGCGACGGAGTCACAGTTCGATGGAGCTGAGACCCGAACGTTTGGGTTTCGAGTTTAAGACCGCGCTCACGAGAAGGAGGAGCGCGAGCAGCAAATGAAGGCTCATCAGGCCCTCGGAGGCTATGTGGAGACGCTCGAATTCGATACGCAGCGGGTCGGCCCGATCGAGATCTTCGACCGCACGTCCCATCGCGCGCTGGATGGACTGCATCCGCGGACTCAGCCAATGGCCACTGAGCAGGCTGGCGCCGCTGAGCATCACCACGAAGGCGGCCCTCCAGCGAAGACGCACGCCCATCGGAACCCAGCCCGCGAACAGGGTTAGAAAAAGGATGGGACCAACGAACAGGATACTCGCGTCCACCCGCTCGAGGACCGCGCCCACGAGCGCCGCCGCCTCCGAGCGAGGCTGGATCACCCGAAAGGCCTCGGGCGCCACCACCGCGGCGAAGAAGGCGCCACCGCCGACCCAAAGCGCCAGGAGCAACACGTGCACCAGTCGGGCAAAGGCGGCCAAGCCGGACACAGGGGCATCCTACTCAGTCCTACTTAGGGTTCCAAGAATCGGCCCGAAGGAAGCTCAGGAAACCCCCGGACCCGCGCTCAGTGCTCGCCGAAACCGCCGGCGGAGCCGCCCGCGCCCCCATCGCCATGCGCACGGTCTTTCCGGCCGGTGCCCGCCGCGGTGCCCGGTGGACGGCTCGTCGTGTCCCGGCGCCCGCTCTTTCGCTCTTCGCGCGAAGGGATGCCGAGCAAGTCGCGCTTTCCGAACAGCCCCTCTTGCCTCGATGTGACCGGCACCGGATGGATGCCAGTGTCCATTCGGATGGCGTCACAAGGGCACGCCTCCACGCAGAGCCCGCAGACGACACAACGCAGCTCGTCGATCTCGAAGACGATGGGAAACTTCTCGATGCTCTGGTCAGCGGTCTCACCGCCGACGATGTGAATGCAGCGCGCCGGGCAGGCGGTCTGGCACATGAAGCACGCCACGCAACGTGGCTTGCCATCCTCGCGAGGGACCAGACGGTGCATGCCGCGAAAGCGTTGTGGGTACTCGACCGGGTTGTCGGGATATTCGATGGTCCGGATGTACTTGCGCGTCGTGACGTTCGCGAAGAAGTGACGAATGGTCGTGCCCAGGCCTGCGGCAATGGCGGGCAGAAATGCACGCTCGAAGACCCCGTAGTCCGGGTTCAGCACCCGATAGGTGATGTTCGCGGTCGGGCTCTCGACTGGTTTTGCATGACCCATCGTGTGGACTCCTTCGAGCTTCCGAAGAGCTCAGTACAACATCACCACCGCGGTCACTATCACGTTGAGCAGGCTCAGCGGCAACAGCATGCGCCAACCCACCTTCATGACCTGATCGTAGCGGAACCGCGGCAGGGTCCAGCGCAGCATGAGCTGGAACCAGCAGAGGAACACGACCTTGAAGAGGAAGGCCCCAAATCGCAGCAGGCTGACGAGCCACTCCGCCATTTCGAAGCTCGCCCCCCAAGGGAAGACAAAGCCGCCGTCCATGAGGAACGGGATCTGCCACCCGCCGAGGAAGAGCGTGGTGACCACCCCCGAGATGACGACGATCTCGATGTACTCAGCCATGAAGAACATCCCGAACTTCATGCCGGAGTACTCGACGAAGTAGCCGATGATCTCGGATTCGCCCTCGACGAGATCGAAGGGGGTCCGCTTGTTCTCCGCAATGGAGGCGATCATGAAGATGATGAGCCCGAGCGGCTGCACCAAGATGCCCCATTTGGGGATCCAACCGCCGAAGAGATACGCGCCTTGGCCGAGCACGAAGGCGTTCGGCTCGAGCGTGCCAAAGACCATGATGAGGCCAATGACCGACAGGCCGAGTGTCACTTCGTACGAGATCATCTGCGCCGATGCGCGGAGCGCCCCCAGCATCGCGAACTTATTGGCGGAGGCGTAGCCAGCCAGCGTAGTGCCAAACACCGCGAGCGAGCTCATGGCGAAGAGAAAGAGAATCCCAGCGTCCACCCGCGCGATCTGGAGGCTCCAGGTCTGACCGAGAATCGTCACATCGGGTCCGAAGGGGACGATGGCGAAGGTCACGAGGGCCGGGAACACCGCGATGAGCGGAGCGAGATTGTAGAGAAAGCGGTCGACCTCGCGGTTGATGGTGTCTTCTTTGGTGATGAGCTTGATGACGTCCGCGAGCGGGTGCAGCAGCCCGAACACGGTGATGTTTCTCGAGCGAATGAGCGGGAAAGGGGCGCGGTTGGGACCCACGCGGTCTTGAATCATCGCGCTCTGGCGACGCTCCGCCCAGGTGAGTGGGCCAGCGAGCAGGAGCGGAATGCCGAGACCAATGGCGAGCGACAAGAGGTCGAAGATGTACGGCAGAAAAGGGGCGATTGCGGTGGCTTCCATGTCGTCGCCTCCTCCTAGGGTGCCCGCGCCCCTGGGCTGTTCGACGGGCGAAGGGGAACGCTCTCGTCGGCCACGCCGACGCCGAGAGGCACGCCGAGGCGTCCGATGGCGTCTGGGGTCAGGTCTTTGAGCTCGATCGCGCGCTTCTTGAGTTCGAAGAAGGCGTCGCGCCAGGTGTGGATGCGCCAGTCTTTGGCGGCGCCAAGAGCAGCGGCCGTGAACGCGGCGGCCTCGACGGCGCGCTTTCGGCCCGAGATGGGCTCGATGACTTCGTTCACGCGCTGAAGTCGGCCGGTGTGATTCAAGAAGGTACCATCCTGTTCGACGTGACTGGCCATGGGAATCACGATCTCCGCTTTGCGCGAGGTGTCGTCCCAGTTGCTCGCGAACACGACGAGGTGCTGCAGCTTCGAGAGCGCCTCCGCCCATTCTTCGTTGGGCGACGGATAGTCGGAACCGACCATGATGAGTGAGCTCACCGAGCCTCCGAGGATGCCTTTACGGAGCGCCTCCGCGCCCTCGTCGTAGATGGAGTACGCCTCGAGGACGAGCTCCAGGCCCGCGCGATTGGGGTTCTGATCGTCGACCTTCAAGAGCTCATCGCCCTTCCAGTCGGGCCGACCGAGGATGGCGTAGTTGTCGACCTGGAGGATCTGCTCAGCGAGCTCGATGAAGGCCACCCCGCCTTCGTTGGTGATCTGCGAAGAGAGCGCGAGCCCGAGCTTGCCGTCGCTGGCCCCCACGTAGGCGGCCAGAACCTCCTGAAGGCGACGCCGGGCCTCGTCCCAGCCGACGCGCTTCAGCTTGCCGTCTTTTCGCAAGAACGGCTCGGTGATCATGGAGTCGACGTCGTGGACTCGGTGGTAGGTCAACCGACCGTCGTCACACATCCAGCTCTCGTTCACCGCGTCGTTGTCGCGCGGCTTGATGCGGACGATCTGACCGCTGTTGTGGTCCATCGTGACGTTGCAGCCGCGCGCGCAGCCGGCGCACAGGGTCTCGGTCTTCTTCGCGAACCAAGGGCGCATCTTGAAGCGGAAGTCGGTGCTGGTGAGCGCCCCCACCGGGCAGATGTCGACGGTGTTGCCGGCGTAGGGATGGTCGAGCGGCTGCCCCGGAAAGATGCCGATGACGGCTCGGTCGCCACGATCGAACTGACCGAGTTGATGGGTCTTGGCGACCTCATCCATGAAGCGAACACACCGCGTGCAGTTCACGCAGCGTTCTTCGTCGAGCATGACCATCGGGCCGAGCACCGCGGCCTTGTCTTTGACGACCTTCACCTCGTCGAAGCGGGTGCCGCTGCCGTCGTGGGCCATGTAGTAGTTTTGAAGCTTGCACTCCCCGGCTTGGTCACAAATGGGGCAGTCGATGGGGTGGTTGATGAGCAGGAACTCCATCACCGACTCACGCGCTTCGAGCACCTGTTTGCTCTGCTCGGAGCGCACCACCATGCCCTCACGCACGCGGGCCTCGCAGGCGGGCTGCAGCTTCTTGATCCCCTCGACTTCCACCAGGCACATCCGGCAGTTGGCCGCGATGGAGAGCTTGGGGTGCCAGCAATAGTGCGGGATCTCGACCCCAACGGCGGTGGCCGCCTCGATGATGGTCTGGCCGTCCTTCGCGACAATCTCGCGCCCGTCGAGCGTAAACTTCGGCATTCCGGGCCGGAACGTGCCCCTAGACCATCCCGAGCGCAACGCCATTTGCGCGCGAGCAAAACCTCCGCGACGAGGGTTTACACCGGCTCGGCGGACGCCGCGTCCACACGCGCCGTCGCCACCACCAACGCCCGGAGCAGCGCCCGACTCGTGCGGTAGAAGTCCACATCGTGCAGCTCGTGACAGACGTGGGCGAGCTCGTGGGCCAGCACCGGCAACAGAGCGCGTGAAGCCAGCACGGGATCCGGTCCCGACGACAGTCGGCGGAGCGTCCGGTGGCGAACGTTGAATCGGATCTCGCCCAGCCGATACGCGGCGACCGGTCCAAAGGCGTTGCGAGACAGCCCGAAGCCGAGCCTGGGCAGCGGGCCCGGGAGCAACCGACCCAGCGCCTGGGAGACCTCGGGCGTCGCAAGCAACTCCTGAAGCTCGCGCACGATCTCCTTGATGCCGCGCGGGATTGCGCCCGCTTTCACTTCGCGCTGAAACAGCGAGTACTCGGCGCGCGGTCCCGACAGCAGCACGTCCGCCGCCTTGGACCAAAGCGAGGGCGAGGCTACCTCTTCGGCCCTCGCCGCCTGCGGCATGTCGCGCATCCCGGAGAGCTTTCGGAAGATGTCTCGTTCGATGGAGTCATCCGCACGCATGACCGGTCCTTGTTTCAGATCCCAACCCGCCGGCCGATAGGAGAGCGCGCGGAAGGTCTCGGCCTCCTTCATCTCCACCAGCTCTTCGAAGCTGTAGCGCCGCTTGGCACCCCAAGCCCGAAACAAGGGCGATCGAACCACCGCGCCGGAGAAGAGATCCTTGGACTCCGCGAGCATGCCCTCGGGGGTCGCCGTCTTGAGGCCGCGACGGAGCGCGTCGAGCAGGACGACGCGCGCGTAGCTGTCTTCGGTGGCCTCGTAGTGCCGCACCACACGATACGCGGACTCCTGCGCGAGGCGCCGCAGCTCTTCCTCGAAGCGCTGATAGGGCTCGCCATCCACAAATGCGTTGCGGCTAGCCACGAGATCGATGCCGTGCGCCTCGGCCGCACCAAAGACCCCGCGCGGCCACGGGCGACCGTTCGGCTTGGAGAGCGAGACCTCGGTGACGAAGAGCCCACGCTGATACGCGCGAAACTTCGACTCCGCGCGCGTAGGATCGATCGCCGCCACCCCCACCGGACCGCGCACGGCAGACGCAGACACCAGCGCGCGCTCGGCCGGAGACCAGTCGCCCGACTTGATCTCTTCGCGCACGAAGTCCGAGAGGTCACGACCCAAGGGACGACCGTTCAAGATGGTCTCGACCCCCGAGTACGCGGCGTGGATCTCGAGGACCTCGACGGTGCGCGAGACTCGGTCTTTGGGGGCGCGCTCGGGGTCGAAGGTGAGTTCGATGCGGCTCCCGCCGGACTTGGGCGGCTTGGTGTCCTCGACTCGAATCGAGACGCCACCGGAGACGTCGGGCTCCAGCCTGAGACGCACCCCGAGCTCCTGGCCCGGCCGGGCGGCAAAGAACTCCACGAGCGACAAACCGAGCGCCGGATCGAAGATGGACGCGAAGCCAATGCCGAAGCGGCCGATGGCGTCGGCGCCGCGGCGGGTGGAGGCGCCGAGCGTGGTGAGCGCAGCGAGCGCGGCTTCATCGAGCCCGCTGCCGTTGTCCTCGACCGTCACTCGGTCCGAGGCGACGCGGATCTCGATCTTGCCCTCGGGGCGACCTCGCACCGCATCGAGCGCGTTCGCGTAGAGTTCCCGAAAGGCCAAGAAGGGGTCTTCGAACTGATTGGCCGCGAGCACGCGCAGGATGCGGTCCGGATCGGCCCGGTAGAGGGGCTGGGCGCCCGAGAGCTCATCCCTCGGCCCGGTGATGTCCAGCCGCTCGAACTCGCCGCTCATCGGCTCATCGAGCACCAGCGAATCCTTCTGTGTCTCGTCGGTGGGCTTCATGCGCGAGGCACCCTCAGTCCTGCCGAAGCGCGAGTTCCGAGCGCGACAGGAGGTCCCACTCCACCTGGCGAGGGTCGGTCTCCTTTGCGAGCTCGGGGTCCGTGGCGAGCAGCGCGTCGAGCATGACCCGAGCCCTCGCGGAGTCTACGCTCGCGAGCGAGATGAGATCAGCGACCGTGGGATGGTTGCGGTTCAGGAGCACGCGGTCTTCGCGCCGAAGCAAGATGCGGCCATCGTGGGGCTCGCCCACGCTGGAGAGCAGCTCTACGAAGCCGATCTGAACTCGATCGAGATCGAGCCGAACCCCGGTGCGGATGCGCGGCTCGGGCGCGAGCTCGCGATAACCTTTGATGCCCGCCGCGCCATGGGCGCGCGCGCCCGAAGAACGGATGGACCACCCGCGCGCGACGAAGAAGTCGATCGGATGAAAGAGCGCGCGGCTGAGGACATCGAGTCGGCGCGAACGGCCTTCGCCGAGCTTGAGCGGAGCCCCGGCCTCGGCCCGCAGCCATGCGACGCCTCGGTTCTTGTTTCGACCCAAGGTGAGGATCGTGAGCGCCAGACCGGCGGCGGCGGAGAGCAGCGCCAACACCCCGGCGAGGAGCACCACGAGGCTGCGGAGGGAACTCGGGCCCGGGGGTGAAGGCACGTGTACGGAGGCGGCTTTGGGCCCGGTCGCAGGCCCGCCCTCTGTGACCTCGATCGGCGCGGCTCGGGAGGGGGCTCGCTCGAGTTCGGCGAACTCCGGCTCTTCGGCCGAGTCCAGCGGCGGGGCCTCGAGCACCGCCATACCCTCCGGCCTCGAGGCTCTCGGCTCGAGCTCGAACGAAGCGAGCAGCAAACCCGTCGCGATGGCCATCGCGGTGGCCCCCCCGAAGAGCACGCGCTGGGTCGTGCGGCGACGGGCGGAGAACGCGGCAAACGAAGGCCTCACCGCGAGCGCGAGCTCACCTGGTCCCCACTGCCCGGGTGCGATCTCCACCCCATCGTCCGAGCCGTCGACCTCGATGGTTTCGATCCCCTGACGCTCGAGGAAGTCTTCGATGTCGCGGTAGAGGAGCAGGACCGGGACGCCGCGATCGGCGTAGCCTGTGAGTTCGTCTCGGACCCTCGGGATTCGCGATGCAGGCACGCGGCGCTCCGAGCGAATCGTGTCGACGAGCTCGCTCGCGGAGACGAGCCCACCATCTGCGGTCTCGAGCACCGGCGCCGCCCGCACCGCATCACTCGGCTCGGCGTCCGGATCGAGCAGCTGGGACCGGAGCCATTCGAGCGCGGCGCGATCGTGCGCGTCCAGCTCGCGTTCGACGGGGAGGTTGCGTTGACGAATGCGTTCGACCTTGACCCGGAGCTCGCCGGAGACGCGCTCGGAGAGGCGCGGGATCTCAGCCTGTGCCACTCGGAGCAGAGCCTCGAAGGCGGCGTCGCGACGGACCGCGTTTCGCGAGAGCGTCGGTGAGAGCCGTGCCGAGTCGAGCACGTAGGAGAGATCGGGCCCCAGGATGGGCGCGTCGGTCTCGAGGACGATGCGTCCGCCCATGAGCGTTCGTTGAGGGTCAGCGGCGAGGCCAATGACCCCCTCCCCGTCCGGGGTGGAGAACTGCACAGCATACGGCGTGGGAAGGCAGATCTCGTGATTCACCTGAACCCCGTTCACAAACAACGGGATTGGGATGGAGCCACACCGCTTTTCCACCAGCTCTGCGGTTCGCTCGGCGAGGCTCTCCGCCTCTTCCCGACCGACCTCCTTGTAGACGCGAACGACGGTGCCACGCGGGCGCGGTTCGAGCACCGACACGTGTCCGGCGCCGTCCGGGTAGAACGTCAGCCGGGTCGCGGTCTTTCTCGTGCTGGTCTCGACGGTCATGCGAGTGATGCCGAGCGCGTAGGGGGAGAGCTTGCCGACCCCGAAACGACCACGGTCGCGGGCGGGGTCTTTGTCGGAGTGTCCGATGGTCAGGTAGGCCTCGACCTCGCGGGGATCCATGCCGCGCCCGTCGTCGCCCACCGAAAGCCTGAACAGCCCGCGCGAGTGATCGAAGGAGACCTCGACCTCGATCCGCTGGGCGCCCGCGTCCGCCGCGTTCTGGATCAGCTCTCGGACGCAGAGCAGTGGCTCGGGGAACTGCTCCGTGAGGGCTTCGAGGAGGCCCTTCACATCGACGGAGAACCTCGTCCTCGACCCGAGTTCCGGCACCGAACCAGGATAGCCCAATCTGGCCGGATCCTCGCCTCGGGGTTTATCTGAGTGTCCTGGGTCACCGAGGTTGCCGTTGCCCAGCGTCGCCTCGCGGGCTACGCGCGGGGCCATGGCCAAGGACAAGGACCTCGCACGGATCACGCCACGCGCTGAGAACTACTCAGACTGGTACCAAGACATCATCCGCGAGGGAAAGCTCGCCGAGGTCGCCGGGGTCGTCAAAGGGTGCATGGTGATCAAGCCGCACGGCTACGCGATCTGGGAGAAGATTCAGGCCCAGCTCGACAAGCGTTTCAAGGAGACCGGTCACCAGAACGCCTACTTCCCCCTCCTCATCCCGGAGTCCTTCCTGAAACGTGAGGCGCAACACGTCGAGGGCTTCTCGCCGGAACTGGCGGTGGTCACCATCGCGGGCGGAGAGAAACTCGAGGAGCCCTACGTCATCCGCCCCACCTCCGAGACCCTCATCGGTCACTTCTTCTCGCAGTGGATCCAGTCGTGGCGCGACCTGCCCATGCTGATCAACCAATGGGCGAACGTCATGCGCTGGGAGCTTCGCACGCGGATGTTCCTGCGAACCAGCGAGTTCCTCTGGCAGGAGGGCCACACCGCCCACGCCACGCACGACGAGGCGATGGAAGAGGTCATCCGCATGCTCGACGTCTATGCCGAGTTCGCCGAAGACTTCATGGCGATGCCGGTCATCAGGGGGCGCAAGACGGACTCGGAGAAGTTCGCCGGCGCCGACGCCACCTTTTCGATCGAGGCGATGATGCAAGACGGCAAGGCGCTCCAGGCCGGTACATCGCACGACCTCGGTCAGAACTTTGGACGCGCCTTCGACGTGAAGTTCCAGAACAAGGAAGGCAAGCTCGAGCACGTCTGGCAGACCTCCTGGGGCGTCTCTACCCGACTCATCGGCGGCCTGATCATGACCCACTCCGATGACTTTGGCCTCGTGCTCCCGCCCAAGCTGGCTCCGCTTCAGGCTGCGATCGTGCCCTTCTTCAGGAAGGACGAGGCCGAGAACCAGAGGGTCGTCGAGAAGGGCCGCGAGATCGAACGCGCGCTCAAAGACGCGGGCATCAGCGCCAAGTTCGACGACCGCGAAGGTCACCCCGGGCCCAAGTTCTACGAGTACGAGCGCATCGGGGCCTGCCTGCGCTTCGGCCTCGGCCCGCGCGACATGGAGAACGGGGTGCTCGAGCTCAAGCGCCGCGACGAAAAGGACAAACGCTCCGTTTCGATCGCGGGCGTGGCAGAGATGGCCAAGACCGAACTCGCGGACATGCAGGCCGCGCTCTTCGACAAGGCCAAGAAGTTCAGGGCCGACAACACCCTCCACATGGACAAGTACGCCGACTTCGTCGAACTCATGAAGAGCGAGGAGAACAAATTTGTGCTCGCGCACTGGGACGGTTCGCGCGAGACCGAAGCGCAGGTCAAGGCCGAGTGCGGCGCCACCATTCGCTGCTTGCCCCTTCCGGGCCAAGGTTTCGAGGACGAAGCGGGCGTGTGTATGGTCAGCGGGAAGCCTTCCGAGCGCCGCGTCATCTGGGCCAAGGCCTACTGAGCCCGGTCTCAGCCGCCTCGCCGTAGGCGCGTCGCCGGGGCGCTCAGCTCGAAGGCGACGGAGACGGTCTGTCGCTCGCCCGCCGAGCGCGGGTAGCGGAAGAGCTGAACCGCCGAGCCCACGCACTCCCCAAAAAAGCGCTCATAGCGCTTGGGGGCAAACTCGAGTTCCTGAGCCTGCCCGGCCTCGTTGATGACAAACGACACCGTCACCTTCGCCTCCTGAAAGAGCTCATTGTCTACATTCTCTCGCGCCACCTGCTCGACGCACTCCTTCACGGACGGGAGATACTGAGCGTTGGGCGCGGCGAGATCCTCGGGCCCGAGCTGTGTTCGGGGCGGCGCCTTGCCAAAGTCGACGAAGCTCCACTCGCCGGTCACCGCGCGGGCCCGAATCGCACAGGCGCCGGCGCCCTCGGCCTTCTCGTAGCGTCCGCAGGCATCCTGAAGCAGTCGGGTCCGAGTGAAGGGACGAAGCTCGGCCGAGAGCCCGTGGTTCGTGATCGCGTTGTGTTCGAGCGCGAACTCGAGCTCGCGCCCCGTGCGATCGGTTCGTCGAGCGGCGTGGATCCCGGCTTCGAGGGCGGCTAGGCGAACGAAGGCCGGCAGCCTCGAGACCAAGTGCACGGCCTTGGAGGCATGCAGAAGCGCCGCTTCCGGGTCGGCCGAGGATAAAGAGCGGGACCGGGAAGACAGCGCCCGAGCCCACGCCGCGCGCGCAGGGTCTCGGTCGCGCTGATAGGCCCTGGCCGCGAGCTGAAGCTTCGCCTCGAGCTTCGGGAGGTCCTTTTCGCCGACCCGCGGCCGACGAAGCGCGCGATAGACCTCCTCGTCGTGTCGCTGAAGTTCCAGAAGCCGCGCCCGAGTGCGCTTGGCCTTCGTCTTCGTCGCGACTTCGAGGCGCTTTCGAAGCGCGGCGCCTCGACGCCGGCGATCGTCCTCCGCGAGATGAGAGGCCAGTTGGTAGCGGCGCCCAGCCGATGCCCACCGCTCCCCCGCGACCTCGAGGTCCCCCTGCGCGACGACGAGGACGTAACGGGCATCTGCTTTGTTCGGTCCCAGCGCCGCGAGCTGAGTCTCAGCGACGCCCAGGGCCTTGCGAGCGGCGTCGAGATCCTTGGCCCTGAGCGCCTTCTTCGCCGACTCCAGGTTTTCCTCGAACGTAGGGGCCCCTAGAAACGCCAGAAGGAGCCAAGAGAAGGCTGCCGTCGTCGTCATGAACATGCCCCCGCTTCGGATCGTCTACCGTTCGGGCCGCCTCTATGAAAGAGGCTTTCTGCTGGATCTCCGTACGCCCCCATGAAAGGAAACTGCCCAGAATGAAACCGACAACCCTACTTCCTCTCACCCTGGGCATCACCGCGTGTCTCGTGATCTTCGAGGCTCGTTTCGCGTCGGCGGACAAGGCCCCCAAGAACCTCAAGGTCCTCAAGACAGACACCGATAAGAAGGTGCTCGAGAAGTCGATGAAGGAGCTCTCGAAGGGTCTAGGGGTGAAGTGCATCGCCTGCCACATCAAAGGGAAGTTCGACTCCGATGAGGTGAAGGCCAAAGACGCAACGCGTGACTTCTTCACCGTGGCCATTGGCCAGGCGGACGCCGCCAAGAAGGATGCAGCCTTGAAGGCCCTCCTCCCGGCGCTGAAGCTCGAGGCGGCGAAAGACGCGGCCTTGGTGTGGAACGGATTGAAGCTGCTCGAGTCCTCGAAGAAGTAGCTGGAACTCAGCCCTTCAGGTTCGCGAGGGCCAGCGTCTTCATCCGCTCCAGCGCCCTCTCGGTGCGCTCGACCCACTCGTTCTTCTCACCCACGCGCTCTGCCATCTCGAGCGAGCGCTCGTAGACCATCATCGCCTTGCTGACGAGCACGGAGAGCTTCTCGCGAAGCTCGGCGATGTAGAGCTCCTTCGCACCTTCGGGAAGATCGGGCGGCGTCGGCACGACCATCATCTCCTCGTACAAGACCTCGTAGAGCGAGCCGATCCGAAAGCCCGCCGCGCTCGCCCAACCGGTGTGCCCGGCGCGAATGGCCCGAATCAGGTGGTTTTGCGCCCGAATCAGGTGCTGGCACTTCGCCTCCAGGCGCCCCGAGACCTCGGTCATCCAAGCCTCTGGGTTGTTGGTGGTGCCCTCGAGCTTCACCGACTCGAACTCCCGCGCCGCGATCTCGCCCAAGTAGAACCGGGACTGCGCCACCCAGTAGTCGGCCGGGATGTATTCGACCTTCTGCCGTTCGTCATAGAAGCGCAGTGACGCCATGAACTCGCGTTCCGCGGTGAGGTAGTCGTTCTGCATGAACATGGCGATCGCGAGCCCCACGCGGGCTTCGAGCTCGTCGATGGTGGTGAGTCCGCTGAGCTGGCGGATGGTCCAGTAGTTGTCCGCGACGTCGCTCCATCGCTCGAGCTTGGCGAGGTTCAAGCTGCATCGGAAGTAAGCGTCTTTCAGGTGCGCGGAGTCCGCATGCTCCGAGATCACCCGGCGGAAGGAAGCGAGCGCTGACTCGTACTCGGCGAGCCGCTCGTAGGCGAGACCGGCGTTGTAGAGCGCGGTCGGCACCAGCTCCGTGCCGGGAAAGGTCTCGACGAGGAAGCCGAAGACCTTGACCGCGCGATCGTAGTCACCGGCATCGAAGTACTGGTTGGCACGCGCGAGCACGTCGCTGGGGTCGTAGACATCGAGGCCGAGCAGAGGATCCACGTCCCGCTGGATGTGCATGGGGTCCATCTTGACCACCGGACGCTCGCCGTCCTCAGTCCCGTCTCGTGTCTGCGCGGAAGAGGTCGCACAACCGAGTCCGAAGCCAAGCCCCAGGACGAGGAGACCGGCGACGGGCGGAGGGTGGTTCGAGATCCGCAAACGTGGGGGCACGACAGTCTCAACGTACGAGTTGGACAAAGCAGAGGAAGATTCTCAGGATTCGCGGAACGCGGGAACTGGGGGTTCTCCGAAGGGTGGGTCCGCGCCGAAGATGGACGCGCGCAGGGCCTCCAGGCCGGCGAGATCATGAATGTCCACCGGCAGCTCGGGTACGAGGCGCACCGGTCGCGCCTCAGAGATGCCCACCTTTGCGGCGAGCTGATCGCGCCGCTCGCGCTCGAGCGTCGCCGCCATGTGGGATGACTGCACCGCCTGGAGCCAGCGCTCCGCCAGAGCCTCGCTCCCCCCAACCGCGAGGACACGCGCACGCAAGAGCTCCGGAGCCGGGGGCGTGTGCTCGAAGGGATCCGGCTCCGCCCGATTCAGCAAGAAGGCGCCGACCGGGATGCCATCGGCACTGAGGCGATCATAGAAGGAAAGCGCGGTCTCGATCGGCGAAGGGTGCGGCGCCGCCACCACCCAGAAGCTCGTGCTGGGATCCGAGAGGATGACGCGCACCGCCTTGGCTCGCTGACGGAATCCTTCATACATGCCTTGGAACTGGGAGAGGAGCTCGGCCAGCTCTTCGAGGGTCGCGGTGCCGGTGAGCCGACCGAGCGAGCGGATGACGAAGGAAGAGCCGGCGTCGAACAGGCGGCTCGTGACTCGACCTGCGGTCGTGTAGGGCTCGAGCAACCAGCGCGTGGCGTCATTGTCCAGCGCGGCGAGCATCTTCGAAGGCGCGTCGAGGAAGTCCACCGCTTGGCTCGCGGGCGGGGTGTCGAGGACGATGAGATCGAGCGGGTCTTCGGTTCGCGTGGCCAAGTCGTAGAGCTTCTCCATCGCCATATACTCTTGCGAACCCGCGAGCGCGGTGGAGAGCGTGAAGTAGAGCCGATTCTCGAGCAGCCTGCGCTTGGCCTCGGGTTCGGGGTGGTACTTCATGACGACCTCGTCCCACGAGGTCTTCACGTCGAGCATCATCGCGGAGAGCACACCTCTGGGCGGCTCGAGCCCAAGACGTTCGAAGCTCTCATTGCTCACCACGCGCTCTTGATTGCCGATCTCGGGGAGGCCGAGCGCGGCGGCGAGCCTTCGCGCGGGGTCGATGGTGAGCACGATGACTCGGCGACCGCGACGCGCAGCCTCCATGGCGACGGCCGCGCTGGTCGTGGTCTTGCCCACGCCGCCCGCCCCAACGCAAACGAGGACCTTTGCGCGGTCGAGCTCTAGAGAGAGGGACTCAGGCGGTGGCATCGAGGGTCTCGAGTTCCGGGCGTACACCGCAGGCCTCATCGAGCGCGCCGATGATCAGCTCGAGCTCCTCCGGGCCCACGTCTTCGGTGGGAAGCTCGGGCAGGCAAACCAAGGGACCCATGGTCACTTCGCGAAACCGACCGAGGTGCGCATCGCGCGCCGCGTGTCGCTTCATCTCGCGCACTGCGACCTCGGTATACGGAAGCAAGGCCGGTTCGGCTTCTGCGGCCAACGCCCGCACGATGGGTTCGTCCTGGACGGAGAACCTGCGCGCTCGCACTCGGTTCATCACCGCCAAGCCAGCGTGCATGCGGACTCGATCGCGGGCGGCAGCGAAGAGATCACGAGCCTCCGAGACGGGCATCTCCTCAGGGAGGCTCATCAGGTGAAAGCACGCGCGTCGCGGGTCTTCGATGAGCTCCGCCATGCGCTCGGCCGCGGCCTTCATCGGCCCGACCGGCACGGTGTCCGCCACGGCGCGCGCGCCCGACAAGAACGTCAGCGCGTGACCGGTGGCGGGAGCATCGATGATGACGAGGTCGAAGCGCGGACTTCCGTCGGAGCGACGCTCCTCGGCGTGGTACCAGGCCTTTCCGAGCATCGTGAACTCTCCGAGCGAAGGGATGGATCGAAGCAGGTACTTCACGAGCCGGTTCTCGAATACGATGTGGTAGATCGCCTTGAACTTGAGGACGAGCAACGCGTACTCGCGCATGGCTCCGGTAGGGGTCATGCGACAGAGCCACAGGTTGTTCAGCACCTCGCGCGGGTCATCGGGCGCCGGGGCCACCTGGAGAATCCGCGCCGCCTCATCGGGCGCGTTGACCTCCAGCAGAAGCACCCGCTTTCCGCGTTGGGAGGCCCGAAGCGCGAGCGCAGCCGAGAACACCGATCGACCCACCCCGCCCTTGCCGAGCACGACCTGAAAAGGCCTGTCGAGCGCAGTTCGAACCTGGTCCGGATCCGGAGCCAGAGAGAGCGGGGCAGCGGCATTCAAGACATCGAAGAGAAGACTAGAGCGGGCGGCCTAGAGCAAGAGTTTCGAGTCGTCGGTGATCAGCTCGTGCTCGGCCACCAAGCGATTCGCCTGAAGCCGAGCGGTCGACAGGGAGTTCAGGGTAGAGTGCATCGCCGGGTGGGCCGCCACCGCCACCTTGAAGTCGTCCCGGGCCAGAAACAGCACTTCGCCCGAACCGGCGGAGGTGACGGTCGCCGTCGTGGGGGCATCCCGGAGCAGCGCAATCTCACCGAAGATCTCGCCGCTCTTGAGGGTGGCGAGCTTCAGCGACTGATCTTTGCCCTGACGAGAGACCTCATACTCGCCGCGCAGTACGAGAAACAGGCCCCGGCCGGCCTCGCCTTCCTCGATGACGATGTCCCCTGGCCCAGTGAGCCTGGACTGGAACTTCTTGAGCACCTCACGCCGCTCCGGGCGCCCGAGATCGGCGAACAGCGGGCTCGTCGCCGCCAGATTGGCGAGGAAGCGGCCGCGGGTGAACTTTCGGAGCGCGGTCGTGACCGCTTCGAGTTCCCCGGCGTGGACTTCGAGATCGGCGCGCGAGAGGGACAAGAGCGCCACCTCTCCTTTGGCCGAGACCGTCGCAGAGCGCGGAGCGCTCGAGACCAGGGCCATCTCACCAAAGACCGCGCCTTGTTTCAGATGCGCCAGCACGACGTCTTTGCCGATGAGCTTCTTGGAGACCACCACCGCGCCATCCGCCAACATGTAGAAGGAGTCGCCGGGCTCACCTTGCGTGATGATGCGCTCACCATCCGCGAATCGCCGGAGCCGGAGGCTTCCGAGGACCTTCAAGAACGCCTCTTCCTCGAGGTGCGAAAAGAGCGGAATGCGCGGGAGACGGTCGGGGGTGCGGTCGATGGCTTCGGTGTTCGAGGCCACCCTCACCGCCTCGGCGAGGAGCTCCGCGAGCGCGAGGTTGGAGATGGCCGGCGCTTCCTTGTCGGCGGTGAGCGCAGGCATCTCGGGCAAGTCGACCTCGCCTTCGGCGTCCACCCGATCGGACTGAGAGGAGTACTGCTCGGCGAGAATGAGGAGCAGGTCTTCGTAGCCAGGATCGATCGCGAGGACCATCTTGACCACGACGAGCCCGAGCAAGGGATGCCCGGAGCGGATGTAGTGCCAAGCGAGCGCCTTGTAGACGTCCTTGGCCCCCTTCAGGTCGCCGAGGTTGAGCAGGGCGTCGGCGATGCGAAAGCGCGCGCGCGTGAAGCTCGGCGCCCCTTGAGTGATCGCGAGATAGCCACGGACCGCCGCTTCATAGCGGCGCGCATTGAAGTCGGCTTCGGCCCGTTCGAACGCCGATGTGAGAAGCATGGGCGGACGATATAACGGGACCGGGCGAGAGTGAATGGAGCCCCAGCCTGAGCGTGCGCTCTGCCCTCAACTTGGCCGTTCGGCCTTCTGGGGCCCGTATACGAGCTGATCGAGGAGGTCCAGGGTGGGGAGATCAACCATGTGGGGGTTGATGGGTCGCCCCAGCGCCTCCATCAGGGTGCGCATCTTGGCCACGCTCAGTTCGGTCACCGCCACACATGCGGCGTCGCCGCTGGTGAAGAGAACGACCGCACGCTGGGCTCGGGCCACGCGCTCGGGGAGGATCGCCGCCTCCTCGAGCACGAGGTTCTGACGCGCGAAGTCCGCCGCCACCGCGCGATCGAACTCGGAGATCGGCCCGTTCTGCATCGAGAGGGGATCGATCCCCACCCGCGCCACGAGTTGGGCCTCGACCGCCGCGAGGTCATCGAGCAGCTTCGGAACATCGAGCCGAGAAGGAGAGCCGCGAAGCTCGTTGTCGCCCAGCAGGACAAAGACCTTGCCCCGCCGGCCCCCATGGAGCTCGAGACCTTCCGCCTCGAGCACACTCTTGGCCTCGAGGGCGATCTTCTCGCCGGCCTTCAGGATCTCCCCCACCGAGAGGTGAGAGACCACGAAGGCGTGGTCGTCGTCCTCGTTGTTGACCCGCCAGGCCACGCCGGAAAGGGCGTCGACGCGCACCGGACGGTCGAGTCGGTGCATGTCCACAAAGCGCATGCCCTGCCAGGTCAAGCCGAGGTCTCCTGCCCGATCTCCCGAAGATAGGGCCAGGTGTAGATGCCGGTGTCGTGCTTGTCGCTGAACTCGAAGCGAAGCGCGTAGCTGCCGACCTCGCCGATTCGGAGCAGCGAGACCCCTACGACGTTGGGCGGCTCCACCTCGCCGGGGCTGTGCCCGCGACAGCCCGCGCACGGGCATGCGTTGCGGAGGTCGTCGTACGGGTACTGCTGGCGACGACCGTCGTCCCAAACGACAACCACCCGACCATTGTCTCGATCGTTTCGAACTTCGACGGCGCGTGTGCTCATGGAACCACTTCCCGAAGGACCTTCTCCGCCGACTTCTGCCTGGCGTCCAGTCGATCTGCCGCGCGCTGGGCGTCTTCCACCAGGTCTCGGGGGTCAGAGAGGACGCTTTCGGAGAGCCCTGCGGACCGCCGTACATACCCAAAGTAGAGGCCCGCGAGCAAGACGCCCAGCAGCGCCAGCAGGGCGAGCTTGAGGGCGAGCTTGGCCGTCCCCTTGACGAGCCAGAGGAGCCCCGACAAGAGCAGAGCGGATAAGAACCCCAGCCCGAAGGAGACCGGCTCGACCTCCCGACCGTCCGTCAGCGCACGGACCTGCCCCTCGAGCTGAGAGGTCTCCTTACCCAGACGCTCTTCGAGTCTCTCGAAGGTCCCGAGGGCCTCCTTCAAGGCCGCCGCCTCCTCCGCGGGAAGCTCGATCTTCCGGGCTTTCTCCTGCAGGTGCAGAGGAACCTTCTCCAGCTGGTCCACGAGGTGCACGCCCCCGGAAGCGTCGAGGTACTGATAAAAGGTCTGGCCGGGCATCGCGGTTGCGATCCTCCATACAATAGCTGGGGAAACGGCGAAATCCCCAGGACACGGGCGCCCGCCAACATCCGGGCCCGAATTCACTTCGAGCCTGTACCACGGTAGTCTCCCCCTCGATGTCCGAGTCCGGCCCACCTCAGCTCGGCGGCGACGACGTCGTCCGGTTCGTGGACGCTCAGCACTTCCTCGAGGAGTACGAGAAGAGCCTGAAGAAGGGTCACATGTACTTGCGCTCGAAGCGCGCGTTTCAGGTCGGTGCCAAGCTGCCGGTCAAGATCGAAGCGCCGGGCGTCGGGTTCTCTCTGTCTCTGGAGACACGCGTCCTGCTGTCTCAAGAAGGCTTCGTGGGTCTCGAGGCCCTCTCGTTCCGAGAGAAGGTCCTGCCCACGCTCGAACTGATGGTCCAGGCCGCGAGCGGAGGCCCAACTCGAAGCCCCTCCACACCTCCCGAGGCCGCGGCCGTCGAGGGCGAAGAAGACAGCCACGCAAAGACGATGGTCGGCCCGCTGCCCGCCGGCCTCGACTTCAAGGCAGAGCGCAAGCCACCACCGCGCGACTCCACGGTGGTCGAGGCAGAACCTCGGGGCGCCATGGCGCGCCCGTCTCTCACGCCGAGCGTGGTCGACAACGAAGCCACCTTCAACGGGGAGACGGAAGAATCGGATCCGAGCGACGGGCCGGGCACCGAAGATCTGGACATGGGCGGACTCAGCGAGCTCGACCGAGGCATCGCCCAGGTGTCCGCGCAGGGCCTGTATGAGCCGCGCGACACGAGCGAGCTCCTCGGGCGTTACCTCGCCGAACTGAAGCACGGCCATCTCTCCACGGTCGGGGGACCCACCGGAGAGGTCGGGGACGAGATCCGGCTCGAGATCGCGATGGGCGATGCTCGCGTGCTCTTGACCGGAAGCATCATCGCTCGGGCCGGCAAATGGCGGATGCTGCATCTGCCGGAGACCTCTGAGGTCGCGACTCTGCTCGCCTCGCACAAGCGCGAGATCGAGAAGCTCATCACCCACCTTCTGAACGGCACGCCCTCCGCCGCTTCCGAGCCCGAGGTGGAACGACCCCGCTCGAGCGTGGTGCCACCGTCACGCCCGTCCATCGCTCCCCCCGCGGCCCCGGCGCGGAGCACGCCGCCCGCACCGGCAGCCGCAGCTCGGGCGCCGAGCGTCGAGACCCCGGAGGGTCCACCACGGCCAGCGCGCCTCGAGGGCGACGTCGTGGTCTTTGATCAGCGGGCGGACCTCACGCACGAGATCGACACGAACCTCAAGAACGGCGGCCTCTTCGTGGATGCCAGCCCGCTCCCGATTCGGACCCACAAGTCCCTCCGCTTTCGCGTGAAGGGTCGAGACCTCCCGGTGGAGATCGAAGCCGACGTGGTGTTCGCGAGCGGCGGCAAGTTGGGCTTCTCGATCCCCGCGTTCGCCGAAGCGCTCACGAGGCTGCAGGCCGCGCTCGACGGGGCGCCCGCGAGCATTCCCCCTGGACGAACCTCGGTCGCCCCGGGGAGCGCTCGAAGCTCCGAGCAGCCCGGAGACGGCGGCCCCAACTCCGTTCCCCCTCCACCCAACGACGCCGCGCTCCAGGAAGGACTCGTGGGCTTCTCCGGGAAGATCTCTGCTCCGCTTCATCGCGGCGACCTCCTCGATCTCCTCGATCGGCGCGTGAAGCATCCCGGCGGGCTCGGACACGTGCCAGCTCTGCTCCTCTTCGAGTACCTCGCGCGCCACAGCCTCAAAGGGATCCTGGAGCTTCAGAACGGGGAGGAGTCCAAGCGAGTCTGGCTGCACAACGGCAGCATCGCCTTTGTGGAAAGCAAACCTTGGTCCGAGGACACTTCGCTCGGGCGCATCCTCATTCAGAACAAACTCATCAGCGACCCCGCTTTGCGCGAGGGATTGGAGCGCAGCCGAGCCTCGGGCCGCTCTCTCGGCCGGGTGCTGACCTCATTGGGTCACGTCAAGACACGAGATCTGACCCAGAGCCTGAGAGAACAGTCCCGCCTGAAGCTGGACTCGGCGTTCTCTTGGACCCAGGGCACGTTCCGATGGCTGGCCTGGGACAGTCCGCCCACCAAGGCGGATCTCGTGCTCGTCAACGGTCTCGGCGCGGTGGGTCGGCACATCAAACACCTCTTCGAACAAACCACCTCGGCGGACATGGAGCAGCTCCTCGAGAACTGCATGAGTCGCCGCATCTTCGTGACGGACGACTTCGAGCGCCTCGCCCCCAAGTTGGCTCTGAACCAGAAGGAGCTGCGTTTCGTCGAGGTCCACATCGACGGTCGCCAGAACTTCGCGGAAGCGCTCAAAGGGAGCCCGCTCGGGCGCCTCGCTTCGATGCGGCTCCTGGCGCAGGGCCTCGCGATGGAGATCTTCGCGCTCGAACGTTCCACCTCGGGCTCGGTGGTCCGGAAGGCTCCGGCTCGCTCCGTCACCGATACGAGCGGCGTGCGAGCGCTCAAGCAGCGCCTCGAGGCGGACCTAGACCGTCTCAAGAAGCAAAACCACTTCGAGATCCTTGGCGTGCACTGGACCGCGCATCACCGAACCTACCGGGCCGCGTACACCCAGGCCGCCCAGCAATACGACATCAAGACCGCGCCACTCAAAGACGCACCCGACGACGTCAAGGCTCTCGCTCGAACGCTCGCGAGCAAGCTCGACGAGTCCTTCAAGTTCCTCTCGGAATCGGCGAACCGCGCCGGCTACCGCAAGAAGCTCTACGACCAGACCGAGCGCGGCTTCACCGCGGACATGCTCGTCAAGCAGGGTGAGGTCATGGTGATGCGGGGGGACCGCATGGGGAGCATCGAGGCCTTCGAGACCGCAGTCGAGCTCTCCCCCACCGATCGGAACAAGAACCTCCTCGCACGCGCCCGCGCGGGGCGCAGCGACCTCTAGCAAGCATGAACCGCCGCGAGATCCTCGACGCCATCGACGTGGGCTTTACACATCGCCATTCGGTCCGCTTCCAGGAGATCGATGCCGCCGGAATCGCCTACTTCCCGACCATCATCTCGTACTTCCACGACGCGTATGCCGCGTTCCTCGAAGACTCCGGGGCGGACCTCCCGGCGATGGTCGACAAAGGCGACTTCGCGGCGCCCATCAAACATGCGGAGGCGGACTTCCTGCGGCCGATCCGCTTCGGCGAGAAGCTCGAGATTCAGCTCGTGGGACGTCGTGACGGACGGTCGGAGGTCACCATCTACTATCGCATCCTGGGAAGCGGCGAGAACAAGGCGGTGGGGGCTACGGTGCACGTGTTCGTCCAACGCCGGACCTTCGAACGCACAGAGGCTCCGCCCGAGCTGCGACAAGCGCTCGAGCGCCTACCGCTTTTTACCGTCGACGCCTCCGCCGAAGCTCACCATGGCTCGTCGCGATAGCTGAGACGAAGCGCCATCACGTACGTGGGGTCCACGCTCGCCCCAAGGATGAGCTGATCCTCGGCCTCGAGTCGTCTGTGCTTCGATGGGCCCGCGAAGAGGACCCCCTGCGGAGGCACGCCGTGATCCTCCATCAGCCACTCCGGCTCCGCCGCCCCGGCGGGAAGCAAGCCGATGCGGAGTTTCGAATGCCCCTGGGTGCCGATGTCGCCGTCCGAGTTGGGAAGCCCATCGGGTTTGGTGTCACCGCACGCGATCTCGACCCCGGCCAGATAGACACCGACGCGGAGAGGGACGCGGAGCTGTCCCGCCTCGTGCAGCCAGCCCGCGGGCAGAGGGCTCGCCCCGCCCGCATCTGCGCCCCCGTCGTAAAGGACGAGGGCACCGGGGAAGGTTCCCTTCTCTCGATCCTTGGCCAGGTTCTGCCCTTTTGTCGTGAGGAGATCGCCGATCTTGGTCTTTGGAGTGAAGCAATGCTCCTCGACGTGATCGGGCTTGGGCGGAGCGAAGGTGACCAACACCTGTCGGATGAAGGTGGGGTCCTTGCCCACGCCGCGAAGGCGCAGCCCATCGATACAAATGACCTCCTTGTGCAGGTCGCCGCCCTCGACCGCCACCGTGCCGTTCTTGGCGAAGTCGAAGTGCGACTCCGACTCCCAATCCGGCCTGAGCTCGGCGTACTTTCCACCCTCGGCGCCGCTCGACCCCCAGGGCGCATGCCAGTAGCGCCAGCTCTGGCCTTTAGACTCGGAGACCACCGAGAAATGAAGCGCGGTGAGCCCGGGCGTGTGGTCCCAGGGCTTCTCGCCCCCACCCAGCGCGGAGCTCTTCTCGGAGGCGACCTGACGATGCTCCATGATGGCTTGATAGACCGGGCGCCCCCGAAGCTGCTTCGGGATCTCCAGGAGGATCTGCTGCCCGGGCTCGAGCTTGATGCCCTCGGGTCCACCGAGCCTGAAGGCCGCGCAGGTCGGAGTCAGCAGCGTGGGCTGTGCGACGTATCTGATCGTGTTGTAGCGGCTCGTGTCTTTCGCGTCGAGCGCCTTGATCCGCGCCCCGGGCGCTTCATCGAGGCCCGCTGCATGGCGTGAAAGCGCGGGAGACACGAGGGGTAGATGAGACAGATCGAGCTCCGGTCGAGAGACGGCCGTCGCGGAGGCCGACGAAGCGGAGCTCGATTCGCCGGGCCGGAGAAATGAGGGGAGCCTCAGACGATCGAGCCAGCGGAGCACCGAACGAGCCTAACCCGGGCGCACGGGGCTTGTCGCGCTCTTCCGAGACTGGGCCAGCTCGGTCTCGGCGAGCGCCCGGGCTCGGACTCGGTCGAGCTTGCCCAGCGCGTTCCGCGGGAGCGCTTCGGCCAGAAGCCACACTTTCGGCCGCTTGTGGCTCGCGAGGGCGCGTTCGAGGCCGAGGCGAACCGTGGACTCGTCGTAGTCGCGGTTCGGCACGACGAGGGCCACGGGGCGCTCGCCCCATTGTTCGTCTTGCACGCCGACGACGAGAACCTCCGACACGCCCACCTGCGCCTCGAAGGCCAACTCGATCTCGCGCGGATAGAGGTTCTCGCCCCCGCTCAGGATGAGGTCCGTGCGGCGCGCGTCGACGTGCAGACGTCCAAACTCATCGAGGCGTCCGAGGTCGCCGGTGGCGAACCAGCCTTCGTCATCCGTGATCGGGAGGACGCTCTCACCCTCGAGGTATCCCGAGGAGAGGTTCGCCCCTCGGATCCAGATCTCACCGTCTACAATCCGAAGATCCACTCCGTGGAGCGGGTGACCGGAGCCCATGCCCGCGGCCGCGCAATGCCCGAGCGGCGTCGTGCTCACCTGAGAGCAGGCCTCGGTGAGGCCGTAGGTCACCACGATCGGCCAGCCGGCGCGGGCCGCGCTCTCGAGCGTTCGCGAACGGGCGGGTGCGCCTCCGAGGAGCACGGTCCGAAGGGCGGCGGGCGGCGTAAGGCCGGCCTCCAGCACTCGCTCGAGCATGGTGGGCACCCAGGAGACGAGCGTGACCTCGTGGCGGAACAGATCAGCCACGGCACGGTTCGGATCAAACGAGTCCGCAAGCGAAGGCAGCACGATCGCTCCTCGAGCCATCAGGCTTCGCGTCAGGATCGACAGACCACCCACATGCGCGAGCGGAATCGAGAGGAGCCATCGATCGCGTGCGCACGAGCGAAGTTTCGAGGCGCTCATCTGGGCGGACCGCATGAACGCGCGCCGGGAGAGCACCGCGAGCTTCGGCCGCCCGCTGGTTCCCGAGGTGAAGAACAGCGCGAGGGCGCGCTCGTCCCCGCGTTCGGCGGCGTCGAGCTCCCAAGGAAAGCCCGCGCTCGACTCGATCCCGGTGCTCGACGCGTCGAGATCCACGAGACCAGGCACTCGGCTCAGGGCTCGTGCGCGCTCGGCTGCGGTGAGTCGAGGATGAAGAAGCACGAGCGGTCGCCCGAGTTCAAAGGACGCGTAGATCGAGACCAGACTCTCGAGCGTCGGACTCGGGCTCAGCCCAAACGCGCGGCCCGGCGCCGAGGTACCGCGCGCTTCCAGGGCCTCTATGCGTTCTCGTACCCGCTGCGCGAGATCGAAGTAGCTGAGGGTACCCTCCGCGCACACCAGCGCGGTCGACGACGGGCATTCGGTCGCGGCGGAGAACACCGAGAGGTCGCTCACTGTAGAAGGTCCTCCATCTCTAGGCCGAGCCCCGCGCGTGCCCCCGACACCAGGACCTGGCCGCGCAGACGTTCGAGCGTCTCGCGGAAGCGGCCGAGCCCGGGGTGAGGACCGAGTCCAGCCGCGGGTCGAGCGCCAGCGTCCGCGAGCGACGCCGCCGCGATCGCCGAGTAACCCACCGGCCCTTCGTAGGCGTGGCTGTAGACCACCTCGAGACCAAGCTGTTCCGCGTGTTTGGCCGTGGCCCGAGCTCGTGCGAGACCCCCGAGCAAGGTCGGTTTGAGAACCACGGCGGCCACGTCCGCGCGCTGGAGCAGTCGGGCGAGAAGCTTCGGCGGCGCGTCGACGAGCGGGGCGTCGAGCGCCAGCGGGACGTTCGTCTCGGGCAGTTCGATCCATGATCTGGGGTCCACCGGATCTTCCACCCACGCCAGCGCCAAGGCCTCGAGCTCGGACCGGCTCGCCGCCCACTCGACCGGTGACCAAGCGCCGTTCACGTCGAGGCGGATTTCGACCGTCGCGCCCAGCCGCGCGCGAAACCGTCGGAGCGCGGCGAGCTCCTCCGTCCGGGCGCCTGCGCAGCCCACCTTCACCTTGACCGCCTCTCCTGGTTCCAGCTCGATGCCATCCAGCGCGGCGGGCTCCGTCACGAGGCGAGCGGTCGACTGACGCTCTTTCGCCGGACCCCCGAGCGCGTACTCGAAAGCCTGCCCCGCCCGGCGCGCTCCGAGATCGACCAACGCCGTCTCGAGCGCAAACCGAAGAGAGGGAGGAAGCTCGCCCCTCAGCACCTCGCAGTCCGAGACCGAGGCCAGACTCGACAGATCACCCACCGTCCACGACTCGGGCAGAGCGCCGAGGATCCCTTCCACTTCGTCCAGACTCTCTCTGCTGAGGTTCAAAAGAGGTGCGGCCTCGCCCAGCCCTCGCCGCCCGTCCTGGTCGCGGAGGCAAATGATCAGGCTCTCCCGGCGACGGTGGTCGCGGAGCGCGTCTTTTGTACCTCGCGGGAACTCCACGCACGAGCGCCAGGAGCCGTCCCGGAGGATCTTCATGCGAGGATCCCGAGGGTCAGGAGCACCGAGTGGATGAGCAGCAGACCGGCGGTACCCGCGAGCACCCCATTGAGCGAACGGCCCTCTTCGCGATGGAGGCGTCTCGCGAGTGCACCGGCGATGGGGAGAGAGAGGAGCGGGAGCATGATGCTCGCGCCCTGGTGGCCGAGCACGAAGCACAGGACGGGCACGAGGTAGGCCAAGAGCAGCAGCCCCCAGTACTCGACCTCGCCGAAACGCCGACCCCAGCGGACCACCAGGGTACGCTTTCGCGCCCTCGCGTCCTGCTCGCGATCCCGCACGTTGTTGACCACCAAGATCGCGGTCGAGAGCGCGCCCACGGGCACGGAGACCCAAAGGGCGATCTCGGGCACCGCGCCGACCTGCACGAAGGCGGTGCCCATCACCGCAACAAAGCCGAAGAAGAGCATGACAAACAGATCACCGAGGCCGGTGTAGGCGAGCGGCCAAGGACCTGCCGTGTAGGCGAGACCAGAGAGGATCGAGAAGACCCCGATGAGGAGCACGATGGGCCCCGCGAGAAGATGGAGGTACACACCGGCCATGCTGGCGGCGAGGAAAGCCGCCCACATCCCGAAGCGCACCTGCTTGGGACTGAGCAACCCTGCTTGCACCGCGCGCAGGGGCCCGAGCCGGTCAGGCTGATCCGCCCCTTTTTCGAAGTCGAAGACGTCGTTGGCGAGGTTCGTACCGACCTGAATGCAGGCCGCACCCGCGAGCGCGGCGAACGCCGCCCCCAGATGCATCGAGTCACTCGCTGCGGCGACCGCAGTGCCGACCATCACCGGGCAGAACGCCGCCGGCAAGGTCTTGGGGCGCGCCGCAAGCACCCAGGCTTCGAGTGCGCTCGGGCCCGAGCTCGGGGTCAAGACGGAGCTCATGAGACAGCCCCCGCTTCCAGCCGCTCGCGCACGTGACGCCACGTGGCCTCAGCGTCCCCCGGGGGCACAACGGCTTCGATGATCGAAGGGCCGGAGCGGACGAGCGCCTGCTCGAGACCCGCCTTCAGTTCGCTGACCATGCAGGCTCGGATGTGCGGGATCCCAAAACTCTGCGCGGCGCCCCCGAAGGCGACGCCATGCGGTGTGGTCCAGAGCTCGAGGTGTGGCGCCGCAACCGGACTCCGTCCGATCGGGAGTTCCTCGAAGATGCGCCCACCGTCGTTGTGGATGACGAGCAACACGAGCGGCGTGTTCACGAGTCGCGCCGCGAGGAGCCCTCCGAGGTCATGCAGAAAGCTCACATCACCGACGAGGAGCAGCAGCGGGCGACCGCTGGCCGCGGCGCTGCCGGCGGCCCCGGAGATCAGTCCATCGATCCCCGACAGTCCACGCTGCGAGAGGACCGACACGCGGGCCTCAGCGCCCGTTGTCCAGCGATCGACGTGGCGAAGCGGCAGGCTATTGCCGAGCATGAGCAACGCGTCGGGAGGCAGGACCTCGAAGAGCGCCCGCACGACCTCGAGTTCGCCCAGACCGCTGCGTTCGGCCACGAACCCTTGGAGCGCCCCCTCGGCCCTCGCCTCGAGAGCCGAAAAGCGCGAGGCCCACTCGGAGCGCCCCAACCCCCGTCCGACCGCGTCCACTAGCATGGACAAGGTCGGCGAAAGATCGGTCTGAAAGACGAAGTCTGCGTGCCCCATCGGATCCGCATCCGGCGCGGGGCCGACCACGACGCGCGCGAGCCCGGAGCGTCCGGCGAGGTATCGCGCGTAGCTGCCGGAGGTGGGGGTGCGCCCGAGTTCGAGCACCAGGTCGGGCGCCACCGCCGCGAACGCGCCCGGCAGATCGAGATAGAGGTCGAATCGGTCCGCCCGGATCACGCCCGGACCGAGGTCCGCAAAACGCAGCTGACTCGTCGCCTCCGCGAGGATCGGCGCCCCGAGTCGGCGAGCGAGCGCCCCCACCACAGCGGGTTCTGGAGCTTCCTGAATCGACGCGGGCCCGGCCACGATGAGCGGCCTCTCCGAGGCGAGCACGCGCTCTGCGAGGGCCTCGACCTGGCCGCGAGAGGGAACCCGAAGGCTCCGCCCTGCCGCGGCCCGGGGTTGAACTGCGGCCGATTCGGTCGTGTGTTCTGGCGGGCTCGGCTCGAGGGGCTTTCGAAAACGCGCGTTGATGTGAACCGGTCCACGTTCCTCCATCGCGACGCGCACCGCGCGCGCGGCCAGGTGAGCGAGGCCTGCGAGCGCGCCCTCATCCTCCTCTGGGGTCCCGAGCTCGAAGAAGCGGCGCACGAACCGACCGTAGAGATGAAGCTGATCGGTGGTCTGGGATGCACCCGCGTTTTGAAGCTCAAACGGGCGGTCCGCGGTCAGGATCAACAGCGGGAGGTCCGCGTGTTTCGCCTCCATGACCGCGGGCAAGTAGTGTGCAGCGGCGCTGCCCGAAGTGGCGATGAGCAAGGTGGGCTCGCCGGTGACGCGAGCCTGCCCGATCGCGAAGAAGCCGGCGCTCCTCTCGTCGATGATGGAATAGACGCGTAGCCCTGGCGTGATCGCGGCCGCGTGCACAAGTGGCGTCGAACGTGAGCCAGGACTCACGACGACCCGGCGTACCCCGCCGCCTGCCAGCGCAGACAAGAGCGTATTCGCCCACCGAGTCGCGCTCACGACTCGGCCCCGATCGCCGACTTCATGTTCTTGTGCTTCGAGTCGATCTCCCGCAGTTCTTTGGCGGGTTCCGAGTCCCGCACGATGCCCGCACCCGCGAAGACACCCACGCTGCGACCGGCGATGAGCCCAGAGCGCAGCGCAACTCGAAACTCGCCGTCCCCGGCCGCGTCGAACCAACCCACCGCACCGGCGTACCATCCACGCGTGAAGCCTTCGTGCGCTCGAATGAACTCGACCGCAGGGCCAGTCGGGGTGCCGGCCACCGCCGGGGTGGGATGCAGC
This sequence comes from Deltaproteobacteria bacterium, assembly GCA_011526105.1. GTDB lineage: Bacteria > Myxococcota > Kuafuiibacteriia > Kuafuiibacteriales > Kuafuiibacteriaceae > WYAZ01. Next base: position 74,585 of record WYAZ01000183.1, on the reverse strand, counting down.
CTTCGGGCGACGTCGAGGATGTGAAGCTGCGGATCAACCTCGGCCTCGAGGCGTGTCACGAGGTGGCCCACGTGCGCCAGGCGTCGGATGTGCGGCGACTCGCTCGCGACCACCTTCGTGCTCACCCCCTCGAGGGCTTCCTGGATGAATCGCGACACGAAGCTCTGTTCGTCGAGGTCCTTACGGCTGTGTAGCAGGTGCTGCTCCGTGGCGACCCCGTCCCAGACGACCGAGCCCGCCACCGCCTCTGTCTCGACGGTGGCTCCACGCTTCGCGACCAGACGCTCCGGCGTGGACCCTACGAAGGTAGACGTGCCCACGCGAAAGCCGAAACGCACCGCGCCGTCATCGGGCGCCCCGAGGTTCGCGAGCACATCACCGGCCGAGCTGTGCGCATCGAGTTCGTACCTTCGCTGCTGCGCCAGAACAACCTTCTCGAACACGCGATCTCGAATGAGCCCACGCGCGCGCTCGATCTTCTCTTCGAGGCCTGACGAGACCTCCTCCGCCTCCAGCCTTCGCGCCGAGACGCGAATCGCCCGCCCCGGTCGCCGGAGCCTCTGAAGGAGCTGCTCGTACTCCAGGAGGATCATTTGGGCGTCTTCGTCGCCCTCCACCACGCGACAAAGAGAGGCCGATCGGTTCTCCACGCGGTACAACCAGCGCGGCACGACCACTCGAGCCGCCCCGAAGGGCTGCCAGGGATCCTCGGCGGGGAGCGCATCCTCGAAGGCGAACCCGCCAAGGGCCAGCGGTCGCCCTGAGAGGGAGCCCAGCCCGCACGCACTGGCCAGCTTCGCGAGCTCCGGCTCCAGCTCTCGGCGCACCGCTTCGAAGCGCTTCGGGCCGGAGGCCGTGGCCTGGCGAGCGACCCCGAGCCCGACGAGCAGGATCTCACCGGGCGCTTCGAAGTAGGCGGCCTCGAGCTCGGGACCGTCAAAGAGCTGAAGCCCCACTCCGACGGGCGCCGGGATTTCAAGCACGAACGCGTGACCACGACGCGCCGCGAGCACACGCTCGAGTTCGAGCTCGAGTTCGCCATGGAGGCGCAGCGCGGGCGCGATCATCGCCGGACCCCGACATAGAGCACGGCCACCCCGAAGGTCAGACGCTCGACCTTCGTCACTTCGAACCCGGCGGTTCGCATCATCTCCGCGAAGTCATCCGGCGGGGGAAAGGCAGCGATGGAGGTCTGCAGGTAGCGGTACTCGCGCTGACCCGACAACATCGCACCCAGCCAAGGCACGAGGGTGCGAATGTGGAAGCGAGCAAGCGGCCCGAGAACTCCGCTTCGGGGCTCCGAGAGCTCCAGCACCGCGAGACGTCCACCGGGTGCAAGCACGCGGTGGAGCTCGGACAACCCGCGGCTGCGGTCGGCGACGTTGCGAATCCCAAACGCGATGCTCGCGGCTCGAAAGGAAGCGTCTTCGAAAGGGATGTGCTCGGCCTCGCCGCGCGCGAGCCGGACACGAGACGAGAGGCCGGCCCGCTGAACCTTCTCCTGTCCGCAGTCGAGCATGCCGGCGGAAGGGTCGAGACCTACGACTTCGAGCGCTGGCGTCGACTTCGCGATCGAGATCGCGAGATCGGCGGTACCAGTGGCCAGATCGAGCACGCGATCGCCTTCAATCACCTCGAGCGCTTGTACCGTCTTTCTGCGCCAGCTCTGGTCGACGCCGAACGAGAGCACACGGTTCAAGAGGTCGTATCGAGGCGCGATTCGATCGAACATCGCGCCCGAGCCGGGACGCGGCGCCTCCTCGGCCTGAAGCCCGCTCACGCCCCACTCCGTTCGCTGCGTTCGATGCCCGCTTCGGTCGAAGCGGCTTCCTTTCTTCGGTGCAGCTTCATGTGGCCCTTCTGGATGCCCTCCCCCGCCAGCGCTTTGAGCGCAGCCAAGTTGGATGCAAGGCCCACCGCAGCCATCACCGTGGCGAGTTCGCGTGCGTCCTGGACCCGAAGGATCTCGAAGGCGGCCCGAACCCCCGCATGGACCCGGGTGGAGCCACCGACGGTGGCCACCGCGAGCGGCATCTCGAGCCGACCCACCACGCCGTCTTCGCTGCGCGTCCAGACCGCGAGCGGGCGATAGCGGCCGGACAAGGAGGCGTAAGCGTGGGCGCCCGCCTCGATCGCGCGCCAGTCTTGACCGAGGGCCAACGCGACCGCGTCGACCCCGTTCATGATGCCCTTGTTGTGGGTGACGCCGCGGAAGACATCGAGCTCTGCGAAGCGACTCGCCCGAACGATCCGATCCGCGAGCCGATCCCCGCCCAGTGCCTCGGAGCTCACCTGGCACTCCACCCGGACGCACCGCCGCAGCGGAAGATTGCTGAGAATACGCAGTCCGACTTCACCGCCAATCTCGGCGACGAGCAGCGGGGCGAGATACTCGGCGACGGTGTCGACGAGGTTGGCGCCCATGGCGTCTCCCACGTGGACGTAGACGTGCACCACGAGCATCCCGCTCTCAGGCTCCAGAACGCGAACCTCGAGATCACTCGCCCCGCCACCCCGCTCGACCATGCTCGGGATGACGCGGTCGGCGGCTTCGAGCCAGCGCGCCTTCTCGGCGTGGATCCGCGCCCGAGCCTGCTCGGGCTGAGGCACCCCATCGAGGGAGATCTGGGCGGTCATGATGGGCGGGTCGGCCTCAGCCACAAAGCCCCCCGAGATGCGCACCAGCCGCGCTGCATTCGAGGCAGCGGCGACAATCGACGGCTCCTCGACCGCCATCGGGACCACGTAGTCCCGCTGGTTGACGCGGAAGTTGAGGCCCACCGACAGGGGCAGCGCATGACAGGCGAGGACATTCTCGCTCATCCGATCCGCCACCTCCACCGGCAAGGCCCCGCGCGTGAGGAGCTGAGCGCTCTCCGGCGAGAGCAGGCCGTGTTCGACGAGCCGCGCGATGCGCTCGCGCACCGGCAGCTCGTAGAAACCAGGGATTCGGCTGGTCGGACGGGGATCTTCAGAACTCATCTCGAGACCTCATGCACACCACTCCTCAACCCACCCGCGAAACCGCGGCTTCCGATACGAAGAGCAGCGCGCTCTTTCGGCTGCTCTCGGGGAAACGAGAGAGAGCGTCGCGCGCGGCCTGAACGTGCGACCGAGCTCGCCTCTTACCCTCCTCGAGGCCGCCGGTGCGTTCGAGGGCCGCGAGTAAGGCTTGGCGAGCCTCGGGCGGCAGCGCGCTCCCTTCGGGGATCGCCGCGATCTCTCTCAGCAGCGACACCACTCTGGGCTCTCGGGCAGCCGCCACGATCAGCGGAAAGGTGAGCTTACCCTCGCGCACATCGGCCAGCGGAGACTTCTGGGTGTCGGTGAGGCTGCCCTCGACGTCCAGCACGTCGTCCACGATCTGAAAGGCCAACCCGAGCTCCCGACCGTAGGTTGCCAGCGCCTGCGCCTCCGAGGATGAGAGTCCACCCGCACGCGCCCCCGCGAAGAGCGCCCACTCGAACAGAGACGCCGTCTTGCCGAGGATGATCGCGTCGTAGGTGGCGAGATCGAGACGAAACGAGCCTCGGTTCTCGAGCTGCTGGGCTTCGGCGGTGATCATCGCATCGATGACATCGAGCAAGCGGTCGAGCAGCTCGGGCACACCCGCCTGGTGCACCCGGCGCAGCGCCTCGACGAGAAGCCAATCGCCGGCAAAGACCGAGGCCGCGTTGCCGTAGATCATGCGCGCGGTCGAGCTTCCACGACGGGTCTCGCCCTGATCCACCACGTCGTCGTGAAGCAGCGTGGCGTTGTGCACGAGTTCCACCGCCACCGCGAGGTGCTGCACCGCCGGGCCAAAGCCCGAACCCATTCGCGCGGCGAGCAGCACCGACAGCGGCCGGAGTCGTTTGCCGCCCACGGACAAGAGCTGGTGGGCCGCACGACCTACGACATCGAGCCTCATCGGGCGTTCACGAAGCTCGGCCTCGACCAACGAGAGGTCGGCGCCGATGAACTCGCTCATCCGATCGAGTTCGGCCGCCATTGAATCGAGCCCTTGAGAGGCACAGACCCGGACGAGACGCCCCAGCACACCTCCAGACGGGTTGCCCTGAAGGGTCAGATGCTCGGCAATCACCACATTCGCCTCCGTGTTCGCTTCCGCCTGGACAGGCTACCCTACTGTTCAATAGTTATTGAACAACTCTTTGGGGGTGGGATGATGATTCCCCGGATGGGAGGCGGCCACGCATTCCTCGCGCCCGCGTTACAATGAAGGAATGAGCAGCCCCAGTCAGAGCGGCGTCCCGGATCGGGTGCTGCCCAGGGTGGTCCAAGTCGCGGACTCGGTCGGGGCCTTCATCGAGGCGTGGGGCTTTCGGGCGATCCACGGCCGGGTCTGGGCCTTGCTCATGCTCAAGGGCGCGCCGCTCGCGCAGGCCGAGATCGCGGAGTTGCTCGGCGTGAGCCGCTCGCTCATCAACCTCGCGGTCTCTGAGCTGACCGAGTACGGGCTCGTTCGCCCCGTGGGCACCACCCGCAACGCCCCCTACGAGGCGAGCCTCGACATCTGGCCCACGATCACCGACGTGCTGCGCTCCCGCGAGTGGATGCTGGTGGAGCGCGCGAGGCTCGCCCTCGAGTCACTGCTCATCGAGCTGGATGAGGCGGAGAAGCGCGGAGAGACGTCCGGCTTCGACGGGCGGCGTGCTCGGGTGATGCTCGCCATGACCGAGCTTGCCCAGGTCACCTTGCGGCTGTTTCTCGCGGTCCGCATGCCCCGCTCGCTCGCTGAGTTCGGCCCTTGGCTGGTGCGAACCTCGCAGCAGATCAAGCGCTTGCAAGAGAGCTTGCCAAAGCTCCTGTAGAGCTCATCTCGAGAGCTCACTTGGACGCTTCGAGCTCCGCGACCCGCTTTTCGGCGGTCTTCTTGAAGGCGGGTCGAGGATCCACCGAGAGCAGCTCTCTCCAGGCCTCGAGCTTCGTCTTTGGATCCACCCTCTGGATGCGATCGAGGCTCTCCGCCTCCGCGTAAAGTTGCTGCTCGAGCGCGTCGATGCGCTTGTCCGCCGCCCGCCCTTCGGCCGCACCCGCCGCCCAGCTCGAGACCGAACGCCAGGCCCGGATCCGCTCGGCCTTGCTGCCCTTCGCCCTCTCGACCTCTTCGGCCGACTCGACCCGACGCTTGGTCTCCTCCGCCCGCCAGTAGCCAATCCGCTTCTGCGCGGTCCGAGCATCGGCGCTGCCGGGATACAAGCCAATGATGCGCTGCCAGCCCTTCATCTTCTCTTCGGGCGTGAGCGAGTCGTTCTTGTCGTCGGTCCGAACACGTTCGAGCACTCGCACGCGCGCCGCGTTCTTCCAGCGCTCGACCGCCGCCTTCGCGTACTCGACCTGCTCTTTGCTCCGCTCGATGAAGGACTGCCACTCACGCAGCTTCGCCTCATCTTCGACGTCGGCTTCGAGCTCGTACTTCCGAAGCCCGTAGTAAGTCATGACGGTCTTGGGCTTGGCCGCCTCCGGACGGGCTCCGGCGTCGGGGTTGGCGCGCGCGAGGCCCGAGAGAAAGCTCGGCCCCAGGAGAAGGACCGCGAGGTGAAGCAGCTTCTTCACTGTGTAAAACCAGAGCTCCAGTTCGGAGAGAACCCAAGGAACCCAGTGTCGGCGGGCTTGGCCGCTTCCTTCTTGGCCGGCGCCTTCTCACCCGGCTTGGCGAGGGTGAACTTCTGGCCCTTGGCGACCCTGATCTGCAGAGAGGTCGAGAACTTCTCCACCCCTTCGGCCTTCGGGAACTTCCAGGACTGGGCGATGAACTTGAGGCACTGCTGCAGCTTCTCCGAAGCCGGCAGCGCGCTCTTTGTGCCGACCTTCATCATGCGTCCATCACCCGCGACGTCGAGTTGGAGCTCCACCGTCCCCGCCGCGGCGGGCTGAAACTGAAGATGCCGCTCGAGGCAGTCGTTGATGCGCGCCGTACTCCCGTTGACGATCTCCCAGACCTTGACCTGGTAATCGAGGCCGATGGTGGGCGCGGGCGCCTTGGGTGCGGGTGCGGGCGCGGGCGCGGCTTTCGCGGGCGCGGCGCCTTCTTCGCCCTCCTCGTCGGACTCTTCCGGGCCCCCCTGAGCCATCACCACGGAGGCGGACAGCGTGATCAAGCCGAGCATCAAAAGGCGGCGCATGGGAGGAGGCTAGCGGGCCTCGCTCCAAACAGCCAGATCCGTCTCGGTAAACGGTTGGAAATCCTGAGGTAACGCAGCTTCCCAGCGCCGTCCCCCCACGAGACCGGGGAGCATCAGGCGCCACGCATGGAGACATGCGCGTGAGACCTCGTGGATCCGACCCTCGAGTCGCAGCGCCATCACCCCGCCGTAGGCGCGGTCCCCGACAATGGGTGCCCCGAGCTCGGCGAGGTGCACCCGGAGCTGATGGGTCCGGCCGGTCTCGGGTCGCCCGAGGATCAGGTGTGCGGTCCCGGATTGGCCAAGCGTGCAGAACCAGGAGCGCGCCGCCTTTCCGTTCTGGAGCACCCTGCGCGTCCGAGGACTTCTGGGGTCAGGGCCGATGGGCAGGTCCACGAAACCCTCCGGCACCGGCCGCTCGGTGATCGCGAGGTACTCCTTCTTCACCGTGCGCTCCGCGAAGGCTCGAGTGAGTACACGAGCCACCTCGATCCGCTTGGCTAAGACCATGACGCCCGAGGTCTCGAGATCCAGCCGGTGCACCACGAAGATCTCGCGACGCGTCTTGGCGAGCACCGACTCGACCGAGGCCCGAGCGGTCGTCTCGGTCTCGTTGACGTGAAGACCGGGAGGCTTGTTCACGATCACGAGGTCTTCGTCTTCGTGCAGGATCGGGATCTCGGGGCTGGGCGCGTCCTCTAGCTCTTCGGGGTACCAGAGGAGTCGCGCGCCCAAGACCAAGGTCCTGGAGGCGACCTTGGTGCGGCGTCCGTCGACGAACACCCGGCCTTCTTCGATCGCCCGACGAACGGATCTCCGGCTGAACTCGGGCTCGAGCTCGCCGAGCACGCGATCGAGCCGACCGCCTGCGAGGTCTTCGCCGATCAGGTGCTCACGACGCATCGCGCGCTGCGGTGCTGCTGGTCTTCCGCATGAGCTGGCCCTTCTTACCGAGCATCATCTCAGAGCGGAGCTCGGCGTTGAAGCCCTCGAAACGATCGCGGACCGAGATCTCGAACTTCGCGAGGACCTGCGCCGCGCGACGCTGAATACGAGGCGCGTGCGCGTCCCCCACGCACAGCTCGACGACCGCAGCCAAGGCGTTGGGCTCGGCGAGCGTCTCGAGGGCCTCGAGGGCCTGAAACTGCACGTCGTCGCTGTGGTCCTTCAGAAACGGAAGGATGGCCGAAGCCGAAGCGGGGTCACCGAGGTCGGCGAGCGCGGTGATGAGAGCTCGCTTGCGATCGGTCGTGCGGTGATCGAGCGGCTCGAGCGAGGTCAGAGACTCGGTCAGGAAGTCTCGGACCGTCTCCTTCGACTCCATCTCGAGCAGGGCGCGGATGGGGAACTCGACCGCCTTCTCGCTGCGGATGAACGCACGCACGGGACCCACCATCGGCTGGCCGATACGGACGATCTCGTCCACCAGATCTCGCTTCTCGGACTCATCGGCGATGCTGCCGTTGGCGTTGTAGGTGAAGCGCTTGAGCAGCGCGGCGTGTGCTTCCGGCGTTCCCAACTCGATGAGCTTGTTCATCGCGGTCCGCCGATACTCGGGCTGCGCGAATGGCTCCGTCAGCTCCTTGGTGAGCTTCTCGACCGGCGACTTGCTCTTGAAGAGGTCCAAAAGGCCCATTGGCGCTGATCTACGTTCCGGACCCAGATCGGTCAACGCCTTTCGAGGTGGGCGGTATCACCCTTCTGTAGGCGATCGATGTACCGAGTCTGGCCACCGGGCAAGCGGTGCTCGCGACGCTCCACGTGGCAGAGGCCCGCCTCGGCCGCACGAAGCTCGAGGGCGGCCACCGGGGGAGCACCGGCGCCCGACATGAGGAAGAGGCGCCCGCGGTGGGCCAGATGAGGCCCGGCCAGGGGCACGAGATCCAGGGGCGGGATCGTCGCTCGGCTGACGAGCACATCGGTGCCAAAAGCGGCATGTCGCGCCGACACCGCCTCGAGGCGAGCCTCGAGCACGCGCACGTCGGGGCGCCGCAACTCCGCGAGAGCGACCTTCAGGAAGGAGGCGCGTTTGCGCTGAGGCTCGAGCAGCGTCAGACGAAGCTTCGGACGGGCCAGCGCGAGCACGATCCCCGGGAAGCCTCCACCGGAACCCACGTCGAGGACGGTGCTCTCATCCTCGGCGCTGAAACACTCGGCGAGGAGCAAGCAATCGAGCCCATGGAGCGTCGCCGCCTCTTCCGGATCGAGCACCGTCGTGATGTTGATCCGCGAAGCCCACCTCGTGAGGACTTCGAAGTGGCGAGACATGCTCTCCACGACCTCGTCGGGCACGGAGATCTGCAGTGACTTGGCACCGGCGCGAAGGGCCTCCGCGAAGTTCATCAAAACGTACCCACCGCTGCGAAGTGCGGGGTCCAGCTCACCTCGTTCGGATCACCCCGGCGAACCAGCGGGACCCCGATGTCGAGGATGATGGGCCCGATGGGCGTGTCGTATCGCAGCCCCGCCCCCACGCCCTGCCGCGTCTGGCCTTGATCGGAGGGTGCGAGTGAAACGAAGAAGTTCGATGGCGAGAGGAAGACATCGCCGATGTCGTAGAAGGCGGTCAGCGAGAGGCCTTCGAACAACGGCACCCGCAACTCCGCTTTCACCGCGAACACGAGGAGGCCGCCGGGGCTCAACTTGTCGCCGATGTCGCGGCAGCTGAAGCCAGGCACCGGCGGCACACCGCCTTCACACAAGACCAGGTCCTGCGGAAAGAGCGTGCGCTCTTGATAGCCGCGAATCGTCGAACGTCCGCCGCCGAAGAGCCGGCGGTTCACCGGGATGTTTACGTCCGTGGCGCTGGTATCGAAGATGTGTTGATAGACCAAGGAGAAGGCCAGGGTGCTGTCGAGTATCAGGGGAACGTAGGCGTTGAATCGTCCTTCGATGCGCAGGTGCGAAGGGCTTTCGCCGTTGAGCCCGCCCAGATAATTGGGCGACAGTTCGAGAAAGAGCCCCGAGCGGGGGTTGAAGCGATCGTCACGCCAGTCCCAACCGACCGAAGGACCACCACCGAAATAGCTGGTCTGCGTCTCGTTACGACGACCGAGGTCGCCGGTCTCGGCGCCGCAGAAGAACTCGAAGTTGGGGAGCGCCTGATTGCACTTCACCTGCGATGAGTCGAAGAACGATCGCAGCGTGAGCAGGAGCGGCCGTTCGCGTCCGAGCAGGCGCGGCCTGAACTCGGTGTAGCCGAGCGACACTCGGACGCCGACCGCGTCCTCGCCGAAGGCGGGCTCGGTCTCGCGGATGAGCGAGAGATCGATGCCCGCGTTGAAGCCTCGGGGGAGGCCGAGCAGACGAGGCGAAGCGAGGCCCAAAGAGAAGGCGTACTCCACCGGGCGGTCCACATAGAAGCTGGTGATCGCATCACGGATCTCGCTGGCGTAGAAGACCACAAAAGGCTGGGAGCTGACGCGGGCGTCCGCCTGGGCGCGGATGCCGGTCCCACCCACGTTGGACCACGCGAGGCGCGCGAAGGCGCGAACGCCGTCCTCGGTCGAGGCCCCCGCACCCAGCTCGAAGGCCCACTGTTTCCGCTCGCGCAGATCGATGACCACATCCTTCTCCGCGGCCTCCTTCTCTTCGTCGAGGGGCTTCACGCTGACCCGACTGAAGACGCCGAGACGAGCGAGGTTCTGTTGCGTCTGACGCATCTCCGAGGCGCGCAGCGTCTGATTCTCTTCGATGGTCAGCTCGCCGTGGATGAGCGCGTCGAGCGTGGTGTTGGCGCCTTTGACCAGGATTCGGCGGGTCTTCACCTCGGGCCCCTCACGAATGCGGAAGACCAGCTCGACTTCGCAGGTCTTCTCGGCCTTCGCCATCGCCTCTTCACACACCGCCATGACCTCCTGTCCGCGACGAAACTCACCGAGGTGCACGGAGCCTCGCGGGGCGACCTCTCGAAGATCCTGATCGATCGTCGCGAAGAGGTGACCTTCGTCCCGGTAGGTCTTGAGCAGCTCCCTGCGGGCCGCCTCGAGTCGAAAGAAGCTGAGCGGCTCCCCGGGCTCCACGCCCGAGAGCTCGAGCACGCGCGCCCCCTCGAGGACCTCATTGCCGGTGAAGGACACGACCCCGACCCGCCAGAGCACTCCTTCTTCAATCGCAAAGTGCACCTCGAGGGAGCGGCCGTCGGGCAAGACCGTGAGCTCGGGGTCGGCGACGGAGACGTTCTGGTACCCGTGCGAGCGATAGAGATCGGCCAGCTCGGAGGCCGCGTTCTTGTACGCGCTCCGGGCGTACACCGTCTCCACGTCGGGGGTGGCGGACGAGGGCTGCCGAGTGTGACGCGGGCGGGCTTGGCTGTGGTCGCCGAGGATCTGCGAGATCAGCTCTGGATCCGTACCCGGACGTTCGAACTCGGTGGAACGAAGGCCTTGTTCGACCACCTGCTGAACCTTGGCTCTCAGGAGTCCATGGTCGAGCGCCTCGGCCCCGGTGAAGCGGACCTCCACCACCTTCCCCGGCGTTCCTTCGCGGATGCTGAACAACACCTCCTTCTTGGCGTTGTCCGGCGTGACGCGGACCGCGCCCTCGACGTGAGCACGCCAGTATCCGCGCCGCTCGTAGGCGAGCAGGATGCGTTCCCGGGCCTCGTCGATAGAGGCGCGTCCGGTGCCCAACTCGCGCAAGAGCTCGAAGGTCGGTGCGAGCTCCGCTTCGGGCACTACGGTGCGCCCCTGAAAGCGAAGCGTCACCAGCGGACCGGCGTCGATCCGCACGAACACGTCGGCCACCGGCGCTTCGGCGGAGCCGACGGCGACGGGTCGAACCTCCGGGGTGCCGATCTCGGCCTCTAGGTAGCCCTCCTTGCGATAGGCCTCGAGCAGTCGATCGAGCGCCGGTTCCATCTCACCCCAGTCGATGATGTCGCCGGGTACCAGACCGAGGCGTTCGCTGAGCTGCCAGAACGGTCGTCGGGGCTCGCCGCCGATCACAAAGCGCCGGAGCCGAGTGACTGGACCTTGATCGATCCGCGCGACGACCTCCGCGCCCCCGTTGGCGTCCTGGCCAACCGCCGCGAGACCGATCGCGGGGTCCTGGAAGCCGAGTCGACGAAAACGGCCCTCGAGCGTTTGGCGTCGCTCGGGAAAGGTCTGCACGTCGAGCTCATCGCCCACGCGGAGGCCAAGCGCCTTCAGCACCTCGGACTCTCCGAGGCTCTCCAGACCCGTGATCGTGATCTCGCGGATGAATGGGCGCGGGGTCAGGATGAGCTGCACCTCGAGCACCTCTTCATCCGCCGCGACGCGGACGAAGACATTCTCGAAGCGGCCGAGCTGAAAGAGGACCTTGACCGCTCGGCGGATCTCCGCCGCCCGGTACGGTTGCTGAACCTCGAGCCCAGAGAGGCTCCGAAGCGACTCCTCGACCTCACGAGGGGGTGCGAGGAAGCTGAGGGCGGTGATCGTGCGACCTTCGAGATCCGGCAGTTCGATCGGCGCCTGCGCGTCGACCGGTCCGGCCAGGCACACGCATGCCAGGCCGAGGCCCGCCACGAGGGCGAGGCGACGTGCCGAGAAAACCATGAAGCCCTGGCATTTTGGGGACCTCCCTGGGCGCACACAAGGATTCGGCCGGCCGAGCGGGTGAGGGCTGTGGAAACCGGAGGTTCCCCTTAGAGAGCGGCCCGGCGGCGCGACCTTGCGATCGAGGGTCAATCTTGGGAGGGGCTCAGAGAACGTCGCTCATGGACCACGACCGCCTCGCCGTCGTGCCACGCTCATGGTCGGACTGCATCCGAAGTCCGACCAGGGGATACGTGCTCGAGTGCCTGCGACTCGCGGCCTGAATCGGAACCACAACCAGGCGCTGAAGATGATGCACATGGGTGTCCGCCGAAGGAGCTGTCAGCCGCCAGGGCAATCGCATCAAACGCGAATGCCGAGCAGATGAAGCATACAGCCTTCGTCCGATCCTGCGGCGAGTCGCTTGTCTCGATCCCGACCTTCTTGCTCGTGTCCTGCTTCAGGAGGTTGAGCGCGATGCGGCGTAGCGTCGAGAGGTTTTCGGCTCCGTGACCCTCACGGACCCGGCTCTCGTCCCCCCGGAATCCCAGGTCCTCCGAGCTCCATACGGGCTGCTCTTCCTCTACCATCGGTCCATCGCGAACAACGACGCCGCGTGTCAGCTGATCGCGCCCGGCTCGGTGAATGTCCCCGGGGTGAATCGCTGCGAGAGCACGTTCTCGATGAACGCCTTCGAGCGCCCCGACGACGGCGTGGGCAACGACAACGGACTCTGCCGGTCCGACGAGACCTGCGTCTTCATGCCAAACGTCGACGCCTTCCAAGCCCACGGAGCGCTGATCCCCGCCGGGACCATCGAGGCCGGGGGCACCGTCGAGAACGTACGACGTACGTTGGCTAACCTCGTCGAGCAGCGGCTCCGACGAGGAGGTCCGGCTGCCGTGGTGACCAGCCTCGAGCGCGTCGGCCGCGAGCACCCCAGCGCGGCGCACCTGATGCTGCCTCGGTGGAGCGGGTGCAGTCGGCGAAGAAGCAGAAGACGACCGAGCACCACGCTCCGAAACAGACCCGAGGGCTCACGCGCGGCGGACGACAGCCACGCCTCGTCGCCATCGGGCCCGACGGCCTCGTTCTCGAGGAGGTCGTGTCGTTTCAGCGAGCGTACGGACACCTCGAAATGACCTCGGTCGCACCCTTCCGGCAGACGCCGACAACGATGCACAGCCCGCGCCCAATCGCCTACATCTGTCGGCCCAAAAGCGTGCCCCCACCTTGCTGGACTGTCCCCTTCGTATCACTCTCGGAGAGCTTGTCGCGCGGTGGAGCATCGAGGCGGGGTGCCTGTGGGTCCAAAACACGCGGTCTCTTCGTTGCGGACGGGAGGGCCGAATGATCACGCCCGTCCTGCTCATCCTGACCGGTGCCGTCGTGATCGGTTTGGCGAGTGTACGGACCAACTCCATCGTTGGAATGCTCTCGCTCTCACCGCACCTCGCTCGCTGGCGAGTCCTGCGCTGGCTCATGTTGTTCTTCGTGCTCGCATACCTCGGCGCCAGCGCCCTGCTCGTCGTGGCCTCCGCCGAGTTGCTGCCTCTGATGACGGGGGTGGTCTTCCTCGTCGGTGGAGCCTTTGTGCTTTTGGTCGTGCGCCTCGGTGAGGTTTCGATGCGCGAACTCGAGCAGCAACGCTCGCAGGCGATGGAACGCTCGGAACAACTTGCCCAGGTGGCCGCGCGGGAGAAGGAAGCTCGAAAACAGGCCGAGGATGCGAACGCTCGGCTCCTGCGGAGCAACAAGGAACTCGAGCAGTTCGCCTACGTCGCCTCCCACGACCTTCAGGAGCCGCTGAGAAAGGTGAAGGCCTTCGGCCAGCTCTTGCTCGATGAATGCGGTCCTCAGCTCGACGAGGGCGGGCAAGTCTATGTCGACCGAATGCAGAAGGCAGCGCTCCGGATGAGCACGCTGATCGACGACCTGCTCTCGTACTCGCGGGCGTCCCGCGGCGAAGAGCCCCTCGCGGAGGTGGATCTCCAGGTGGTGATGAAGGAGGTCCTGAGCGACCTGGAGGTGCACCTGAAAGACAGCGGAGGCGCGGTGCAGGTGGAGCAGCTACCCAAGCTCCAGGCCCGGGCCACCCAGATGCGCCAACTCGTACAGAACCTCGTGGGCAACGCACTAAAGTTTCGCAAACAGGGAGTCGCGCCGCTCGTGACCGTTAGCGCGAAGCGTCTGCGATCCGAGCAGGACCTCGGCCCTGGCTGGGAGCTCAGCTTCTCGGACAATGGGGTCGGCTTCGACCCGCAGCACGCAGAGCAGATCTTTGGGATCTTTCAACGCCTGCATGGCCGCAGCGAGTACGCGGGCACCGGGGTGGGCCTCGCCATCGTTCAGAGAATCGTGGAGAACCATGGAGGATACGTCCGGGCCGAGGGGCGTCCGGGCGAGGGGGCGACCTTCGTCGTGCAGCTTCCCGAGCAGCCCGCAGGAGACCGAGCATGAGCGGACAACCGGTATTGATGGCGGATGATGATGAGGACGACTGCCTCCTGGCACGCAAGGCTTGGGGAGAGGCAAAGGTCGCCAACCCCCTGCGCTTCGTGCACGACGGCCAGGAACTGCTCGATTACCTGAGGCGAGCGGGCAAGTATTCGAACCCCGAGAGTTCCCCACGACCGGCGCTCATCCTCTTGGACCTGAACATGCCGAGGATGGATGGCCGCGCCGCCCTGAAACACATCAAGGCCGATCCGGAGCTCCGAACCATTCCGGTGGTGGTCATGACCACTTCCAAGGCCGAGGAGGACGTCGTCCGTACCTATGACTTGGGCGTCAACTCGTTTGTGACCAAGCCCCTCACCTTCGACCAGCTGGTCCGAACGGTACGCACCATGATGGAGTACTGGTTCGTGCTGGTGCGTATTCCGAAAGGTGGGCAGTGAGTTCGAGCCCGCTTCAGATCCTGCTCGTCGACGACGACGAAGATGAGTTCGTGCTGGTGCAAAGGTACTGCAGCCGCTTCGCCGCGCGCTCGGCGGAGGTGAGCTGGTGCGGGACGTTCGAGGGCGCCCTCGCCGCTCTCGCTTCCACGACCCCGGACGTCGTGCTGGTCGACTACCGCCTCGGCGGGAGGAACGGGCTCGACCTGCTCCGCGAAGCTACCCCGCTCTGCCGCTCTCCATTCATCGTCCTGACCGGGCAAGGAGGGCACGAGGTCGACCTCGAGGCCATGCAGGCCGGGGCGTCCGACTACTTGGTCAAGAGCGAGATCAATCCTGGAATCCTCGAGCGCGCGATCCGATACGCGATCGAGCGTCGGCGTACCGAGGATCGTCTCAACCATCTCGCCATGTACGATACACTCACGGGTCTCGCAAACCGCGTGCTGTTCCACGATCGCCTGGGTCGTGAGATCTTGCACGCGCAGCGCGCCGGAACCTCGGTCGGTCTCCTATTTCTCGACCTCGACCGCTTCAAGACCGTCAACGACAGCCTCGGACACGGCGCGGGCGACGAACTCCTGCGTCAGGTCGCGGCGCGGCTGAGCCGAGTTTCCCGCCGCACCGATACCGTGGCGCGGCTCGGCGGCGACGAGTTCGTCTTGGTCCTCGGCGAGCTCAAGTCACCGACCCTAGCCGAGGAGGTCGCGGAGCGAGTCAAAGCCGCCTTCGAAGCTCCCTTCGAGCTCGATGGGAAGGTCGCCCACGTCACCGCTTCCATCGGGCTCACCGTTTATCCCCGTGACACGTCCGACCAGACCGCCCTGCTCCGGAACGCCGACCTCGCGATGTACAGCGCCAAGCAATCCGGGCGAAACCGCGTTCAGTGGTTTCGGGCTGAGCTCGCGGTGCGAGCCTCGCGCCGTCTGGACCTCGAGAATCGCCTTCGACACGCGGCGCGGAATGGAGAGTTTGCGCTCCACTACCAACCGCAGATCGAGATCGCCACTGGACGCATTCGATCCATCGAGGCGCTCCTGCGCTGGCGGTTCGACCGAGACACCCTGGTCCCGCCGAGCGAGTTTCTGCCCATCGCCGAGGACTTGGGCCTGATGCCCGACATCGGCCAATGGGTGCTTCGAACGGCCCTGAAGGATCTCGCGACGCTTCGCGCCGACGGCCACGAGCTCCACCACATCGCGGTCAACGTGTCGCGCACAGAGGTCACGAACGAGTGGGCGCAGTCCGTGAAGAAGATCCTTGCTGAAACGCGCATCAGGCCGAGCTCTCTGGAGGTGGAGCTCACGGAGACCGACTTCAGCGCGGACCCAGTGGGCATGCGCACCGGACTGGCGGAAATACACGATGTGGGGGTGCGGATCGCGCTGGACGATTTCGGCACTGGCTACTCATCGATGGCGAGCCTCATCGACTTCCCCATCGACGTCTTGAAGCTGGATCGTCGCTTCATCCGCGATCTGTCCGCCGATCGACGGGCGGAGCGCATGGTCCAGGGGGTCGTCAACCTCTGCGAGGGTCTAGGAATCCAGTTGGTCGCGGAAGGGGTCGAAACGGATTCCCAGCTCGAGTTCCTGTCTGCTGCGAACTGTCCGATGGCCCAGGGCTATCTGCTCGCGCGGCCGATGCCTCTCTCCGCGCTCGCGGAGCGATTGAAGGCTTCGGCCGAGTAGCGTTCGTTGCCTTCGCGCTCGCGGACCTCGGGAACGACGCCCAGTGGCGGCGCGAGTCAGTCGAGACCAAACGGACTTCCGAAGGACCCATTGAGGTGGGCACGAAACTCTCTGAGGTCGGCCCGCTCGCGAGCAAGATGGGCAACGGCAGCTCGAAGGCGACTATCCCAAGTTGAAGGCGCTCATGGCCGCTACCCCTGGCTGTGGCTCGGCGCTTCCTGCAGCGGGGAAATGTAAGTCGTGACGGCGCTCTGCGGAGAGGGGCAGCACGAGCTCCCTGTCGGATGCACCGGTCTTCGGATGGAGCTCGATGAAGCCCGCGCCCTCGAGGACGGGCTCGGCCTGGCATTTTTGGTGCCCCACGGGCGCGCACAAGGAATCGGCCGGTCCGGCCGGTGCGAGCCTCGGAAACCGGAGGTTTCCCTTAGAGCGTGACCCGGCGGCGCGACCTTGCCATCGAGGGTCAATCTTGGGAGGGGCTCAGAGAATGTCGCTCATGGACCACGACCGCTCACGGCTGCTCGAGCTTCTGACCGCCCTCTCCTTTCAGCGTCGAGAGATCACGCTCGCCTCTGGGCGGACCTCGAACTTCTACGTCGACTGCAAAGACACCGCGCTTTCGGCGGAGGGTCATCTGCTCATCGGGCGGCTCCTGTTCGCCGCCATCCGATCGTACGAGCTGAGCGCGGGCCAGAAGGTCTCCGGGGTAGGCGGCCTCACGCTGGGCGCCGACCCCATCGCGTCCGCCGTCTCCCTCACCTCCGCGCTCGCGGGCGCGCCCATCCCGGCCTTCATCGTTCGCAAAGAACCCAAGGGCCACGGCACCGAGACTTGGCTCGAGGGCGGAAAGAACCTGGCCCCGGGCTCGACCCTGGTGGTCGTCGAAGACGTGATCACCACCGGCGGCTCGGCGCTCAAGGCGGTTCATCGAGTGCGAGAGGCCGGATTTGTGGTCCCTCTCTGCCTCGCGCTGGTCGATCGGCTCGAAGGCGGTCGCGAGGCCATAGAACGCGAGAAACTCGACGTGATCTCGCTGTACACCCGGCGAGACTTTATGGCGGACGAGACCTGAAGAGGCACCACGCCCACCGGGAAAGGGGGAATTCCGCTCGCTTCCTCCCGGGTTTGTGGCTAGTTTCCACCTCCAAGTCGAAGGGAGCCCGAACATGAGCAACATCCGATTCGAACCACAGGCCAAGAAGCTGGCGAAGGAAACCGGCCTCGACAAGCTGGGCCAGTCCACGCTGAAGAAGCTCGATCCCGACAACGACGGGGTCGTGCGCCTGAAGGACGCCACGAAGCTCGTGAAGGCGGCCGGCCTCGCGAAGGACGGCGTGCTCGGCAACGACGACCGCAAGCGCATCAAAGAAGTGCTCGGCGGAGCCTCGAACGGCAAAGCCGCTTCGAGCGCGGCCCCCTCCAGCGCGGTCGCAGCCAAGGTGGGCGCCGCCAAGGCGCGAAAGCTCGAGGACGGTTACGTCGAGCTCATCGCCAAGAAGACCTCGGCCGGAGTCGAAGCTCGAGTTCAGCTCACGAGCTACGACAAGCACGGCGACATCAGCAACGAGGCCAAGGGCAAGCTGATCATCGCGAACCTCGACGCGGCGAACATCGAGGCCTACCACTACGACGCGAAGGGCAAGTCCGGAAACCCGAGCGCGAGTGTGCCTCAATCGGGGGTCATCTCCGAGACCAGCGCCGCCGGCGCCGGCGCGGTGCTCGTCGTGGCCGACAAGAAGCGCGGCGTGGTACTCGTCGACGTCGTCGGCGCGGAGCTGGTGGCCGGCAAGGCACCCACCCAGCGCGACATGTACAGCCTCGAAAAGCTCGCCAAGGATCCCGCGGTCAAGGCGGCGGCCAAGAAGCTCGGCCTCTCCCCCACCAAGCTCTCGGTCGAGGTCCTTTGGGCGGACGTCTCTCACGGCTTCGTCGACAAGGCGCTCGGCACCCTGGCGATGGAGCTCAAGCTCAAGGACGGTAACGGCAAGACCAAGAAGCACACCTTCTCCACCTATCTCGAGGGCACCCTCAAGAAGGGGCTCGGCGGGCTCGCGGTCGAGAAGCTCGAAAGCGGGCTCGATCGAAGCTGGGGCTGGTTCTATCCGCCCTCCGCCGACGTGGGCGGGCAGAAGACCACGAACCTGAACAAGCCCAACGACGACTTCGGGCACTCGAACACCGGCGTCAGCGAGCACTCGGTGACCCACAATACACCTCCCCCCACCGGCGGATCCGAGTCGTCGGGTCACATCGATACCGGCGGCGGCGAGTAGTGTTTCGCTCGGGCTCCTCTCGCCCGAGTGATGCACTTCGCGCCACGCTCGAGCACGCGAGAAAAGCGCCGTACTACGAGCGCGCCTGGAAGGGCCTCTCCGATCGCGGCGGCCCCTTCGAGATGCTCGCGCGCTTGCCGCTGCTCGACAAAGAGACGGCGGCGCGCGTTCAAGAAGAGCTCGTGGTGACAGGCGTTCGGGCGCAGCCGGAGTTCCGCGAAGCGGGGATCGTCTCCTCCGCCACGACGAGACAGGGGCGACCGCTGCGCATGCTCACTTCGCCGGACGAGTCCGAGCCCAGCGCACCCTCGATCCAAGGCGGGCCGGACCGGAGCATCCGTCTGTACAGCCCGAGGCACGGCGTGCCTACCCCCGACGGTCGTCGTGTCTTCCTTCCGGCCACGCTGCATCCCAACACCGTCGATGTTCTCGACGACCTGCTCAACTCCAAGGGGGCACGAAAGTTCCGATACCTCGTCGGTCCGCTCTCAGCCCTCAAGTGGCTCACCGTCGCGTTGCTGGAGCGCGGCGTGTCGCCGGCTCGATATCAACTGCGAGGAGTGGGAACCACCGGTCACGCGCTCACGATGCACGCAAGAAGCTGGCTCGAACCCTTGTGGCGCGCGCCCTTCTTCGACAACTACAGCCTCTCGGAGCTTCGCGGCTTCGCACACCCGTGCGCGAGTTGCGGCTTCAGCCACTGGCATGGCGCCCCCACCCACTTCGAGCTGATCGATCCGCTGCGGGCGAAGCCGAGCCCCGGGCCCCTCGGTGAACTCGTGGCGACCGCGCTCGTACCGGGCGCGCTGCGGATGCCGCTGATTCGCTACCGAACCGGCGACGTCGTGGAGGTGGGCCCCAGCTGCAGGCGCACCGGGACGCGTGGGGTGCGTTTTCGCGGGCGCATCAGCCAGAGCCTTCTGGGCGCGAGCCGCGAGGGGACGCGATACCTGGTCCTCTCTCGCGACCTGCAAGAGGTCGCCGAGGCTCAGGCCGACGTGGCACTCGAGCCGCATCCGGCTGAGGTGCTCGAGCGCGTGCCCCCCTCGGACATCGGCGTGCCCAGAGCGAAGATCGACTTCGAGAAGAAGAGCGTGAAGGTCGAGCTGCGCTACGATCCAGCGCGTCATCCGCTGAGGGCGGCCGAGGTCAAGGCGGAGATCGAGAGAGGCCTGTTTGGGCACAAACCGAAGAAAGGTGCCCCCGTCATCGAGCTGCTCAGACCCGGGAGCGTCGACACGCGCCGCGAGGGTCTGAAGCTCCTCTGAGACCCGACCGGCGGGCGCAAGGCGTGCGCCGGGCGGGACCCAGGGGTCAGGCATTGCGCCCCGGAGCCCGAGGTGGCGCCCGCAGTCGGGCGCGGCAGGACCATTGCAGCGGATCGACGCATGAAGACCTGGCTCGTCCTCGCACTGCTTGCGCTGCCGATGGTAGCGGAGGCGAAGCCCACCCTCTCCGTTTGGACCCGGGCCCCCGGCACCTCAGCCGAGCCCGCCGTGATCCCACCGCCCGAAGCAAAGCTCATCGATCTGGGGGCGAAGCGCAGTCGCGACTCGAAGCTCTACGACCCCCAGTACGGCGCCGAAGCCCTCTATCGCGGGATCGCGCTCGACGATCTCCTCGCAAACCTACCGGGCGGTCCGGCCTTCGATCAGGTGTTGCTCCGGTTCGATAACGGCATGGTGATACCCATCTCGCGCTGGCCGGAGATGGATGACAGCCCATTTCTCGCGCTCGCGCATTCGAGTGACGGAACGACCTGGAGCACTACGTTCGAAGCGCTGCCCAAGAAGGGCCACCCGGCCGACGATCCACGCCCCATCCGCTTCACAACGAACAAGCTGGTCTACCGCGGCGCCGACGCACGCGAGCTACCGGACTGGAGCCCGTGGCGCCACGTGAGCTCGCTCGTCGGCATCGAGCTCGTGAACGCCGGGGCTTGGACGCGGCAGTTTGCCCTGAGCAAGGACGGGCGCGTCACGCAGGGCCTAGAGGTGTTCGAACGCTATTGTTCGGCCTGTCACGGCGTCCGCGGCGTCGGGGCGCGCTTCGGTTGGGACGTGGTGACCCCCATACCCATGACGGAGCATCGCTCGAGCCCGGGAGTGCTCTACTTCCACGTTAAATATCGCGAGTTGGATGCAGCAAAACGCGGGTTCATGATGCCCGCACTGTCGCCCGTCACCGAGGACGAAGTCACCTCGTTGTGGAAGTGGCTCGACCTCGCGGCGAAGGAACCGCTACGCCCCTACACGCCACCGGTCTCGCGCTGACCGCGGCTTTCACCCGCGTAGGCCCGAGAAACCGCGTGTGCTATTAATGGACCGGCGTCCAGCGGCTCGAGGCAGGCAACAACCATGCGCCTTCGTCACATCACGCTCACCCTCGTGTGGGTCTCTCTCTTCCTCATGCCGGCTTCAGTGATGGGCGGGTTGTGGACGGTCGGCGTCGGCCCGGTCGAGCTCATGGATCCGCTCGCTTCGCTGTCGCTGCTCGCCACCGGATCGGCGACCGCAAAGGCCCTCCTCGCTGGCCTGCCTCTGGTGCTCCTCGTGATGGCACTCGGACGGTTCTTCTGTGGCTGGCTGTGTCCGTACCGCCCGCTGCTCGGGCTCTCGCGTATCGTGCGGGCGGCGCTGCTCGGACGCGGGTGGCGGCTCCCGGAAGTGAGACTCGGTCCCCGGAGCGCGTTCTACTCGCTCGGATTCGTGCTGCTCCTCAGCGTCGCGGCCGGCTTCCCCGTGGCGGTGTTCGTCTACCCCCCGGCCATCATGATGCGCGAGGCCTCGACCCTCGCCCTCTACGGCAGCATAGGGTTCGGGCTCTTCACGCTCACGGGCATGTTCCTCTACGACGTGTTCGTCTCCCCGTCGGGCTTCTGTCAGGACCTCTGCCCCGGCGGTGCCGTCTTTCGACTGCTCGGACGCACGAGCCCGGTGCGACTCGTGCGCGACAAGGAGAAATGCGTCCCATGCCACGCTTGCGATGTCGTGTGTCCACTCGGTCAGGCCCCGATGACCGACCGCGTGACCTCGGGCTGTGAACGCTGCGGCCTGTGCGCGGCGGCCTGTCCCACGGACGCGCTGAAGTTCGAGCTGGGGCAACCGCTGCCGATCTTTGCCCCCGAAGGAAGAGGCCCATGATGCGGCGCCGAGGTCTGATTGCCGCCGCTTCGGCCTTCGTGCTCGGGATCTTCGGTCTGCGTCGTGCCACGCGAGCGGCCGCGGTCTTCCCGCCCAGCTCTTCCGTCGACTTCGAGTCTCGATGCATCCGCTGTCTTCGTTGCGCCGAGGCTTGTCCGGTCGAGGCGATTCGAGTCGGACCGGTTCTCTCCTTGCCAGGAAGCGAGCTGCCGGTCATCGAGGCTCAGACACGCGCGTGCATCCTCTGTATGAAGTGCACGGAGGTCTGCCCCACCGGGGCCCTCTCACCGCTTTCGACGGAGCTCGTCGACATCCGCGAGCACGTCAAGATGGGGCTCGCGGTGCTCGACCGCAAGACCTGCTTGACACACACGCGCCAAGCTCTATGTCGCCTCTGCTTCGAGGTGTGTCCGCTCTCCGGGGAGGCCATCATCCTGTCCGGGTTCGGTCAAGGCCCCGCCATCATGGCCAGCGCCTGCGTGGGCTGCGGTCGATGCGCCGAGGCCTGCCCCTCGCGCGCGAATGCGATCACGATCTTGCCGTACAAGGGAGGACGCGCATGAGTCGGCGTCGCTCGCGAAGAGAGCTACTCACCGCAGTACCCGCAGCCGCTGGCCTCGCGGGTGCCGCCGCCGCGGGCGCCGTGCTGCTCCGGAGTTCCAAGGGCGAGGCCAAAACGCTGAGCGGCACCTGCCGCCTCTGCGTCATGCAGTGCGGGCTCATCGCCACCTCGAGGGCCGGACGTCTCGAGCGGGTGGAGGGCGACCCAAAGTCGCTGACGCGCGGATTCATCTGTCAGCACGCCTACGCGCTCCCCGAGATCGTGCATCATCGAGCCCGCCTCAAAACCCCGCTCATCCGGGAAGGCGAGACACTGCGGCCCGCGTCCTGGGAGCAGGCCTACGAGTACATCCGCGGCGCCCTCGAAAAGCTCGCCGCGGAGCACGGCCCGCAATCGCTCGTGCTCGGCACCGGTTGGCCCTTCGTCCGGCACCCGCTCGTGCCCTGGCTCCAGCGCTTTGGGGCCGCGTTTGGAACACCCAACGTCTACACGGTGGCGAGCTTGTGTGAGGCCTCCGGGCGCATGGGGCGTGCGTTGACCGCGGGCTCGAACTTCTGGCCGGACGTGCGACTCGCCAAGACGCTCATCGTCTGGGGCGCCAACCCGCCGGTCGCGGCTCCGCCCTTCTCTCAGGCCGTCCACGGCATGCGTCGGCCGGGTCACGAGCTCATCGTGGTGGATGTTCGTCGAACCGACCTCGCCAACCAGGCCAACCTCTTCCTGCAGGTGCGCCCCGGGACCGACCTCGCGCTCGCGCTTGGGCTCATCCACGTCGTCCTCGAGGAATCGCTCGAAGACAAGAGCTTCGTCGAAGCGAACTGCATCGGACTCGATGCGCTCAAAGAGGTCGTCCGTGAACACCGGCCGGGATCGGTGAGTGAGCTCACGAGTGTTCCGAGCGAGAAGATCGTCGAAGCCGCGCGCCGCTTCGCGCGCCAAGGACCGGGCTGCATCTGGGACGGCCTCGGCATCGAGCATCACGAGCACGGGGTCCAGACCGTGCGAGCCCTGGCCGCGCTTCAATCGATCTGCGGCTACGTCGGCAAAGAGGGAGGCGGGGTGCTGCACGAGCCGCTGCGCACGGACTTCCTCGAGCGGCCCCTACCTACCCATCGGGCGCTGCTCACCCCAAAGCCGGTGCCGCCCACGCCCAAAGCGGCGCCGCTCGGGCGCGACGCGCACCCGCTCTACCATGTGTTTAATCGACAGGCGCAAGGCAACTTGCTGCCGCGAGCGGTCCTCGACGATCAGCCCTACCCGGTTCGAGGCCTTATGCTCTTCGGATCGAACCCCCTCGTCACCAGCCCAAACAGCGTACGCATGCGGAAGGCGTTGGAGCGCCTGTCGCTGCTCGTGGTGGCGGACCCCGTCCTCTCGGCGACCGCTGAGCTCGCACACGTCGTGCTCCCGGCCTGTACCTTCGTGGAAGGGGAGGAACACGGCGACGCCTCGTTTCGCGAGCGCTTCGTTCCTCCTCAGGGCCAAGCCAAACCAGACTGGCAGATCCTCTTCGAGATCGCGCGGAGCTCTGGCCTGGGCGACTACTTCCCGTGGAAGACCTTGGCGGAGGCGCATCAAGCGCCGCTCTTCCCCTTCCTCGAGGACGAGGAGCGAACCTTCCGCCCGAAGCGAGGCGCCGAGCCGCCCCGATTCCCCACGGAGAGTGGCAAGATCGAGCTCGTCAGCGGGCTCATGCAGCGTTTTGGCTACGACGCCGTGCCGACCTGGCGCACGCCGAAGGCGCTCTCCAAGCTCGGTGCCGACTTCCCGCTATTGCTGGTGACGGGCCCACGAACCCGGGCGTTCATCAACTCGCAGTTCCATCATCTGGACGCGCTCACGCTGGTCGAGCGCGAGCCCTACGCCGAAGTCCATCCGAGCGTAGCGCAGAAGATCGGACTCTCGGACGGGGAACGCGTTCGCGTCGTCACCCCGGCCGGGGACCTCGAACTCCGGCTGCGAGTGAGCGACCGAATGCACCCGGAGGCGGTGGTGATCCCGAGCGGGTGGTCGAGAGGAAACGCAAACTTCCTGACCGACTTCGAAGGACCGGACCCGATCTCTGGATTTCCAGCGCTGCGGTCTCAGGTCTGCCGACTCGAGCGTCTCCCGGCGGTGACCTGAACCGCTTCAGGCCGGTCGCCGGCCGGTCTCCCTCCGCCGACCGAGCACAAAGAGCCGAGAGAGATCGTGAAGCTCGGAGCTGAGCTGATGGATGAGGTCATCGAAGCTCAGGATTCCGATCAAGAAGCCCTCGGCATCGACGACCGGGAGGCGCCGGACGCCGTGGCTCAACATCACCACCCGCGCCTCCTCCAAGGTAGCGGCCCCCTGCACGGTGTAGAGCGAACGCCCGAGGACATCCTCGACCTTGAGCGAGAGCGGGTTGGGCACTTCGCGCGCGAGCACACCCACCACCAAGTCGCGATCGGTCAGGATCCCGAGCGGCACCGGGCGGCCCGTCCCGTGGCCCACCACGATGACATTGCCCACGTGGTGCTGCCTCATCAGCTCGGCCGCCCGTCCGACGCCCTCCTGGGGGCCGATCGTGATGACGTCGTGCTGGCAGATGTCTTGGACTCTCATGCCTGGTGGAACACCAAGAATCGCGCCAGGCCGGTTCCGTCTGATTCCGCGCTCGTCCGCGCAAGTCGCGCACCTCCTCGTCGCTGCGGCGAAGAGCTGGCGCCTCTTGACCCCGCACGGAGCTTCGGACAAGCGTGATCGGTGCCGAAGGCTCACGGCAGGAACGCGTTCTTCTTCGTCATCGTCACCGTCGCGCTCGACATGCTGGGCTTTGGCCTCATCGTGCCGGTCATCCCCAGCCTTCTCAGCGAACTGAGCGCTCTGCCCGCCGAGGACGCCGTGGTCTGGGGCGGAGCACTCACCGCGACCCACGCGCTCATGAACCTCGTCTCGAGTCCTACCATCGGGGGGCTCTCCGACCGTTTTGGGCGAAGGCCCGTGCTGCTCGCGTCCATCGGGACGCTTGCCATCGACTTTCTGATCATGGGCTTCGCTCATTCGCTGGTGCTGCTGTTTGTGGGGCGTGCGCTCGCCGGGCTCTCCTCGGCCACGATCGCCACCGCACACGCTTACGTCGCCGATGTCACCGAGCCGCAGCATCGCGGGCGCGCCTTTGGCATGCTCGGCGCCGCGTTCGGGGTGGGCTTCGTGGTCGGCCCCGCCTTGGGCGGCTTGCTCGGCGAGCTCCACGTGCGCGCGCCGTTCTTCGCCGCGGCCTCCTTCGCCGGCTTGAACTTCCTCTACGGCGCGCTCGTGCTGCCCGAATCGCTCGCGCCGGAACACCGGCGGCCCTTCGAACTCCGTCGTGCCAACCCTCTCGGGGCATTCGACCACTTCTCGAAGCTCCCGAGCGTGGGGTGGTTCTTGGTGGCGGCCGCCATCTTCAACTTTGCCCACGCGGTGTACCCGTCGACCTGGAGCTTCCACGGGGAGATCCGCTACGGGTGGTCCCCCGGCGAGATCGGCCTCTCTCTGGCGCTGGTCGGCGTCGGAGCCACTGTGGTTCGGGCACTGATGGTGGGTCGCCTGATCGGGCGCTTTGGTGGGCACCGAACCGCCTTCGCCGGACTGCTCGCACAGCTCCTCGCGCTCGTGGGCTTCACCGCAGCCGACCTCGGCTGGGTGGCTTACGCGCTGATTCCGCTGTCCTCACTCGGCGGTCTGGCGGCCCCGGCGCTCAGCACTCTCATGTCGAACGTCACGCCGAGGGACGCGCAAGGTGAGTTGCAGGCGGCGGCCTCGAGCCTGCAGTCGCTCTCGTTGCTCTTTGCCCCGGTTGTGATGACTCAAACGCTGCACTACTTCTCGACCGCGGACGCGGTGGTGCGCCTTCCAGGCGCTGCGTTCTTGCTCGGGGCGTTGCTCACGCTCTTTGCGTTCTTTCCCTTGACGTGGGGCGGGAGAGCGTCGCGGAGCGGATGAGAGGGTGAAGGAGCGCGCGACGAGCACGCGCTCCTTCTAGATTTACTGGCAGTTCTGATCGAGGCAGGCCCAGCAGCCGTTGATGAGACCCAGCAGCTGATCCGGCGCACAGACCGGCGGAAGCGCACGGCACATCAAAGGCTGGCCGTCCGAGCACTCCACCGGCTGACAGGTGATCGGCTCGACACATCCCCAGCAGCCGTTGACGGGCGCCGACACGAGGCCCGGCGCGCACTCGACCGGCAGCCCGTCGCAGTAGATGAGACCCTCCCCGCCGGGCCGACCGCCGTTGGCGCAGGTCGGCGGAGGCGTCGCATCGCAGCTGCGTGCGTCGACACAAGCCCAGCAGCCGTTCCGAACCGCAAGCGTCTCGCCCGGGCCGCACTCCATCGGGAGCGAGGGGCATACCGGCTCGGTGCCGTCATCGCAGCGCGGATACACACACTGCGAGGGAGGCGGCGGTGGGCAGCCGATCGCGGTGCAGGTAGCGTAATGCTCGCAGTAGCCGTTGGGGCAGTCCGCGTCGCTCGCGCAGCCGTTCGGCTCCACGGAGCCACAGGTCCGCGCGTCGACACACTCGTAGCAGCCATTTCGAATCGCGAGGGTCTGGCCTGCACCGCACACCGGCGGGAGGCTCAGGCAGATGACCTCCGTGCCATCATCGCAGCTCGGATCCACGCAGTAGCTGTATTCGGTGCAACCGAACTCGTCGCAGTAGCCGGCCTGCTCGCAATAGCCGGTCGGGCAGTCCGCATCGCTTCGGCACTCGCCGCCGCCGAGCGGATAGCAGCCGTCGAACTGCGTCTCTTCGTAGCAAGGAGGAGGCGGGAGAGTGTCGCAGCCATTGACGTTCGGGTCACAGGCTGCACCCGCGCCATCGGGTCCGCCGCCGCCGCTGCAGATCGTCACCGTGGAGTAGTGCGCCTCGCAGCCGGGCTCGCGGTGGCAGCTCGACTCGTCTAGGTCGTAGCAGCTCTCGGGGAAGCTGTCCTCGCAGTAGGCGTACTCGTGGGGCGGAGGAGGCGGAACCGGCTCGCAGTCGCATCCGGGGCAGGGTTCGTTGCTGTCGGGATCACAAGGCGGGCAGTAGCAGACGTCGGGATCCGGCTCCGGCCGCTGAGCACCACCGCCGTTGTAGACCGGACGGCAGCCGCGCGTCGAGATGCAGGCCTCTTCGTCCAGACCACCACAGCGCGTGGGCTGGTTGTACTCGCAGCCGAGGTAGCTGCCGGGTTCGATGGGACGCTGACCTGCGCCACCCGTACCGGTGCCACAACGACAATCGCAGACTTCGCCTTCCACGCATGGGGCGCAGAGGCAGTCCGTGGGTTCATCACCCGCTTGGTAGATGGGACGGCAGTCGGGATCCTCGATGCACTGGTACTCCTCGAGCCCTTCGCAGCCAGTGGGTGGCGGGTTGCAGGCGCAGGTCTCGCAACCGTTGGCGTCGATGACGTTGCCGTAGGGACAGTAGATGTCGCAGACCGGGCCGCAGGTCACGGGGCGTTCGCGGCAGCCAGCGAACGTCACGCTCGGCTCGCAGGGCGGAGGCTCCCGAAAGCCCTCGCAGCCCTCGATGCTCGGATCACACGGGTCGCCGATGGGCGCCCGGAGACAGGCGACGCCTTGATAGAGAGGCTCGCAGCGCTCGTCGGCGAGGCAGGCGTTCTCGCCGAGGCTCGCGCAACCATCGGGGCGCTTCGGGCGACATTCGTAGACCGGAGGTGGTTCGTCACACTCGCAAGGTCGACAGGTTCCGTCTTCGAGCAGCTCGCAGATGGCCGGACAGGCACAGTCGTCGGGCGGAGCCACCAGGCCACGGGCGCCGATCGGCACGAGCTCACACTGGGTGGAAGCGCGGCACTGGTCGTCCGTGAGCTGGACGCAGGGTCGTGGGATGGGGTCGACCGGGTCCACCCCGCAGCTGCCGAAGCCGGCCAGGAACAAGGAGAGGGTGAGTGCGTAGAAGATGAGGTGTAGACGGGGCATCATGGGAATTAGTCCTCCAACTGCCGCGGAGCTTTGCAAGCCCTCTGCCAAGCTGGAGTTAATGTGAACCTCGACGGAAGTCACGGAAAAGACTGGGTTGAGGGTGAGACGACGCCCGCTCGGGGCATCTGGATCCTCGGAAATCCACTGGCCGGGCCCCCAGTTCCCGAGACCCGCCCTAGGTTCTCGGACACGCCTCGGGGTCGTCCTATCCTGAGCTGACAACGCGAAGTGGCCGAGCCGAGAGCGCCCTCGATGATTTGGCCGGTCGTCGCCTGGCGTCGCTCCTTGCCGCCGATCGGACTCGTCGGTCGGACAGGTGCGGTTCTACGGGTCGTGCGGCTGATTGTGAGCTACGCGTGATGGGTCTCGACGCATGCGAGATGGAGCGCGGCCCGATCACTCGATGAACTGAACCCGATACCCCATCACCCAGCTCCGATGGCCTCGCGACTCAATCTCGATCTCGTCGCCGGGCTGAGTGATGTAGTTGGGGTCGGCCGGTCCTCCCGAGAGGACGCCAGCCGGTGGCACGTTGACGTTGACCATGAAGTCCTGCGACCTCGTGTGGCCGTTGACGATGCGCCCGTACAACTTGGCCCAACCCAGCTTGCCGATGTGGCCGTCCTTGTTGCGCTGTTGGTCGGCAGGCAGGTTCTTGTTGAACTCGGTGTCACCGCACGCAACCTCGACGGAACCTATCCGCTTGCCTTCGGGTAGCTTGATCCGAAGCTTGCCGCCGGAAACGTACGCGTGGGCGAGCGTCGCATTCCCGGTTCCAGAGGGGCCGTAGCCACCGAGCTCGACGGCGTTTGGATAGAGCCCCTGTGTCTTGAGCGCGTCCGCGCTCAGCGCGCTGCCCATGCCTCCACCGAAGCGCGGCTTCTTCTTCCCTTTCGCAAGGTCGGCGAACTCGGTGCCCGGAGTGAAGATCTCCTGCTGGGCGCCGGCCGGCTTGCCGGGCGGAAAGAACTCGATCTCGAGCATGTGAACATGCGCGATCGCATTGGCCCCGACCCCAACGTTCTGGATCGAGAGCATGTCGACGTTCTGTTCACCCACCGCCGCCACCCAGTCGTGCAAGTTCTCGTTCTCCGGGTCGCCTGCGCTGCGACGCTCCGCGAACTTCTTGGACCCGTACTGATCAGACCAGGTCACCCACTGGTCGGTCCCGGTCTTGCGAGCGGTCACGAGGTTGTATGCGCCTTCCTTGTCGCGCTCTCCGACGTAGGTGTGGGCGTACTTGGCATCCTTACGGTGCGCGAGAATCGCGGTGCGAATCGGCGTGTTCCGAAAGGCCTCGGGAACCTTGAAGAGCCAGCGCTCTCCCGGCTTGATCTCCTTGCCGGAGTAGCCACCGAGTTCGAATCGAACCGTCGTGGAGGTGGTGGAGGTCGGCGCGCTAAAGACCTCCGTCGCCGAGGGATCCTTCACGGATGGGGCGGTGGGGACCGACGCGCCGAGCTCGGAGACGGGTACCGGTTCCACCTTGGCGGACGGAGGCACTTCGACGGCACCGGCACGGAGATTCACCAACGAGCCGGACCCGGGTTTGGACGCGGCCGCTCCGGTCTTCTGGCCCTGGACCAGGTCTAGAACCTTGCCCGCACCGGCGCTCATCTTGGAGTAGGCACGTCGCAACAGACCTTGCTCTGGCTGCGCTTTGGGTTCCTCGAACAGATCGGCGGCCTCGTGGCCGACCGCGTCTCGGACGCCGAGGTGTTTACCGGGGGCAGAACGAGTTGCGGCCCCCCCTTCAGAAGCGGCCGAGACCATGCCCAGGCCCGCGCCTTGGGGCTTCTCGATGTTGGACATCTGACCGCCTCTCTCTCTCGCTCGCGCCCGCCCGCCCGGGTGCGCTCACGATTATCGGATTATCGCACGGGGCCCCATCCTGTTGCGGGAACATTAAAACCCGCCTGATGTCCACACCCTAGCGAATTTGCTCGTCGAACTCCCGAACCCAAGCGGGCTCACCACTCCCAACGACGTTTGAGATCCACGCCGAGGTCGCCCACCGCAGGGACGAACTGTGAGTACTGCCAGGAAAGTTCGAGCGAGAGGTCGGGCGTCAAACGAAACCGCGCCACCGCGGCCTGGTTCAAAGTATCCACCTGCGTCAAAGAGCTCGAAGCCTGAAGCTGAACGAACCCGAGGTCCTTGCCGACGACCAGACGCGGCTCATAGACGCGCAAACGCGACGAGTACTCGGTGGTCACTTCGATCTGATCGACCGGGATGACACGGCGGACCTGCTGGTCCACGCCCGAGAGACGCCAGAGTGCCTCGACGCCGAGTCCCAACATCTGCTGGGTGCCGGCGTCGTCGCCGAGCCGGGACCCACCCCCGCCCGCAAAAAGACCCGCGTCCTCGAGACGCACCCCGAACTTGAGACAGGAGACGATGCTGCTCTCGTCCATCTCGGGGTTGCTCACGTAGTTGGTCTGAAAGGCGTCGAGGGTTCCGGCCACGTTGACGTCGATGGTGGCTTCACAAGCGCGCGCGCGGAGGCTGAGATCGTACCTCGGCTGGATGGAGTAGCGCTCGCTGAACTCCACCCCTCCCCCGCGGATGTCATAGGCCCGTCCGAAGAAGCCCACTCGACCTCGGAGCACCGCCAGAGAACCGAGGAGCCCCATCCGCTGGTTCGTGCCGACCATCCGCAGATCGCCGGAGACCTCGACGTCCACCGTCTCGTTCTTGAGGCGGGCCAGGGGATCGAGGTGCACATCGATGTCATACGAAAGCACCTCGGCAGAGGGGTCGTAGACGTCCACGAGCAGACGCTTGCTCGTATCCGCCACGATCTTCGACCAGTCGAACTTGGGCCGATACCGGCCCTGCTGCACATTGACGCTACCTCGCAGCAGGAGCTTGTCGGGCGTGCCCTCGAAGCGCAGCTTCCCGTCGATGACACCGGAGAGGTCGAAGCCCGGCTGCCGGAAGTTGGGACGCACATCCTCGAGCTTCAGATCGAGGCTCACGTTGGACGGCGAGAAGCCCTTCAGCAGAACCTGACCGCTGGCCCTCATGGCGCCGCCCGCGTATCGGCCTTCGAGACCGGAGAGGAGGACCGTGTTTTGGCTGAAGGTGAGCTGTCCCACCGCCCCCGTGAGCCGACTGGGAAGGCCGCGCCACTGCAGCACACCTCGCTCGATGCGTCCGGTGCCCACGAGGTCGAGACGGTCCGCGGAGCCCCGGACCACCGCGTTCACAT
Source organism: Deltaproteobacteria bacterium (assembly GCA_011526105.1). Taxonomy (GTDB): domain Bacteria; phylum Myxococcota; class Kuafuiibacteriia; order Kuafuiibacteriales; family Kuafuiibacteriaceae; genus WYAZ01. Next base: position 43,221 of record WYAZ01000183.1, on the reverse strand, counting down.
TCAGCACTCCGCCCGAGCGCTCGACCGGCTTGAAGAGCGACTCGAGGAGTGCGAGATCGAGCCGCCCCTGCACCTTGAGATCGTTCTGCCTTCGACCGAGGCTGCCCGCCAAGGTCATGCGAGTCGCGGCCCCGGCCACGACGAGCCGCCGCGTACTGAGCTCGCCGCGACGCAGCCCGAGGCGTGCGCTGCCCACGGTTTCGAGCTCGAGGCTCCCCGCGGAAACACGCGCGCGTTCGAGCTGAACCGTTCCTGTGGAGTCCGCCCAATCGGAGAGCTTCCCTTCGAGCTCCGCGACGGCCGAGACCGAACCTCGCCACTCCGGATGCTCGGACAACGCGCCGAGCAGGCGCGGAAGATCGAAGTCCGAGAGTGAGAGCTTCGCCTTGTAAGGGAGGCCAGAGAGGAGGCCGATCTCGCCTTCCACAGGGAGGGCGGACCCAAGCACGGAGCCGGTCACCATCAGACGACGACCGCTCACCTTTCCGTCGAGACGTCCTCCGTCGAAGGTCAGATCACCGGCCCGAAGCTGTTCGTTGACGACGGTGACGGTTCCGGTGAGCGCCTTTCTGGCGGGTCCGTCCAGGTCGATGGAGATGGCGATCGCCCCGTCCATCTCCACCTCGGCGCGCTTCATCGCGTCGAGCTGCTGCAGGCGCAGGCCGCGGGTCTTGGCATGAAGCGCGACCGCACCATCGTTTGGGTCCCAGCGTCCCGAGCCCGAGACCACCGCGCCGTGCTTCTCGGCCCGAAAGGCGTGCGCCACCAGCGCTCCGTTCTCGAGCCCGCCTTCGACGTCGAGACGTTCGAAGCTCTCGTCCAGCACGTCGAGCCCGGTGGCCGAGAGACGAATGGGACCGGTCAGGGTGCGCACCTCGCCGGAGAGCGAGAACTCGGCCTCCGTGAGATCGCCGGTGGGAGAACCGTAGTCCTCGGCGCGAAGCCGGAAGGGGATCAAAAGGTCCTCCACTCTTCCCCTTGGGACGGACCCCTTGATCTCGAGCGTGGTCTTCTCCTCGATGAGGACCTTGACCTCGCCCGAATACTCCGACCTTCCGATCTGACCTTGAATGCCCTCGAAGTCGAGATGGTAGTCGTCGTGCCAGTGAATGTCCGAGCGCGCTCGCCCAAACGGAATGCCTGCGATCTCCACCCCGGATAGATCGGCGTCACCGTCCGCGCGGATGTTATCGTAGGGGCCTTGGATTCGCGCTGCGACACGTCCGCGACCCGCGAGTTCGAGCCCCGCCACGCGTCCGCCCACATCGACGAAGTTGAACTCGGGAACGTCAGCGTCGATGCGAGTGCCCTCTCTGCTGTCGAACCCGAGACGCGCAGTGCAGGTCGCGCGGCTCGCACCGGTGAGAACGGTCTGGTTCCTGAACCAGAGGGCGTCGGGGTCGACGGACCACTCGCCAGAGACGAGCGAGGTGGGAAGCTGCAGCAGCACCGTTTCGGGAACGAAGTCGCCGCTCTTCGTACGCAGCTCCGGCCGGGAATACGGCCGGTCGAACACCCGGAAGTTCTCGACGCTGAAGTCCATGCGACCACCGAGGTCGAGGTCGCCCCCGATCAGCTTGCCGCGGAACGTCGCGGGTCCGGAGACGAAGAGATCGACCCACGGCCCGGTCACATCGATGGCGTCCAGGATCAGGCCGAGCGACATGGAGCGCAGGTCGAGGTCCAGCTCCGTGGTGAGCCGCTCGTCGAGGAGCATGTGACCCCGTATCTCGGTACTCCCCGCCCCGAGCTGGATCTCCATGGGTTCGATATCGACGCGCCGCCGGTTGGCGCGGAAGTCGACGATGACTTTGTCGCCGAGACGGAACGCATCAACCACCGCACCCGAGAGCGTGAGGCGACCACTGCCCCGAGGATCCAAATGCGTTCCCGCGATCTGTCCGTTCAACTCGACCTGCCCACTCATCGCAGGGAGACCGTCGACGAGATCTTTCGCGACGCGGAGCGGCGCCTTGAGCTGCACTTTCGCCTCGTAGACGGGTCCGAGCAGGTCGACCGCGCCCTCGTGGAGCACGAGTTCGATGTCCTTGAAGAGGAGCTCGAGCCGCTCGACGGAAATGGCGCGCGGGGCGATGAGCGGCCCCGCGATGTGAGCGAGGACCCGCACTCGGTCGAGCACGACGTCGCGCTTCTTGTGGACGACCTTGCCTTGGTCGACGCCGAACGCGAGGTCGGTCCCCCCCGTCCGCCCTGGGGACAGGCTCACGCTGATCTCTTGTAAGCTCACGTCGAGCTCGCCCGGGATCTGAAACCGAAAGTGTCCCTGCTCGATCTGAAGGTCGGAGACCCCCAACGCGATGGGCACGGCCACGCTGTCCTCCGTCTTCTTCGGGTTCTCTTTCGGAGCGAGGCACCGAGGGAGGTCGGTGAGCGCGCCGTCCTGCCACGTCAGAGTGGCTTCGGGTCTGAGCAAGGCGACACGCTCGAGCTGAAGACGCCCATAGAGGAGCGGAAACACGGAGAGGTTGACGATGACGCCGTCGGCGGCGATGAGCTTCCTGCCGGTGGGGGAAGAGACCGAGAGGTCGCGGATGTGAAGCGCGGGCGGGAAGACCTCGAGCTCGAGGTTCGAGAACTCACCCCCCACCCCGCAGGCCTGCTCGAGCTGGTGGACGAGTTCCGCGCGCACGATCTCCGTGGCCCGACCGGTCGACAGCGCCCACAAGACGAAGATCGCGGCGCTGAAGAACACCACCGCCAGCGCGACAAAGATCGCCTTCAAGAGGCGGCCGGGCTGGATCCGGAAGTGCCGCCGCCAGTTCCCAGCGCTCACGCGGCTACCCTACAGCGCCGCGCGGAGGAGGTGAATCCGCGTTCAGGGGGCACGAGCGCGGCTCCCGGAGTTCGCGGCAGGATACGCCAGTATGCGCCTTCCGCCTCTGTAGGTGCGACGATAGGTGGCCGCCCCGAAGTCTGCGTAGACCACCCCACGGCTCAGGCTCGCGTGGGCGAAGCGACCGTCCCCGGCGTACACACCCACGTGGCTGACGCGGCCGCTCTCCTTCATGTCGAAGAAGACGAGGTCACCCGGCTGCAGCGCCTCCCGCGGCACCGACTGCCCTACCATGAATTGATCCCGGCTCACCCGGGGCAGCAACAGATCGAAGCCTTCCTGGAACACGCCGCGAGCGAAGCCCGAGCAATCGACGCCCACGCGGCGCGTGGTGCCTCCGAACAGGTACGGCGTGCCGAGCCACGGCTCGATGGTTCGCGTCAGTCGAGCTCGATAGGCGGACAGGACATCCATCAGCGCGCGCTTGTCCATCGGCTCGAGCACTGGCCTCGGGTCTCCGGGTCGGGGCTGCGGAGGCGGCGGCAGCGGCGGTGGTGGCCGATCGGGCTCCGAGAGCGGCACCCCGTCCGGGCCCAGCTCGGGCGCGGGGGGCTCTGGTTCCAGCGGCGCAGGCTTGCGCGGCGGTGGCGCCGCAGTTGGATCCAAGAACCGATCTTCGCTCGAGAGCTCCTGCCCCATGTCCTCGAGTTGAATGCGAAGCCGATCGAACGGGCGCCGTCTCGCGTCGAGGACGACCGGCCGGCGGGCGACTCGCGAGAACGAGCGCTGGAGTTCGGCTTCGAGACCGAGCATGTCGCTCTCGATGGTCGCTCTGCGTGCGCCGTCGGCGACCGCGCGTTCGCGATCGAGACGCGACAAGAGCCGCAGCTTGTCGAGCAGGAGCGGCTTCATCTTCTGGCGGGTCTTCTCGAGCGCCTCTTCGGTCTCGTCGAGCGCAAAGTCCGGAATGGTGCCCTTCTCGATGGCCTCCTCCCAGTAGGCCACCAGCTCCGGCGCGATCTCGTCGTGGTAGAACTCCGGGAAGCGGAACGCGAGATCGATGGGACGCCCCTTCGGCTGTCTCCCTTCGAGCGCGAGGATCTGGTACTGCACCGCGATCGGAGGCGGCACGTACCCGAGCGCCCCTCGATACCCTTCGAACGCGGCCTTCGCACCGGCGGCCGGCGCAACCTCCATGAAGATGGCGGCGGCGAGGATCTCCTTGGCGACGCGGACTTCTTGGTTCACCCCCGACTCGGCCTCAGACTTCAGAGCCGCGCCCCCAAACGACTTGGACACTGCTTTTGCCCATTGAGATCGCACGCCGCGACGGAGGTCATCGCGCCCTTCGATGAAGGCGCGGATCGAAGTCGGATCTGGGGCGGCCCGGGCCACCTTGGGAGCAGCGAGCACGGCGCCCAGCCCCAAGAAAACCCGAAGCGCGGCGTGGGAGCCCCGCGAATACACGAGGGCCAGCATGCCACATCGAGCCGGAACTGCCCTGTTCGTGGCCGCCCACACACCAATCAGCGCCGGGAAGTGTGCTAGAGCTGCGCGGTGCTCTCGCTCACTGCCGGCGCCCTCGCCCTCCTCGTGTTCACGGCCCCCGATCCAGAAAAGCCCCTCCCCTACGTCCCCAAGAAGATCGAGTACCTGAGGCCTCCGATCGTTCGGTCGGCCCCGCGCCAGGGCCAACCCCTGACCCCGGACAAGGCGATGGAGGTGCGGTGGCCGCGCATGCTGGCTGCCTCCCCCACCCGGCCCGAGGTCGTCTTCGAGGTCCGCGAGACGCAGCTCGAAGAGAACCGCGTCACCTCTCAGCTCTTCCTGCTCAACCTCGAGACGCAGGAGCTGCGTCAGCTCACTCGCGCGGGCCTGCGCAATGTGGAGCCGGCTTGGTCACCCGACGGTCGACGCATCGTCTACGCGAGTCATCGCGAAGACGGGGCCGCCCAGCTCTACGTTCTCGACGTCGAGAGAGGGGGTGAGCCCGCTCGCCTCACCGAGCTCGCGCTCGGCGCCAACCGTCCGGTCTTCTCACCCGACGGCAAGCGCATCGCCTTCGTCAGCCGAGTCTACAAGGGGTGCAAAGACGAGGCATGCAACCGAAGCCGACGCGACGAGGCGAACAAGCCCAAGACCTCTGCCCGAGTCCACGAGGAGCTCATGTACCGGCACTGGGACCGCTGGAGCGACGACACCTTCCAGAGCGTCTTTGTCGTCGACTTCGATGGGCAGCGCGCCGGCCCGGCGAGAGGCGTGACCCCGGGTGATCGAGATCTTCCGGTGGCACATCTCTCTCCGGGTCGCGGCTTCGATTTTTTCGGAGACACGGAGATCGTCGTCGCCGGAAGCAAGGAAGAGAAGACTGCGCGCTCCACGAATCACGAGCTCCACGGGATCTCCATCAGCAGCGGCAACACCCGCAACCTCACTCGAAACCCCGCCTGGGATGCCGGCCCTCTGGTGTCTCCGGACGGCCGCTACGTCGCCCATCTGCGTCACGCGCGACCCGGCTTCGAATCCGATCGCGCGCAACTCGCGGTCTATGATCGCAAGAGCGCAGAGTCGATCGGGCTGACCGAAGGGCTCGATGCCTCCGTCTCGGAGATGACGTGGTCCAAAGACTCCCAGTCGCTGTACTTCACGAGCATCCAGCGGGCACGACGAGCCTTGCACCGGGTGGAGGTGGCCACGAAGCGCCTCGACTTCTTCGATGTTGGACAGGCGGCCGAGAGCCCAGCGGTCACCTCGGACGGAAGGGTCGTGTTCGTCGACTCCGGGCTCGCGGAGCTTCCGGAGGTTCACCTCTACGACCCGAGCTCCAAGAAGGTCGCCCCCGTCACGAAGCTCAACCACGCCTTGGGGAAGGACTGGGACCTCGGGGGCTATACCGACCTCGAGATCAGGCACGACGGCCGCGCGGTGCACGCGCTGGTGCTCTTCCCGCCCGCGTTCAGCCCTCGCCGGAAGTATCCCGTGCTCATGCTCATTCACGGCGGACCGCAGGGCGCCTTCATCGATGGCTGGGGCACGCGCTGGAACGCGCAGCTCTTCGCCGCCCGCGGCTACGTCGTGGTCATGCCGAACTTCCGAGGCTCGGTGGGCTACGGTCAAGCCTTCGTCGACGCCGTGAGCCGCGACTGGGGCGGCGGACCGTACGAAGACGTGATGGCGATCTTCGACGCCCTGGGGCGCGAGAAGTGGGTCGACAACAAGCGGGTCTGCGCGGCGGGCGCGTCCTACGGCGGCTACATGGTGAACTGGATTGCCGGACATAGCGATCAGTTCCGTTGTCTCATCAGCCACGCCGGGATCTACAACCTGGAGTCGTTCTACGGAACCACGGAGGAGCTGTGGTTCCCCGAGTGGGATCTCGGCGGCGCCCCCTTCGGCGACTCAAAGGACTACGAGAAGTTCTCCCCTCACCGCTTCATCCGCTTTGCACGCACGCCGATGCTGGTGACCCACGGTGGGCAAGACTTCCGAGTGTCCGAGAGCGAGGGACTTCAGCTGTTTACCGCGCTCCGGCGGCGTGGTGTACCCGCTCGCCTGGTGCACTACCCGGACGAGGGTCACTGGATCCAGAAACCTCGGAACTTCGTGCATTGGTATGCTGAGATGCTGGCTTGGCTCTCACAGCATCTGCGGTGATAGAGATGGGAGCAGAGTGACGCGGCTCGACATCGATAGCCTTCGCCGGGTGGAGAAGCCCTCGCGCTACACCGGCGGAGAGGTGAACCAGATCCGCAAAGACCTGAGCCAGGTGGAGCTCAAGGTGGGGCTCTCCTATCCGGATGTCTATGAGCTGGGCATGAGTCACATCGGTCTCAAGATCATCTACGAGATCTTGAACCGGCGCCCCGACATCGCGGCCGAACGCGTTTATGCGCCCTGGCCGGACTACGAAGCCATCCTCAGGCAGAGAGGGGAGCCGCTCACCACGCTGGAGAACAAGATCCCGCTGTCGGAGCTGGACCTCATCGGCTTCACGCTGCAGTACGAGCTCTCGTACACGAACCTCGTCAACATCCTCGATCTCGGTGGCGTGCCGCTTCGGGCCAAAGACCGCCAGGCCCATCACCCCGTCGTCATCGGCGGGGGGTCCTGCGCCTACAACCCCGAACCTCTGGCGTTGGTGATGGACGCCATCTGCATTGGAGACGGCGAAGACATCGTGCTCGAGGTCATGGATGCGGTGCGCATCTCGCGGAAGAAGCGCGAGCGACGCGAAGACCTCTGGACCCGGCTCGCCGAGATCCAGGGCTGCTACGTGCCGAGTTTGTATGACGTCTACTACAACTCCGACGGTACGGTGGCGGAGATCGTTGCCAAGCCCGGCGCTCCCAAGAGAGTGCGCAAGCGGATCCTCGCCGACCTGAACACGGCGCCCTACTTCACCAAAGACATCGTCCCCAACACCGAGATCATCCACGACCGCTATGGGGTCGAGGTGCAGCGAGGCTGCATGCGCGGCTGCCGATTCTGTCAGGCGGGCTACGTGTATCGACCGGAACGCCAGCGCTCCCCCGAGACCGTGCGCAAGCTCGTGCGCGAGGGCCTCGCCGCCACCGGAGTCAGCCAATACGGGCTGCTCTCGCTCTCGCTCGGAGACTACAACTGCATCGAGCCCTTGCTGCTCTCGCTGATGGACGAGCACGCCGATCAGAAGGCGGCGATCTCGACGCCCTCCATGCGGCTCGAGAGCGTCACCCCCGCGATCATGGATCAGATCGCGAGGGTTCGGGCCAGCGGCTTCACCGTCGCCCCCGAAGCTGGCTCGGACCGCCTACGGGCGGTCATCAACAAGAACGTCGATGAGGAGGTCCTGCTCGAGCTGGTGGGGCAGCTTTTCTCGCGCGGCTGGAAGACACTCAAGCTCTACTTCATGCTCGGGCTACCCACCGAGACCTACGACGATCTCTACGCGATCATGAACCTCGGTTCGCGCTGCCGTCAGCGAGCCCGAAAGTACACCCAAAGCCCGGTCATCACCGTCTCCGTTTCGAGCTTTGTTCCCAAGTCGCACACGCCCTTTCAGTGGAGCCCTCAGATCACGCTCGAGGAGATCAAGGCGCGGCAGTCGTTTCTGTGGACCGAGGCGCGAAAGGCCAAGCTCAACTACCGAAACCACGAAGCCACCTCCTCCATCATGGAGGGGGTCTTCTCACGCGGCGACCGCCGGGTCGGAGAGGTCTTGCTGCGCGCGCACGCCCTCGGGGCGCGCATGGATGGCTGGCAGGAGCACCACCGACTCGCGACCTGGGATCAGGCGCTCCAAGACGTGGGCGTCGAACGGCACTGGTACAATCATCGACGCCGCGACGTGAGCGAGATCTTCCCGTGGGACCACATCGACTCGGGCGTGAAGAAGGAGTGGCTCTGGGAAGACTGGATGGCTTCACTCGACGCGGGACGGGTCGATGACTGCTCCGAGGCCCCCTGCTACGACTGCGGGGTCTGCGATCACAAGGTCGTGCACAATCGGGTCTACGTGGAGGACGCACCCGGCTCGAAGCCCAGGCACCGTCAGAAGAAGCGGTACATCGCGCGCTCCATGGAAGACCTGGTGCAGCTGCCGAGCCTGAGCCTGAAGCGACCCGAGGCGACGGCCCAAGCCCTGCCGCTCGAGGCCCCGGTCGTCGAGAAGCCTTTAGGAGAGATCTTTGATGTCTCGCTTCCGCTCGAGATGCGGCTGCGCTTCCGCTTGTGCTTCGCTAAGCGCGGCGTTCAAGCGCTCTCGGGGAACCATGAGGTCATCTCGACGTTTCAGCGGGCGCTCAAGCGGGGCGGAGTGCCGGCCTTGTTCACGAAGGGCCTGCACCCGCGCATGAAGACCTCGGTGAGTCCGCCCATCCCCATGGGCACTTGGTCGGAGGCGGAGTTCATCGACCTCGAGATCAAGGCGCCCTTCGAGGCCGCACAGATTGAAGCCGCTTTGATCGGCCAGCTCCCCGAGGGGCTCGTCTTGCTCGGCGCCGAACCGGTGCCCTTTCACGCACCACCTCTTCCGGAGTCCATCGAGAGCGCGCGCTGGCGCGTCGAGGTCCCGCCGAGCTTCGACCTCGGGCCGGTCCTAGGCTGGTGGAACAGCGACGAGCCGCGGGTGATCGAGACCGAGACCAAAGGCCGAAGGCGCATGATCGACGTGCGCGAAGAGGTTCAGGATCTCTGCGTCACGGACACCGGCCTCGAGCTCACCGTGCGCGTCAAGGGCGGCGGAAAGCTCCGAAAGGTGCTCGAGGCTGTGCTGGGCGCGGATCCGATCGGCGGTGGTTTCGCGGCCACGAAGCTCTCCGTGACGTGGCAAGCGGAGAGCGCCGCCCAAGAACCCGCGTCGGCGCCGGTCCTCATCGACGACGTCTCCGAATCTCGCGTTGCATCGCTGGGCTGAACCATGACGAGCACGGTCGCGGCGGGACCTTTGAATGGATGAGCCGACGATCTTGCATCGGGACGAGTTCCTCGTAGCGATCAGCAAGCCTTCGGGCATGATCGTGCATCGGGGTTGGGCTCAGGACGACGTCGTCGCTCTCACCTGGACGCGCGATCACGTGGGTCAGCACGTGTACCCGGTCCACCGGCTCGACCGAGGCACGAGCGGCGTTCTGCTGTTTGCCCTCGACCCAAAGACCAATCATCGACTGCAAGAGCAGTTTGCGGACGGCACGGTGCTCAAGCGGTATCGCGCGCTCGTCCGCGGGCCGCTGACCGAGGCCCAACAGATCGAACATCCGATCCCGCGCGCCGAGGACGGCCCACGGGTGGACGCTCGAACCAGCGTACGGCCGGTCTTCAGCCTCGGCCGTTACTCTTGGGTGGAAGCCATCCCGCACACCGGACGCCTCCACCAAGTCAGGCGACACCTGAAACACATCAGCCACCCCATCATCGGCGACGTGCGCTACGGTAAGGGCGATCACAACCGCCTCTTCCGGCAGCAGCATGAGCTGCGCCGGCTCGCGCTCCACTGCGTGGCGCTTGGGTTCGAACACCCCGGCTCGAACGAGCCGCTGACCCTATTCGCGCCCGTCCCCCCCGACCTCGCCGCCCCGCTTTCCAGTTGGGGCCTAGACCCAGCGCACCTCACCGGCTCCTAGTGTTTACCCGCGCAGCGGTTGACGCGGCCGAGCTTTCGCCGTCGAATGAGGAAAGCGGCGACCCCAGTCGCCCGTTCAATCCGTCATGGGTTTCCTCCAGCGCATCGCGGTCATCCTGAAGTCGAACATCAACGACGTCATCTCGCGGGCTGAGGATCCAGAGAAGGTCCTCAACCAGGCCATCGACGACATGCAGAAGCAGATGGCCGAAGCGAGGAAACGAGTCGCGGCCTCCATCGCCGACCAGAAGCGACTCTCACGGAAGCTCGAAGACGAGACCAGCAAGACCGCAGAGTGGGAGAAGAAGGCGATGGCCGCGGTCCGCGCGAGCCGAGACGACCTCGCGGTCGAGGCCCTGGCGCGAAAGAAGCAGCACGAGGCGATCGCGATGCAGTTCGCCGCGCAGCACGAGGATCAAAGCACGGCGGTCGAGGCGCTGAAGGAAGCGCTCGACGGACTCAGCCGGAAGATCGACGAAGCGAAGCGCCAGCGAACCCTCCTCGTCGCGAGAGCCCAGCGCGCCGAGGCGCAGAAGGCCATCGCCGAGACACTGTCCGTCGCCAACGATCGCAGCGCGCTCGCGAGCTTCGAGCGAATGGCCGAGAAGGTGGACCGCATCGAAGCCGAAGCCGAGGCTCGGGTGGAAGTGGCGGCGTTCTTGGGTGAGAACCACGGAGACAAGCTCTCGCGCGAGATCCGCATGCTCGAAGCACACACCGTCGATGATGATCTGCTTGCGCTCAAGGCGAAGATGAAGTCGCTCGAGTCCAAGGAGAAGAAGCAGCTCTCTCCCGGCGAGTCGGCCTCGGCTGGCGCTGAACTCGAAGATGCGGACGGCGTCTCACCGAGCGAAGTCTGAGCTGAGCGCCTCGAGCAGCGCAGAGACCTCACCCTCTCCGGCATCACGCAAGACTCGAAGAGCACCATCGTCGGCGGAGAACGCCGCGGCGGTGACGGGCTTCTGCGCCCAAGCCTCGAGCTCCGACGCCTCCAGCTCCGCGTACCCGTCTTCGCGGCGCGCCATCTTGTCCTTCAGGCGCCGATAGACCGAGAGATCGGCCTCGCTGTGGTGATCCGCCCCCGGTCTTCGGGCCGCGAGGCGCTTGATGACCAGCGACTCACTCGCTCGGATCTCGAGGAGCAGGACCTCCGCCCCGGCGTCGAGCCCGAGCTGCGTTGCGCGCGCCCGGTCTCCGGACCGAAGGTAGGTGCCGTCGAGGATCACCAGCGGCGTCTTCGCCTCGAGGGCCTTTTGAGCCCGAGACTCCACCTCCGAATACGTCCTCCTCGAGGCCTCTTTGCCGTACTTCAGTTCGGAGCCCACCTTGGCTCGCGGGAACAGACGCTCGCGGGTCTGGTCGGTGGACAGATGCAACCCGGCGCGGTGAGCCAGAAGTCGAGCCGCGACGCTGCTCTTGCCGGTGGCCGGAAGGCCAGAAAGGACCGCGAGGATGCTGCTTGCGTCGCTCACCGCCGGACCTTGGCACAGGCGCATGCACGAGCTCAACGTGAAGGCGGTTTCACTTCGCGGAGACGGAGCGGTAGACTGCCGCCCGTGGCCGCCTTCACTCTTCGCCCTGGAGGCTGGGCCCGGCCTTTCGCACGGGTCTTTGCCCAAGGAGACGAGCTCGCCGGTCGCTATCGAATCCTGCGCTCGGTCGCGGTCGGCGGGATGGGTCGCATCTATCAGGCCAAGGACTCGGTCGAGGGACGGCTCGTCGCCATCAAGGTCTTGTCCTTACCCACCGCCGACAGCGTGATGCACGAGCGCTTTGAGCGGGAGGCACAAATCCTCGAGAGCATCACCTCACCCCATGTCGTTCGCTCGTGGGGACAAGGCCTGACCGACGAAGCCCAACCCTACCTGGTGCTGGAGTGGCTCGAAGGCCACGACCTCGAGCACCGGATGAAGCGCGGGCCACCGCTCGATCTCGAGGCCACCTATGCGATCGGCCGCGGAGCCTTGCGAGGACTCACCGCCATCCATGCCATCGGCGTGGTTCATCGTGACGTCAAGCCGGGCAACATCTTCCTCACCGCCGAGGGAGAGCCGCCGCGTTCGGTGAAGCTGCTCGACTTTGGCGTCTCGAAGACACTCGAGGAGGAGGTCATCGGCTCCGCACCGATGGCCCTCACCGTCACCGGCATGATCTTGGGGACGCCGTTTTACATGGCGCCCGAGCAAGCGCAGGGCAAAGAGCGCATCGATCACCGCGCAGACCTCTTCTCGCTCGCGGCGGTCCTCTACGAGTGTGTCTGTGGACGCCGACCCTTTGAAGGGAACTCGGCGATGGCGCTCTTGGTGCGGATCGCGTCCGAAACCCCGCCGTCGGTTCGTGAGATCGACCCCTCACTCCCGGCCGCCCTCGACGCCTTCTTTCTGCGCGCGCTCGCACGAGACCCCGCGCTGCGCTTTCAGTCGGCGGCGGAGATGGAGGTGGCGCTGGAATCACTCGGCGGACACACCGTCGAAATCCTCCTGCCCTTCGCCGAACACGGCGGCGCAGCCGAGGTCACGGAGCGCATGCCGGAAGGATTCCCTCTACCCCCGGCGGACGAAGCGCGACGAGCAAGCTACGCGCCGCTTCCTACCCTGAAGGCGACCATCGCGCCCGGAAAGGGTGCCGCCGAGCAGCGATGGGTCACCATGCTCCTCGTCGACCTCTCGAAGATCGGTTCCCATCGCCGATTGGCCTGGGCGGTCTTCCAGCGAGCCGTACACGAGCGCGGTGGTGAGGCCCATCCGCTGCGCGGTGGTCTGGGCATCGGCGTGTTCGGTGGCTCTCAGGGCACCGGCGATGAACCGAAGCGCGCACTGGAGGCCGGGCTCGCCCTGTTCGGGCTCGACTTGAGCTCGGTGCCGGAGACCGGCGTCGCCGTTCGTTCGCTTCGGGCCGCGCTCAGCACCGGAGTGCTCGAGCGGAGCGCCGGCACCCACGTCAGTGGCGAGGCGCTCGAGGATGCCGCAGAGTTGCTCTCCTTCGCCGAGCCCGGTGAACTCATCTCTGACGCAGAGACCCTCGAGGCGGCCAAGCTCGGTGTGGCCACGCGCTCTCGGGCGAGAAACGCGTTCGTGGTGAGTGGACGCTCGCGCTCCCATGCGGAGCAGACCCGGCGCGCTCTCCCCTTCATCGGTCGCGAAGCAGAGCTCGATTCGCTCAGCGCAGAGTTCCATCGGGCCATGCAGGAGAAGAGGCCGCACCTCGCGCTCGTCGTGGCCGGCCCCGGGCTCGGCAAGAGCCGGCTTCGCGAGGAGCTGCGGCGCCGGCTCGTCCAGACCGCCGCCGGCACCCAGGTCCTGTTCGGCCAAGCGGAGATGAACGGTCCGAGCAACCCGCTGTCGATCTTCGCGGATGCCATGCGGCGCCGAGGCTCGATCCTCGGAAGTGAGGCGGCCTCGACCCTGGTCGCGAAACTCGGCCGCCTCATCCCCAAAGAGGTGGGGCCCACGGCGCGCGACCAGGCGATGAGCGGGCTCGCGCGGCTCGTGGGCGCGCATCTGCCAGACCTGTATGCTACGACCGCTCCTCACGACCGCAGCACTCCGGCGGGCGAAGACCGCGCGGGCGGCAAGCGAGCCCGAGCCGCACTCCTGGAGGTGCTGACCGCGTATGCCCACAACGGACCGACGGTGTTGCTGCTCGAAGACGCGCAGCTCGCGGACTCGATGAGTCTCGAGCTGATCCGCGAGCTCGTGGCGCTCGGCCCTGGGGTACCGCTGTTCATCGCGGTGTTTGCGCGCCCCGAGTTCCTCGAGAAGCGCGGAAAGATCCTCTCGGAGGTCGCCCCCGAACGCCTGACGCACACCAGCCTCGAGCCCTTCACCGCCCCACAGGTCGATCTCATCGCGGAGAGCTGGCTGGGAACGGCGGTAGACGCCCGCTTCGGCGCCTTGCTGTTCGAACGAACCGGCGGCAACCCCTATTTTCTCGAGGAGGCCCTTCACGCGGTCGATGATCGCCGGGCCCCAGCCGCCCGGTCGTGGTCGGACCTGAAGGCGCGGCTCGAGACGGTGCCGCAGGGCGTACGCGCGATGGCTCAGGCGCGGCTCGATGCGCTCTCGCCGGATCTTCGCGAGGTCTTGAAGCGCGCCTCCGTGTATGGCCCGGTCTTCTGGTCAGAGGGTCTCGCGGCGCTGGGGCTGCCTTCGCCCAACGAGGCGATGGCGGCGCTCTCGGACGAGGGACTGATCGAGCCACGCTCATCGTCTCGGTACCTCGTGGCACGCGAGTACGCGTTCCGAAGCGGTCTGCTGCGGGACGTGACCTACGCCATGCTGCTCGAGCACGAGAGGGTCGCCTTTCACCGAGCGGCGGCGGACTGGTTGGTGGAAGCAGGAGAAGCCGACCCCATCCTGCTCGCTCACCACCTGGTGCCCGCCCGAGAGGAAGCGCGGGCGACCTTTGCCCTCCTCGATGCGGCCGAACGGACGTTCTCCCTCGGAGACATGGAGTCCGCCGAAGCTCTGGCGGAGCGCGGTCTCGCCATCGCCGAACGCAGCGCAACGGGCGAGCCGGTGATTCGCCTCCTGAAGGTCGCCGTCGAGGCTGCGCTCGATCAAGGTGATTTCGAGCGTGGCCTCGTGCTGCTCGAACGCATGCAGGGCCAGGCCGGTGCCGAGGCTCACCGAGGCTTCATCGAGCTGCGGCGCGGCGCGCTCACGCTTCATCGAGGGAACGCTCACCGAGCGCTGCAGTGCTTTCGGCAGGCGGAGCAGATCTTCGGCGCTGACCAAAACGCGCGTTCGACCGCGCTCTCCCGACTTGGATGCGGCGATGCGCACCGCGACCGCGGCGACGTCATGCTGGCCTTCGAGGCCTATCAGAAGGCCTATGAAGAGGGACGGCGTGAAGGGGACCTGCACTTGGTCGCCGACGCGCTGCTTCGGCTGGGCAAAGTGGCCTACGCGACCTCGGACCTTGGTCAAGCGCTGCGCCTGTTCGGCGAGGCCGAGTCCACGCTGTACAGCTTCGTGGATGACGACGAGTCCCGGGGCCAGGTGAAGCTCGCCTTGGGCGCGACCAGTGTCCAGGCCGGGGACCAAGCCCGAGCCAGGGAGTCTCTCGAGGCCGCACAGCTTCTCCTCGAGCGGCGCATGAACGGGCTCGGGGGCCGGCTCGCCGCGATTCATCTGGCCGCCATGGACTTTGAACACGGCGACGCGGCCGCCCTCACGCGCATCATCCAACTTCACGACGACGCTCTGACCTCCGAGTCCAAACACGACCTGTTTCTCGCTGGCCTGTATCGAGTTCGAGCGTACCTCGACCAGAAGCGGACCGCGGAAGCACGAGAGCTGGTCGAGTCCCTTCGTGATCAGGCGGTGCGAAGCATCTCCCGCTTTGTCGTGCCGCTGGAGAGCGCCATGGGGTTGGCGAGGGCGCGCACCGGCGAGGCCCAAGACGGGATCCGGTACACCGTGGCCGCGGTCCATCGCCTTCAGTCCAAGAAGGCCTGCGAGGACGATGACCCGCCCCGGATCTACGCTCAGCACGCGGAAGCGCTCGAGCTCGCCGGTGAGCCCGACCCGGCCCGAGAGTTCTGGCAGCGCGCCCAGAGGACGGCGGACGAGATCGCATCTCGCCTGGCGACCTCGATCCGGCCGCTCTACGTCGCACGCCCGGGGATCGCAAAGCTGCTGGCCCGGGGCTGAAAAAACCCGGACCCATCGGGGAACAGGCCGACCTGGTCTCGCTTTCGAGAACGGCATCCGGTAGGAGACTTCCATGTCTCGCGTCGCCGCGTATCTGGGACCCAGAGCCCCCATGGCTTCACTGCTCGAAGACGGCACCTACCCGCTCATCCGGCAGGCCATGGAGTCTCCCGACGGCTTCGGCCTGGGCTGGTACCCAGACGATGATGAGCCGAGCCCGCTCCGGCTCACGAGCCGGCTTCCTCCGTGGGCGGAGCCGGAGCTGCTCGCCCTGGCCCGCCGAACCCACACGCGTTGCGCCATCGCCGGTCTCCGGCACCTTCGGCCCGGCGAGCGCGCCGACCTCATGGGCCTGCAGCCGTTCCGTCACGGACCGTTTTTGTTTCACGCCACCGGCGAGCTTCACCGCTTCAAGGAGTCCTTCGAGCGACCCATGCGAGAGGCCTTGCGCGACTCGAGCCACACCCTCCTCTCCGGCAACAGCGAAGGGGAGCTCCTGTTCGTGAGCTGGCTCGATGCGCTGGCCGAGCGCGAAGGCGGTGACGCCATGGCGGACGCGCTCGAACAACTGGTGGAACGCGTCACCAAGATCGCGAATCAGCGCGGAGTGCTCGCGAACATGGCGGTCATCGTCTCGGATGGGCGCTCCTTGGTCACGCTCCGCACCTCCACGCACGGAAGCCCCCCGTCGCTCTACACCATCGTCGCCGAGAGCCCGGATCCCGTGCCCGAACGCGGCCGCGTGGTGGCCAGTGAGCCCACCTTCTCCGGTTCTTGGTCCCCGCTCGAGCCAAACTCCCTCACCATCTTCACCTGAGCACCAGCGCCGGTTGCGGCGCGAACACCCGCCCTGCCGCGCGGAGCACGGCTCCAAAGACCAAGACCGTCGCTCCGATCAGGACGGACCGAACCCATAGGTCCACGCTGAGCGGGACGGTGCGGAAGAAGTCTCCGCCCCACTGGATGATCAGGACCTGAAGCCCGAAGGTCGTGAGCATGACCGCGATGAACATCGTGCTCTCGGGCAGGCCCTGAAGCACCCCGCGGTCGAAGCGGGTGGAGCGCGCGTTCAGTTCGTTCGCGAGCTGCATCATCACGAAGGCGTTGAACACGAAGGTCATCCGTTCGGGCTTGCTCACGTCAAAAGGAACCACCCAGTCCGTCCACATGACGCCGAGGAGTACGAGCACCATGTAGCCTCCGGTGGCGAAGATGCTGATCCACATCGGCTTGGTGATGAGCGGCGCCGTTCGACCGTGCGGAGGCTGCTCGAGGAGGCGTCGGCTCGGAGGCTCGACCGCGAGGGCCAGCGCGGCGAGCGTGTCCATGATCAGGTTCACCCACAGGAGCTGCACACTATTCAGTGGGATCCCAAAGCCAAACACCGCAGCCAAGAAGGCGGTGAAGAGCGCCGCCACGTTCACCGTCAGCTGGAACTGCAGAAACTTTCGGATGTTCTCGAAGATCGCCCGCCCCCAGGAGATCGCCTTCACGATCGTGGCGAAGTTGTCATCGAGGATGATGATGTCGGAGGCCTCCTTGGCGACCTCCGTGCCCGAGAGGCCCATTGCAAAACCCACGTCCGCCTTCTTGAGCGCGGGCGCGTCGTTGGTGCCGTCGCCGGTAACTGCCACAACCTCCCCCGCCGCCTGCAGCAGCTCGACCAAACGGTGCTTGTCGGTGGGCACCGACCGAGCGAGCACACGCAGACGCGGTAGCAAGAGCCGCAGTTCCTCGTCCGTCCGAGAGCGAAACTCGGCCCCGTCCAGCACGAGGTCATTTGGGCCCAGGAGCTCGAGCTCCGCCGCGATCGACTCCGCGATGTGGCGGTTATCGCCGGTGACCATCTTGACGTCGACCCCCGCCCCGCGCGCGGCCTGCACCGCCGCCTTGACCTCACGCCGGACCGGGTCGTGAATGCCGACGAAACACAGAAGCGTCAGGTCTTTCTCCAGCGCCTCCGCTTCACGTTCGGATTCGTCCGCCCGAAGCCGGCGCTCCGCGAGCGCCAGCGTCCGCCGGCCCGACCTCGAGAGCTCGATGAGTTGCCCCTCGAGCCGCTGCCGATCGGCGTCCAAAAGAGGCCTGGACCCCGAGGTGGTCATCACACTCGTGCACTGCCCGAGGAGCCCTTCGGGCGCCCCCTTCACCAAGAGGAGCAGCCCCTCTTCGGTGCGCATGATGGACGACATACGCTTGCGCGCGCTGCTGAAGCCGAACTGATGAACGAGCTCCGCCTCGCGCCGAAGCTTCTTCCACGGGCCCCCGGCCTCCTCGACCCATTGAAGAAGTGCGCCTTCGGTGGGACTACCCACGAAACGAACCTCACCCGCCGGGCCGCGTTCGAGGAATGCCGTGGAGTTGATCGACGCGACTCGAGAGATGGCCTCCCGGACCGCGGCTGGGAGCTCCCTCAAATCGCACTCCGCGCCGTCGAGCAAGCACCGCGTCACGGTCATGCGGTTCTCGGTGAGAGTGCCGGTCTTGTCGGAGCAGATGACCGTCGCCGCGCCCATGGTCTCGCAGCTCTGGAGGTGGCGGACCAGACTTCGATCACGCGCCATCTTGCGCACGCTGTACGCGAGGCTGATCGTCACCGCGACGGGCAAGCCTTCGGGGACCGCTACCACGATGATGGTGACGGCAACGATGAGGTACTGAAGGAGCTCGCGGGCCACCTCGAGCGCGGCCGCGTTCGCGAGCTCACCTCGAGCAAAGCCCGAGATCGCCAGCGCGCCGAAGGTCAGGATGGCCGCCCCAAGGCCGAACAGACCGATGCGGTCCGCAAGCTTCGACAACCGCTCCTGAAGCGGGGTCTCGCCCTCTTCGGGCGCAGCGAGCTTCTCGTGCAGCTTGCCGAGCTCCGAGCCTTGGCCGACCGCGGTGACGAGGAAGCTTCCGGTGCCCGCGGTCACGACGGACCCCGCCTTGAGCTCGGGATCTTCTGCCCCCTTCTCCACCGGCTCGGACTCGCCGGTGAGCATCGATTGATCGAGCTCGAGGTCTACGGAGGAAAGGACCAGACCATCCCCCGGCACTCGATCTCCAGCTTCGAGGAGCACCAGATCTCCAACCACCAGCTCCGCCACCGGAACTTTGCTCACCTCGTCACTGCGCCGAACCTTGACCGGGATGTCATCTCGCTGCCGAGCGAGGGAGGCGAACTCCTTGGCGGCTCGCGCCTCGTTCCCAGCGGAGACGAGGGTCGCTATCAAGACCGCGATCCAGATTGCGACGCCATCGATGTAGTGGGGCGCGTGACCGGGATCGATCTGACCCATGCCCCACTCGACAAAAAGCGCCACCGTGGCCGCCCCGATGAGCACGAGGATCGTCTTGTCGCCCAAGGCGGCGAGGACCATGGACAAGAAGGAGCGGCCGCGAATCGGAGGGAGTCGATTCTCGCCGTAGCGGAGGCGGTTCTGTGCCACCTGCGGCCCCCGAAGACCAATCGCCGGGTCGGTGCCGAGCCGCTCCGCTTCGAGGACGGTGTCCGGGAGGAGACGCACCCCCGAGCGCTAGCACGCCCGCGGCGGCGAGACGAAGGCTCGTTGAGTCGTGGATCGAATCCCGCGCGTCAACCAGGGTTCTCGGCCAACCACTTCGCGGCCCATCGATGGAACTGATCGTCCTTAGGGGTGATCTCGACGAGCCGCTGATAGAGAGCGCGCGTGGCCGAGGGATCGGTTTCCTTGGTGGCGTGGCCTTGGTAGTACAGCTCCCGGCCTCGCCGGGTGAGCTCCACCATGCGCGTCTTGGCGAGACGATGGCCCGCGTCGACCTTGAGGGCCTCGGCCAAGAAACGATAGGCCTTGGTGTCGTCTCCGCCTTGCTGCGCCTCGAGCCCCTTCAAGTAGAGCGCGTCCGCATAGTAGCCTCGAATCCGCTGCCTCACGCGACCTTCCCCGCCCGCGATGCTCCGGTCGACCTCGAGCAGCCGAGGCGCGAGGCTCAGAACGTCTTGCGCGGCCTTGCGCTTGTGCGCGAGTTCGAGCGCCGAGACACCATCGCGGACCTCGCGCATGCGCTCCATGTGAGACGCTGCGTCTGAACCACCCGCCGCCTCCGCGGCGTCGATGGCCGCCGCTACGCGGTCCTCTTCGTAGAGCGCCACCGCCCGCGCCATGAGGTCCGGAACGGTGAAGGGGGTGGGCCGCTTAGGCGCCTTGGGGGAAGGTGGGGGATTACGAATCGCCTCGATCTCCTCGATGAGCGCCCGGGCGGCAGAGAGCTCGGGGACCTCGGCCCGAACCTCGAGCAGCAGCTGAAGCGCCCCCTCGAGATCGCCGGCCCCAAAGAGCTCGCGCGCCTCATCCACCTTCACCTTTCCGAGCACCCGCGCCCAGGTCTGCCGAAGCTGGCTCGCATCGGTGAAGTAGGCGCTCTCTTCGGTGATGCTCGCGACCTTGAGCACAGCCTCCGCGTACTTGTCGGCCGCCGCGAGTTGCTTGGCGTCTTCGAGGACACGGAAGCGCTCGATCTCCTGCGTGCAGTGTGCGAGATACTCCTTCGCCCGTATGTACTCCGGGCGGAGCACCAAGACGTCGGCAAAGAGCACGCTCGCGTCCCCGAAGCGCCGCTGCCGCACGAGCTCGATGCCTTGAAGGAACTCCACCTTCGCCCGCGCCGCGCGGTCGGCCGCGCTCTCTTCCAGGAACACCATGGCGAGTCGATAGGTCATGAAGCCAAGCCCCGCGACGAGCGCCAAACCGCCAAGCGTGACCCCCATGAGTTTGCCAAAACCGGCCTTCTTCTCTGCGGGCGGCGGTGCCACAGCTTCGGGGCCGTCGCTGGGACGAGGCTCGTTGGGCATCGGCACTTCATGCTCGCCGATGGAAGGCTCGTCGGCCCCGGCCGCACTGGGAACGATCTCGGAGAGCCGCCCCTGGACCGGCTCCGAAGGGGGCTCGCGAATGGGGAACGCCGCCGCGGTGTGAGGCGATTCGTTCAACTCGACGAAGCGAAGCGTCCGTGCACCGACGAGGAGTTCGTCGCCGGAGACCAGCTGCACGCTCTCGACCTTCTCCCCGTTCACGAAGGAGCCGTTGTTGCTCCCTAAGTCAGTGTAGACGTAGTGAAGGCCATCGAGGCTGATGCGCGCGTGATGCCGCGAGACGCCGATGTCGGAAAAGTCGAGGTCGTTCTCGGAGCCTCGTCCGATGTGGATCTCGGCCTTCTTGAAGGCCCACTCGGTCCCAAGGTCCGGCCCCGCAACCGCGATGAGCTTGCAGCCCGCAGGAGGCGCCGGCTCCGCGTGCACCGCCGCGCGAGTGGCCGGTACCCCGTCGAGCTCCGCGAGTTCACCGAGAAACTCCCCGCGATCGAACATCGCGGTGGGCTGAAAGTAGCCCTCCTCTTCGATGGCGGCCATCCCGGTGGCGTCTGGTTCCATCTCCTCGCCGGGCTCGGGACCGCCTTCGCCGCCCTTGAATGCACGCTCGGCGGCGGTGGTGTTTCGACCCGCCCTGCGCCCTACGGAACGCTCTCGATCGCGCTTGGAGGCCACCTCGGGAGCCTACCACAACGGCCACAGCGCCACAGCGCCACAGGGCTCTGGCCATGGTCCGAAGATTGGGGCATTGGAGCACCATGCGCTCCGTCCCATGGCTTTGCCTTCTCGGCCTCGCCTCGGCCTGCCGTGACTCGGGCGAACTCCCGGAGGGGTTCGTGTTTGGGACCTCCACCGCTGGCTTTCAAGTCGAAATGGGCTGCCCCAAACTCGGGACGCCGCCGTGCGCAGACACCCGCAGCGACTGGTACGCCTTCATCACCTCGACCGTCACGCTGGCCCGCAGCGGCAACTTCCTCGCCGGTGACCCTCCGGAGAGCGGACCCGGGTTCTACGAGCTCTACGAAGAGGACCTCGATCGGGTGAAGGCCATGGGCCTGACCGGCTTCCGAATGAGCATCGAATGGTCACGTGTGTTCCCCGAGAGCACGGTGGGGACCTCGGACCACGAAGCGCTGCGCGCGATCGCCTCGCCCGAGGGGCTCGACTACTACCGGCGCCTCTTCGCTGCGCTCGAAGCTCGAGGCATCACGCCTCTGGTGACGCTGAACCACTACACCCTCCCGGTCTGGATGCACGACGCCGTGGGGTGCAACCGCAGTCTCGACCGGTGTTCGCCCCGCGGCTGGCTCGAGCCGAACATCGTCGAGGAGATCGCGAAGTACGCGGGCTTTGTGGCCCGTGAGTTCGGCGCCTCCGTGGACACCTGGGCCACCTTGAATGAACCGCTCGCGGTCTTGATCCCCGGCTATCTCCTGCCTTCGCGCGATCGAACAAATCCGCCCGCGCAGACGTTACGAACCCGCGAGGCCAAAATGGTGCTCTCGAACCTCATCGAGGCCCACGCAAGAATGGTCGACGAGGTACGAGCAGCGGATACCGTGGATGCAGACGGCGATGGAAAGGCCGCGTTCGTGGGCATCGTCTATCCCATCGCGCCTTTTCGTCCGCTCGACCCAAGCAACCCGATCGACCGCATCGCGGCGAAGAACCTGTTCTACGTCTACAACGAACTGTTCTTGAATGCGGTGTTGCTCGGGGTTCTCGACGAAGCTCTGGACGGCCAGGGAGCGCGACGAGAACACCTCGCGGATCGCGCGGACTTCCTCGGCCTAAACTACTATTTTTCGGTGACGGTCAAAGGAGAGGAGTCGAGTGTGCTGCCCGACTTCTCGCCGCTGCTCACCTTTGATCCGTTCATGATCGACACCAGCGGCGAGCGGACGGACCCAAGAGGCCTGTTCGACGCGCTGGCGTTCGCGAGCCAAAACTACCCCGGACTGCCGATCATCATCACCGAGAATGGGACCTTCGATGGACCAGAAGACCGGCAGGAGCGCTTCCTGGCCGAGCACATGTCGTGGCTGCTCGCCGCCCAGCGCACTCTCGACCTCGATCTGCGCGGCTTCTACTGGTGGTCGCTCATGGACAACTACGAATGGAACCACGGGATGGGACTTCGGTTTGGGCTCTTTCGCGTCGACCCAGATGACCGCACGAAGACCCGGACCGCGCGCCCGGTCCAAGCCTCCTACCAGCGCGTGGTGGAGGAGCGCGGGCTACCCTCCGATCTCGCGGACCGATTCCCCGTGCCGGCGGCCCTCGACCTGACCCCCTGAGCCTGGCAGACTGCGCCGGATGCCGAAGAAGATTCCTGCGCCGACCCGGGTCGAGGCCGAGGGCACCAAGCCAAAAGTCATCGAGGAGTTCGTCGGTCGTGCGAACACCAAGGAGGCGGGCCTGAGCATCGCGCACATGCGCTCGCCGAGCGGATGGGCCGAGCCCGGACAAACGCCCGAGTTCACCGAGTACAGCGTTGTCCTGCGCGGGATCTTGCGCGTCGAGCACAAAGACGGCGCCCTCGAGATCCAAGCCGGCGAAGGTGTGGTCTGCGCGCCTGGCGAGTGGGTGCGCTACAGCACCCCGGGCCCCGAAGGCGCCGAGTACATCGCAGTCTGTCTGCCCGCATTCGATCCAGAGACCGTGCACCGGGACGAGTGACGGACGCTTGCGCGGGTCGGCTCAGCGAGGCTTCGCGCCGCTGAGGGCAATCGCAGGCGGACCCTCGGGACGCTCGACCGTGGCATCAACAATGCCGAGTTCTCGCGCGAGCGCCTCGGCCGCTTGGAACGTCCATCCCGTCTGCAGTAGTTTCCTCATCTGAGGCGCGACGACCGGCTGCAGCCACCTGGGGACGGGGAGCGTCGAGAGAAACGCGCTCACATCCTCGATCGTGCACTCGGCGAACACCTCGACGACGTAGAGCCGACCGCCGGGCCTGAGAACTCGGAGGATCTCTCGCATCCCGCCCGCTGGGTCGGGCCAGTGTTTGATGGAAGCGATGCTCACCACCGCATAGAAGACCGCCTCCTCGTAGGGCAGTTCGAGCGCCGAGGCCACCGCCACATCGAGCCGACGCTTCAGGTGCTGGCTGCGCGATTTCGCGCGCGCGACCTGCGACCGGTCGAGGTCGACACCGGTGAGTCTCATGCTCGGGTGCGCCTCTGCGCTCTGGAGGAGAAGGTGACCGCCGCCGCAGCCGACATCGAGCACGGAGGCGTCAGGGGGCAGGCCCGAGAGCAGCGCGCTGTTGAGCACTGGCAACATCTGTCGCCCTGCGGAACCGCCGACGAATCCGTCATAATCCCACGCTTCGACCGCGCTGTACTTCGCGATGACGTTCCGGGTTGCCGATAGAGGCACTGGAGCAAGCTAGCACAGCACGGGGGTGCTCACGCAGGGCCTCGGACCGAGGGCATCGTGAAACGACGGCCCGCAGCGCCCAAAGGGTCGCAGCAAGCGGTCGACTCGACACCGATCGAATCGGCGTCCTGGGATTCTCCTTTGGTGGTGCCACTGCGTTTCAGGTCTGCACGCGAGATGCCCGCTGCCGAGCGGGCATCAACATCGATGGCTGGAACTTCGGCCCGGTGCTCGAGCGAACGGACGTTCCGCTGATGATGATCCACAGCGATCGCCCCGACCCGCGCTGGGACTCCATTCACCGGCAGCTGGGAGGCGCGGCGTACTCCGCGCGCATCTTCGAAAGCGGACACCTCGCCTTGAGCGGAAGAGCCGGCATGCTCGAAGTGCTCCTTCCCGGTGTGGACCTCTCCCTATATAGTTTTGGCACGCTCGCCGTCGGCCGCGTGGAGGAGATCTATCGCAGCTACGTGCTCGCCTTCGTGGACCAGCACGTAGCTGGGGTTCCAGATCCGCTGCTCGATCAGGCGTGTCCGTTTTCGGAAGCTCGCTTCGAGAAGTCGGAGGCTGGGATGCCAGCCTCGGTCACCGTTCTCGGGGACGCGAGGGCCACAACCGGATTCCTGAATCCCTTTCCGGTAGCGGGCGCGAGCGTGAGTCTCTTGGGTACAGACGCGAGCACCACCGCCGACGCTCGCGACCGGTTTCGTTTTGATCAGGTACCGGCGGTGGGCGATCGGATCTCCATCCTCGTCGAGGACTCCGCGCTCTTCCCCACCGTGTTCAGCTTCCCGCTTTGCGGTCGCTCCATCGACGAGCTCGGCCTCGTGCTCCCGACCGCGCGGAAGCTCGGGCGAGTGCTCGTCGATGCGGGGGTGAGTCTGCTCCCCGACCGCGGGCACGTGGCGATCCTGGCCCTGCGAGCTCCGTTCGACATCGCGATCCACGGTCAAGACGGCGTGCAGGTGACCCCGACCAGCACGACAACCCAGGTCCGTTATGGCAATGTGGACGAGATCCTGACCGCCCTCGACGAGACCGAAACCGGCGGCCTGGCCTTCATTTTCAACGTGCGGCCTGGGCTATGGACCGGGACGGTCACCCGCCCTTCCTTGGTGTGTGAGGCCGTCCCCGGCGGCGCGCCCTTGTCGCCGGGAGAGCTCGTGGCCGACGTAGTGGCGGGTGCGTTTAGCTACCAACTCGTCTACTGCCAGTGAGCGACGAGGCTCCTAGATGGCTCCAAAGGCCCGCCAGGGCGCGGCTGCACCCGCTGCGCGTCGGGCGGGTCGGTCTTGGGCTGGAGCCCGGGAGAGCGCGTTTTCCTCGGGTTCCGCCGGGCTTTGGGCGACAGGAGGACCCCGACCAGCCTCGTCGATTCCTCGTCCGACAAGCACGAAAGTGCGTTGACGGGTCGACGCGCGATCGGAGAAGCGCTAGTAGGACGCTGGTCCGCAGACGCGGGCGATAGACGCTCGAAAGGAAACACTGAACGATGGCCAAAAAAGAGGCGGCTAAGAAAGCCCCAACCAAGACCGAGATCCTCACCTCGATCGCTGAGAAGACCGAGCTCAGCAAGAAGCAGGTCGGATCTGTGCTCGATGCTCTCGCTGACGAGATCAAGAAGAGCCTCAGCAACCGTGGCGCCGGGGTCTTCGCGATCCCCGGGCTCGTCAAGATTGAGAAGCGCAAGGTTCCGGCACGTCCCGCGCGCAAGAACGTTCCCAACCCCTTCAAACCGGGCGAACTGATGAACGTCGCTGCCAAGCCGGCGAGCACCAAGATCAAGGTGCGTCCGCTCAAGAACCTCAAGAGCTTCGTCTAGAGTTTGCTGTCGGGTGGTCGTGCTCGCCTGGTGCAAGCGCGACCACCCACTTTCATCTCGCCACCCACGAACCTGCGCGCGGCCTCAGTCGATCTCGAGTTCGAGGAGCCGGCCCGGAGTGCCCGCCACCACCATTCGGCCGCTCGTTGCGCTCATTCGCCCCAGATCCTCGTCCCCTCCAAGAGCCTCGATGATTCCGACCGGCCCGGGAATCATGACCGCACAGCGTCGGTCCGGGTTGATGTGAAAGACCGCGGAACAGCGCCGCGACGGCATGATCAGGTTCCCCTTTGCGGACACCATGATCTCCAGCGCCGGAGTGTGAACGACCGGGAGCCCACACTCGTCTCGAGCCCTCGAGCACGCCTCGGCGCCAGGCGGAAGATAGAAGTCAAACGGGGTCCACAGTCCTTCGAGACTCCGACGTTGCATCTGAGCTCCGTGAAAGGAGACCCAGAGTTCGGTGCCCGCTTCGCTCGAGCGGGCGACGATGCTGGAGGGACCGCTCCGTTCCAGCGAAGTGGGGTCGCGCCTCAGACGCCTCGAGTACGGATCGCCGAACCACAACCCACCTTGCTCGCTGACCGCGACGTAGGGGTCCGCTGGATCGCCGGTCTCAGAGATGAGCGTGAGCTCTTCGAACTCAGCGTCGATCCGCCACTCCTCGAGCGTATCGACGCGTGGGCCGATCAGAACCCTCCCTGAGGTCCCGACCACCGCGATCGCCCCGTCGCTCCGGAGACTGAAGGTGCGCAGCCGCGCCGCGTACACCGCGGACCGGCGGACCTCTTGGAAGCCCGCACTCGAGGTCCACGTGAACTCGAGCAGGAGATTCGCGTCCGACTCGGAGATGGGCTCCCCGCGGGCGAGCGCCACGAGCTGCCAACGGTCCGCAGACAGCTCGCGACCCTCGATTTGGATCACCGACCAGTCTCGCTCCTCGATCGAACCAAGGTTCTCGCGAGGCCACTGGTGCCTGGGATCATCAAAACGGGGGTCTGCGCTCCGATCGACCACGGTCAGGCCGCTCCGGCCCCCCACGATCAGACGGTCTTGGTTCACATGAACAACGTCGCGCGGAGCCGGGTGGCGCAGATCCAGAAGCGCCGAGACCCCACCAAAGGGGCGCCACGGCGGGATAGGGTCGTCGATGCAGCGATCCTCGTGAATCGGGAGCCAGGCGGTGAGCGTTCGGCCTAGGACACTCAGATCCTCGCTCGGTCGGAACACCTCTCCACTCACGTCGAGTTGCGACAGCTCGGCGAGCTCCGAGTCTAGGTCGACGAAGACGCGGTTCGAGTCGCTTTCGAAGCGGCCACGGGGACAGGTCACCGCCTCGTTCGAGAGCTCGGCCTCGGCCGCTCTCCTTGGGTCGAACAAAGGCACGCGCGCATCGAGCGCATCCGAGCGGAGTCCGAGCAGGTATAGCTCGGCGCCCTCGTTCGCGAAGTACACCTCGGGGCCGAAGGTCACCGAACCGTCTTCGAGTCCGAAGGGACCGTGGACGACTCGTCCGACCTCAGCGCCGACCTCCACCAAGAACGCCGCTGGGTAGGACTTCGGTGGCCAGGGGATGTGCAGCACCTCGTGGTCGGATCCGCAGGCGGAGAGGAAGATGGAAGACAGAAGGGCGCTCGCGAAGGAGCATCCGCTGGCGCGATGGGCAGGCCGGAGTGGACTCCTCATGGACGCGCAAACCTCCGCTCCCAACCACCGCGCTCCGCCTCAGCCGCCGCGCTAACGGGGCTCAAACCGTCGTCTCCGTAGTCGCAGCCATACGACCGCGAGCCCGAGCGTGAACAAGACGCTCGAGCCCTCCTCGGTGCTGCGACAGTCACACGAGCTCTCCTCGACTCCGGGCACGGTGGGCCCTGTGTCAGAGCCAGGCCCTCGGGCATCGGCGACACCAGCGTCGCCGGACGAGGGCTCGGAGGGGGCTACGACCACGTCGGCAAAGCTGTCGCCACGCACCTTGGGGAGCGACGTGTTCGGACCATCCATGACCACGAGCGTCAGAAGGTACGTCCCCGGTTCCGCGTAGACATGCCGCGGACGCTCACCCGATCCGGTCTCACCGTCTCCAAAGTCCCAGCGATACTCGAGCGGAGCGCCGCTAACAGCGACGGACCCTGAGCCGTCGAACTCGATCTCGACCCCTGCCTCCCCGGAATAAGGTCCGCCTGCGACTGCGCGTGGGCGGAACGCGACCTCGGGCGGACAGGGCACCGAGAAGCTCAGTGCGGAGGCGCTGCCCACGGAGACCGCGTATTCAGCGGGCGCGAGGTCGGAGGGCAAGACGAGCGAAACACTCACTTGTCGCTCGATGCCGCTCTGCACCGACACCCGTTCGACCGCCGCGTTCAACACCCTCGTCTCCGCGTTCGAGCTGAAGGTGACGGGGAGGCTCGCAGGGACGTCATCGACCCGACCCGGATGTGGACGGCCCGAACCCAGATCGAATCCGCCGGCCGCCGTGGCCATCGGTGTTCCGCGGAGGTAGAGGTCAACCCGAGCTCCAGGGACAGCGCAGGCTGGAACGGCCTCGGTTCTCTCCGCCGTCGGAAGCTGCGGCGGAAGGATCTGAGCGGTCGTCGAGACGGGCTCCGAGTCGGCCTGCCCATTCGTCACCACCAGGGTCACCGTGTACGTCCCTTGGCTCGCGTAGGCGTGACGCGCCGTGGTGTCGGCCGCGAGTGTCTCTGTCGGACTGCCGTCGCCGAAATCCCAGCGTGCGGTCAGCGCGGCCCCCGTGGGGTCGAAGGAACGTCGCGCGTCGAACTCCACGTACGCGGGAACAACGCCGTCGGCCCAACCTAAGTAGGGACCGGAGGCCTCCGCTATCGGCCGCGGCACTGGACGCGCCCGCAAGAAGACATCCCACTGGCCGTTGGTGTCGTCGGGCACGAGGTTCGTGGCTCTGCTGCAGAACGCGATCGACCCACCGAGCCCCACCGAGGTGCATCGGCTGGATAGGCCGACGTCCGGCAACGCTTCGGTGCCGTCGCTCGCGAGACTCGCGCGCTCGGTGGTGCCGGTCTGAAGGTCGTGGAGGAAGATGTCCACCCCCGAAGGGAGCGGGCCCGTTCGGTTGGTGTCGTCTGGCACCAGGTTACTGGCCGTGGAATAAAACGACACCCATCGTCCGTCCGGACTGATGGAAGGATCGAAGCTCGCAGCGTCTCCCTCAGCCCCAAGCGTCGAGACGCTCACCCGCCGGGTGGTGCCGAGCTGCCGGTCCCGAACGAACACGTCGGGGAGGCTGTTGTTGTCGTCTGCCACCGTCGCAAAGTAGGAGGAGGAGAACGCGACGTAGCGCCCGTCGGCGCTCATCGACGCGCCGAGACCATGGTGCGGGATCACCGTGCCGGAGTTGGTGAGGCTCACCACCTCCGTCGTGCCACTCTGCCGGTCACGCACATAAGCGTGGCTCCATGATCCCACGCTCTGAACCACCAGGTTGGTGGCGGCCGACTCGAAGGCCACGAACCGTCCGTCGGCGCCGATGGAAGGGCGGATGCTTCGGCCGAATCCGCCGCTGCCGCCCGTCGATGCGCTGATGAGCTCCGTCGTGGAGGTCTGTCGATCGCGCAGATAGATTTGACCCAACCCATTGCTGCCCGGCACCAAGTTGGCCGCGAAGGACTCGAACACGACGTAGCGGCCGTCGGCGCTGATCGACGGAAACAGGCACGCACCCTCCGAGGCCGCTCCGTCCGTGGCGACGCTCACGAGCTCGGTCACGCCGGTCTGCCGGTCGTGCACAAAGACGTCTGCGTAGTTGTTGTTGTCGTTGGCCACGAGGTTCGTCGCGTTCGAGACGAAGGCCACGAAACGCCCGTCGGCGCTGATCGATGGCTGCGTGCTGCCAAGGCTCTGAAGGTCGGCCGCTGCTTCCTCGCCGCTCGAAGACACACTCACTCGCTGCACCTCTGCCGTGGCGACGTTCTTGACGAAGACATCGGACACGCCATTGAGGTCATTGGGCACCAGGCTGGCCGAGGTCGACACAAAGGCCACGAAGGCATGATCCGGGGTCACGCTGGGTCCGGTGGAGATGCCGAAGGTCTCCGCCCCCGAACCGTCGGTGCTCACGCGTTGAGTGACGAGACCGCTGTTCACGGGCGTGCTGCCGGCGACCGACACGTTGATGGTGGTCGATCCCGAGTTGCCCTCCGCGTCCGTGACGGTGAGGCGCACCGGATAGACGTTGGCGGTCGCCCAGGCATGGGAGACCGTAGCGCTCGAGGCGGTGGTCCCGTCGCCGAAGTCCCAAAGATAGGACGCGACCGTCCCGTCGGGATCGAAGGAATTGCTCCCGTCCAAGGTCACGGAGACCTCGGTGCGCGTGCGCGCGGGGGCATGAGCCCGGGCCTCCGGGTGAAAGTCGTCGACCTGGACGACCGAGCTGCCCGAGGGCGCGTACGACATCTCGAACTTGGTCGTGCTCCCGGTCGAGAGCGGGGTGACGGTGTCGAGGACCACGGTCTCTACCCCCCCAAGGATGGTGGAGAAGGTGAGCGGCCCAACTCCGTCTCCGGTGCCCACCACCACGAATCGCCAGTTCCCCCTCTCGGGTTGAGGGACCTCGATGAAGCGTGCTGGCTCCATGGGCTCAATCGGCCCGGTCGGCGGCGTCCAGCTCCCTTGCTTCGTAGCTTGGACCGACTCGAGCTCTGCGATGTTTCGGCCGAGCGCGGGATCGAAGCCGGTGCGCCGTCCGTCCGGTCCGATGACCAGGAACTCGAGCGGACCTGGGTCGTCGTACAGAGCGATGGCGGCGATCTCGGGACTCAGGGCGCGATGGACCTCGGTGACATCGAAGACCTCGACGATCGAGGTCAGCCAATCCGAGTAGCTGTCGTCCGTGGTTCCGCCCGCAACCTGAGGTGTGACGTAGTTCGGCCAGACCGGATCGAGGATCTTGTAGCGGGCGAGCGTGTTGTCCCACCCCACCACGAGCTGCGCGTGACGCGTGGTACCCCCAGAGCCGTTGGGCACTTCGATCACAACGATGCTGGGACGCTTCGCGCGCAGGTTCTCGTCGATCTTGTCGAGGCCCATGTTGACGTTATGAAACACCCCCCAGCGCAGACCAGTGGGCGTCGAGGTGGCCGGCGTCGTTGTGCCCGGAACGTAGACCACCGTCGGAATGGCGCTGAGCTCCAGCGCCCAGGGCTTGGGGGCGGTCCCGCAGCTTTTGGGCGCGACGGCCTTGTAGCCCCAGTTCTCGGCCGGCGGATTCGTGCCCGAGAGGCTGCCCCATCTCAAATAGACGTCGAGATATCGGGGGGAGAAGCTCAATTCCTGCATGCCGCTCAGGCGGTCGGCCCACCGGAAGTGCGGTTTCGACGAAACGCCGTAGTAGAACCGAGAGAGGGACGAGAGCGTCGCGATCAAGCAACCGCATCGACCGATCGGAACGTCCTGATGAGCGCCCACCGGATACCGCGCCCAGGTCGGATCGGTCATCGAGTTGGACGCGAAGCCCTCCGTCCTGAACAGATCGATGTCCTCGTCCAGAGGTCCTTGGGCGTGGCTCGCTCTAGAGAAGCCGAGCGACGCGAGAAGTGTCAGCAGAGAGAGGGTGCGGAGTACGCGCTTCGACATGACCGAGGATTAGCGCCCCCAGCGCCCGTTGTCGACGAGGGACCGGCCTCGGCGTTCCCTCCGACCGGGCCGAGAGCGCGGCGCCACTTAGTCCCAGCCGCGATCAAACGATGGCCTGAAGCCGCGCGAGGGAGCGCAACACCTTGAGCGCGGTGAGTTCGTGCACGACGTTGTCGCGCTGAATCCGATCCACCGAATCGCCGACCGCCACGCCCGCCCAAACGCGGGCCGCAAGCTGCAGCGCGCCCTCGTCGGCCGGCTGCCAGCGCGTCAAGTCATCTTGCGCACCCGCCACGACCTCTCGCCACGGAAACTGCGTGAGCTGCGAGAACACGTGCTCGGGTCCGGGAAGTCGGGACAAGATCTCCTGGATCTCGTCCTTCTGCCGGGCCGCCTCGAGGAAGAGGCCGAGCGCGCCGTCGGTGATGGGCTGCTCACCCGCAAGTTCGTCGGCCGCATCCTGGGCTTCGAACTCGAAGGTGCCCGAGAGGGTGGCTCTGAAGATGGCAAGCGCGGCGTCCGAACCGGTGAGCGGCCCGAGCCGGGCGTGCAGCAGTTCACCCTCGCGAAAATACAACCACACCCCGTCGGCCTGTTCGGTGCGGATGCGTAAGAGCCCGGTTCGGCGACCCTGGTTGAGCGCTTGGCAGACCTCGAGGAGATCGAAGTACGCGAGATCGCCCGCGAGATGTTTCGGCGCGCTGGCCTCTGCG
Organism: Deltaproteobacteria bacterium; assembly: GCA_011526105.1. Classification (GTDB taxonomy): domain Bacteria; phylum Myxococcota; class Kuafuiibacteriia; order Kuafuiibacteriales; family Kuafuiibacteriaceae; genus WYAZ01. The sequence goes on along the minus strand of WYAZ01000183.1, from coordinate 11,320 downwards.
ATGTGCAGGGAGGTCACCGCTTGCAGGCGATGTGCGAGGGCCTTTGCCAGGTTCAAGGAGATCTCGGCGTGCGCTCGTGCAAGCCCGTCGAAGGTGTGGCCGGGCATTCGAAAGATCCGCGCGTGCTCCGGCACACGGACCGTGGCGCTGCGGAGCTGACCAGTGAGCAGAGACATCTCGCCGACCGTGTCTCCTTCCGTCAGGAAGCTCACGACCTTCGAGACCCCGGCGCCCTCCCCCGCCTTGACGACCTCGACCACCCCTTCCTTCACGACGAAGAGATCGAAGCCAGGCGAGCCCTCTTCGAAGAGGACATGACCCGGGCCGCACTCGAGCATCTCCCCGGCCTCGTAGATCATCGAGAGCAGCTCGGGAGGCAGACCGCCGAAGACCGGCGACGCCCGCAGGAAGTCGTGGGGAAGTTCGCTCGACACGCGACCCTAGACTACCTCCGAGGGCCGGCGCACGCTACTGCAGGAAGCCTTCCAGGAAGACCGCGATGTCATCGACGGTCTCCGAGTCGGCGCTCAAGAGCTCGAGCCCGTGAGCGTCACCGCCCTGCCTTCGGAAAAGCCACAAAGGCGAAGTGGGCTCGTCCTGGAAGCGCGTGCTCCAAGCAGCGTCTCGATCGGAGTAGAGGAAGAGGATCGGCAGGGTTTCGAGTTCGGCTCGATGCGCGGCGAGCTTCACTCGGGTCTCCGTGTAGTCGCCCCCCGACAAGAACACGAGCGCGGCTGGGCGCTCATCGGTGTTGGTCGACGTGGCGATCTCGAGCGCCGCGGCTCCGGTTCGAGGACTCGCAATGAGCGCCACTCGAGCGGCGTCGCCCTCGCACGAACCGCGCAGCGCGAGCGAGCGCACCAAGAGCGCGTCTCGTTTGCCTTCGACGGACTCGCGCAGACCCACGCCCTCCACCACGTTGAGCTCACGCGAAAGCAGCTCGTCTGTGAGGCCGACGGGGAACGCGGTGCCATCCTTGGCTTCTGCCGCCGCCGCCAGCAGGACCGCGACGGGGCGGTCTCGAACGCCAGGGGCCGAACCTTGAACTTGCAGCTCGGGTGGAGCGCCCTTGGGCGTGCCAACAGCCTGGCCCCGCACTTTGGGACACTCGCTCGGTGCGGTGACCGGAGCCTTCGGCGCCTCGACCTTCGCGCGCCCTGCGTCGGGTGGCGTCGCCGGCTTCTGGGGTGGACAGGCCCAGAGCAAAGACGAGATTCCGAGCAGGGCGGTGAGAAGATGATGTGGTGCGCGCACGCGGGGACCCTACCCCAAAGCCACGGCGGAACCCAGACTTGGCCACGGTTTTCTCTTGACCGCCTCTCCGCGAAATGAGCCCTAGCACTCGTGCGACGCATCCCGATCGCGCACGTCGTCCTGCCGGCCGCCAAGAGTCTGAGGCCGGCGCCCGAGTTCGTGCTCGAAGCCGCCCAGAAGCTCAAAGAGACGCGCGGTCTCGAGGTCGAACTCCTGATGCCGGTCCCGTTCACGTGGCTTTTGCCGCAGCCTGTGGGGCGAGGCCAAAGGCTGATCGAGGCCCTGCGTGCGCTCGAGCCACGCCCTACGCTGCTGCCGTATGTGCCGCTGCCCCGGCGCTCGATCGAGTCCGCGACCGCGGCGCTCGCGACCCACCTGGTGACCCGTCCGCGGGTGAGGCGGCCGTCTCTTTTGCATGGCTCCTTCCTCGACGGCGGAGGCTTCGTCGCGACGACCGTCGCGCGTGTGCTCGAGGTCCCGTCCATCGCGGTCGCACACGGCACAGACACGAGGGTCCTCGAACCGGGCGCGCTCACGGACCGCGGTCGACCGCGTCGTTCGAAGTCAACCCTCGCCCACGCGACGCACGTGCTCGCGGTCTCACATGAACTGGCGCACCGCATCGCTCGTTTCGGGCGCACCGCCGAGGTGGTGCGCTACAGCGCCGACGAAGCCAACTTTCCGCTGGCCCCTCGGCCCACCGGCCCCGCTCGCCTCCTCTTCGTGGGTCGCCTCTCGAGAGACAAGGGGCTCGACATCCTCCTGGACGCCATGACGCGCCTCACCGATCGCGACGTCGGCTTGGACCTCGTGGGTGGAGCGGTGGCCGGCTTCGATGTGAAGGCCGAGATCGGCGCGCGCGGACTGGGCTCGCGCATCGTCGTTCATGGCGAACTCGAGCGTGCGAGGCTCCCCGAGTTCTATGCACGTGCGAGCGCCCTGGTCCTGCCCTCACGGGCAGAGGGTCTGCCTTGTGTCGTAGTCGAGTCTCTCCTGGTGGGACGCCCGGTCATCACCAGCGCCGTGGGTGGACTCCCCGAACTGGTCGACGACTCCGTGGGCGCGCTCGTGCCTTCGAACACCCCAGAGGCGCTTGCCCGGGCCGTGGAATCAGTGCTCGCCCGCGCCGCCGCCGGCGAGCTCGAACCGGGTCGCCTCCGAACACGCGCCGTTCCTTTCACGTTCGGCCCCGCAATCACTCGACTCCGGGAGTTGAGCTTCGAGCTCGCCGGAGGTTGAGGTGCGAATCCTCTACGTCACGCAGGTCGACCTCGACCGGCCCCACGGCGGCGCCCGTCACGTCATCGCCGTCACCAGGCAGCTCGCCCAACAAGGCCACGAGGTCCTGCTCCTGGCGCCGGGGCATCCGAAGGACCTGGGGGCGGTCGAGCATTGGCGCCCGCCGAGTTTCCTCCGCGCCGGTGCGCGGCTCGAGGCGGCCCTCGCCCTCCTCGCGCTCCGCGCGCGCTTTCAGTTCCAACCCGACATCGCGTACGTCCGCCTGTCTGCGTCCTCGTCTTTCGTCCCGTGGGCGCTCGTCTCGGCGCGTGTCCCCTTCGTGCTCGAGCTGAACGGTCCGGTCACCGAGGAGATGGAGGCCGCCGGCAAGCGCACGATCGAGGTCCAGGCCGCCGCCGCCGTGCTCGCGGGGGTCACCGAGATGTCTGCGCACTTGGTCGCGGTGACCGAGAGCATCGGCCGATACGCCCACCGGGTGCTGCGCGCCTCTCACGTCACGGTCATCGAGAACGGAGCGGAGCTCGAGGTCGCAGAGCCGGGTGACCGGCAAGAAGCCCGTCGCCGACTCGGCCTGCCCCAAGAGGCCCGCTTCATCGCGCTCGTCGGCACCCTCGCCCACGAGGTCCGCCTCGATCTCCTTCAGGCCGCGCACCGAAAGCTCCCCGGGGTCGGCTTGGTGATTGTCGGCGACGGCCCCAAAGCCGACTACGCACGCGCCATGACCCAAGCCGCGCGTCCATCTGCGCCGGTGTGGTTTCTGGGTCATCAGCCGCACGAGCAAGCCATCCTCGTCGAGCAAGCGGCGGACGTCTGCATCTCGGTGCGAGACGGTCACGTCGGGATGAAGGGCCTCGAGTACGCTGCGGTCGGCCGACGCCAAGTTGCGTTCGACAACGAAGGCATCGAGAGGTTGACCGCGCTGTATCCACAAGAGGAGGCGGTCTTCGTAGTGAAGGAGCGAACCCCCGAGGCTTTGACCCACGCTCTGTCCGCCGCGCTCGACGCCGAGGCGCGCCGGGGCCCGCTCTCGCCAGATGCAGTGGAGACGGCCCGAGCCGAGATCGGCTGGGATCGGACCGCCTTCAAGATCGCCGCGCTGCTCGCGCGCATCTTGGAGCAGCGATGAAGATCGCGCTTGTCACCACCGGCCTCGGCTTTGGGGGCGCCGAACGCATCGTTCAGGCCCTGGCCGAGGACCTCAAACACCGAGGCTGCGAGGTCCTGGTCGTCGCGACCACGCGCGCCGGCCCCATCGCACTCACGCTCTCGGACGCCGGCATCGAGGTCGAGGTCTTGGGCATCCGCCATCCGCTCGACGCGCGGGTCCCGATCGCACTCGCGCGTACCCTCCACCGACACCAGAGCAACGTCGTGCACAGCCATTTGGCGGTCGCAGACATCGCGGTGGCGATGGCCTCGCGCCTCGGTCCAAAGGCCGCACGGGTGACCACGGTCCACAACCCCGGGATCGAGCTTTCCCGATCCAAGAAGGTGGCCTGGAGGCTCGCGCTCACTCGCTTTCATCGAGTGCTCGCAGTGAGCGAGCACGTTCGCGACAGCTTGCCTCGCGAGCTGCCGGTGACCGTGCTGCATCCGAGCTTGATCACGAACCTCGCGCCGAGCGGCGCGCGCGCCGAGGCGAGGGCCGCCTTGGGGCTCTCCGACGAGGCGCACGTCGTGATGGCGGTCGGACGACTGCACGCCATCAAGGGTTTTGATCTCCTCATCGAGGCGCGCGCTCGAATGCGGCACCGAGAGTGTCGCTTGCTCCTCATCGGCGACGGACCGGAGCGCGCGAATCTCGAGGGACGCGGACTCGAGCTCCTCGGAGAGAAGGCGGACGCTGCAAAGCTCCTTGCGGCCGCCGACGTCGTGGTCTGCCCCTCTCGCAGCGAGGGCTTCCCCCAGGTGCCGCTGCATGCACACGCGGCCGGCGTTCCGGTGGTGGCGACGGCGGTGGGAGGACAGAGCGAAGTGGTGCTCGACGGAGAAAACGGACTGCTCGTCGCACCGGAGAGCCCGGCCGCGCTGGCCCAGGCGATCGATCGCTTATTGAGCGATGCCTCGCTTCGCCATCGCCTCGGCCAGGGAGCGCGCCGCAGGATCCAAACACGCGAGCTCTATCGACACCGCATGCTCGAGCACACGCTCGAGGCCTACCGGGTCGCGAGGCTGCGCGCGAACTCGGCGCCTTAGGCGACAGCTCTCTTGGGACCTGCTAGGTTCGGCCGCGGCTTCCGATGGATCTGACGCTCGACCTGGGCCCTTTCAGGAATCCTGCGGCCTTCATCATCGCACTGGGCCTCTCGCTCTACTTCACCCCTATCATCCGACGGGCGGCCATTCGCTATGGGGTCCTCGACGCACCGGACGAGGGCCTCAAGAGCCACCACGAGGCCACCCCTTATCTGGGCGGAGTGTCGATCTACCTCGCGTTTCTGTTCTCGCTCGCCTTCACCTACGACTTCACGCCGGAGGTGCTCGGTATTCTGCTCGCGGCGTCGATCATCGTGACCATCGGGCTCTTCGACGATCTCAAGGTGCTCTCGCCGGGCGTGAAGCTGCTCGGTCAGATGGTCGCCGCATTCGTGCTCATCAAGGCCGGCATCATGATCCGGCTGACCTTCTTGCCGGAGCCGGTGGCCTTCGGCCTCACGATGCTCTGGCTCGTGGGGATGACCAACGCCATCAACCTCATCGACGTCTCCGATGGCTTGGCGGCCGGCGTGGCGAGCATCGCGGGGGGCTTTCTCTACATCATCGCGCTCTACAACGGCTCGTCGACCATCGCGATGCTCACGCTCTCCCTCATCGGCGCGACGCTTGGCTTCCTCGCCTTCAACCGCCCACCGGCGCGCATCTTCATGGGGGACACCGGATCGATGTTCCTCGGCTTCATGCTGGCCGCCATCGCCATGATCGGGCACTACACCTTCACACACCCGGTGGCCGCTTTGGCCCCCATCCTGATCCTCGGCGTTCCGCTCTTCGACACCGCGTTCGTCATGGGCGCCCGCGCGGTGAGGCGGCTGCCGCTCATGCGAGGCAGCCCAGATCACTTCGCGGTCCGGCTCCGAAACCACGGCGCCTCTCCCCTCCGCATCGCGATTCTGAGCTACCTCGGGTCGACCATGCTCGGCGCTGCGGCCCTGCTCTTGTGTTTCCTGCCGCCCCCGGCCGCCTTCTGGATCCTGGGCGCGGTAGCTTCGGCCGGCTTCGGGTGCACCCTGGCTCTGTGGCGGATGGGCCGAAATCCTCAGGAATCCCGACTCCGGCGGCGCACGGGTTCCCCTAGCTAGGGAGGGAACTCTCGTTCCTTTTCGCAAGTTTGCCGCCCTGTCTGCCCGGGTCTATACTTCGCGCGATATCGCCTTCGGATGGGTGACTGCGCGTGGCGACCAATAAAACGAAGATCATCAACAGCGCGCAGAAGTACATACAAAAGGGCAACTTCGATAAAGCGATCCGCGAGCTGCAGCGGCTCATCGAAGAAGACCCCCGCGATGTACGAACTCTGCTCAAGATTGGTGACATCTACTCCAAGAAGGGAGACCGCGCGGAGGCTACCGCCGTGTACTCCCAGGTGGCCGAGTTCTACGGAGAACAGGGCTTCTTCCTCAAGGCCGTCGCCGTCTACAAGCAGATCCTAAAGTACGACCCGAAGAACCTGGAGGTCACCACCAAGCTCGCCGAGCTCTACGAGCACCTCGGCCTGCTCCAAGAGGCGATGGTTCAGTACCAAACCGTCGCCAACTTCCACGAGGAGGCCGGGCGCCAAGAGGAGGCTCTGATCGTCCTCGGCAAGATGGTCGACCTCGACCCGGACAACGTCGGCAGTCGAGTCCGTTTGGCGGAGGCCTACTCGAGAGATGGGAAGGCCGACCGAGCGATCGAGCACTTCGACAAGGCGGCCTCCGAGCTCAAGAAGCAGGCGCGCGTGGCCGACTACATCAAGGTCGCCGAGCGATTGGCGTATCACGCGCCGGGCCGAATCGAAGTGCTCAAGGAGCTCGCCCGGCTCTACCTCGAGCGAGGGGACGCAAAACGCGCGATCGCCAAGCTGCAGGTGGCCTTCAAGTCGAACGCCGAGGACATCGAGACCCTCGAGATGCTCGGGCGGGCCTTCGGGGAGCTCGGCCAGTCGCACAAGACGGTGTTCGTGAACCGAGAACTCGGTCGCCTCTACCAGCTCCGAGAGCGGCCGGAAGATGCGCGGCGGGTCTACGAGGAGATCCTCGCGGTCGAGCCCAATGATCCAGAAGCGCTCGAGGGTTTGGAGGCCTTGAGGAGCGGACCACGCCCGCCGACCCTGCCGCCGCCCGCCCTCGACCCGAGCGCCGTCCAGGCGATCAGACAGCCGGTCCGCCGTTCAATGACCGGCGAGATGCCGATCATGATGCGCCCGGAGCGAGAAGACTCCGGGCCCAGTCTTCAGGTCAAAGGCGCCCCGTTCGTCGAGAACCCGCGCTTGGCGCCAGATATCGCCGCTCCCGGCATGCCGGCGCCCTCGGGCATGCCAGCGCCAGGGGGCATGCCCGCGCCCTCGTTCGCTCCGCCCACGACCGACGCGGCGCGCGGCACGAAACCGCCAAGTGCGGCGGCGGAGGTCGAGCGCCTTCTCACGGAGACCGATGTGTACGTCAAGTACGGCCTCCGGGACAAAGCGCTGGAGCATCTCGCTCGGGTGGCGCAGCTCGACCCAGACAACCCGGAAGCGCACACCAAGATGGCCGACCTCTACGTCGCGCTCGGTGATCCGGGCCGCGCCGCAGAGGCGCTCTCTCAACTCGTGCGAATCCACACGCAGCGGGCGGACACACAGGCCGCGGAGATGATCCGCGTGCGCATGCGCTCCCTCGCGCCCGGCCATCCCATGGCGCAGAAGGGCTCGGTCCCACCGCCCCGGCCCAGCGAGCTATCCATCGACATCGACGTGGATGTGCTCGTCAGCACCGGAGAGTTCACGCGGCAAGCGCCGGAGCCCGATCATTTCTCGAACGACTTCGCGCCCGATGAGCAGACCGCCGAGGATGGCGCGATCTCGGTGGATCTGCTCCAGCTCCCTGACGACGAGCCCCTGTACGCTCCTTCCGAGGACGACGCGCAGCGGCGCCCGACCGTCACGCCCGCGCCGGCACCAGAGAACGTCGACTTGGCGATGGTCGACCTGTTTCGCACCGGCGAGGTGCCGATGCCCGACGGTCTCCCTGCGGCCGGGCTCGTCGATGATCTTCACCTGAAGTCCACGGCCGAGCGCGAGTCTCCGTTCAATGAGAGTTCGGCCTACGACGTCTCGGAGGATGATCTTGTAGACGAGCGCCTCTCGCAGAGCGGCTTTCACCGCCTCGCGGAAGCCGCCGAGGGCGGCGACGCGGCCGAGTTGCAGGCTGCTTACCAGCGCGGACTCGAGGCTGAAGCCCAGCGATCTCGGCAAGACATGATCGCCGCCGATCTCGTGCCGTCTCGCCTCGGGCCCTCGGACATGTCGAGCGCGCGACCGTCCATCCCGCTCGATTTCGAAGATCCCGTCGACTACTCCGTTGACCTCCCCGCACCGGACACTGCGGACACTCCGGCCGAGCTCGGCTTCGTGCCTCCTCCGCGGCAGATCTCCACCGATCTCGCAGCCGAGGTGCTCGGCGAGGCGGAGGAGGAAGAGAACATCCCGCTCGCCGAGGCGGATGCGGTACTCCTCGAGACTGGCTCCATCGATCTCGAGCGCGTCCCGGAAGAGCCGGTCACTGACACCTTCACGCTCCTCAGCTCCGAGCTCGAAGGCGACGACATGCTGCTCGGCCTCGATGCGCTCGGCGAGGTTGCCTCCGACGGAGAGGATCCCGAGATCGAGGAAGAGCTGGACGAGACCGACTTCCTCGTCGAGCAGGGGCTCTTCGAAGAGGCGCGAGAGATGCTGCTCGAGCTGCTCGGTCGTGTGCCCCTCTATCCCCGAGCGGTGGAGATGCTGGATCGGGTGGAGGATCAGCTCGGGCTGCGCCGTCCCGAACACCTCGGCGAAGACGACTTCCAGAACGACTTCGGTGGGCTCGACGAGGTCTTTGCCAACGCCATCGTAGAGAACCCGGAGGTCAAGCCCAGCGGGGCTCGACCCGGCAACGGGGCCCAAGGTCCGAACGAGGACGCCCCCGAGAACGAGCCCCAAGGCCGATCCGGATCCACGACAAAGAAGAACAAAATCACCTATCTGTGATCTTGCCCCGGTGGTTTGACACCAAGCCCGGTGAGCATGAAACTCGGCCCTCGAGCTGAGCAGCGAATGGAGTATCTCGAGTACTACGGCCTGAAGACCGAACCCTTCTCCAACGCGCCGGTGAGCCGATTCTACTTCGACTCCGATCAACACAACCAAGCGCTGCTTCGCCTCAAGTACGCGGTGCACTCGATGAAGGGGCTCGCGATCCTGGTGGGCGGCATCGGCGCCGGCAAGACCACCCTCGCCCGCCGTCTCTTGGATTCCCTGGACGAGAAGGAATACGAAGCCGCGCTGCTCGTGATCGTGCACTCGAGCGTCACCGCCGACTGGCTGCTCAAGCGCATCGCGGCCCAACTCGGGGTCGAAGATCCCGCGTCCGACAAGCTCATGCTGCTCGGTCAGCTCTATCGTCGGCTGATCGAGATCTACGAGGAGGGCCGCAAGGCCGTCGTGCTCATCGATGAAGCCCAGATGCTCGCCACCCGTGAGCTGATGGAAGAGTTCCGCGGCTTACTCAACATCGAGGTGCCAGAGCAGAAGCTGCTCTCCTTCGTCTTCTTTGGGCTGCCGGACGTGGAGCTGAACCTGCAGTTCGATCCGCCTCTTGCTCAACGTGTCGCCCTGCGCGTTCGTCTCGATCCCTTCGACGTGGAGACCACGCGCAAGTACGTAGAGCACCGCATGAAGATGGCGGGTGCGGCGAACAGCCCGTTCACCTCGGGGGCCTATCGCGTCCTCCAGAAGGCCACCGGCGGCGTCGCGAGGCTCATCAACACCGTCTGCGACAACGCGCTCTTCGAGGGCGCCATGGCCCGAACGCGCGCGATCGACGCCGACCTCGTTCGCAGAGTGTCGCAGAACCTCTCCCTCGGCACGGACGAAGCCGTGGCCCTCGCGGCGCAGTCCATCCCTCCGCCTTCTGCTTTCTTGCCGGGTTTGATGAGCGAGCCGCCCACGCTCATCCCGCATCAAGCGGCCACGATGAGCCTGCCTCCTTCAGGTGCGCAGGAGGTCTCGAGCATCGATCTGCAGGAGATCGATCGCGTGCTCGCTTCGCTGCAAAAGACCACGCCGTCGTAGGCTGGACAGAACGCGGCCTGAGTGGATGCGAGTGTCGGAGGCCGTGCAGGGGCGGCCTGCTTGGAGCTCATCTCAGAACCCCTGCCCGAGCGAGACGACCGAGACGCGAGGTGCGCAAGGCGGGCCGACGAAGGCGCTATCCTGCGATAACGCGAGGAGGCCCAACACCGCGCACCGATGCGTATCGGCCTGGATCGCGACCAAAGGGGTTTTGAGATGAGCTCCCACGTGGTCGACCCCCCACCTTCGCTCACGCTCGGCGGGTCCCCCCACTCGCGCGGCCGCCCACGGGACGCCGCACTGAGTTCCATCGACGCCCCGGTAGAACTTCACTGAACGAGGGCTCGATCCCGAAAGGGGTTGTGTGTCCTTCTGTTTCCTGGTGAGCTGACGATTCCATGACCAGCGCCCGTCCGCGTTCTCTGACCGGCATCAAGCCCACCGGAACGCCGCACATCGGCAACTATCTGGGTGCCATTCGGCCGGCGCTCGAGCTGGCGAAGACCCACGACTCATTTCTCTTCATCGCGGATTTGCACGCGCTCACGACCCAGCACGATCCAAAGCGTTTGAGGGAGGAGACCTACGCGGTGGCTTGCACGTGGCTGGCGCTGGGGCTCGACACCAAAGAGGTGGTCTTCTACCGCCAAAGCGACGTGCCCGAGGTGACCATGCTCGCGTGGGTGCTCGCTTGCTTCACCCCGATGGGGCTCCTGCTTCGCGGGCACTCCGCCTATGAGGAGCTCGCCGGCGAGGCTCCGGCGGCGCCGGTGGATGAGAGCCTGAGCGAGGTCGCGAAGAAACGGGCCGCCATTCGTGAGGTGCTCGAAGCGACGGGTGCGCTCTCGCACGGCATCGTCTCCTATCCGGTGCTGATGGCGGCGGACATCCTGCTCTACGACGCGGATGTGGTGCCGGTGGGCAAGGACCAGAAGCAGCACCTCGAGATCACGCAAGAGATCGCGCGCAAGGTGAACAACGCGTATGGCGGCGAGGTGCTCAGGGTGCCCAAGGCCGCCATTCGCGAGGACGTCATGACCGTGCCCGGCCTCGACGGACGCAAAATGTCGAAGAGCTACGACAACACCATCGAGCTCTTTCTCGAGCCCAAGCCGCTCAGGAAGCGGGTCATGCAGATCACCACCGACTCCACCACGCTGGGCGCGCCGCTGCACCATGCCGGCGAGACGGTCTTCGAGCTGCACAAGCTGTTCGCGGCTCCGGAGCGCAGCGCGGCGCTCTTGGCCTCGTATCAGAGCGGACGCAAAGATCCGGCGAGCGGGGATGCGCCGGAGAACCTGTTCGGCTGGGGACACGGCAAGCAGGCGCTCTACGAGGTCATCGAGGAGAGCCTGCGTGCGCCCCGGGCAGAGTATCAGCGGCTGATGAACGATCGAGGCCACGTGGACGCACTGCTCGCCGAGGGCGCAGAACGTGCTCGAACCGTCGCGCAAGGCGTGCTCGCACGCGTCATGAGCGCCACCGGCCTCCGCATCTAGGGATAATTCGGGGGACGCTCGACTGGACCCGAACTCG
>WYAZ01000182.1 GCA_011526105.1 Deltaproteobacteria bacterium | reverse complement strand
GCGTAACCGGCCGCAGCGCGTGCCGAGGACGTCGCTGCCGTAGGCCGGGGCACTCGGGGCGGGGCCTCCTTGGATCCAAGCTTCGAGCGTGAAGGCCGAGGTCGCGGGGGCACCATCCGGGATCACAACGAGATCGTCGATACCGTCCAAGCTCAAAGAGGAACAGTCGCCCGAGGTCTCGATGACGCACGCGCTCGAGCAGCCGTCATTGCTCTGGCTGTTCCCGTCGTCACACTGCTCCCCACTGGCGCCGTCGACCTGGCCGTCGCCGCAGAAGGACGTGAGTCCTGGGCCGTTCGTGCAGCTCGCCGTGCAGACGGTACAGCTCATCAGCCCATAGGCACACGACTCGGTCACGGCGTTCCCGTCGTCACATTGCTCCCCGCCTCCGATGATGTTGTCTCCGCATACGGCGCCGCCCGAGGTCGCGTCGGAAGGCGCCTCTCCGTCTCGATCTTCAGCATCCGCGGCTTGCTCTGCGTCGAGCGACGTGCCCCCATCCACCGCGGCGTCAGCTGCATCTGGAGGCAGCTCGCCGCCGTCATGTGGCTGCGGTCCTGCATCACGTTCGGCGTCTGGCTGTACACATACACCCCTCAGACAGGCCAGGGCGCCGTTACAGGTTCCATTCGGATAGCAGTCCCCTTGTTCTTCGCCGACGGAGGGTCGGCCGTTTGCATCGGATCGGATCGCAGCGTCGAGTGTGCTGTCACCCGCATCCGAGCAAGCCTGCTGTAGAGCGCTAACGAGGGTGACGATGAGCCAGACGGAGGACGGTGAACAACTCGAGCACTTCCAGCGCATGTCTCTGCTTGGACACCGTGGTGCTCCGGATTCCGGCACCCCCTCCGAACATTCCTCCATCCCCCGTAGACGCCGCCTCACACCCCGGCTACCCTTACTTCCACTCCTGGGGGGCCTCGAGCAGATGCGTATCCACCTTTGCCGGTCTCCAGGCCCGCGAGGTGTCTAAGCCCACGGCGCTGTGTGGGCATGGCTTTCACGGCGGGCGGGGCATTGAGAAGTGAGTCCGGTGGTTGATTGGGGTGGGATCTACGAGCGGCTCGCGCCGCTCATCCACCGCCGGTGCCTCGCGATCCTCGGAGACGAGGAAGAGACCCTCGACGCCACCCACGACGTGTTCCTGCTCCTACAGCGCCACTTATCCACCTTCCGCGGGGAGGCCGAACTCACCACTTGGGTGTATCGCGTCACCACGAATCACTGCTTGAATCGACTCCGAGCCGCACGCAGTCGGGCCCGCGCGATGGCGGCGCTCGAGCGCATCGTCGCCACCGCGCCCGAGCTCGACACCTGGAACGAGCTGGCTCGGCGCGATCTGGCGCGTGCGTTGCTGTCGGGTCTCAGCGAGCGGAGAGCCGCGGTTCTGTACCACTACTTCTGCGATGATCTCCTCCAAACCGAGATCGCTCGAGTGATGGGTCTCTCGGAGCGCACGGTGCGCAACGAGCTCAAGCGGGGGCTCGATGAGCTGAGGGCTCGAGATCCCGACCTACAGCCCCAGATCGGTCACTCGGATGTCTGAGCTGGACTCTCCCTCCTCCCTCGACATCGATCGATACCTCGCGGGCGAGGCGTCTCCGGAGCTGCGAGCTCGAATCGAGGCTTCATCGGAGGCCCTCGCGATGGTGGACGCGCGACGCGATCGCGATCGCAGCTTCCTCGAGCGATTTCCCGACGCAAACGCGCTCGCACGTCGCGCCACCGAACGAGCGAGCGAGACTCCGCAAGCGCCCTTGCGCTCGCCTTGGCGCCGACGGATCGCCGCCGGAGCAGGGCTGGGTCTCGCCGCTGCGCTGGCGCTGTTCGTCCTGCTGCCGCGTCAGCCCATCACCACCCACGATGAATCCGCGCGCACCGAACTCCGGCCCAAGGGCAGCAGCGCCGTTGAGCTTCAGCTCGTCGAGGGCTCGAGGCCGCTCCAAAGTGAAGGTGAGGTACTTCATCCGGGCGATCTGCTTCGCGTTCGCTACACGACCGGCTCGCCTCATCTGCTCGTCTTGAGCGTCGAGGAAGGAGGGCGTTCTTCGGTGCTCGTGGGCGGGCCCGAGGGGAGGAGCCTCGCGATCGAACCCGGCCAAGACCGATCCCTCGAGCGAGGCCTCCAACTGGACGAGTACGAGGGAAGAGAGCTCATCCTCGCGATTCTCTCAACGGAACCACTCGATGCGCAGAGCATCCTTGCGCGCTTACAAGAGGAGAGGGCACGCGGTTTGCCGTTGGAACGGATGAGCGATCGTCTCGGCCTCGCCGCGGCCGAAGTGCGGACGTGGATCATCCAGAAGGAGCGAACGCCGTGAGTCTATCTCTGGCATTGCTGCTCGCCATCGCCGCTCCGGAGCGCATCGCGCTGATCGTCGCGAATCAAACCGCCGATGGCGCTCGAACTCCGCTCCGCTACGCCCACGATGATGCGCGGGCCTTCGCGGCCGTCCTCTCCGAGTTGGGTCAAGCCAAAGACCAAGAACTCCTGCTCGAAGGTGACGAAGCCGCCCTTGAGGCCGCGCTGGCGAGGATCGCAGAGAAGGCCGCCGCTGGCGACGTGGAAGTGATCTTCTACTACTCGGGACACGCCGACGAGACCGCACTGCTCATGCGACGAAGCCGCTACCCCTTTGCGCGGCTCAAAGAGCGGCTGCAGGCGCTACCTTCGCGACTCTACGTCGCCTTCATCGACGCCTGCCACTCGGGCGCGATGATGCGAGCGAAGGGCGGGGCTCTCGTGACGATCAACGCCGCAGGTCCGACCGCTCCCAGAGACCAACGCGGAGGCGTGTTGATCTCCTCCTCCGCCCCTCGCGAGTCTGCCTTCGAATCCGATGAACTCGGCGCCTCGGTCTTCTCCAATGCGCTCGTCAGTGGTCTGCGCGGCGCCGCGGACGACTCCGGAGACGGCCGGGTGTCGCTCGAAGAGGCGTATCGATACGCGTATGACCAGACCGTTGCGCGCACCGCGGGGTCGATCTTCGGGGCTCAACATCCCAGCTTCGACTGGTCGGTACGCGGCCGCGATCAGCTTGTCCTGGCCTGGCTCGATCGCGCGGAGGGAGAGATCCTCCTCGGCACCCACGCTCGAGGTCGGTACGTGCTGCGCTCGCACGACCGAGGCGTCGTGGGACACATCGAGAAGAAGGAAGGCCGAGCGATGCACGTGGCAGTGGCGCCGGGCCGGTATGAGATCCTGAAGCTCGAGCCCGGTCGCCGCGGGCGTCTCGAGGCCGACGTGCCCGTCGGCGGGAGGTTGCTCGTCGATGAGAGCCAGATGAGCTTTGAGCAAGTGGAGGGCGGGCGTACCAAGGGTGCGTCTCCTTCCGTCTTCCTGGTGGGGCTCGGATACGGCCTTCGGTCGGGCCTCTTGGAGGATGCCAATCTGGCGCACGAGGCCCGAGGCTTCGCGTGGGGCTCGGTAGGTCCGCTCCTCGCGGGGCTCATCTTGAATGGGCGATACTCACGCTACCAGCGCGCCGACCGCCGAGAGGTCTCGCTCTCCGAGTTTGATGCGCGCCTAGGGGCTGCGTGGCCCATCGCTCTTTCATCGTCACTCGCGTTGGTGCTCGGCGCCGAGGCCGGAGTCGGCTTTGCGATTCAGAGTACGCCTTCCGCGATGTCGTCGGACGACGAGGCACTGTACGGCTTCATCGCTCCGGCGGAGGTCTCGATGGGGCTCCGCTACGCGATCGGAGGCGACTGGGTGGCCACGCTCGAAGGCTACGCGGGTGCTGTCCTCTTCCGGCGCGACGATCTAGAACTCGGTGCGGTGGGTGGGTTCCGGCTGAACGTGGGGGCGTGGTGGATTCCGTAGTGCGAGCCCATGTCCCCACTTGGACTCTGCTCGTGCTGCTCCCAGTAGCCTTGGCCTGCGAACCGCTCGATCGTTTCCAAGGGCCCGCGCCCTGCCCGAATGATGTCCCGAGGTGTCACAACCGTCCCCCGACTGTTCCCGTGGTCGAGCTTCGGCCTCTCGAACCCACCGAGCTCGACGAGCTCCGCTGTGAACTCGCCCGACCGTCGACCGATCCGGACGGAGACAGTTTGACGACGCTCATTGTCTGGCGACGCGACGGTCAGCTCACTGAACACGAAGGCGCGACCCTCGCTCACGATCATCTCTTTCCCGGGGAGACCTGGGACTGCGTGGTGAGGAGCAGCGATGGTCTTGCGGGTGTACAGGCCGTGTCGAACACGGTCGAGATACGTGCCGCCGGCAGCGCGGCGCTCTCGCGGTGGATTGCCGATCAGAAAGGCGGCTGGTGCGCGAGCGAGTACAACCAGTTCGTCAACCTCTGCGGCGAGGTGGAGTTCTGCTTTGATCCGAGCATCATGCGAACGTACCCGGATGGGCTCGCGATCGACGTCGGCTTTCACTGGGACGGCGAACCGGGCTTCCTCCTCGACCTGGGCGGAGACTGTGACGGCAAGCGCCTCACCCTCAATTTGTATGCGGACGGGACGCTGCGCGCGGAAGAGTTCGTGGGCGGACGCGCCCTCGAAGGCCGGCTGACCCAAGGGCCTCATCTGATCAGCTTCCACACGAGTCGCGAACGTCGCGCGCTCTATGTGGATGGTGTCATGGTCGACGAGGCGATGGACTCGAACAACACGCCGGAGCTCCTCGGGGCCTGTGGGCCAGGCTTCGTGCTCGGCCAACGACTGTCTTACTGGTGGGAGCCGGGAAAGCGCGGCACGTGGCTTCGGCATGCGCCGTTCTTGGTCCACCTCCGCGCAAGAGCCGAGCCCTCCTCGGAGCTGAAAGTCAGAGCCGCGATCACCCCGGGACCCGACACTGTGGTGTTCTTCGATGCGAGCGGGGTGCAGCCAGACATCTGGACCTCACGCAGCGGAAGCCTCGTAGGCTGGGTCTCTCCTGGGACGCGCTGGGTCGATGACGTCGCGACCGAGTGCCTCGTCGGCAATCGCACTCCGCGCGCACCCGTCGTCGCACTCAGCCCCGCCGCGCCCCGCGAGGGCGAAGCCATCCGATGCGATGTGACGGGGCCTTCGTTCGACGCCGACGGAGACACCGTCAGCTACGCTTTCGAATGGCTCGAGGATGGTGAACTCACCGCACACGTCGGGCCCTTGTTGCCCGCACAAACCACCCGCGCCTTCGAGCGATGGAGCTGCCGCGTGACGCCCAGCGATGGCGTCGGCTTTGGCCCAGCGGGTGATGCCAACGCAGCCGTCCGGGCGTGGCCGCCCTGTCACGCTGTCGCCATGACCTCGAGCGTGGCCTCAGTTCAGTTCCAAGAGACGGGCTACGGGCTCGGCGGCGGGCCCTACACGTTCGAGCTCTGGCTTCGAGTACCGGAGTCGCCCAACCAGGACCGACTCGCCCGACTGCTCACGCTCAACGAGGCGTACGTGGATGGTGGCATACTCTGGAACTTCGATCCCCGCACCGGGGTCCTGAGCTGTTCGACCTACCGGGAGACGCCATTACTCCAGGTCACCGTGACCAGCGCGCGCCTCGACGATCACGAGTGGCACCACATCGCTTGCAGTCAGGACGGAGACACGCTCCGCTTGTGGACCGATGGCCGCGTGACGGATTCTCAGCCGGGGCAGGTGCTCCTCGAGGCGAGGAGCTCGCTGGCGATGGGACAAGCGTCTGGCTATGCAGCTCAGCCGGCCATGATCGTGGACCTTGGCCCCTTTCGAGTCTCACGAAGCGTCCGTTACGGGCTGCGCTTCGATCCCGCGTCGGACTGGTCGGTCGATGACGATACGGTCTCGCAGCACCTCGTCCAGCTCGGTCTCTCGAACGACGTCCTCTTCGACGAAGTCGGGGGCGACAACGGCGGTCAGGTCCGCCGAGATGTGATCGCCTTGCCCGCCGGACGCTGTCCCTAATCGACCTCAGCCTTACGCGAGCACGCCATCCTTGGCCGCGGTCGCCGCGGGCAGGTTCGTCTCCCCGAGGCGCTCGCGCAGGTTGATCTCGATGTTGCGTGAGATGTGTTCGAGCGGCAGGTCGTGCACATCGAGGCCAAAAGGTTCCTCGAGCTCGTCGCCGATGTCGTCGAGACCGAGGAAGGTGTAGCTCACGATCAGCACCACGACCGGGGTGAGCACACCCACCTGACCCACGAGTCCAAACGGGAGCAAGAAGCAGTACGAGGCGACGATCTGGTGGATGAGCACGGTGTAGGCGTGCGGGATGGGTGTGCTCTTGATGCGCTCGCAGGCGCCCTGGATGTTGCTGAGCTCGCTGAGGCTGGCCATGAGACGCACCCACGCGTACTCGGAGATCTGATCGCGCTCTCGGAGCGCACGCAGCTTCTCCGCGAGATCATGCAGAATCGCGTTCGGCGGGTTGGACTCACGTGCGGCGGCGCGGGCCTCCGCCGAGGGCAAATAGGCCTCCAGCTCACTCCAGTCCTTGGCGGCACGAAGGTGAAGCCTGAGCGCGTGTACGAACCCGATCACCCGGTAGACGAGGTCCTTGTGGCCGGCACTCCGCGTTGCATCATCGAAGCGTGTCACCGTCATCAACTCTCTCGCGAGCGTGCGCGAGGTGTTGACGAGGGAGCCCCAGAGCTTTCGGCCCTCCCAGAAGCGGTCGTAGCTGGTGTTGTTTCGAAAGCCGAGCACGATGCCGAGCGTGAGGCCGATGAGCGAGAAGGGGATCGCGGTCAGCGAGTACTTCTGAAGCCACTCCACCTCGAGCTCGAGCCAGGTGGTGATGACCGAGACGAAGAAGACGAGCCCGAGACGGTTGCGAACGTTCTGGAGCGTAGTGCGGCGGTACGAAAAGACGAGGCGCAGCCAGGCGGGACGCTGTTCATGGACGATCATTCAGGCATGCAGTGGCACGGAACGCGCCCACAGAAAAGCCGGTCGGGTCATGCGGAGACGCTCAGCCGGACTGAATCCAGGCGTCCAGGCCGGCGAGGCATCCGACCCACCCGAGTTCGTGCCCGCTCTGAACGTTCTTGTCGGCGATGCGTTCGTGCACGACGATGACCTCCGTGATTTCACCGTGAGCTTCGAATCGTACCGTCACGCGCTCGGGAGGACTGGTCTTGCCGCGCACCGACCAAGAGTAGACGAGCTTCTCCGGTGGTTCGAAGCTCGAGAACTCGCCCTCGAGCCAAAGAACCTCACCGGTCGGGAGCTCGTTGCCGATGCAGTAGCGGCCGCCGACCCTGGGCTCGATCTCTGCGCTCGTGCAACGGACCCCCTCGGGGCCCCACCAGCGGAGCAGCTGCTCCGGACTCGTCCAGGCCTCGAAGCAACGCGCCGCAGTGGCGCGAATCGAGCGCCGGACGATCAGGCTCAGCGTGGTGTCTTCGCTCATGAGTCATCCTCTTCCACGAACGCCGCGAGGGCATCCAAAGTGCTTCCCCAGAGCACGCGATGACGCTGAAGCCAAGCATCCGCGGTCTCGAGTGGTGCGGTCTCGAGTGTGCACTCGTGGACGCGTCCGTCGATGCTGCGCCGAACCAGACCCGCCCTCTCGAGGACACGAACGTGCTTGGAGACAGCGGGGAGAGAAATGTCGTAGGGGGCGGCGAGGTCGCTGATCTTGAGCGGGCTCTTCTGCAGCCGCGACAGAAGGCTGCGGCGCGTACGGTCAGAGAGCGCCGCGAACACGAGGTCGAGCTCATCTTCGCGCGCCGCGGATGACCGCCGCCGTGTCCTTCGCGGTGAGGCTCTTGACTTTGGGGCCACCCGCGAATAGTAAACCAAATGGTTAACAATGCAACCCAGGAGGTTTCCATGACCCATCACATCCGCCAAGAAGTGGCTCTCTCCGCCGCTCCCGAGCGCGTCTACAACCTGCTGACCAAGGCCGAGGAATTCAGCGCGATGTGCGGGGGCGCCCCCGCCGAGATCGACTCCAAGCCGGGCGGCGCTTTCACTTGCTTCGGGGGCATGATCCACGGACGCAACATCGAGTGTGTGCCCGGGCAGCGCTTGGTACAGGCCTGGCGGGCCAAGAACTGGGAAGACGGGCAGTACTCCATGGTTCGATTCGCGCTCGAGGCGGACGGAGAGGGCACGAAGCTCGTGCTCGATCACTCGAGCTTCCCCGAAGGTCAAGGCGAGCACCTCGCCCAGGGCTGGCAGAAGAACTACTGGGAGCCGATGAAGAAGCGCTTCGCCTGAGTTCTAGATGACGACGGGCTCGACGAGCTCGATGCGTCGCCAAGCGCCGGAGCGAAAGCGCCACCACAAGACCAGCGCCAACAAGCCGAGGTAGAGCACCACGGAGAGCATCGCCCCGACGTCGCCCCATCCGTAGTAGCGGATGCCGAGGAAGGCCACGGGTGTGAAGACGGCCCAGGCGATGATGAGTCGCGCCCACATGGTGAACGCGGTGTCTCCGGCAGCGCGCAAGGCTTCAGCCAAGGTGTTCGCCATGGCGTCGAAGAGCTGCCACGCGGCGGAGAGCATGAGCATTCTTTGAGCCACGTCCATGAACTCCGCTGAAGTCGTGCCTTCGTAGACAAAGGGCGCCAGCAGCACGAGCGGCATCACGACATACGACAGCCCCACGACCCCCTGCCACACGGCCGCGGTTCGAAAGGTGAGGCTCACGATGCGCGGTACTTCGTCTTTTCGGCCGGCGCCAATCGCCTGTCCGACGAGAATCGCGCCGGCGCTGCAGAGGCCAAACGAGGGCATGAATGAAGCCGAGTTGAGCTGAAAGACGGCCATGATCGCCGCCAACGCGGTGGTGCCCAGGCTCGCGACCGCCACGTTGATGAAGACGTTGAACGCGAGAAACTCGAAGAACCAGTTGAGCCCCGAGGGGATGCCAAATCGGAGGAGCCGCACGAACTCGCTCCATCGGAGTGGGCTGCGCTCGAGACCTCGACCCTCGGTGAGAAACACCGCGAGAAAACCGAGGAACCCGACCGCCGACGCGATCACGCTGGCCCAGGCGGCGCCGTCGACGCCGAGCGCGGGAAAGCCGTAGCGGCCGTCGATGAGCACCCAGTTCAGCCCCACGTTCAACACCATCACGACGACGTTGGCGACCATCGGCCGACGCGTATCACCGAGTCCGCCGTAATACGCGCCGAGCGCCTCGAGTCCGATGGCAAACGCCGCGGAGAGGAGGCGGATTCGCATGTAGCTCGAGAGGAGCATGCGCACCTCCGGCGAGTGATCGAGGAGCGCGAGCCCGGCGTCGAGCGGCACGAGGGAAATGAACGCCGCGACCTGCGTGAGCAGCGCGACCCCGAGGCCGTAGAACGCGTAGCGTCTCGCGCCGGGGAGGTCACCGCGGCCGAAAAGCTGCGACGAAAAACTCGAGACCACAAACGTCACGCCCATGGGCGCGATCAACACCAAGAAGACGTTGAACGCCCCCGTGGTGGTGGCCGCCAGCGCGGACTCCCCGAGCTTGGCCACCATGATGCCGTCGGCCAGGCCGATAATGGTCTGCGTGGAGCGTGACACCACGACCGGCCAGGCCAGCGTGAGCAGCGTGCGCAGGGACGTGGGGGCAACCGGTGACATGGGCGAGGGAGCGTAGTCGAAGAAGCATCTCTGTGCTTGATTCTCTCGCTCCGATGAGGGCACTTGCCCCGGCCAACTTCGGTGAGGCGATTTGTATGGTGGAAGTCTTTAGGATGCTCGTGCCCAAGGGCCCGCTCTCCATGGGTGAGCCCGACTCGACGCTCATTCCCTCCGAGGTGAAGTCGGCCAAGGAGGCGGTGAGCCTCGGGCGCAAGCTGAATCAGGCGATGAAACCCGAGGAAGCGGCTCGCATGTACCGACGGGCGCTCGACCTCGCACCTTCGGACGGCGAGGCCCTGAGGGAGCTCGCGCTGACGCTGTTCGACGCCGGCGAGCACGCGGAGGCAGTGGGTCTGTTCGAGGCCTTCTTGAAGACGCACGAGAAGGACCATGAGAGCCGCCTCGCGTTTGCCTCAGTACTCCTACGCATGGCCGATCTCGAGCGCGCCGAACTCGAGTTGACCCGGTGCGTGGAAGGCCGTCCGAAGTGGGCCGAGCCCTTCGTTCCGCTCGTGCGTCTTCTCTGGCGCCGCGGTCGACCGAGCGAGGCGCGGGCGGCGCTCGACGCCTATCGCGCGCTCGAGCCCGATCCGCGATCGCTCGAGATGCTCGAGACGATGATGCGCCCGTCGCGCTGACCGGAATCGGCCGCTCTCGAGAACGCAACACCAGCTGGACCGCGCTTCGCTTCTTCGCGCTCGCCGCGGACGGCGATCCCGGAGCCCCCCAACAGATCGCTCCGAATCCAAACGCATCCGGTCCAGCGGTCGTGATCGACGTGGGCGGTTTGCGAGCCCAATGGTGTGTGGGGCCCCAGCATGAGTCTCGACGCCCGGGATGAATCGAACCAGGTGCCGGCGGGTCGGGTCTTTGGCCCTGGGGTTGCGATCGAGCCTGTACAGTCGAGCATCCCCCGCTTCGTCACGGCGACGCTCGGCCCCACCGGCGAAGGGATGCTGATCCTCGTTCGGCAGAACCGGTACTCCTACTCGACCTTCCGCGCGCAGTAGACGCCGCCGATGCTCTCTGCGCGTGCTCGAGGTCTCAGGCCTCAGTGATGCCCAAGGTACGGCAGGTCTTCGAGGTCTCCGTGGTTTTGGGATCGGGTGAGGTGCCGAGCACCCGGTCTCCGAGCTGCGTAGACACGCCCATCCAGAACTTCTCGTTCTTGCAGTGATGCAGGCGGTGGTTGCGCCACATGCGCTCGTAGACCGCGAGCTTCGGCCGGTACCGCGTGTGAACGATGAAGTGCACCCACTCGTAGTGAAGCGAGAACAGCACCCACACTGCGGTCCCGGTGGCCGCGATTTCCTTGGTGGGTGCGATCCCAAACCAGAGCCCGTAAAGAAGTGGCATCGAGAGGAAGATCGCGTGCAGCGGCATGAAGCCTTGGTCGATCTCCCAAGGATGCAGGTGGTGGTAGCGGTGTTTCTTCGCCACCGGGAGATCGACGGTGAAACGTCCCCACTTGCGCGGTCTGAAGTGCAGAACGAAGACGTGGATGAGCCACTCCTGAAACGGCCAGAACGCGAGGATGCCCAGCGGTATCAAGAGCTCATACAGGCGGAGCGGTCCGAGCGAGAGCCGGTACGCCGTCGTGGCGCTGAAGAGAGCGAACAAGATCAGCGCCGTGGGAGCCCGGGCGAAACGTGCCAGAGCGCCGCGCAAAGTGCTCGGGGTGTGGGCGAGTGACTCGCCGACGTCGAGGGAGACCTCCATCGCGCTCATGTTTGCTTTCCTTCCTTCATGCTGTCCATGAGCTGAATGAGCTCGAGGATACCGCTCGCGCCTTTGCGCAAGAGCTCACGAGCCCGGGTCTCGGTCTCCGCGGTGTCGCGTGCGTTCACGCCCTCGGCGACGGCGCGAAAGCTGGCGCGATCGGTGAGCTCGGCGGCGAGGACCTGCGTCATCACCTGCGAGATCTCGCGATACGTCGCGTGCAAGGTGTTGAAGGCGAATCGGTAGGCCACGTTGTTCGACCCCTCGACCAAGAGATCCCAGAACTCCATCGAGAGCTGCTGGAGCGCTCTCAGGTCTTCCGTCTCATCGATGCGATCGACCACCTCCAGCAAGCGCTCCTTCACCGAGTCGGTCGCACGAAGCGCCGCGAGCCGCGCGATGTCCGGGCCAAGCGCGGATCGCATCTCCACCACGCTTCTTGCGACGTGTGTGTCGACCGAACCGCCGGGCCCGATGATCAGCTTCGAGAGCAGATCGAGTCCGCCGCTTTGGCGGAAGTCCTCCACCCGCGTCCCCCCGCCGTGATGGATCGAGACGAGGCGTGCTTGTTCGAGCCGCTTGAGCGCTTCTCGGAGTGCGCCGCGATTGACGCCGAGCATCGCGCACAGCGCGCGCTCTGCGGGCAGCGAGCTCCCAGCCTCGATCTCGCCGCGGACGATCTTGGTCCGGAGCTGTTCGTAGACCTCGTCGGCGAGTGAGCGGCGGCGGATCGGTTCGAGAGTGGCCACGGAGCAGAAGCTGGAGGCGTTGTCTCAAAGAGGTCAAGTGGTAAGACCACTAGACCGGATCTCGCTAGCCTCCACGTTTCCAGGGGACTAGTGTCCCGTCCGAGGAGTTCGATCATGTTCCCGCGAAGTATCTTTTGTCGCTGGTTGGCGCGCTACGAAGGGAGTTGGGTCGCCCCCAATGACCGAGGAGCCCGAAAGGGCGGCCGCAGGTCGCGCGTCGGCCAGGGGCGAAAAGGACAAGCGCGAACGTGATCTGAGCTTCTCGGACGGGACACTAGGCCCTGAGCGCGGCCGACTATCGCCTTTTCCTCTTGGAGGCCTCATCCCGCGCCTCCTTCGCCCGAAGCCGCGCGATGCGCCCGATCAGTCGAGCCGGAACGGGCTGGTCGAGCGGGAAACGGATGGTGCCCTTCGAGCGCTCGAAGGCTTCGAGCTCTTTCGCGAGGGCCTCAGCCACCCGCGCGCCGATGGGATAGACCGAGAAGTGGTTCTTCCAACCGGCGAAGAAGACCACGTTCTTTCCTCCGAGCTTGTAGGCCGGGATCTGATACGAAATCGTCTCCTCTGCGTCCGGGATCGCTCTCCGAATGATCGACCGCACTCGCTCGAGCACCGGCTGAATCGCCTTGGGTTGATGCGCGATATACGCGTCTACCGAGTTCACCTTGGTCACATCGCCTCCACCGGCGGAAGCCAGTCCTTCGCCTTCTTCCTCGTGCCACGGCCCGGCTCGGTCGGTGTTGAAGGAGGAGCCTCTGGTTCCGCAGACAGGCCAGCATCCGGGTCAGGCGCTGGCACAGGATCCGCTTGAAGCTCGAGGGGCTCGGTGGTCACCTCTTCGTCTCCCCCGAAATTTCGCTCGAGCACCTGGCCCAGTACGACCAAGCCCACGCCCAACAGCACCACCGCCACCCCGAGCGCGAGCACGGACCAGACAGGAGAGCGGGGTGGCTCGGTCGGAGGCTCGTCCGTCAGAAGATTGGACGCGAGCGCCGACTCCTCCGTTGCGAGGATCGCGGTGGAGGCGGACCCTCGAGGTTCGGTCGAGTGCTCGGGGACGGGCGTCGGATGCTCGAGCGCTGAGGTCTGTGACTGCCCGGTCGGAGCCTCGTGTGCGACTCGGCGGAGCGCGTGCGCGACCTGTGTGGCTTCGGCCGGACGATCGCTCGGGTCGGCCATCAGCATGCGATTCACTGTTTCGGCCAGATCCTTGGGCACCGCGGGATCGATGCTGCGGAGGTCGTACCGCTTGGGGTTCACGACTCTTCGGTCGAGCAGCCCTGCGTAGTCTGAAGCGGAGAACGGAACCTCACCGGTAATGAGCTCGGCGAGGATGAGACCGAGCGCGTAGAGGTCGGTGCGGCCGTCCACCGGCGCCGCCGTGAGTTGCTCGGGCGCCATGTACGGCAGAGTTCCGAGGATCACGCCCTGTTTCGTGAGTCGGTCGGTGGCCTCGGGGTCCGTGGAGGCGGCGATGCCGAAGTCGAGGATCACCGCGGAATCATGCCGATCGATCATCACGTTCTCCGGCTTGAGATCGCGATGCACAACCGAGAGCGCGTTCGCAGCGGCGAGGCCCTCCGCGACATCCGCCCCCCAGCTCGCGAACCGCGCGTAGTCTACCGGGACTCCACCCTTGATGAGCGCGGCCAAGGTTTCGCCTTCCACAAACTGCATGCTGATGCCGCGCGCGCCGTCTTCGAGCTCAAAGAGGTCGTGAATTCGACAGACGCGCTCGCTCGAGATCTTGCGGGCGAGCCGGACCTCGCGCCGCATGCGGTCGAGGAGCTGTTCGTTCAGGGCGACATCACGCGCGATGACCTTCAGCGCGACGATTTCATCGAGCTCTCGATCTCTCGCCCGATAGACCTCACCCATTCCGCCCTCACCGATGCGTTGGAGGATCTCGAAGCGCCGCCGCGGCGTCTCGACCTCGCTCGGCTCCGCGCCGCTCGCGGAGGTGACGGTGTCGTCGAGCGGCTCGCCCACCTCCCATGGGGCGGCGGTGCTCGACGGCCGCGCGAGCCGCGTCAGAGCCTCGAGCTCGGCCTCGTCGACCGGGGGCGCCTCGAGCGCGTCCACCGCGGCCAAGAAGGCCCCGGCGTCTGCAAAGCGATCCTCCGTCCGTCGCGCGAGCGCACGTCGAATGACCGCGGCGAGGTCCTCATCCAAATCGCTCGGCAGTGCCGGCGCTCGCGCCTCGGTGATGGCGGCAAGGGTCTCTAGGTCGGTCGACCTTCTAAAGGGTGCGACGCGGGTGGCGAGCTCGCAAAGGAGCACGCCCAGCGAGAACACGTCCGAACGAGCGTCCGTGGCCTCGAGATCGTGCGCGTGTTCCGGGGACAGGTAGGCGACCTCTCGGCTCGCACCGGAGTGACTCAAGGTATCGACGTCTTCGTGCAGCGCAGGGGTCGTAATGAAGCCGATGAGCTTCACCTCGCCGGTGGACTCGAGGAGAACCTGCGACGGGCTCAAGTGACCATGAACGAGGCCCAGCCCGTGCGCTTCGGCCAGCGCGGCGGAGAGGTGACGGACCACATGGAGCGCAAGCGACAAGCTCGGCCACTTCGATTCGCGGCGTGCGTGGTCCAAGACCGCCTCGAGGTCTACGCCTCGGATGAACTCGGCGACCACGAAAGAGAACTCGGCCTCTCGCCCGCCCGCGAGCACCTTGGCGGTAGATGGATGCTGAAGCCCCCGCACTTGCTCGAGGCGCTCGCGAAACGCGCTCTCGACGCCCGCTTCGCTGCCCGGCCGTCGCGTCTTTGCCCAAGGGGCGAGTTTGATCGCGGCCTGGTGTCCACCGACGTGTCGCTGGGCAAGCCACACCTCGCCTCGCCGTCCGGAGGCGAGCCGGCGGACGAGCGCGTAGCCTGCGATCTGGTCCCCGGTCTTCGCCACCGCGCGCAATCTAGCAGGTTGTTACGTGGGAGCGTACTGACCCGCAACTTCCGGCTCGACTCTATCGCCAAGCCGTTGGAGGATCGCACATGGGTCTCAGTCCCCCCGACCCCTCGGTGATGGTTACCGTCGGCATCGTCGGGCTCTCCATCGTCCTCCTTCTCGTCTGGCCGATTCTGCTCTGGTGGTCCCACCAAGAGGAAGGTCGCCTGGCGGCCAGTCTACGACTCTTCGCGGTCCTCGCGGGATGGGCTGCCCTCACGGCCGGTCTCGCGGGCGCCGGGCTCTTTGCGCGGACCGAGCTCAGACCGCCTCCGCTCTTGCTCATCCCGCTCGGCCTCCTCGTTGGGGTAGGGCTCATCGTTCGATCACCGATGGGTCGATCGCTCGCCGCCACGCCGATCTGGATCCTGGTGGGCGTGCAGTCGTTTCGTCTGCCGCTGGAACTCGTGATGCATCAGGCCGCCCTCGAAGGCACCATGCCGGCGCAGATGAGCTTTGGTTCGGTGGGCGGCCGCGTCGGCCTGAACTACGATATCGTCACCGGCATCACCGCCATCGCGCTCGCGCTGGCTCTTCGATTCACGCAGGTGCCTCGTGTTCTCGTCCTCATTTGGAACATCGTCGGTTTCGGGTTGCTGTTCGTCATTGTCGCGGTGAGCGTGCTCAGCACCCCTGTCTTTGCTCGCTTCGGGACGAGCGCGGAGACACTCAATACCTGGGTGCTCTTCGCGCCCTTCGTTTGGCTCCCGGCGGTCTTGGTGGGTTCAGCGCTGCTCGGACACGTCTTGATCTTCAAGGCGCTCAGGGCCACCTCCATCGGTAGCCGCTGATCTCTCGTTGGCGTAGGCTAGCCCCATGCCCGACGCGCCCGCCTTCGTTCGAAGACTCGCTGCTCTCAATCACTACGTTGGAAAAGACATGTTTGGGGGCCCTCGGGTCTTGAAACACGCTTGGGTCATCAACGCCCAAAAAGGCGGGACGCTCTTCTTCGTCGGCGCCCTCATGCTCTGGTACGGCGACTTCTCGGCCGCAGCCTTTACGTATCTGGGACTCCACGGAGCCTATGGCGTGTGCTGGCTCCTCAAGGACCGGGTGTCTCCCGACCCGGGCTGGGAGACGAGGATCACCTTTGGAGGGGCGCTCATGAGCTTCTTGCTCGTGCTTGGTCCCTATTGGCTCGCTCCGGTGTTGCTGATCAGCGACGTGCTCGGCGCTGCGAAGCCTCAGCCCACCAACGCCGTTCTCGGGGCGGCGATCTTCATCCACACCCTGGGCGTCGTGATCATGATGGTGAGTGATGCGCAGAAGTTCTACACGCTCCAGCACAAGCGCGGCCTCATCCAAGACGGCATGTTCGCGCGGGTTCGTCACCCCAACTACTTGGGCGAGATGATGCTCTATGGCTCCTACGCGCTCATCGTGGGTCACTGGATCCCGTGGGTGGTGCTGAGCTTCGTATGGCTGCAGCTCTTCGTCCCGAACATGCTGATGAAGGAAGCCTCCATGTCGCGCTACCCAGAGTGGGCCGAGTATCGAAGCAGAACCGGTTTCCTCCTGCCCAAACTCCTGAGGCCGGCTCTGCCGGCAGAAGGTTGAACGTCCCACCCGCACCGTGAAAGGCGCATACCGATTCGCCTGTCTTGCTGTTAACTCCTTCAGCCCGGATCATCCCTCGGTGCCTTCGTCCTTGTTTCGACCCCTGATCGGCCTCTCGCTCTCGCTCACCCTCGCGGCCTGCGGCGACGACGCGGATCCTCCGATGGGTGATGCGGGCGCAATCGTGGTCCGGGACGCCGGACCGAGACCGACGCCCGACGCAGCGGACCTCGGCCGCGCGGACGCCGGCGATCTTCCTGGCGAGGACGCAGCCGTGGGGTCGGACGCAGACGCGGCTGCGCCCTCGGACGGCGGCGGGCTCGAGCCTTGGCCCCGGCGAGAAGGCGCCTGCTTTGGTCCGTTCGAGTGTCCCGAGTCCGAGGGCTGCAGCGCCGGTCAGTGCGGCGCCTGCGCCGCGACTGAGGACTGCCTGCCGGGCGACATCTGCCGTGTCGATGGCACCTGCGGAGAATGCAGCGACTCCATGGAGTGCCCACTCGGGCAAAATTGCCAGTCGGGGTTCTGCATCGACGGCGCGATTCGTTCGTGGAACCTCGAGATCGCCGAGTCCGACTACTTCCTCCTCATCGACAACCCGTACGAGGAGATCTTCGTACTGTGCGCCCTTGTTGCGGACGGGGTGCGCTACGACCAGGGCTGTCAGGTGCGCCTCCGCGGCGGCTCGGCTCGCGACTACCCGAAGAAGTCGTTTCGCATCACGTTCCCCGACGGGGTCCCGCACCCGGGCTTCTCGCGAAAGATCAACCTGCGGGCCGAGTACAACGAGCCCTCGTTCCTCAGGAACGTCATCGCGCTCGAGAGCTTCCGCCGCCTGAGTCAAACGCCCACGCCGCGAACGCGCTTCATCGAGTTCTCGATCAACGGGGTGAGCTACGGGCTCATGTCCGAGGTGGAGCGAGTGGGCGGGAAGCTCCTGCGTACGAACGGCCGCGATGATCTCGCGCCGCTGTACGAGGCGGACCCGCCGCGCGACCTGTTTGCTCTCGGCACGGGTTCACTCGTGCCCTTGCCGGACGAGGCGACCTACCAAGGCGGCTTCGACAAGAAGAGCCCCGACGATCCGAGCTACGCCGATCTGATGCACCTCGTCGAGGACGTGATCTGGGCGGACTTTCAGGAAGGCACCACGCGGCGCCAGCGCTCCGAAGTCGATATCGAGCTGTACCTTCAATACCTAGCGCTCATGGGCCTCGTGCAGAACCACGACCACATTCGAAAAAACTACTACCTCACGCATCAGCTTCACCCCGTGGGCAACACACGCTGGGAGATGTTGCCTTGGGACCTCGATCTCTCCTTTGGCTGCCTCTACGACGACGTGCTCATGACCACCTACTGCGACGAGTTCATCGTCGATGCGCCGCCAGACCGCGGCATTCTCATCGGCGCCGAAGCTGGCTACCCAGTCATGGCCTTCTACAATCAGCTACAGCACAACGTGCTTTCCGACCGCGAGATGCGGGCGCGATTCGAAGACCTCGCCTGCGACATCCTCGATGGCGAGTGGTGGAGCGATCGGCTCTTGCGGTTCATCGACGCCAAGGAGGCGGAGATTCGAGCCGCGGTCGCGGCCGATGACCGCGACCGAAACGCGGATGAGTTTGCCTTCGAGGCTGAGGTCGAAGACCTCCGGCGCTTCGTGGTCGAACGTTCTGTGATCATACGAGGGCTCTTCGAGTGCCCGTGACCCGCGTGTGAACGGGGCGGGTCGATGGCGCCCACCAGCCCTCTGGACTCTCCATACACGTCCTGGGGCGGCCCCGTGGGCCATGCCGAGTGCTACTCCACGAGCATCGCTTTCCTCGCCGACGGAGCGCTCTGGCTCGAGACCGAAGAAGGGCCCAGAAGCACTCATGCCGGTATCCTGAGGCTCATTGGGGTCACGGTTCCGCCCAAATGGTGACCGCTTTGCGCGTTGACACGCTCGGGCGGAGCCGAATAGTTAAGTCTTCGTTCACGGGGCTGGACCTCATTCGGGAGAGCGCTTGAATCGGATTGATGAGGTCGTCGGTTCGACCTCGATCAGCATGATGATGGAAGCGCGAACGCCTATGATTGCACTCGGTTTCACGGGTCCTCGGGCTCCGCCTCTTTCATCAGCCCGTCCCGGGCTCACGAGCCACCTCGCTCTCCTCACGATGACCGCCGGCCTCGGCGGCGCGTGCGGAGCGAGCGACTCCGTCTTTGTCGAAGCTCCGGAGGTGCCCGGGGCGCGGAGCTTCCTGTTCGCGCTCGAGCAGGGCTCGAGCCTGGACGTTCACGCGCTGCACGCCGAGTCGCGTGCCGTGAATGTTGCCTTCGCTCCTTGGTTTCGGGAGGACGAGCGGATCGAGCTCGCGCGAGTGGCCCTGCCCGTGTCCCTGGACGAACTCGGTCTTTCCGTAGGGCCCGTTCCCGTGCCCACGGGGAATTATCGAACGCTCCCCGAACTCCACCCGATGGCCATCGACGGAGCCACGCTCCTGCCGGATTCCGTGCGTGTTCGGCTCGAGACCACCGAGGCAAGCCTCCCGCTCAGGGCCCGTACCTTCCCGAGCAAGGAGGACTGTCCTCGTTTCACAGATGAGGTTCTCGTGGAGTCCACGCGTCCGGTTGAGGCGATCAGCATCGGGCTGGAGACGGCGGTGGCCCTCGACATCAGAGAGATCTTTCGCTTCCGCGCCGACAAGAGCTTCGAGCGCTGGCCGCTGCCCGCGGGCGAAAGAGGCAGCGCGATCGCGCTGTCGGACACCGGCCGCATATGGGTCGCCACGAGCAGCACGATCCTCCCGTTTGAGATCGAAGAGGGGCGCTTCGGGCCCGTGGCCCTCGGGGTGCCCAGCGATGCACGTCCTTGGGGCCTGTTCGTTCGTGAGCGGGGGTCTGTCGCGACCCTCTGGGTGCTGCTCGAAGACGGGCAACTGCTCCGCTCCACTCCCAACATGACCGCATTCGAACTCGTTCTTCAGGTTCCTCCGACGATTCTTCGACCCCGCTCGGGCGAGGTCAGCCTCCCTTCCGCCCGGTTCCAAGCGCTGGGCGAGGAGGACTTCCTAGTCGCGGCGGAGGACATGGCCGCGGTCGTGGAGTATCGTGCCGGGCGCACGCGGCTTCTCCAAAAGGAGGGGACCAGAAGGGGCTTCGGGCTGTTGTGGCCGCGCCCCGATGGCAGCGTGATCGTCCCGGAGACCTTCAGCGGTGAGCTGTTCGAGTATCGCACCGGCGAGTGGAAGCCGATCGGGGTGCGAAGTGTTCGAATCTGGGCCGGCGCCCCGCTTGACGAGGACCGACTGCTCTACGTCACCCAGCAAGGAGTGGTTGGAGTCCTGGATCTTCTCTCGGACCGCTGCCCCTACCACTCCACCTCGGGCTGGGGAAATTTCCACACCCTCGCGCGCCTGGGTGATGGCTATCTCTTCGCTGGCATTCCGAGTTCGGATCTGCCGAGCTTCGGCTGGCTCACCCAACTGGAGTGAGTCGAATGTGCGCTCACAGCCCGAGCGCCGAGACACCACGCTGTCGTCGCATGTCTGGTCGAGCGCGTCTGCGTCGAGCGTGAAACCGCAGCGGCATCGCGGCACGACCTTTCCCACCTCACTGACGGGCGCAGACCACCCCACGCGAGATGTTCGGGTAGACCTACTCGCTGTCCATGAGCGCTGCGAGGTGAGCGAACTTCGGATCGCGGACCGGCAGAACATCTCTCGCGGGAAGAACCGGGATCGAAGCCTGGGACAAGGACGCCTTCCAAACATCCTCGTACGCGTCGAGCAGCGGACCGATCACCGCATAGTTTGGCCCGGTGAGGCTCGCCTCCTGGTACACACGCCAGAACTCCTCCCAGCCGACGTTGTCGAGCAACCAACGCACGAAAGAGGCGGCCTCGATGTAGGCTTGCCACGAAAAGACATCTCCCTCCGAGAATTCGGAAGCGTTCGGGCGTGCGTGCGCGTCGGTGAAGAACGCCTTCGCGGCAAAGACGCGGGAGAGAGGAACGTAGTGACCGTTGTCGATAAACATCTTGGTCCAGGCATCCACCGACTGACCGAAGGCGGGAAAGACACCTCTGTTGTGCGGCTGGATCGCCTGGTCCGCATGCACGGCCAAACCTTCCATCAGGCCAACGTTAGAGAAACCGGACACGACGTGGATCAGCTCGTGCAGGAGCGAGTCCTTGGCGACATTTCCGTCGACGACGGGGATGTTCATCAGCATGCCGCCGCCTGGCGCCGGCGCAGCGTGGGGAATGAAGCCTCCATCAATGAGCCGGACCTGAATCGGGGAAGGAGCCTCGAGAGGCAACCGTTGAGTCAATGCTACGAGATGGCCCTCCAGCTGCTCGGCGACCGCCCGGGTCTGCTCGATCGTTGCGCTCGAGCGGTTTTGCACTACGAAGTTGGTCGTGGTGACGATCTCTGCGCGTCTAGTCGTGCCTCCGACGGTGTCGAGCGTTGTGTGGGCTCGGCGCGGCCCAATTCGGTCCCAGCCGGCGTAGCCCCATCCATAGGTGGCTCGAGGCATGGTCACGCGGTTCGGCTGGGGGAGCGCACGAGCATACGAGAGTGGTGCAATGATTATTGGCATGGCGATCCTAGGAGAAGTTGCTCAACGAAAATTGTCGGATTCTGGGGCGGGCTGTTGCTTCTACGTCCTCTGGGGTGTGCATCCGCCTTCAAGGCCCGCGCTGTGCTCGGCGATCTCCGCCGGCCGGTCATCCTCGGGATTCGCGGGGATCTCGACCAGCATGGACTCGATGACCTCCTCGCAAAAAGATCGGGAGAAGGTCGGCGCTGGGCGTGCGCAGAGCGTCTACCGCATGGCGAGCAAGCGGGTCCGTGAGCGGGCGGTCTCATTCTAGTTCTCGGGCTTCATCGAGTGCGCCCGAGCCACCACCTCGGGACTCGCTCTGGAGTCGGACGCCCAGCTGGAAATCGCTTTCGACATCGATGCGGAAAGGGGCAGCCCCGACGAGCCGTAGTGTTCGAGCGTTGCGATCTTCGTTTGTGTTGCGAAGGCCTCCGCAATCGGGACGCAGTCCGAGACGAACTCGGCGTAAAAGACTCCGTTCAAGATCTCCCGTTCACTCAACCCACCCGCCAGCAAGTCCTGAAAGGCGTCCGCCTGACGCTTGCTCGCCTCTGCCAAGGCCTTGTGCAGATCCTCCCGGATTCTCACCAGGTCCGAGCTGCGGCCGCCCACCTTCCCAGACAGCCAAGCGAGAAGGCGCTCCGCTGAGTGAATCTCCACGTGGTCTGCATCCGCCAGCGTATGAAGCGGCCCATCAGCCAGCAACGCCGTGAGGGCTCCGACCCGCGTCTGGAGCTTGGGGACGTGCACGTCGAGTAGACCCAGCAACGCGGATTCGACCTCTGGCGCGAAGTCGGTGCGGTGCCGAACCGCGGGATGCATCACTAGGTCGAGCACGGCGGTCTCGAGGTCGCGGTCGGCCGATGCGACGCTGATCGCCAGACGTTGACGTTGTTCAATGGGGGCTGCTTTGATTCGAACCTCGTTGAGCTCTTCCATCGCTGCCGTGACTTCCTCGGGTGAAAGGATCGTCCGGTGATCGTCTACTGCTGATGGCAACAGACCCTGGAGGTGGATCGCAAGTCGGTACGCGAACGCACCGTCCCCTTCCGCGAGAGCAGTCTTTGCGAGTGCTACGGATGATTCGAGGGTCGCACCATCGATCTCTCGAGAGGTGAGAGTCATTGCTTTGACGCGCATGTCCATCGGAATCGTTCCGGGTGCCTGACCAGCCTGTGCCCAGGCGCGCTCGCGCGCGCCGGCAGCTCGATGCCGGACGGCGTCAACCAGCTCTTGAACCTCCATTCGCGCCTCAGGCGCTCCCGACAGGACGTGCTCCAGCTGTTTCTGCCGTTGGTCTGATTCCGGACCGAACGGTGCCTCTGCGAGGTCATTCGCCAGCCGTTGTAGTTCGCGTGCGTCGCGTGCATCGACGAGGTCAACGGTGGCTCTCTGAAAGCCCACGGTCGCGTCCCGGGTCAAGCGCGCCGCGATCTGCACGACGAGTTGAGTGCTCGCCGCTGGGGCGCCTTTCATGCACACGTTAGCGACGCTGAGGAGAGCCGTTGCAAGGGTAGCGTCGAGCCGGGGGGAAGACTCGAGCTGCTCCTTGGCCCGACGAATCGCAGCCTCCGCATCTGGCGCAGAAGACCGAGCCGACACCACCCCGGTCGAGCTGTTCTGGGTGCGGACGTCGCCGGTTGCCGTCGACGCGCGAGTGGTCGATGGCATGATGAGCGGCGGAGTGGTGCGTGGCAGATCCGTCACCATTGTGGATGGTGAATCCGACACCCCAGGTGTTGAACGAAGACCAATCGGACCTGCTACAGCACGCATGCACTCGTTGTCGGAGACCCAGCCGCGATGTCTCTTAAATTCCTAGAACCGAGGCATTTCATGGAGATAACCTCCGTCCTGGCCTCCCAATCCCGGGAGCGCGGGGGCCGGGGCCGCACGACGAGAGTGGAGGGAATGGGTCCCACGGCCGGGGCACACCCCTTGCACTGTGTCTGGTCGTGCTTGTCGGTTCGAATGGGCGGTGGTTTCAGATCGGAGGCCACAGAGTCGATCTAAGGCGAAGAATGGTTCTGAGGCGTCTCCTGGTGGCGCTCGCCGAAGCGCGATTGGAGCGGTGCGGACGTCCAGTGCCGTCCGAACAGCTCTTCGCAGTCGGCTGGCCCGACCAGATTCTGCCGCCGAGCTCAGCAAAAAACAGACTGCATGTTGCGATCGCGGCGTTGCGCAAAGAAGGCCTTTGGGGAGTTCTCGAAACGGACTCCGATGGCTATCTGTTGAGCCCAGCGGTGCCCGTGGAGATGTTAAGCACATGTTAAGGGAGCGCGATTGTCCACCTCCGATACCTGCTGTTGCGCACCAGGCTCAACAACATCGAAGGAGAACACTATGTCGACGATACAGCTATCAAACACCCACGCACCCCAGAGGAACGCGACAACCGATCTATGGTTCAATGCGCAGCCCTTACCGGCCTACGGAGAATCGACGGTCCCGGAGGCCACGACCGATGCCGTCTTCGCTCCCGCCGCTGGGACCTATCTGATTCCGTTGGATCCGCGCGGCCGGAGCGCGGGCCAAACGAAGGAGTGGAAAGGCTCGCTCGCCGCCGTTGGCTATGCGGATGGCAGCGTCCGTTTCTACGATGCGAACACGAGCGAACAGCTCGCCCTGCTCAAGCAGGGGACCGACAAGATCGAGCGTCTGGAGTTCGCTGGTCCAACAGAGCTTCGTCAGACTTCACGCACGAGTCCAGGATGGCAGGTCGCCCACACGTTCGACCTGAGCAATCTTTCGGAGCGGAGAGTCCTCGAAAGGAGAGAGATCTCTGTGAGGGTGGTTGGAGGCTCTCTCGATGACGTCGCTGACATTCACGAGGCACCTAGACGGAATCCCTTTTCCGACCAGATCAGCTCTCCAGCGAGAGAAACGGACGCATCATCCAGCCAGGCCACGTACGGTCTCGTGGCGCTTCGAGCGCTACCGAAGCCATAGAGGACCCCATCGACGAAAATCGTGTCGAAGGAGTTCCTACAGATGATGCTGTCCGGACGCGCCGCGATGCGGGGGACGCGGTTTCAGGATCGTAGCTGCGAGACGGTTGTTGGAGGTCGAGAAGAATCAGCTCGAGGCAGAGCTGGGCGACTTGGAGCCTTCGCCTCGATGGGGCTGAATCGTTGAGCTCACGTCGCTCGATGGCATCGATCGTCGTGCCCGCGTGTCGCCAAGTCGCGGCTCACGTAAAATGCCGGCGCATGGTCCACGCGGAGGTCCATCGACGATTCGGAATCAGGCATCTCGCGCTTGGCCTCTTCGTGGCGAGTTGTGGCCAGCGAGCTTCCCCGCCGGCGCATCCACGACCCCAGATCGAGCGCCACGGGCGACAGGAAGCCTCCGCGCCGGCCGACGACAGGCCGGCGCCACAGCCCGCAAGGGTGACCCTCGAAGCGGATCCTTGCGTAGAAATCGACACAGGTCCCACGCGCTACCCGAACGAGATCTCCGACCTTGCTTCGCGCAGCGGTTCAGCGTGGTCCTCCATCAGCCCCCTCGTATCCACGGCCAGCGACGTGCGTGATGCCCTGGGCGACGAAGCGGATGCCAGGACGCTTGCTGATTACACAGGTAAGCACCCGCCTGATTCCAGGCAGTGGCTGCCCGTGCTCATTTTTCACCTGAACGACAGCTGGGATCTGTATGTGTACTTCGTGGGGACGATGTGGCAATCGCGCGAGGCCTATCCGCCGTCCTACCATGACAAGGTCTCGAGCCTCGATCTGATTCCAACCAAGCCGCTCGATGTGTCGTCCGTCGTCTACCCTTCTGTCTTTAAGTCCAAGAAGGTCCGCGGTGCCGATGCATCGTGGGTAGTACATCGCGATGAACACGGCCTGTCCTACGAGGTCTACACGGGTGGCAAAACCGCCATGTCGCGGAAGGGATTACTCCACCGAATCTCCTATGGCCCGCGATCGCGCGATGTAACGTGCGTCATGGAGCAACCTACGTCCGACGCGACGCCCTAGCGAGTCCCAGGAACGGAGACTCGCAGGTGTCCCGAATGGAGCAAGTGAACCGCCCCGGCTTCTCCGGAGACCTCGTGACTCAAGTCACGAGGTCTCCGGAGAAGCCGGGGCGGTTCATTCAGCGGAGCCGTTTCCGCCTGGTTGATGGCTCCTGACCGACAGGTAACCAGCAAGGCTCCTTCAGAAAATCTCAAACGGCCAATTTTGTTCGAACGCGCAGCAGGTCAACATGCACTAACGACGGATGCGTCCCATGACTCGACCCTTCAAACCGACTTGGCTCATCATTGGCATTGTGCTTTCTGCGTAACCGTCCGACCTTCGATGGGTAGCGTGGGAGATTCCGCCATGATCTCTACCGGCCATGGCACAGCAGCGACGCTCTCGTGATGAATGGCAGGTCCTCGCTCGCGAGCAGCGAAGGAGCAAGCTCGGGGTCTCCGAGTTCGCTCGGTCCCGCGGCATCCGTCCCCACGCCTTCGCTTGGTGGGTTTGGAGGCTCGGCTCGGCCCATCACCGCCCCAAGAAGAAGCCTCCTCGTCGTGAGCAGGTCCGAATGCTGCCGGTGTCCGTGATCACCGCCTCGCACCCTGAGCCGCAGGCGCGAATCGAGATCTCCATCGGCTCGCTCTCGGTACGCCTCACCGCCGAGAGCGAGCCCAGCGTAACCGTCCGAGCTTCGATGGCCCGGGTTTGATCTAGGTCCTGGGCGTCCTCTTTGGGCGGCCCGCGCTACGTCTCCGCGCTGATCATCCTCGACCAGTTCTGCGGCAAGAGCTCGTGGACCCGGCTCGC
>WYAZ01000181.1 GCA_011526105.1 Deltaproteobacteria bacterium | reverse complement strand
TCTGGTCGTCGCGCGAGGAGGGCGAATACTCTCTGTATTCAACCGACGAGAGCCAAAGGCGTCGCGGCGAGCAGCCGCGAAGAGGGCCGGCGACATTTGCCAGCCTCTACGTTTCCAGGGGACTAGAGCTATCGCGTGCGTGGGATCCGAAACGCGGCGGGAAGCAAGTCGAAGCCGAGCGGCGGATAGTAGCTCTCCGCGCCCGGCGCCGCGACGAGCACCAGGGCGCTCTCGGAACCCACCGCTTCGCGCGTGAGCTCGACGAGTGTACGCCCGATGCCGCGGCGCTGATGGTCTCGTGCGACCGCGAGGTCGCAGAGAAAGGAGACCCAGGCGAAGTCGGAAAACGTGCGCGAGACCCCCACGAGCTCACCGTCCACGCGAGCGGTCACCACGAGATTGGCGTGGGTGAGCATCCTCGCGAGGCGCTCTGGCTCTGCATGCGGCCGGCCGATGCCCGAGCGCTGAAAGAGCGGTGCGAGTTCGTTTGGCCCGAGATCAGCCTCACGCCGATACGTGACGCCGTCCTTCTCGACCCCACAAAAGAGCGGCAGGTGGGACTCGAGCCAGCTCAGCACGCGAGATGCGTCCTCGTTGGGCGGAAAGACCGGATACCAGACCTTCTCGATGCGGCCGCGATTCGCGAAGCAACTCATGCGCGCGATGAGTGTGTTCGGGCCGCCTGACTCGACCGGGAACTCGAAGGTCGGCAAAGAGAGCGCGGTGACCAGGAAGAGGCCAGCGTCCGAGAGGTACTCGAAGGGAACGTGGTTTCGCGCCTTGAACGCAGACTGATGCTCAATCGTCTGCGTGCTCACCCCAAAGACCTGAACACCCAGGCTCGCAAACTCGGCGTAGAGATCTCGAAAGGCGCAGTTCTGCGGGGTGCAACCTCGCGCCCCCGGGATCTCGTCCCAGGACTCGCCGGCGAAGCCCAGGTTGGGCGGCTGCCCCGGCACCCCTGTTCGCGGGTAGAAGAAGAGCACTGTCGGCCTCTCAGTGAGCATCTGCAGGTCGATCGTCGCCCCGCTGGTCGCCCGAAGATTGAGCTTCGGCAAGCGAGCACCACTCAGGTGGCGCGCGCGTCCGTCATCGACGGGCGCGGGAAGGTTCGGGGGCAGCAGCTGTGGGTCGTGCATCACGAGGCCTCTGGTCTTCGTCGGTCGAACTCGCACCGAAGCCAACTGCATTCCTCTGCGCCGGCGGATTCAGCCGAGCCGATCGCGCCCGTGCGGCGCGTCGAGGTGAAGGATGGGCCCCTTGGGAACGATGCGACTCGGGTTCAGAGAATCGTGGCTCTGGTAGTAGTGGCCCTTGATGTGGTCGAAGCGGCAGAGCTCTCGGACCCCCGGTGTCTGATAGACGTCGAGGAGGAATCCTTGCAGAGCCGCGTAGTCCGCGATGCGACGCAGGTTGCACTTGAAGTGTCCGTGGTAGACGGCATCAAAGCGCAGCAGCGTCGTGAACAAGCAGATGTCGGCGAGGCTGAGGCCGGGCCCCACGAGGTAGCGATGCTTCGAGAGGTGCAGCTCCAGCGCGTCGAGGCGGGCGAAGAGCGCAATCACCGCCTCGTCGTAGGCGCCCTGCGTCCGAGCAAAACCGCTGCGATACACGCCATCGTTGATGGCGCCGTAGTTGGCCTCGATCATCGCGTCGATTTCGCGCTCCAACGCCGCCGGATAGAGCGGGTCCGCGTTGCTGTCGAACTCGCGGTCGAGCATCTTGGCGATCTCGAGCGACTCGTTGTTCACGATCGTGTTCTCGCGCTTGTCCCAGAGCACCGGCACCGTGACCTTACCAGTGTAACGTGCGTCAGCGCGGACGTAGACCTCGCGCAACATGGTGAGGCCCCCTATAGGGTCCCGTGTCTCCGGCTCGCCCTGGCCAAAGGTCCAGCCGTCGCTGCCCATCAGGTAGTCGACCGTGGATAGACTGATCTGATCCTCCAGCCGCTTGAGCCTTCGCACGATCGCGGTGCGATGCGCCCATGGACAGGCCCAAGAGACATAGAGGTGGTAGCGACCCGCTTCGGGCGTGAAGCGGCCGCCCCTCTCGATGTGATCTCGAAACGCCGAAGCTCGACGAATGAAGCGGCCGCCTTCGGCCTCCTGAGCACCCTGCGTGACCGGGGTTTCGCGCCAGACGCCTTCGACCAACATTCCCATGCGCGGAAGGCTGACAAAGAGGAGCTCCACACTCAAGCCGTAAGTGGAACTCGGGTCACCCCGGAAGCTGGGACCCTACAGCCGAGCGAAGCCCGCCTCCCTCTCCTTCGCATCCTCATAGCCGATCTCCATCAGCTGCTCGGCATAGCTCGCGTCGAAGAGGAGGAAGCTCGCCGCGTCCGCGGAGGAGTGCTGGTCATTGCCAAAGAGCTGCGAGACCACTCGGCGGAAGGACCCGGCGGCGCCCGGCTTCGCGAGCATGACCTCGTTGGCGATCCGGCCGAGATCCCGGCTCGGACGAATCGCGACAAAAGGCGTGTGGCGATACGGACGACGCCCGCGCAGCCGCAGACCGTGGCGCAGACTCTCGGCGTCAGCGCCGCTCTCTTCGAAGAGCTCCACCATGTCATTGATGCGCTCCAGGCGATCGAGATCGTAGGCCATGCGATCGAGAAACATCGAGTCGAGGAGCTTACCGACGATCTGACCAATACCGGGGAACGCAGAGCTCTCGAGCTCGATGGGCGTGCGCGGATGCTCGACCGAGACGATCAGCAGCGAAGTCGCCCCGAGCCGCAACGCGGGCGTGAGGGGTGTGTTGTGCCTGAGTCCGCCGTCGAGATACCAGCGCCCGTCGATGGGCACCGGCGGAAAGAGCAGCGGGATGGCGGCGGAAGCGGCGACGTGACGGAGCTCGAGACGTGTGGGGCGCACCTCGAGGTCTCGCATCGGATGCGCACCCTTGTCGGTGGACTCGAGGAAGAGATGCGTGAGGCCGGTGGCGATGTCTGTGGCCGCGATGGCCACGAAGTCGAAGCGCCCGCGCTCGACGTTCTCGTGGAGGCCATTCCAGTCGGTGTGCTTGTGAATGAGCTTGAACAGCGGGTTTGCGTTCAAGAGTCCGGTCGCCGGCGACTTGGTGCCCTGGCGTATGAGGCGCAGCGAGGCGGCGCCGACCATCCTGAACAGAGAGCCGTGGGCCAAAGACAACACATCGTCCAGATCGAGCTGGCGCCAGAGATCCGCGAGTGCCGGCAGCGAATCCCGGCTGAGCCCTCGGGAAGCGAGGAACACCCCGTTGACCGCACCCACGCTCGCGCCGGTGATGATTCGCACGCGATCGAGCAGCTCCGGGTGAAACTCGGCCACGTAGGAGAGCACCCCGACCTCGTAGGCGCCGCGGGCACCGCCGCCGGAGAGCACGAGTCCGATCTTTTGGTCCATTAGTCCTCCACTGCCACGTGCATCAACTCGAGGCTGTTCTTTCGGAGCATGTAGTAACCGGACTCCACCGCGGTCACGGCACTGAAGTCTGCGGTGGGGTCGACCGCAAGCTGGGTTGCGCCGGGTGCGAGGGCGGCGGTGACGCAGAGCGGCTCGTCGGCCTCGTCGAACCGGAGGAGCATCGCGCCGGTGCAGAACTCGAGCGTGATGAGCGCAGTGCTCCCTTTGCGTGCGACGTTGTACACCTCTCGGCCACGTGGGTAACCCACCGGCGAGCAGCCGAGCGCGCTTTCGTCCGGGAGTTGGGCCTTGCGGATGAGGTCGGTCATGAGTTGCCAGCGACCATCGACGGTCCTGCGGACGAGCAGGCTCTGATAGCCGACCGCCCAGAGTTCGTAGCCGCCTGCGCGAGGAAACACGTGCATGTCACGAAAGCCGGAGCCCACTTTGACCGTGAAGTCCGGTGGGGGCACGTAACGTTCGCGCTCGACGAGCTCATCGGTCGCGGCGTCGTAAGTCGCGATCAGGATTTCACCACGGCGAGAGCCAAGCGCGAAGTTGGAGCGGTCGGGGCGCTCCGGATCCGGCGGCAGCGCCACCGCGCGATAGAGGATATCGCCGTCGACGCTGCCGCTGAAGACCGGGTGGTGAAGGCTGAAGCTGGTGCTGGCCGAACCCGCGGCCCGGATGGCCACAAACCCGTGCGGCAGCGGAACCGGGCCCGTGCCATCGTTTCGCCCGCCGAGCACGAGCAAGTCACCGCGGTGGCTCTCCGCCGCACCCAAGGCGGCAGAGGGGGCCTCGCCGGCCACCGGTCCCTCCACCCCGATGTCGTCGATGTCCACGCCGGTCCACGCGGCCGTGCGCGGGAGCTCGAGCAGGTGAAGATGGGTCTTCTGCACCGCGCCCGGCTGACGTCCGTCGAGCTTGAGGGCCAGAACGCGCACGTGATCGGGATGCGGGGTGCCCGGTCTCAGCGATACTTGCCGCAGAGACTCAGCCTGGGCGTCCGCGAGGGTCGGACCGGGCAGGGTGAGCACATCCTCGGCGGCGAGCATCCCCGAAGGTTGAATTCGCACGAGCAGAGCACGAAGGCCACCCACGTTGTCCGCATCGATGCCGCTGATGAGCGAGCCGTCGGAGAACGGATGCAAACCGACTGGATGTCGCCACGACACGCTTTCCGCGCTCGCGGAAAAGCTCGGCGTGCGGTCTTCGGCCACGACCGGCCGGCAGAACCGAGCGGCCACTGGAACCCGCGCGGTGAGGGAGAAGGTGATGGTGGAAGAGATGGTGTCCTCTGTGGCAAACGCGCGCGGGCCGATGATGTCCAGATACGGGCGCTTTGCGGCGAGATCGACCTCGAGCCGCTGGGCGTCGCGAGAGAGATAGATGAACGATGCGATCTCGCTCCTTCCATCCGTGGGGAGCGTGAGCTCCGACTGATCGAGCTGGCTACGATCGATGCGAATACGCGACTGCGCCGGCAGGTCATCCAAGGCGAGGCCCACCACCGCATAACCCGAGACCCGGTCTTCGAGATCCAAACCGGCGACGTCACCGAAGAAGCGCTTTGGCTCCTGAACGACCCGACCTTGAAGGTCCAGCGCCACCAACCACGCGAGATCCCATGCACGCGATGGCACTTCTGAGTACCGAAGGATCTGGTGGTCGCTGCAGCTCGAGACGAAGGCCGTCCCCACGAGGAGGAGACCAGCAAAGCGTAGCGACCCTGCTCGTCCAAGCACCCAAACACCCTACCGCGAGCGCGCCCTGGTTTGAATCCAGGCCTCTAGACCGGGGCCCCCGGGGGGTCTAGCCTGCCCTCATGGTGGCGGTTGCACGGGGCATCGGTGCCCTCGAAGGAGACCTGTTCGACGAGATCGCTTCGCTCAAGAAGCAGCTCAACGCGG
This sequence comes from Deltaproteobacteria bacterium, assembly GCA_011526105.1. Lineage (GTDB taxonomy): Bacteria > Myxococcota > Kuafuiibacteriia > Kuafuiibacteriales > Kuafuiibacteriaceae > WYAZ01. The sequence continues at coordinate 22,604 of WYAZ01000181.1, read as the reverse complement.
TGGTGCTCGCCCACTACTACCAAGATCCAGACATCCAAGACATCGCGGACTTTATCGGCGACTCGCTTCAGCTCGCCCAGGAAGCGGCCAAGACCTCGGCCGACGTGATCGTGTTCTGCGGGGTCCACTTCATGGCGGAGACCGCCAAGATCCTAAACCCTACGAAGCAGGTGTTGGTGCCAGATCTGAAGGCGGGCTGTTCGCTCGCCGACGGCTGTCCGGCCCCCGCCTTTCAGCGCTTCAAGGACAAGTACCCGGGCCACTTCGTCGTGAGCTACGTGAACTGCTCCGCTGCGGTGAAGGCGATCTCGGATGTCATCGTGACCAGCTCGAACGCCAAGAAGATCGTGGCGCGGATCCCCGCCGATCGACCGATCATCTTCGCCCCCGACCAACACCTCGGCCGCTACGTGATGAAGGAGACCGGCCGAGACATGGTGCTGTGGCCGGGCTCCTGCCAGGTGCATGAGCTCTTCAGCCTGAAGAAGCTGGTCCAGCTCGAGAGCCGCCACCCGGACGCATTGGTGATCGCACACCCCGAGTGCGAGGCGCCGGTGCTCGAACGCGCCCATCACATCGGTTCGACGAGGTCGCTGCTCGACTTCGCGGTGAGCTCGAGCGCCAAGACCTTCATCGTCGCCACCGAGCCCGGCATCATGCATCAGATGGAGAAGAAGACCGAAGGCAGCGGCAAGGTGTTCATCGCCGCCCCGCCAGACTCCGCCTGCGCCTGTAATGAGTGCCCGCACATGAAGCTGAACACGCTCGAGAAGGTCTACCTCGCGATGCGAACCCGGCAGCCAGAGATCACCGTCGATCCCGAGATCTCGAAGAAGGCGCTCGTCCCCATCCAGCGCATGCTCGAATGGAGCTGAGGGCCGGTGCGGGCAGCTCCGCTCGGACTTCCGGCCTTCCTGGGTTGCAGCGATGCGGTCGTTCGGAACGCGCTGATTCCCGAGCTCCCGGCAAATACGACCCTCATGAGCATGAGCGCCGCTCGGGCCCTCGCCGTCGCACCCGAGACCCAGGGCGCTGGTCGTGAGTCTACCCCACCAAGCTCGGATCGATCTGGGCGTTGATGTCGCTCACGAGATGCTCGAGATCGGACTGCTGAACTTTTCCGTCTCCATCCGCGTCGAGCGCATCGAGCGCGAGTTTTGAAGAAGCATCGGCGATGGTACCCGCGAACATCGCGGCCGCCCCAGTAACTCTTCCCGCGACGTACCTCGCGATGTCGTCGCGCGTCGCGTGTGATTTGTTGGTCCCGGCGATCTCCGAGAAGACCTGGGGGATGAGCGCCGGATTCAGCCGACCCTGTCCGTCGCGGAGCTGAGCCGGTAGAAGCTGCCGGCTCTCGGCGACGAACTCTTCCCAGGTCACCTTGCCGTCTGCGGGCGAGGTGTCGAGCTTGGCCATGAACGCATCGGCACCCTTGTTGACCTTTTGGCCGCCGAGCAGGCCACCGCCGACCCCGAGCTTCTTGAGGTAGTCCACGACCGCGGGACGATCGATCGACCCAGTGTTCTGGCTTACCCGGTCGAACAAACGACGTACCGTAGGTTGAGTGGCCGTCACTTCACAGGGGTGTATCGGCGGGCGCGCCTCTAAGTTGCGCCCTCAGAGACTCGCGAGCTCAGCCTTGATTCGAGCCTTCAGAGCCACACCCACGTAGTGCTCGGCCATAGCCTTGGAGGTCGCCTCGAGCACCTTCGCTACGAGCGGCGGAACCAATGCCGCCACCAAGTCTGCCGCCCCTTGGGCCATGGCCTCCTGCACCGGAGCTTCGGCCAGAGGGGTGAAGCGCTGACGCAACAGACGGAGCGCCGCTTCATGCGCGGCACCCGGCACGACCAAGGACGCCGCGGTCTTGGGCGTCTGTCCGATGATCCCTGGCATCGCCTGACTCACCGCTTCGTGGACCGCGTCGTTGATGGGTTGTCGCGGCAGAGCCCGCACCATCTGCTCCAGCACCTTCTTCGAGTCCGCCTCGAGGCGCGCGCCGGCACGAGCCATGGACATCACTTCGGCCTGGGCTCGGTCCTCTTTGGAGAGTGAACCGCCGGTGCTCTTTGCGAACTCTTCTGCCGCCTGAACGCTTGCGGCTCGAGCGAGCTCGATGACCTCCTTCGAGAAGGCCTCGATCGGCGAGGCCGCGTGTTCGAGCACTCGATCGGCGAGCGTCGCCCTCGCGAGCTCCCCGACGCTGCGGTTGAGCTTCTGCGCGAGCGGGGTCGCGAGCGCCTTCTGGGCAGCCGCCACGGCAGGCTCGGTCACCAGATCTGCGATCTGCTTCTCGAGCTTGACCATGATCCCCAGGGCCGCGACCCCTTTCTCGGCGGCCTCGACCGCGCTCGCTTCCGCCGCGAGTCGCACCGACTTGCCAACGCCCTTGGTGAGCCGGTGCGAGACCGAGGTCTCTGCCGCCGCCACCGCCGCTTTTTCTGCGGCAGCCACGATGGCGAGCTGTGTCGACTTGATAGCCGCATCCACGGGCACTGCCATGAGCGCGCCCTTCACCGAAGCGATCTTGTCGTCGTCGCTCGCTCCTGCGGGCACCGCTGCGAGCGCCGCCGACTTCTTGCTCGAGAGTAGGGACTGAACCGCTTCCTGCGCGACCTTCTCGGCGGCGGACTTTGCCGTGCTTCGGATGACTTTGTCGATGGGGCCCGACGGGACCTCGTCCCCGAGCGAGACGCTCTGCTCAGCGATGGTCTTCTTCGCGGCCACGAGGCTCGCCTTGATCACCGCCTCGTTCAAGGATTCGAACTCGTGCGTGTCGCCGGCCTTGATCGCTGCCTTGGCGGCGAGACTGTCGGCCGATCCCTTCGCCGCCTTCTCCGCGGTGTTGAGGATCAGGTCGGGGGCCTGGCTTTCAATGGCGTCGACCGCGGCCTGTTTGACCCACGCTTCGAGCTTCGGTTCCGCGATCGCACGAAGCTTGGCCTCGAGCGACTTCTCCTGTTCCGTCAGAACCAGGCGGTCGACCGCGGCGGACACCGCGCGCTCGAGCGTCTGATCGCGAGGATGCTCGAAGAAGGTCTTCTCGACCCGCACGAACTGCTCGATGGGCTTGCCCCCGAACTCGTGAAGGCCCCGTTCTTGAAGGAGCTCGAGCAGCTTCTTCCTCTGGTCCTCGGTCGAGCACACCACGAAGTCGATGTACGCGGGGTCGTTACCGACCGGGAACATGAGCTCGTTGCCGCTACCGTAGGAGGACTGAATGGTCTTGATCAGCTTCTCTCCGTGATTGTCCGCGGTGAGGTTCGTGGTCCGACCGTAGTTGTCGCTGTTGTAGCCGTACCAGTCGAGGCGCGCGAGGATGTCTCGGCTCAGGATCACCTTGTAGGGACGCGAGCCGCCCCAATCGCCGAACGAGCTCTTCTTGTTGATCGCCGACGCCGTCACGATCCGCGTGAAGACAGAAAACGCGCCACCGCTACCGAAGTCGGCGTCGGTCGACTTGCCTTGGACCATGCGACCCTCGCGAAAGCGCGTCGCCGAGGACTTCTGACCTTCGGTGAGGAGGTCGAGCACCCGCTGGGGTGATTCGGCGGTGGAGTAGAGATACCGCGCGCCGAGCTCCGCCAAGCGTTCGGGTTGTGTGGGGTCGAGCACCGTGAAGTATCCTGGATAGACCTCCGCGAAGCAGAGACCTTTGATTCGGTCACTCGCGGGATCGAAGCCGACCTTGGTGAGGAGAGCACGCAGACGCTCCACGCTGATGGCGTCGATGTCCGCGGAGAGCAGTCGCTCGGCCGCGTTCGCGTCTTTGACGAGGAGAATGCCGAGATCGAGGTAACGGCGAACGAGCTTCGGAGGGGCCGGAGCCTCGAGCCCGGCTTTGATGCTGCTCTCCTCGAGGTCGAGTCCGGCCGCCTTGGCCTTGGCCCGTAGCGACTCGAGGCTGGGACCAGCATCCGGCGGTGGGACCAATCCTCGAGACCAGTTCAGGTTTTGGCGCGCCCAAGCATGAAACGCCTCCGGGTCGCGCTCCGCCAGCAGGTGCATGAGCGCGTAGTACTCGCCCAGCACTGGGCCGTCCGTCGGGGCGGCATCTGCGATCTTTGCGAGAGGATCTTGGTCGGTCACACCCGCCTTCGAGAGCGCGAGATCGAGGCTCTTTTCATCGATGTCCGAGGCGGGACGGAACTTCAGCGCTCCGAGCGTCTCCGGCGCGAAGTGCCAGAGGAAACGAAACAACTCGAGGCGCTCGAGATCAGCGGGCTTGGGCGGGGCAAAGAGCTTCTGCAAGCCGAGCTGACTCACCACCTGCTGGAGGTGCTTGGTTGCGGCGGCGTCGTTGCCATAGACGCGGATGCGCACCGCGCCCTTCAGCGCCTCGGCCTTGCCCGTGACCAACTCGAGTTCGAACTGACCGGGCTGTTCGAGCCTGAGGGTCGAGGCCGAGTTCGGTCCCCACGTCTTCGTCTCGGAGACGAGCCGCTGCGCCATCGGTTGCGCATCTGGGTCCAACTCGCGATTCGAGTACAGGAGCTTTCCGGAGGTGGCCTTCTTTTCCGCGAGGCGCGATTCGAGCGTCTGAATCATGCCGGCGTGCGCAAAGAAGGACAGCTCGAAGCCCTCCCCTTTCTCGGGCTCGCGAATCCGTTGAGCGGTGAGCCACATGAGCCGAAGCGCGCCGCCATCGAGTCGGAAGCCGGTCGCGGCACGGCCGGTGGTCTCGATCTGACCGAGGTCGTGCAGCGGGAACGTGGAAAGGATCGTGTCGTTGGCCAGGAGCGCGGTGGCTTCCCCGAGTGCGAGTCCCCGCGCGCGACCGATGGAGAAAGCAGCGGGCGCAAAGCTGGGCTCGGCTACCGCCTCAGCGACGTCGCTCGATGGGCCCGTGGTCTTCGACGCGGGTTCTGGCGACTTCGGGGCGCCGGTCTTGAAGAGGGGTGAGACCACGTCGGCCCGGCCAGAGTATGAAGGAAACCCCAGAAGGACAAGGAATCATGTGCGGGGAGGATCCTCTACAGGGCGATCGAACGAACCACCCGACGGTTGTCTTTGAGCCAGCGCTGGACGACCCGCAGCGTGGCTTCTTTTGTGGGCTGCATGTTTCTGGCGACCTTGATCTCGGTCAGCTCCCAGCCGCGCCGGCCGCGCCCGAGCGCGATGGTGCACCGCTCGGGGAGCTCCATTCGGTACAGGTAGTACTCCCCCGCGCGCACCCATCTGAAGTAGTTCCTTGCGCAGTTGCCTTGCTCCGCGCTTTCCGTCGCGAGCTTCTTCGCATCATCGAGCGGAGTGATGTTGCCGTTACCCGGGACCGGAGGTTCGGGAAACTTCAGACGGGCCTGGGTCTCGAGCGCGTGGTCGAGCTCGAGCTCGAGACCTTGATCCATCACGAACTCGTCGAGCGCCTCCAAGCTATCGAAGCCAGACAGAGTTCGCTCGGGATGCAGCCGGGTGAACGCATCGAGTGCCTTCTCCAAACGCTGCGCTGTGAACGCCGCGAAGGTGTTCATCTGACTCGCGGCGGCCAGAAACCGCATCGTCGTCAGCCTCCTCAACCTCGGACTCACGAGGATCGCGAGCACGTCGGGGGTGAGGCGGCCTAAGTGCTGGAGGCTCTTACGCACGGTTGGATCCTCGTCCTGTAGCAGCGTTCGGAGGGTGCGGAGGTGCCGAGCGAAGAGCGCGTGACGGGTCAAGCGTTCGAAGATCTTGACCGTGCTCTTGCCTCCCGGGAACTCGAGCCAGTCGACGATCTCCTTGCGCTTCATCGACACGAGCTCGATCGGTGTCCTCCAGCCCACGAGACCTGGCTCCGTCTTGAGCTGCGCGCTCACCGCGACCGCGAACGCCAGGCCGCGATTCGACTCGATGAGCTCGGTCGTCGACGCCTCGGACGAATGCAGGAGGTGCAGGACGTGGAACAGCCCGTCGGGAAACGGCGACACGAGGTCGCGAATTGGTGCCGGAATCCGGGCGAAGAAACAGTCCAGCGCTCGCGCCTCGTAGTGCACCCGGTGTTCTCGCTCAGCCTCGAAGTCCGCGAGTCCGATGCGAGCATCGAGAGGGACAGTGCAGTGCGTTGTGCTGATGCCGGCCCATACGCCCGGATCCGGCCAAGGACGGAACCGGAGGACGCGTGTTTCGGTTGAAACGTAGAGCGAATCGAGGCTCCACTTGATGGCTCCGCCCAGGAGTCCCAAGCCATGAGTGTTACGTGAACGCGGTGTAGGCTTGCAAGGCCAGCGCGGGTCGAGACGAGCGCTTAATGCATTCGGCGAGGTTGGATCCGAATCAAGGGCGCGCGCTGAACCATGTTCTCCGCGAAGGAGTGGATGAACGCGGTCTGGCGGTCGGAGGTGACGGCGATGCCCCGCGACTCCCGCTGGATCCCCGTAAGGATGTCGCACCACTTCTCGCCGGTCCAGCCGACGGTGAACCCACCATCACCCGCGACGAGGATACGCCCGTCGGCCATAAAGGCGCCGTGGAGGAGGACGGCCAGGCCTCCAGCGCTGCGCGGCATCGCCGTCCATCGCGCGTTCGCGTCCCGAAGGTACACGGTGACTCCGTCGTAGAGGGCGCCGACCTGGAGACCATCACCGAAGAACTCGAAGATCTCGGTGGTAGGCAAGCGCGCCTCCAGGCTCCAGCTCTGGCCGTCGAATACGTAGATCTCGTTGTCTCGGCCGCCGAAAACGAGCGCGGAGCTCACCACGAACATCGCGCGGAGTTCGACCGGAGCTTCGACGGGCCGAACGCTCAGGGTGTCGAGCTCGACCCAGTGCGCCGAAGCCGCTTCAGCGTCGAACATGACCGCGGTCTCATCGACGCCGATCTCGAGTGCCCACCTTCCGGGCGGCACGGTCGCGCTGCGAATCGAGTGACCCGTGTCGATGTCGAGTTCGAACAACTCGGTGCGCGTTACCCCGAAGACCCGGTCTCCGGTTCGCTCGAGGTCCTGAAGCTCCGGGTTTTGAAGCGCGAACGGGAGCGGATCGTAGCTCTTTAGGAAGTCGGCAAAGCCGAGCACCCCTTCTGGCGGATCGACATAGCGGTGACCTCCGATCAGAAGGCGATCCTCCGATAGAGCGATCACGCCAAGCAGGTTGGTCAGAGGCAGGGTCGTGATCTCCCAGGGCTGAGCCGCACCCTCGAACACCAGGCAGGGATCCGAAGGCTCAGCGAGAACTCGAAACGCAATCTCCGAGGTCTCGAGTCCCTGAACGCGCACCCATTGAGGAACATCGAGGCCGAGCTCAGCTTGCCAGAGGCTCTCTGGGCGCGGCAGCGGAGTGCCGAGCTCGGAAGGCGCCGGACGGAGTGTGCCCGCGCTCAGGTCCAGTGCCTCCAGATCCCGAGCATAGGCGAGCAGTCGCACGCGCCGCTCGCTCGCCGCGTCCACCGTGAGGCGAACCAAGCCACCCTCCACCGGACGGGCCTCCGCGACCTCGACCTGGCCACTCTGCACGTTCTCGATCAAGACAACGTACGCGACGGCGCCTTCGTCGATCGCCTCCGACGGCAGGGTGAGGACGAGGTCGTTGCTGCGGCAGGCTGAGCTGATGAGCAGCACGCTCATCGCCGCACGTGCAAGTCCTCGCATCGCGAGATAGTGACGCCGATGCTCGCGGCACATCAAGCTCCAGCGCACGCTGCGGCGCTCGGCGTGCTGCTCCTGCACGTGAACGAGGTCGGCGGGTCTGCTTCGGCCGCGGAGTGCGTGCCGCGCTCCCCACTGGAGCAGCGGTCGAACTTGCGACCCTCACTCTCGAGTGTGGGGGCCGCGAACCCATGCCTCCCATGATCGCGGTCGGCGGAGATACGTTGCTCCTCGGCCAGCCAGGACACACCGGTGGAGACGCACGCGAGTTGGTGCGCGTCAGCTCGCGCTCTGACTGACGTCCGGTCGACGGACCGGGCTCGACACGGCCGACGATGACCTCATCGAAGTTGACTGTCTTTGCTCCCGCGCCGGTTGTAGAGGCCCTGGTCGTCTCGCGACTGCGCCTCGTCGGCCTCGGCCTGGCACTTCACACAGAGCCGCACGCCCGGCAGCGCTTTGCGTCGTCGCTCGGGGATGGGATCGTCGCAGTCCTCGCACTCGCTCGCGCTCTCGCCTTCGGGCAAGCGGCTGCGCGCGCGCACCACCGCGTCTTCGATGCTCGCGTCGATCTGCTCTTGGACCGCGCCATCTCGGCTCCATCCCCCGGCCATGACGAGGAACGCTAGCGAAGAGGGCCGGGCTCGACAAGCGCGGGGAGCCACTCTCTGAGTCCTCCAAGAGCGTGGTAGATTCGCTCCGTTGGCCCATGAGCGACGCCATATCGGGCTGGGGCTCGCCCTCGGGACCGTGCTCGCTTGTGCGGATGAGGGGCGGTTGTTTGTGGACCTGGACCTGCTGCCCGAGGACGTGCGCCTTGTGGCGCTGCTCCCTCTAGACGAGGGCGGCGCGCTGCGATCCGGCACCGGACTGCTCGACCGCGAGTTTGTGCCGCTCGAACAAACGCTCGAGCTGGACGGGGCAACTCGAGCTCTGCTCGTTGGCTATCGCGAGGAGTTCGTCCGTCCTCTTCCCGACCCAGAGCGGCTCGCGGCCAGCCCCGTTCGCCCCAGCGGTGGCAATGATCTCGATCTCCCCGCGCCCGCCTGGTCTCGACTCGGAGTCATCGAGGACGGCGAGCTCCGATCGCTGAACGAGGTCGATCCTGGTCGCATCAGTGCCGACTGGGTGGAGTGCCCCGACGGGATTGGAGACGGCGGCTTTGTCATGCCCTCCTGTTTGAACTGCGTGAGCACCTTGAAGCAAGACGGCTGCCGTCTCGAAGCTGACCTCGAACCGTGCAGCCTCGAAGGTCTCGAGTTGACCCTCGGGCCGGAGGGTGCGATCTCCTCGCTCCGCACGCGAGACCCTCGACTGGGCACGTGCACACTCCACGACTCCGCGAGCGCTCTGGCTTCGATCGAGTGCGACTTCCCCGAGCGGGCTGGGGGCTGTTCGCTCACGCTCCTCCCGCGTGCGAGGCCGGACTCGTTCGAGATCCTGAAGCTCGCCGACGTCGCTCCGTCCGGCACCCCCTATGCGGGGGCGCGTCACGCGAGCGGCTATCTTTTTGGCGGAGCGGTCGTGGGCCCTGAACTCGTGCTGGCGACGAGCGGCTTCTCGCCGCAGCCTTGGGCGTGCGGGCTGGAGTTCATGGCTACGGAGAGCCGGATCATGTACGTCGACCGCGACACCTTCGCGGTCTCACGAACCGCCACCGCCGCCCCGTGCCTTCGACTGCCGCTCTCAGATCTCTCGGGAGACGGCGGATTCCTCGCGACCTACTTGGAGGGCGAGGTCCTCCGGTTTGGACGCTTCGACGCCTCGGCCCGCTCGAGCGCCTCGGTGCCCCTGGGCAGCTTTCTCACTTGGTCGGTCTCGGAGGCCGTCGTGCTGAGTTCGGACAGAGCCGTGATCGTCCTACACGATATCAGCGAGGGGCAGCGGAGCCGAATCGTGTTTGTGCACACCGGTCGAGACGGACTGTCCATCGAACGAGATCACGAGTCGACCGCCGTCCTCATCACCGGGGTGAGTCGGATCTCGGACCGCGCCGTCGCCATCTTGGCGGATGCGTCAGACAATCTCCGCATCGTCGAGCCCGAAGGAGAACGTGCGCAGTACTTCTTCGGTGGGACCTGTGGGACGACCAACCTCGTCTCGGCCGGGTTCTGGATGTCCCAGGACGAGCGCTTCGCGGTTGGCGCGTTTCGGGAGAACGGCATGCTGCTGCGCGTGGAGCCCGCGCTCGACAGGTGCGAATTCGTGCGCGCGCCCATTCACCCGGAGACACACGACCCCGTCGCAATCGCCCAGATGGGCAACGAACTCATCGTCTCATTCTGGGCACGCCAGTCTCCGCGAGCGGTCGCGCTCGGTCGCCTCGATCTGCAGGGCGGGCACATGCTTCCGGCGTTCACGATGGTGGGTCCCGGGGTCCTGAACCGCTTGGTGGTCGACGGTGACGTCGTCTACGGCACCATCACCGACCGTGCTGAGCTCGTGCGTCTACACCCGCAGCGCTGAGCGCTTCGCCGAGACGCTGCGCCAGCGTGCCCATCCCGGTGAGTGCCCCGCCGGCTCTCTGTTCGGCGGCGGAGTTGTAGTTCGTGTTGGTGTTGAGGTCGTAGACGTAGAACCGATCTTTCTCGTCCGTGATGAACTCCACCCCAGCCACGTGTACACCCGCGTCCACCAGCATCATCTCGACGCGCGGGACCAGCGGATGCTCGAAACCTTCGAGCAGCTCGAACTTGGGCCGCGGTCCAGTGTCTGGGGTCGCAGGGCACACTTGGTCCCCGATCTGACAGACGTCGGCCGGGCACAACTCGAAGCCCTCGCTCGTATCGACACGTACCGCGTAGACAAACCTCTGACCGATGAACTCCATGCGAACGATGAAGGGCTCGGGCGCTTGGATGTACTCCTGGATGAGCGTGATGCCGTCGACGGAAGGATCGAAGGCCTCGGACTCGAGGTGTTGTTCGAGCGCCGCGCGAGAGTGAAACAGGCGCACGCCGAGTCCCTTGCCGGCTCGGTTGTGTTTGGTGATGAAGGAGCCGGACATGCCCAAGGAAGCTTCGAGGATCTGCGCCTTGCCCACGCAGGCGATCGTCTTGGGCGTTGGAACCTGATGCCGAAGAAACAGCATCGCCTGCTGGATCTTGCTGAGCTCGAGCACGAGCGCCCGTGAACCGTTCCACACGGTGCGCTCGTGCGCCTCGAGCCAGGCGAGGATCCCGGCGGTGAGCTCGGGCGAGTAGCGGTGGCCGCGCGTGTGCGAGGACGCGCTCATTCGATTGTAGAAGACGCCTTCCGGCGGGGTCGCGCTCAGATCCAGCGTGCGCTCGTGGATGAACCAGTCCGCGTACGGCAGACCGCGCCTTTCGAGCTCGACGAACAGCGGGGCCGACCATTCGGCGTTCTCGTGAATGACGTGGACCTTTGGAGCGGGGCGCATCTAACGCAGAGCGTCATGGGGGCGGTGGGGTTGTCAAGCCGGCGTGCAATACCTCCGCCGCTCTGCGTATCATGCCGGCCTCATGGGGCGGTGGCCCGCGTCGAGGCGGTGCTCGACGCCCGCTTGGACGCGCGTTGTGCCGGCTACGTCGGCATTTTGGGTCGAGCCGATCTGCGTACCCGCTCCGAAGTCATCGAGGGGCATTCGCTCACGCTCGAGCTGCGCGCGATCGATGTCTCGGCTTCGCCGTGGCTCACGGTAGCGGATCGAGAAGGAGGCGTGTACGAGATGCGAGTGAACGACGACGCCTCGGGAGGAGATTGAGCCGTGTCGCGCAAGAAGATCGATCGCAAGGACGTCAGAGAGGAGCTCTTGCCGGGCGCGTCGGTGCAGCTCATGAAGGAGCTCCATCTCCTCACGCGCGATGGTGATCTCAACGCGGACGCACGCCGCAAGCTGAAGCAGATCAATCACCTCATCGGCCGGCTCCGCCCGGCGCTCGACGACGTGCTCGCGCGATACCCAGATCCCATCATCATCGATGCCGGAGCCGGAAACGGCTACCTCGGCTTTCTGATCGTCGAGCTCATCCTGAAACCCGCGGGCCGGGGCCTGCTCTACGCGGTGGAGTCCAGACCCGACCTGGTGAACCGCGCCCGCGAACGTGCCCAAAGACTGGGCCTTGGCGCACGGCTGAAGGTCGTGGGCGCCGAACTCGAACACTCCGAGCTCCCCGAACGAGCCCACCTCGTCGTGGCCCTTCACGCCTGCGACACCGCCACCGATGACGCGCTCGTCATCGCGCTCGAGAAGAACGCGGACCACGTGGCGGTGGTGCCCTGCTGTCAGGCCGAGGTGGCGGAGCAACTGCGCTTGCATCCACCGGAGGCACCCGGGATGGCCGCGCTCGCGCAACACGCCTGGCATCGCCGGGAGCTCGGATCCCACCTCACCAACGTCATCCGCGCGCTGGTGCTGGAGTCAAAGGGGTACAAAGTGACCGTGACCGAGCTCGTGGGGCTCGAGCACTCCTTGAAGAACGAGCTCATCCTCGGAAAGCGCGTTCAACGCTTCGACGCGCGAGCAGAGCAGGCGCTGTCAGAGCTGCTCGCGGCGACCGGAGTCGAGCCAAAGCTCGTGCGCATCCTGAAGAGCAGCGACGCCTCCACGGCCGAGACCTGAAGTGCCTGCGCTCGACCTCGAAGAGATCGCGACGTCGTTTGCCAAGGATGGCTTCGCGCGACTTGGGGTCTTGTTTTCGGACGCGTACCTGGCCCCGCTCAGAGCCCGCGCGGATGCACTCATGCTCGGCGAGATCGTGTATCCCGGCCTCTTCTTTCAGCACGACTCCGACTCGGGTCGCTATGAGGACCTCACCCACGGTGAAGGTTTCACGGGGCCTTCGCTCGACTATCGAAAGCTCGAGAAGCTCGAGCTCGATCCGCTCTTTCGCGCCCACATCGAGCACACGAGTCTTCATCCCATCGTGCGCCTCTTCATCGACGGCCCGCTGTCCATCTACCGGGCGGTGTTGTTCAACAAGTCGGCCAGAGGCGGTTCCCCACTTCCTTGGCATCAGGATGGCGGACGTTTCTGGGGCGTGGACCGAGATCCGTTCCTTCAGATTTGGACCGCCCTCGACCCCTGTGGTCCCGAGTCCGGCTGCCTCGAAGTGATCCCCGGAAGCCACGTCGCCGGGCTCGCCACGCCGCTCGGCGGACTCGTGCCGAGCGCGCTGGCCGCGCCGCGAGAAGACGATGGCGTCTTGCTCCCCGCGGAGGCGGGAGAGGTCATCTTGGTTCACAACCACGTTTGGCACCGCGCGGGTGTCAATCGCGGGGGCCGCGCGAGGCGCACCTTCTCCGTCTGCTACATGAGCGCCCACACGCACTGCCTTCGACGCAAGCGAGCCCCGCGCGAATTTGTCCGAGTGTTCTGAACACGGCTCGATTCGGGGCGGTCTTGCTGACAGGGGCCGAGTGGGCGACAAGAGGTTGTGGGTCTCGACCGACGCACCGCCGATCGCGTTCTGGAGCTCCTCCCGGTTCTCGCCAGCAGCGAACGTGGTCGCACCTTCGTCGAAGGCGGAGAGATCCTGTCTTATGCTCCTGGGGATCGCATTCTCGAGGAGCGCGATCCGAGCGAGCACATGTATGCTCTGCTCGAAGGACTCGTGGGCGTCTTCTACTCCAGCGACGAAGGCATCTCGGTGTTGGTCAAAGTGTTTGGCGGACCAGCGCTCTTTGGAGAGATGGAGCTGCCCTTTCGAATCCCGCGCATGGAGCACGTGGAGGTCCTCGGTGCAGCGCGCGTGGTTCGGTGGGACGGGCAAAGCTTCCTCGAGCTCCTCAAGACCGAGCCTGCGATCTGCTTCAAGATGTTCGAAGACGTCGCAAAGCGGCTTTGCATCTCTGCCTATCTCGAGCGCGCGTTGGCGTTTCAAGACGTCGAGACCCGGGCGGCCGGTCTTTTTTTGAGCCTTCTGGATACCGCGCCCTCGAATCGAGGTGAGCTGCCCTTCAAGCTGAGCTACGCCATGATCGCACGCTGCCTGGGTGTGACCGAGAAGTCAGTGGAGCGCACCATCGCGCGGTGGCTGGCCGAGGGCTTCGTCGAACGGCGGCGCGGCCTGTACACCGTGACCGACCTAGCGCGATTGCGGGCGAAGGCGGACCCTGATCTGCTCCTGCTCCATGCCCGCTTCGGGCAGGCGCCCGGCTAGGAAACCGGCAGTGAGAGGCGCTATACTGCGCCGGCGTGTCGGGCCCAGGAAACGTGCCTCCCAGAGGCCTGACGCTCAACGTCATTCCCAAAGACTGGATGGATCGCTCCGACGACTTCGAGGCGCGCCTCTTGAGATCGGGCCTAAATGGCACCCCGGTCGTCGAGGCCCCAGAACGGAGCATGCTCGGCGGTCACAACAGCATCGCCATGACGGAGCTCGTGCGTCGCCTGGCCGGCGCCGATGCGCTGGGCGAGAAGGTGTCCGAGTTCATGTACGAGCGTCCGGACAGCCATCTCGCGCGTGCGCTCCGAAGTCGCATCGCGTGTCCGCGCAAGCCGTATCCGGAGGAAGCGCTCGCGGCCCTCGCGGTGCTCTTGGCGCGCTCCGTTCACCTCGACGCCAGCCGATCGATACCGCTCGAGGTCCTCTCGCGCCTCGGCCCGGAAGCGGCAGAGCTCGTTCCGCTGTTGCGCGATCGACTCGACGGACCGCCGAACAAGAGCGACGGCGCCAAGGTCGAGAGTCTGCTGACCAAGATCGAAGACAGCATCCCTTACTTCGAGCGCGAACCCACCCTTCGAGCGCTCAAAGCTCCGGTCACGTCCGCGGTCTCGGCCGCACCACGGCTTGAACTGGAGAGCGTGAAGCTGAGAGCCTCGGCGCCCTCGCAGCTTCGAGATCAACTCGGTCTCGCGGGCGCACTCGGCTCGCTCGCATATGGTGGGAGCCACGCGATCACGCTCCTTCGAGAAGCCATCGACGGAGGTGAAGCGCATCCACTCGGCAAGCTCCTACGCGCCTGCACCCCGGAGGGGGTCGCGCTCGATTCCCCGGCCGAGTTGAGCGCGGCGCTGCTTCGCGTCTTGTGGCACTACCGAGATCCCGTTGAGCCCGCACGCGTGCGCTGGGATCTGTTGCTCGAGGACGCCGGGCCGGCGACCGCGGAGCTGAGGGCGCGCCTCGAGGCCGGAGCCGCCGTCGCGCCGCCAGAGCGCCCAAACCTTCGCTTCTTGGCCGCCACCCTCGAAGCACTTCGGCGCTCGCTCCCGCCCGAGGCCGCAAGGCGTCTTGCCGACGAGCTGGTCCGAAAGAACGGACTCATCCCCACCGAGGTCCCCGCGCTCGACGCCGTCAAGAAGACCGTCCCCAGGGATGTCTTGAACGGAAGAGGCCTGTGCGCGGTACAGCACCTCTTTCCCACGCTCGTGCCGCTGGTGGAGGCCTGCATCGACAAGGGCATGGATCCAAAGGCCATGCACATCCTCGGCACCCCCTACAGCAGCAACCCCTTGGTCGCGGCGTACCTGCGTATTCTCGGCGTACACGTCATGGAAGCCGAGGACGTGGGCGGCAACACGCGCGAGTTCGAGGAGCACCGAGTTCGAGAGATCGGGGTCTTTCTCGATGAGGTCGCGCGCAGCGGAGCCTCGCCCCCAAAGGGATGGAAGATCCTCGATGACGGCGGGCTGCTTCAGTGTGCCATCGCTGGTCATAAGGAGATCGAGGGCCTCGACGCCGCTCAGCTCAAATCGCTTTTCCCCCCGGAGACCACAGATGCGGTGGAGCAGACCACCCGCGGACTGACCGAGCTCGACAAACACCCGTTGATGTACCGAACCGTGACGGTGGCAAACGCCGACGGCAAGAAGGAAGAGGGCGGCATCATCGGATGGAGCCTCGCCGAGGCGCTGCTTCACGAGCTGCGGCAGACCGGCCGCTTGCAGGATGTGCATCACATCACGCTGGTGAGCGCGGGTACGGTCGGGCTCGCCACCGCTCGGGAGCTCCGCGATCTCGGGTTCGAAGTCACGGTGGTCGATCGCGACGAGACCAAACGCCTTGCCGCAAAAGCGGCTGGCTTCTCGGTCGCCCCCGAAGTGGCCGACACGCTCGGCGACTGCGATCTCATCTACTCCTGCACCGGCAAGACCGCGCTCGATGGCCATAGCCTCGCCGACTGGGACGGCGTCATCGCCAGCGGCTCGTCGGCTGCCATCGAGTACAACCGCGACCAGATCAACGCGCTTCGGGCCGAACCCATCACCGAGCTCAACCGAGGTCGGCCCATGAACTTCAGCGGTGACGGCTACGAGAACCTCACGCCGGCCGCGATCGGACTGACCCGCGCGCTCCTCTTCGTCGCCCTCACACAAGACACCGGCGGAGGACCCGCGACGCGCATCGCGCTCGATGAGACCCGCGACGCGTTAGCGGTTCGTGCGTGGCGCCGAAGCGGGGGCGATCGACCCGAGGCCCTCAGCCTCGAGGTGGCGAGTTCGGCCGCGGTGCAACGTCCCGATCTCGTCGCCGGGCACGCAGACCACGATGAGTGGATGGCCTATCTGTCGAGCCTCCCACGTGCGGTCTGCCCCGCGCCCAATCAGGTGGGCTTCAAGCCGGGTCTCTACTTCTTCGAGGACGAGGACGGCCAGGTGCGCTCGGTCCGAACGAGCACCAAGGACAACCGGCTGTCGAGTTCGGAGGCGACCCCACTCTCCGAGGTCCCTACCCGGCTGCACGTGTTGAACGAGCGCAGCGAGCCGGAGTGGATGATCGAGCTCGGTCGCGGCGAAGACCGACGGGTGATGGAGGTCGCCGCTCAGGGCGCCGGCATCGAGCTGGGAGCCTCGCACGAGATCGATCGTTTGCTTCGTGTCTTTCGCGAGGCCGATCCCAGCTTTCACCCCACCTGGGGCAAGAAGGAGTCGCAGTCGGTCTTGTACGCGGCGGGCGATCAGCTCCTCTACTCGTTTCCGGGTTCGAAGGTTCTGCACTCGAGGCCACGCGAGCTCGACGGCCCTTCTCTGTATGTTCGCTTTCTCGACCACACGCTCGTGGAGATTCAGCAGCAGCCGCCGGCCATCCGCGTGCGCGGGCTTCTGGGCAAGGGCGTGATCGAGCAGAGCTTCGAGGGCTACCAGCTCCCCCCGAGCTTCGCGCGCATCGACGCGGTGGTCCCGCTGAACGACCACGGCGACTTTGCCCTCGTCGGTCGGAGCCACGAGGGACACCTGGCGATGGCTCCGCTCGCGGCCGGCCCTGCGGGGCAAAAAGTCTCGCTCCTGCCCGCCGAGGCCGTGTTCAGAGGCATGCACCGCCCGTCACCACAGACGCAGCCGTTCCAGTATGTGGTCGATTACACTTTGCCAAACGACCCCATCGAGCTCGAACACATGAGACATCAGACGGTGAAGCTGAACTGGTCTTTCTCGAGTGGGTCGATCTAGCTCAATCTCGTCAGGCCCGTTCGTTCTCTTTGTCGCGCGAATATGCTAGCGACTCGGCCTGGAGGGGAACACAACTATGATCAAGAAAGTCCTCGGCGTCTTCGCCGTCATCATCATCGCACTCGTCATGTTCATCAGCACGCGGCCCGACACCTACGCGGTGGAGCGCTCCCTCGCGATGAAGGCGCCACCCGCTACAGCGTATGAGTACGTGGCCAACTTCAAACACTTCGAATCCTGGTCTCCGTGGTCACACCTCGATCCCGCGATGAAGAAGGAGTTCAAGGGCGAGGGCGTCGGAGCGTCCTACTACTGGTCGGGAAATGACGAGGTCGGCGAGGGCCGCCTCACCATCACCAACGCTGATGTTCCGAACTCGGTCGACATGGACCTCGAGTTCATTCGTCCGTTTGAGGACAAGGCCAAGACCGGCTTCAAGATCGCATCCGAAGGTGAGGGCTCGAAGGTCACCTGGTGGATGAAGGGCCAGAACAACTTCATCTCCAAGGCCATGGGCGTGTTCATGAACATGGAAGAGATGATCGGCAACGACTACGACAAGGGCCTCGCCAGTCTGAAGCCCATCGTCGAGAAGAAGGCCCAGGAGGAAGCGAAACTCGCCGAAGAAGCGAAGGCTGCCGCCATGGCTCAGCCCGAAGTCGACCCCGCCGCAGGTGCGGACGGGTCCGAAGTCGGCACCCCTTAGCTCTATCGCGCTCGGGCCTCAGGTCCGAACCGGCGTTGGTGTTCCGAGAGGAACACCGCGCCCGCAGCCGACACATTGAGGCTCTCCACACGCCCCGTGCCCGGGATCTGAAGGCGCAAGCTGGCGAGCGAGAGCAGCTCCTTCGATACCCCGAGGTCCTCAGCCCCCAGAATCAGCACGACACGCTCCGGGAGATCCGCCTCATACACCGAGGTCGATGCGCGCCCGGACGTCGCGGCGATGACAAAGCCGAGGTCGCGCAAGCGGGGCATCGCGGGCGCGAGCCGTAGAAGCGAGACCAGCTCGACGTGTTCGAGGCCACCCTCGGCCACCCGCGCCATCGCACTCGAGAAGCCGGTCTCCGAGCTCTCCGGCCGATACAGGATGGCGCGACAGCCGAAGTGCGCGGCGGAGCGCACGAGCGCACCGAGATTATTGGGATTGGCCACCCCGTCGAGCGCGAGCAAGATCTGAGGCCCCTTCTCTTTGCGGAGTCTCGTGAGGAGCGCATCGAGCGACAGGGTCGGCCGGGCCCTCACCAGCGCGCAGATCCCTTCGTGGTGGATGCTCGATGAGACTCGATCGAGCTCCTCCTTCTCGACCACGTGGTAGGCGCGTTTCTCGGCCGCACACCATTTGAGCAGCGGAGAGAATGTCTGAATCCGCGACTCGAGGAGGTACACGCGGATGATGTCGCTCGCACGCATGTCGAAGACCGCACGAACGGCGTTCACGCCGGTGATCTTGTGCTCGACGTCGCCATCACGCCTCGATTTGCCACGCCCGCGACCCATGCTGCATCTTGCCCCGAAGGCAGGCCGCTGGCCATTCGCGGGCCGTCTTCTTGACACTGCCCCCCGGGGCCTGCGACACGATGAGGGCTCGTGGGCACCCAACTCTTCATCGTGAAGCCGCGCTACGAGTCGGCGCTGCTCGAAGAGCTCGGGGGCTTCGGCCAGACCCTCGCGCCCGGGGTGCTCGAGTCCAAGGCCACGGAGCTCGCGGCGAGCGATCTGGTCTTCGCCCGCCAGGTGCTCCCGAACGCTCAGATCTTCACCGAGGCCTCTGTCGGCCTGCTGGCCGAGCGCGCCTTTGAAGCGGTGGCCCCCAAACTCGATGGCCACGGATCGTGGGCGCTGCACAGCTTCGCGCCCGATGACCCCGACACCTCGTGGCGTGAGGCCAGCCACGGCCCACGCGCAGCGCTGATCGGCGCTCGCTTTGCCGAGCTCATGAACGAGCGCAGGCGCCGCACCGCACGCGAGATGACGGAGCCCGATGAGGCGCGGCACCTCGTGCAGCTTCTGCTGATCGATCGCGAGCGCCTCGCGGTGAGCATGGTCGAGCCGGTCAAGCTCCCGGATGGCTCCGCGTGGCCCGCCCCGTGGCCTGCCGGAAGAGTGCCGATCGAGGAGGACAAGACCGCGCCCTCGCGCGCCTATCGAAAGCTGCTCGAGGCGCTCGCGTGGTCCGGCGCGAGCATCGAACCCAACCAGCATTGTGTCGATCTGGGCGCATCCCCCGGCGGCTGGACACACGTCGCGCTTTCGGCCGGCGCCAAGGTCACCGCGGTGGATCGCGCGCCGCTCGAGGCCCCGGTCAGCGGGCATCGAGCGCTCAAGGAGATCAAGGGTGATGCGTTTCAGTACGCCCCCGACCACGCGCCGGTGGACTGGCTGATCTCGGATGTCGTGGCCGATCCGGAGAAGAGCGCCGCCCTGCTCTTGCGTTGGGTCGAACAGGGGTGGTGTCACCGCTTTGTCGTGCAGCTCAAGTTCAAAGGCCAGGGCGGCTATCGGCCGGCCTTCGAGGCTTTGGCGCGGCTGCGCAAGACCCGGCCGCACGCGCGCGCAAAGCAGCTCTTTTCGGACAAGAACGAAGTCACGTTCTTCGGTTGAGCTTCAGGGCACGGGCTCGATGCACACCACGCGGCTCGCGGCGCGGTCCGCCACAAACAACACCTGCCCGTCCGGTGAGAACGCCAAGATGTTTCCGTCGTAGTTGGTCAGGCTGAGTCCGCTCGCCACCACATCGACCACCCCATTGGGCCGCACCCGCAAGAGCTGACCACTCGACCAACTCGCGGCGTAGAGGTCCTCTTCAAAAGCGCCCCCCGGTCCGATGACCACCGCATGTACGCCCCCGAGCCCGCTCGCGAGCACGGTCGTGGCGGTGCCAGTGGGGAGCAACGCAGTGATGGTGCCATCGCCGTTGTACCCGCCGCCCAACGGACGGGCGGCGATGAGCCGACCGCCGTAGCGACCGGTCCGATCAAAGACGATGCCCTCGATGCCCGCCACGTCGGAGAACGGGGTGCCAACTCCCGCGCTATCGAAGGTCCCCCAGTCTGCGCCCGCGCCGTCGGTGTCGCCACTGACGTAGAGCCCGGAGGTGTACGATGTACCAGTGGGCACGAAGGCGAGTCCAAAGACATCGTCGAGGCCCGGACCCGGCGCGTTGGTGAAGGTGCTCGTGCCGTAGTCGGGCGCGACGCGATAGATCCGGCTGTCTTGGTCTCCGTCGCCACCTTGGTCACCCACGTAGAGGGCGCCGTCGAACACGCCGAGCTCGTCCCACGCGATCGTCGTGGGGACCAGAGGCGACAGAGACCAAGCGGTCGAAGTCACGACTCGATTCACGATGCCGGTGCGGACGTCGAGACTGAAGAGGCTGTCGTTGCCCTGGTCGACGACGAAGAGGAGATTATTGTACACGCCTCCCGCGAAAGCGAGGGCCACTGGCTGCGACAAGCCGTTGGCGGAGGTGGCGATGGTCACCGCGCGAAAGCCAGGTTGCACCGTCCAGCCGGGGTCCACGCTGAAGGCCCCGCAGTGGTATGGGGCAGCGTCGGGAGCGCCGCCGTCGATCGAGCCCGCGTCGATCAAACCTGCGTCCGTTGTTCCCGCATCACGAGCGCCTGAGTCGAATGCGGCCGCATCCCGCGAGCCCGCGTCGGTCGTCTGGCTGCTATCGCAGGCCACGAGTCCGACGCCTGTGAGGAACACGAGAGCAAAGGCGGAGATCAGTCGCATGCGGAGCAGAGACCACGACCTCCCGAGCGCGGCAAGCGCTGAGTAGAGGGGACTTCTTTGGAACTCGGTTGTGGTTTCTCCGGTGCCTCAGTCGCCCGAACGCAGAGCTGAAATGAAGCGCCGCAGTCCGGGGGCGGCGAAACCGGCGGTCTTCTTCGGGGCGAACGCACCGACCACCAAGGCACCGATGATGTAGGCCAACACCGCGCCGGCCTCCTCGGTGGAGAGCTGGTCGCTGGAGCGCCGCTTCAGGTTCGAGATCTCGGTGTCGATGAGACGCCGCATCGCGGCAAAGAGGGCCGGGTTTCGTATCGCCTCCGCGAAGACGCCGACCCAGCAGCGCGCGGCCACGAGATCGGCGCGGTCATCCAAGGCGAGCGCGGCATCGGCGTAGGCGAGCAGTGGATCCGAAGCGCCTTCGTAGCCTTGGATGCGTTCGCGGAACCGAGCCACGAGGTCGGTGAGGAGACTGCTCAGAAGCTCGTCTTTGTTCTCAAAGTGATGATGGACGAGCCCTGGAGCGACACCCGCCTCGGTCGCCACCGCGGCGATGGTCGCCCCCGCGAAGCCGTGGTCGGCCAACACGCGGGCAAAGGCTCGAAGGAGCTCCTGACGCCGTTCTGCCCGATTGCTTGGCCTTCCCATAGATTGGTTGAGTAACCAAAATACGATGTGCAGTCTAGGTTCATGATGAAGAGTAAAACGGACGCCCGACGGATCCAGGTCTGGGTGGCCATGGCCGATCACTTCCTAGACACCGAGACCCGGCACGATATCCCGATCACCGCGCTCTATTGCGTAGAGGCCGGAATGACAGTGGAGGAGGCGCGGCGGGTATGGCGCACCGAGGTCATACCGGCGGTGGGCTTTAATCTGTTTTTGGTCGCGGGTGAGTGGGCGGGTTGGGATCGGGACTGGCTCGTGCACGAGATTGAACGGGCAGGTCCAAGGGGGCGGTTTCCTTGGTGCATGCTGCCATCGCGGCTCATCAGCCTGCCGTGCAACCACGGCGTGATGGCAGCGATTGAGCGGTGTATGAAGATCTTGATGCGCATCGAGGATGTCAGCGAGCGAACACGGGTGGCAAGAGACCTAGCCGCTTTGGCGCGGCACGTCTTTGACTTCTGCGCGAAGGACTTCGAGGTCCTGCCTTCGGAACAGCAGCAGCGCCTCGCTGCGCTCTACCCCGAGCCGGTTTCGCACGCGCTCGCGCCGGCGCTCGTGCCCGGCGAGGCCAAAGCGGCGACGCGGCGTTTGGAGGCGGCCTTCGCATGGAGGCGTGTATGAGCGCGGAGCTTCGGGCACGGTTTGAACGTGCCATGGCGGCGGTGGGTGCACGTCACGAAGATGGAACGCCAGCCTTTCATGCGCTCGCACGGCGCTACGCCGAGCCGCATCGGCACTACCACAATCTCGCGCACGTCGCGTCGTGCCTCGAGGCCTTTGATGCGTGCGCGGCGCTCGCGGAACAGTCCGCCGAAGTGGAGCTGGCGTTGTGGTTTCACGACGCGGTGTATGATCCGCGCGCCAAGGACAACGAGGCCAAGAGCGCAGAGGTAGCGCGAGAGGCCTTGCTGGGCCGGGGCGTAGATGCCGAGGTGGTCGGCCGGATTCAGCGACACATCTTGGCGACACGCTCGCACGAGGGCGTGGAGGGTGATGCGCAGCTGGTGTGCGAGCTCGATCTTTCGATCCTCGGCGCGGCGCCAGAAGCGTTCGAGATGTTTGAGCATCAGATTCGGCTCGAGTACGAGCATGTTCCGGACTTGATCTATCGCTTAGGGCGGCGGCGAGTGCTGAAGCGGCTGTCTGAGCGCGCACCGATCTTTACAGCACGGATCACGTGGGTTGATAGTGCCAGCCGCACTTCCGAAACAGGCGTTTCATGCTGAGGTTCTTCGTGCGCAGCCAGGCCGCCTTCGCGGCGCGTCGTAGGTCGTCGCTCGCCCGAGC
>WYAZ01000180.1 GCA_011526105.1 Deltaproteobacteria bacterium | reverse complement strand
CTCGCCGCGACGCCTTTGGCTCTCGTCGGTTGAATACAGAGAGTATTCGCCCTCCTCGCGCGACGACCAGACACGAAGATTGCTCGCCGAATTTCGCTAGCCTCCACGTTTCCAGGGGACTAGTCCCTCGCTATCGTACTCGGGTGGCCGTCGGCAGTTTTCCACGGCCCTACGGCAAGTACGAGCTGATCGCGCCCCTCGGCGAAGGCGGGATGGGACAGGCCTTCAAGGCTCGCCTCATCGATCAGACCCGGCCGAGCCCGACCGTCGTCATCAAAACCATCCAGCCCGGACTCGCACGCAGCTCCAAGCTGAGCCGCATGTTCATCGAGGAAGCCCATTTGGTCGCGCGCCTCGAGCATCCCAACA
Organism: Deltaproteobacteria bacterium; assembly: GCA_011526105.1. Lineage (GTDB taxonomy): Bacteria > Myxococcota > Kuafuiibacteriia > Kuafuiibacteriales > Kuafuiibacteriaceae > WYAZ01. The sequence goes on along the minus strand of WYAZ01000180.1, from coordinate 97,474 downwards.
TCGTCCGCGTCTTCGACCTCGGTCAGACCGACGAGGGCGAGCTCTTCATGGCGCTCGAGCACGTCGATGGTGTCGACCTTCGTCACTTACTCGAGTACGCGAGCCGGCACCGCATTGAAGCGCCGATCTGGTTCTATCTTCACGTCGTCAGCGAGGTCCTCGGCGGCCTCGCCCACGCCCACTCGATGGTCGACGAGCACGGACAACCGGCCCCGATCATTCACCGTGATGTCACCCCCTCGAACATCCTTCTCTCCGCGGAGGGGGAGATCAAGCTCTCGGACTTTGGCATCGCGGTGCGCGCCGAGCAGACCTCGTCGGGCAGCAAGGACCTGACGGGCAAGGTGGCGTACATGGCGCCCGAGCTCCTCGAGGGGCAACCGCAGGACGCGCGCGCGGACGTCTTCGCCGTCGGTGTCGTGCTCTGGGAGTGTCTCGCGCTTCGCCCGTTGTTCGCGGCGGGCACGGACTTCGACAGCATGCTCGCGATCACTCGAGGTCCGCGCACACCCCCTTCGAGACTCAACACGCGGGTATCGGCCGAGCTCGACCAGATCGTGCTCACGGCTCTGGAACCAGAACCGAGTCGCCGCTTCGCCTCGGCCGCTCAGCTGCGGGCCCGTCTCGTGCAAGTGCTCCTCGGTGAACGACCGGACTTCAGCCTCGAGGAGGTGAGGCACGTCGCCAACGTGCTCATGGGACGCGAACACCCGACGAGGAGCTTTGCCGTGGGCGACGCGCTCGCGTCCGAGCCGCCGCCAGCGAAGGCGCCGAGCACCCCCGCCGCACGCCGCTTCGACATCCCGGCCTCGAGCACCCTGCGAATCGCGCCCGCCGTGCTCTCGGACCTCGTGCTGAGCAGTGTCCGGGCCACGCTCCCGCCGGTGCCCGCCCGCGCTTCCCGTGGTCCGTGTATCTCGGTCAGACAGGGCGACGGAAGGACCATCTGCCCCCTCGCACCCCTCGACGCCCTCACCTACCTGGCGAGCCAAGACGTCGTGGCGGTCTCGGCGGACGGCCAGACCTGGCTGGATCGGGAGACCGCAGTCCGCTGCGCGGGCGCCGCAGACCTGCTCGCCTCCTCGCATCCCCTCGACGTGCAGCTCGCGGGCGATCTGGGTCCGGTCAGCGTGCTTTCGATCATCGCGTCCATCGGGCTTCAGGCGATGACCGGCCGGCTACGCCTCGACACGCAGGAGGCAGGCTCCTTCGAGATCGACGTGGTCGACGGTCGGCCGACCTTCGTGCGCACCGAGGAACCGAACCTGAGAACCTACCTCGTGCTGACTCGCTGCGGTCTCCTGCCGGCCGCGGAGATCGACGCCATGCTCGAGGCCTGTTGGACTTCCGCGTCCCCGCTCGAGGCCCGTGTGGCGGAGGCGCGAGGCATTCTGGCCCCCCAGCTTCGCTCACTCATCCTGAAGCAGGAGCTGGCATGCGCCCTCGCCGCCGAACACGGCCGCTATAGCTTTGACGCGGGTGCGACGCCGCGACGCCTCGAGGTCGGCAGCGATGAACTCGCTCCTCTGCTGCTCGGGGCGATCGAGCTGGGACTCTCGGTGGAGGAGCTGCAGCGACGCTTGGCGCCGAGCCTGGCGGCGAGACTGGAAGCGACCGCGGCTCTGCCCACGGTGCTCGCACAACTTCCGCTTGGAAAGGCGACCCTCGCCGCTCTGACGGGGCTCTTCACACGAGCGCCTTCGAACCTGATGCTCGGCGAGATACCAGCGGCCGAGCTGCACCGGTTCCTCTCGGCCCTCTATCTCGTGCGCGAGATCGGTCTCGTTCAGGTCTCCTAGGCCCGTTTGGAGCTTCGGCTGGCGCTGCCGTTGGCCGCCTTGGGCATGGGGGTGACGTTGTCGGGCGGTTCGGACTTGAGCTCGACGCCCTTGGCCACGGGATCGGGCACTGCAAAGTGCGCACGCACGCGGGCCTCGATGGCGGCGGAGACCTCCGGGTGCTCTTTCAGATAGATGCGGGCGTTGTCACGTCCTTGCCCGATGCGATTGCCCTCAAAGGAGAACCACGCCCCCGACTTGTCGACGATGCCGAGATCGGAGCCCAGATCGACGAGCTCTCCATCCTTGGAGATCCCGGAGCCGTAGAGGATGTCGAACTCGGACTCACGGAAGGGCGGTGCGAGTTTGTTTTTGACCACGCGAACGCGCGTGCGATTGCCAATGCTCTCTTCGCCCTTCTTGATGGAGCCGATTCGGCGGATGTCGAGCCGGCAGGAAGCATAGAACTTGAGCGCGTTGCCGCCGGAGGTGGTCTCCGGCGAGCCAAACATGACGCCGATCTTGAGGCGAATCTGGTTGATGAAGACGACGCAGGTCTTGGACTTGGCGATGGAGCCGGTGAGCTTTCGAAGGGCTTGGCTCATGAGCCGAGCCTGCAGACCCACGTGGGAGTCGCCCATCTCGCCTTCGATCTCGGCCTTGGGCACGAGCGCGGCCACGGAGTCGATCACCACCATGTCGATGGCGTTGGAGCGCACCAGCATGTCTGTGATCTCGAGCGCCTGCTCACCGGTATCTGGCTGGGAGATGAGGAGGTCTTGGATGTTCACCCCGAGCTTGCGCGCATAACCGGTGTCGAGGGCATGCTCGGCATCGACGAAGGCACAGACGCCGCCCAGCTTTTGGGCCTCGGCGATGGCGTGAAGCGTGAGGGTGGTCTTGCCGGAGGACTCCGGCCCATAAATCTCGACGACGCGGCCGCGCGGCAAACCACCAACCCCCAGAGCGATGTCGAGGCCGAGGGACCCGGTCGAGATGGTTTCGACCTTGGGCACCTCACCCGCGTCACCGAGGCGCATGATGGCGCCCTTTCCGAACTGCTTTTCGACCGCGGCGAGGGTGAGCTCGATGGCCTGTTGGCGTTCGCTGGGGGTGTCAGTGGGCGCGGAGGGGGAGGACTTGGAGTCGGACTTTGCCATGCGCGGGACGCTACACTTGTTCAGTGAAGGCTGTCAAGATGTTGTGGGCGCGCAGGCTGGCGGCCCCCCTCCCTGGGGCTCAGCCCAGTCTTCTCCGCAAAAGATCGAGGAGCGCCAACGCGGTGTTCGAACGGATCGTGCTGCGGTCCCCCGGGAGCTGAAGGCGGACACAAACGGTCTCCTTGTCGTCCGCGAGCGCGATGAACACCGTGCCCACCGGCTTCTCTTCGCTGCCGCCGTCCGGGCCCGCGATGCCGGTGGCGGACAACGCCACGTCGACAGCGAACCGACGACGAGCGCCTTCGGCCATCGCGCGCGCGACCGCCTCACTCACCGCGCCCTCGCTCTCGATCAGCGCGGATGGCACGTCCAGGAGCGTGGTCTTTGCTCGATTGGCGTAGGCCACGACGCCGCCGACGAAGAAGCTTGACGCTCCCGGCAGCTCAGTCAGCATCTTGGCCACGAGGCCGCCCGTGCAAGACTCCGCGGTGGTCACCGTCCGTCCGGAAGCGACGAGTCTCCGATGCACCACAGAGAGCAGCTCGTCGGCGTCCGTACCAAAGATCGCGTCGCCGAGCTTCGCACGCAACGCGCTCGAGACCTCCTCGATCAGCTCGAATGCCCCCTCACCTCGGACCGCAAGTTTGATGTGGTTCTCGATGCTGAGCGCTCGATAGCCAAAGCGCACGCGATCTCGGTAGGCGTCGACCACAGCTTGGATCTCGTGCTCGAGTCGGCTCTCTCCGAGTCCCACGACCTTCACGGTGCGCCGATACAGGACCGGCGCGCCGCGATCGATCCGGGGGCCGATGACCTTCTGCACGAGATATCGAACTTCCCTCGGGACTCCCGGCAGAAGATAGATCACCGCTCGGCCCAGCTCGGCCCGAAAAGCCGGCGCGGTGCCAGCCTTGTTTTCGAGCACTTCACCCCGCTCGGGCACCATCGCCTGTCGCTCGTTGTTGGGGGTCATCTCCCGCCCGAAACGCGCGAAACGCTCCCGGATCGCGACGATGGTCGGTTCGTGTCGAGTGAGCACACAACCCATCGCGGTGGCCAAAGCCAGCATCGTGAGGTCGTCCTCGGTGGGTCCGAGCCCCCCCGAACAGAGGATGAGGTCCGCGCGCTCGCTCGCCGCTCGAAACACCTCGGCGATGAGCTCGACCTCATCCGGCACCGTGGTGTGCCGCCGAACCTCGAAACCCAGGCGCTCGAGCTCACCGTCGAGATAACTCGCGTTGGTGTCGACGGTCTCCCCCGAGAGCAACTCGTCGCCGACGGTGATGATCTCGGCGATGGCCATGGTCCCTAGGTCGCTCAGGGAGTGCAGTTGCCCAGATAGCTGAAGCTGACCTCTTGCCCCGGCTGAGGCACCGCCGCGCCTCGGAACTCCACCACGTTCGTGCCGGCGTTGTAGACGTAGCCGTTGTCCGCGCTGGGCGGAATGGGCACACCATCCACGGTGACGGTGACGCTCCCCGGAGACGCGGCCTGGCTCAAGCTCCACTGCGTCAAGAGCGTGAACACGTCGAGACCGAGATTACGCAAGATGGGTTGCCAGTCCTCGAGGCAGATGTTGAAGAAGCGGCCCCCCATAGCCTCGGTGATGCCTTTGTACCGATAGCCAGGCGTGCCGAACCGCATGTCGGTCACGCAAGGCTCGTCGACCGGGGTCGCGATGGCGTGCACCTTGACCTGGCTCTCGCCCCCCGGACCCTTGATGCTCTTGAAGTAGGCCTCGAACAGGGCGTCGGGCTCGATCGAGTTATCGTCTTCATCCGTGAGCATGACGATCGCGAGACTCGCGTCATCGCGGAGAAAGCCCGCGTTGGGATTCAAGACCGGGTCTTGAATGGGCGACTGAGCCCTCTGGAGGGCCCGCATGGCGGCGGCCATGCCCGCTTCGTTCGGGGAGCCTTCGATGCCCACCCGAAACAGGCACTCGAAGGCGTCGATCCGATCCGCGTAGGTGTGACTCACGACCCGCGGATGGGGATAGCAGAACTCGAGCAATCCGGCCTGGGAAGACAGCCCGTCCGTCACCGTGACCCCCATCTGGTAGTCCGAATCCAAGGAGTCCGCATAGCTCACGAACTGGCTCAGGTTGTCGACGAGGCGAGCCTGCTCGTCGTACATGGAGCAGCTGTTGTCGATGACCCACAGGATGTCGGCCTTTGGACCGACGAGCTGAGTGTGCGTGTCCGTCACCGGGCCGTCGGCGGCGGACATACCGGCGAGACGAATCGAGACCGGGTCCCGCGTCGCGTTGGAGGTCACGAGAACCTCGGCCTCGTGCAGGGCCGGATCCAAGCGCGTGGGGAAGAAGACCAGACCCACCTTGGCGACCTTCCCTGGCGGCACGGAGAAGGGATCCGTGAGGTTGGAGACCGGCTGACCATCGACCTCGATCGAGGCGAGCAGGAAGTCTCCGTCTCCGCCGCCCGCGAGCTCCAGACCCGTGACCGTCAGCGCGCCGCCGCCGGTGTTGTGGAGCTGAAAAAACCGGCCCGCGGAGCTGCACTCGGAGCGTTGAGATGCGCCCGGCGTGCGGTGGATGACCGTCCCAAAGTCGAGGCGGCTCGGAAAGTACTCGAGATCCGGCAAGCCCGGCGTTCCGCTGAGCCCCACCCGCAACCGGGGCTTCAAAGCGTCGTTGGTGTTCAAGATGAGTCGTCCCTGATCTTCCACCAGGGTCCGGTCGTGCGGCGTCGGCGCGTAGGTGACCCCCACCTGCAGGGAGCCGCGTGCCTCCACGACCGCGGGGAACGGTCCGGTCGCGAGCCTAAAGTCTTCCCAACCGAAGTTGATGACCGCAGAGGTGATGGTGGCCGGCTTGTCGCAGCGGTTGCTCACCGTGACATAGCGCGTATCCTCGTCCCCGAGCTCGGTCGCGAGGAAGGTGAGGAGGTCCGGAAACCAGCTCAGGCAGCCCGCGAGCGGCGGCTCGCCCTCGAGCAGGGCGGAGACCCGAGAGCCATCGGCCTCGTCGATGCGCAGCTCGCGCACCGGGGCTCCGACCGGCAGGCCCGACACCGCACGATGCTCGATCTGAAGCGTGAGATGGGCGCCCGACTCGATGGTGATGGGTAGCTCAGGCTCTTCGATGATGGGAAAGAGATCGCGATCGAGGAGCATGCGCTCGATGGTGCAAGGGTGTGAACTCACCGAGGTGAGCACGAGCGGCCGGACCTCACCCACGTTGAAGTACAGGTGAGATTGGTCCGCAGCCAAGACGCAGGGCTCTCGCGCGAGCCCGCGTATCGGAAAGCTGATCTCCGGTCGGTCTCGGTCGTTGGAGGCGATGATCAGGCTCGCATCCACCACCGTCGGGGAGGCCGGCTCGAAGCGGAGATAGATCTCTCGGCTGCCATTGGGCGCGACCGTGGTGGGCGCCTGCTTCACCAAGATGGCGGCGGCGCCTTGACCTTCGAGGCGCACCTCGCGGACCTCGAGCGTGCCGGTGCCAACGTTCTTCACCTCGATGAAGAGCTCGCCCGGGGCGGAACGCCCAAAGATCACGCTGGGAAATGTCAGCGCGCTCCCGGGTTCGGGGGCCGAGTCGATCTTGGGCACCAAGACGGTGATCGAGCCGTCGTCGCCGCAGCCGATCCCGAGGGTGAGCGCGCCAACCCACAGAGGGGCCAACACTTTGAACTTCGCCCGAGGACGATTGGTTTCCTGAGACATCTACGCCACTTCCTGCATCCCCGTCCCTGTCCGGGACGGATGATTCCACTCCGCCCCCGAAACCACCTCGGACGAACACCCGATGGGGATTTCAGGCGCCGGTCTGCCGCGGGAAGGTCAGCACCTGGCGAGCAGAATGACCACCAAAACCAGCAAACCGAGGCCCAGGAACCAGGAGAGCCGGCTCGATTCGGGCTCGAAGACCGGCGTTCGAGGAACGACGGGGACAGGCAACCCCTGAGACATGGCACCTGAGTGCGGGGACTTCGAGTCGCCCCGCTCCAGGAAGGCCAGAAGCTCCGCATTCACCGCCACCGTCCCGACCTTAAACGGGTTGGTGTCGTCCGCCGTCTCCACCGGAGCGGCCGCCCCCGCGACCATGGTCGGAGCGTCGTCCTTCGTCTTCATGGGGGTCACGACCCGGACGAAGGCACCGAGCTCACTCGGCCTAGACGAGGCCGCGTGCGTCTCGATGAGCTCACCCAGGCCGACCGCGAGCTCGGTGGCCGAGATGGGCGGCCCCAGCAGGTGCAGAGCACGCGCGAGCAGAGCCGAGACCGCTCTCGCCAGCTCCGGCTGCGCCTGAGCGAGAGGGCTCATGTCGACCAGTGCCTTGACCACGTCCGCGAGAGACAGGCTCGCCTTGGTCCACAGCGGACCACCGAGCAGCGCCTCGAGCCCGATGAGGCCGAGCGCATGGATGTCGTCGGCCGGAACCGGCGCACCCGCCTCCCGACCCGGTCGGGCGTAGGCGGACACGCCTTCGGGTTCAGGCTCGAGCCCTACGAGCTGAAACAGCCCCGGATCTCCGAGCCGAACCTCTCCTTCATACGAGATGAGCACCTCGCCCGGATCGAGCCGACCATGCACGTGGCCGTTCTGATGCAGCTCGTGCAGCGCCTGTGCGAGATCTTGCAGCACTCGAAGCACCAGGCTGGGGCGCAAGGAGCGCCGCTTCTTTTGCACCTGCTCGAGCACCGAACCCAGCGTGGCACCCTCGACCCGCTCCTGGATGACGTACGGGCCTTCGTCGGTCCGACCCACCTCGAGCACCGCCGCGAGGTGCGGGCCTTCGATCGCGAGTTGAGCTCGACCCCACCGCTCCAGCGCCTCCGCGCGTGCGTCGTCCGAGCTGCCGCCGCGGCGCGGCTTCTTGACGACCACGTCGAGGCGCTCCCCGCCGGATTCGAGCACCGCGGCGAAGGTCTCCGTGTAGGTCCCGCGACCCAAACGGACGGTGTAGCTCAGCATGGGTGAGAGACTATCTCAAAACGGCCGAGCGCGGCAGGCGGCGGGACGCGACGTTCTCAGAGCCCCGGCGCCAAATTCTCAAAGCGTGTGTATTCGTGGAAGAACTTGAGCCGCGCGGCGCCGATGGGGCCGTTTCGCTGCTTGCCCACGATGATCTCCGCCACTCCTTTGTCCTCTGACTCTGGGTTGTAGACCTCGTCACGATACACAAACATGATCACGTCCGCGTCCTGCTCGATGGCGCCAGACTCGCGAAGGTCGGAGAGCACCGGACGCTTGTCTTGCCTCTGCTCGAGCGAACGATTGAGCTGAGACAGCGCAATGACAGGGATGTTGAGCTCCTTGGCCAGCGCCTTGAGCCCACGAGAGATCTCCGAGATCTCCTGCTCGCGGCTCTGCGCATTGGGGCTGCCGCGCATGAGCTGGAGATAGTCGACCATCACGAGGCCGAGCCCGCCCTCGCTCTCGGCCGCCACGCGGCGGCACTTCGCTCGCACCTCGAGCACCGACAGAGAGCCGCTGTCGTCGATGTACAGCGGAGCTTCGCTGATGGAGCCGGCGGCCTTGGCGAGCTTGGGCCAGTCGGACTCGTTCAGGAAGCCGCCGCGCATGCGACTCGCGTCGATGCGCCCTTCGCTGCACAGCATACGCATGACGAGCTGCTGCTTCGACATCTCGAGCGAGAACACCGCCACCGCGGTGCGCTCTTTCAGCGAGGCGTTTGTGGCGAGATTGAGCGCGAAGGCGGTTTTTCCCATCGAGGGTCGCCCGGCGACGATGATGAGGTCACTCGGCTGCATCCCCGAGAGCATACGATCGAGGTCCGAGAAGCCGGTGGTGAGGCCGGTGATCTCTCTCTTCTGCTCGTAGAGATCCTCGATGCGCTTGAAGGCTTCCTTCACGATCTCGCTGACGGGCGAGAGACCGCGCTGCGCCTTGACCTGCCCGATCTCGAAGATCGCCTTCTCGGCCTGGTCGAGCACGAAGTCCGCGTCTTGGATCTCGAAGGCGGACTTCACGACCTCTGTCCCGGCATCGATGAGACGCCTCAGAGTCGACTTCTGCTTTACGATCTCGGCGTAGTGGCGAACGTTGGCCGCGGTGGGCACCGCCTCTGCGAGCTGAGCGATGGCGGCGACCCCGCCCGCCGCCTCGAGCTCCGAGCGGTTGTTCAGCGACCCTTGAAGCGTGATCAGATCGACCGGCTCGCTCCGGTGGGCGAGATCGAGCATGGCCTGATAAACCAAGCGGTGGGCCGGCCGATAGAAGTCGTCCGAGGTCAGAACCTCGATGACGGTGAAGATGGCTTCGTTGGACAGCAGGACCGAGCCGAGCACAGCCCGCTCGGCATCGATGTCCTGGGGAGGGACTCGGGCGTGGGGATCGCGGGCGGCGTGCACTCGAGCACCAGCCGCAATCAGTCTTCGCTGGCTTCGGCGGGCTTCTTGCCCTTCTTCTTGGGCTTGGCCTCTTCGGGGCTCGCCTCTTCGGCCTGCGCTTCACCTTCGCCTTCGGCCGGGGCGGCCGCGACCGGGGTGGGCTTTTCAGCCCGAAGAGCGGCCTCCGCCGCCTTGCGCTTGGCCTCCGCGTCAGCCGCTCGCTTCTTGGAGTCCGCCTGCGCGGCTTCGACGCGCTGCTTCTCCGCCTCGACGTCCGCCGCGCCCTCCGGAAGAACCCAGAAGAGGAGCTTGGCGGAGATGCCGCCGTTGAGCCGGATCTTCGCTTCGAACTTGCCGACCGTACGCACGGGCTCCGCGAGCGTGACCTTGCGGTGGTCGACCTTGATGCCGGTGTCGCTCACGATCTTGGCGAGCTCTCGGCTGGTGATGGAGCCAAAGAGCCGCTGAAGCTCGTCGTGGCCCTCGGCCTTATCGCCCGCGGGGGTGTGAGCCACCTTGGCGTTGATCGCGATCGACAGAGCCTCGATGACCTTCTTGTCCTTCTCGGCCTGCGAGGTGGCGAGCTCGCGCTTGTGAGCCGCGAGGCGCTTCTGGTGCTCGAGCTCCTTGATGGAGTTCGGAGATGCATGCACCGCTTTGCGCTGCGGCAGGAGGAAGTTCCGACCGTATCCGTCGCGCACGGTGACCAGTTCGCCAACCATGCCGAGGTTCGGGACATCTTCTTGGAGGATGAGCTTCATCATGATCTTGGGTCCTATCTTCTGAGCAGAGCAGTGGAGCTCAGGCCTCGGCCATCGACTCGTCCGAGGAGTCGTCGCCGGCATCCTGCACGCCATCGTCCTGCGAACGGTCATCGCGCGAACGGTCGTCGCGGGAGCGATAGTCGTCGTGTGAACGGTCGCTCGCGCCTTCCAGAGCCTCGCGAGCTTCCCGCTCTTTGCGCTCCTCTTCAGCCTTCGCGCGGCGGGCCTCGGCCTCGCGCACGACCTTCTCGACTTCGGCGCGACGCGCTTCGAGATCGGAAACCGGACCATTGCCCACCGTCAGGTAACGAAGGACTTGGTCGGTGTTGCGGAAGGTTCGCTCGAGTTCTTCGACCGTTCCCGCGCCCGCAACGTAGTGCAAGAGATGGAAAGTGCCGCGGGGCTGCTTCTTGACCATGAACGCGAGCTTGCGCTTGCCCCAGGCCTCCTCACGCAGAACCTGAGCGCCCTTCTTCTCGAGGACACCCTTCATGCGGTCGATCGTCGACTGCACGGCGTCGTCGCCGAGCTCCGGGTTCATCACAAACAGTGTCTCGTACTCCCTAAGCAAGCTTCCCATCTCAATCTCCGGTCCTTGCGGTCCACACGCGGTACATCCGCGCGACGCGACCGTCGAGCGTCTTTGACGTCAACGGTCTTTGCGGTTCGCGACGCTCATTGCCTTCGGAAGGCCGTCGCGGATGACCGCTTCGATCGCCTCCGCCGCGAACTTCACGGCGTCGTTGATCTCGTTTCTTTCTTCCGACCCGGGCTTCGAGAGCACGTAGTCGGCCGTATCCCACTCCGGTGGCGGTCGGCCCACGCCGATCCTCACCCGGATGAAGTCCGGGTCGGGCAGGTGCTGCATGAGGCTGCGAAGACCATTGTGACCACCGTGGCCACCGCCCTTCTTCAACTTCACCGCCCCTACCGGGAGGTCCACTTCGTCATGGACCACGATGAGGGCCTCCGTGCCAAGCTTGTAAAAGCCCAGCGCTGGCCCCACCGACTCCCCGGACAGGTTCATGAAGGTCTGCGGCTCGAGGATCAGGACGTCGTCTCCGGCGATCCGACCTTTGGCGACCCGCGCCTTCCACTTCTTCTCAGAGAACTCCGCTCTCGCCCCATCGGCCAAGAGCTCCACCACTTCGAACCCCACGTTGTGCCGAGTACCTTGGTACTTGGAACCGGGGTTCCCGAGCCCGACGACGAGGAACATGGTGGCCGTTTGCTCTTCGTCCTGCGCCTACGCGCTTCAGCCCTTCTTCTCGGCCGGCTTCTTCTCTGCCGCCTTCTTGTCGCCCGCCGCCGGAGCCGCCGCTGCGGCCGCCGGTGCTGCCGCCGCATCCGCAGCCGGAGCAGCCTCGTCTTCCTTCGCACCACGCGGTGCGTTCACTGCGACGAGTGGAGTGGCTTCGGGCAGCGCCGAGCTCACGCCCGCCGGCAAGCTGACTTGACCGGCACGAATCGACCCACCGAGCTCGAGCTCAGTGACATCGAGGATGATCTTCTTGGGGATGGCACCCGGCTTAGCACGCACTTTGAAAGTGCGGCGCGCGAGCTGAACGACGCCGCCCATCACGACGCCCTTGGCGCGGCCGGTGACTTCGAGCGGGATGTCGAGCGCGAGCTCATCGTCGCGACCGACCTCGATGAGATCGACGTGCAAGAGACGCCGCTTCACCGGATCGCGCTGAGCGTCTTTCAAGAGGCAGTGCGCCTCCCGGTCGAGGCCCTTGAGCGTGATGACCGTGTTGCGACCGAAGCCCGAGTGCGTGAGCGTTCGCTCCATGATCAGAGGGTCGACGGCGAAGGACACGGTGCCCTCCTTGTGGCCGTAGAGCACGCCCGGGATCTTGCCCGTGGCGCGCAGCTTACGTGCGCCGCTCTTCTTGTTTGGGGTGCGAGGCTCGACGTTGATGACCGTTTCCATGGAAGCGGCGGTCTCTAGCAGCCGCCACCGGGTCGGTCAACGACGCTGATCAGCCCGTGTGATGGGGGGGTTACGATCAGAGCGTCGGAAGGGGGGTCTGGAAGAGCTGAACGTCGAGCTGGCCAAAGATCTGGGCGATCTGCTCCGCACCCCCGGCCCCGGTGGGCGCACAGTCCGGATCCGCCCTCTGGAGCTCGAACCGGAGCAGCGTGGAGGTGCCCCCCGCGAGCGCCACCGTGCCGGCGAGTGTGCCGGAGACGGAGAGCTGGAGGCGCTCGGCCGCCGGACCTTCGAGCACCCCTACGTTTTGGGCAAACAGCGGCACCGCCTCCTGATCCTGACGGACCTGGACGCGCACCAGGCAGCGCGTGGCCCCTGCCCGCTTCGTGACCGAGCCGGAGAAGTGCGCGCGCACGACCAGAACCCCGTCCACGGGGGCGCCCACGCGTTGCTCGAAGACCTGCACCACGTTGTCCTGGTCGCCAAACTGGAGCAGTCCCGAGCGGAGGTTGGTCAAAAGATAGGCGGAATCCGGGGCATCGAGGCCAGGCGGTCCGAGCGGCCCCATGGGACCCACCATGCCCTCTGGACCTTCGGGCCCGCGTGGACCTGGCGCCCCGGCCGGACCTGGATTTCCCTGGGGTCCGGCGTCGCCGGTGCACGCAGCGAGGCCGATCAGGAGTGGAGCGAGCCCGAGGACCCGGCCCAGATCGCGAGGCTCAAACAAACAGGCTCGAGACGGAGTCGCCATGATGGATTCGTCGGATCGCTTCGGCGAGCAGAGGGGCGACGGAGACCGATTCGATCTTTCCGATGGCCTTCGCTTCGTCACGCAGGGGGATCGTGTTGGTCACCATCACCTTATCGATCTCGCTCTCCTTGATGCGTTCGATCGCCGGGCCCGAGAAGACTGGGTGTGTGGCGTAGGCCCAAATGCGCTTGGCGCCGCGCTGCTTGAGCGCTCGCGCGGCCGCGGTGAGCGTGCCCGCGGTGTCGATCATGTCGTCGAGGAGAATGCAGTCTTTGCCGTCGACGTCACCGATGACGTTCATGACCTCGGAGACGTTGGCCTTGGGTCGACGTTTATCGATCATGCCGAGGCCCGCGTTGAGGCGTTTGGAGTACGCCCGTGCGCGCTCTACGCCGCCGGCGTCTGGGCTGACGATGACGACTTCCGAGCTGAACTGATCGCGCATGTGGTTGAGCAGGACAGGCAGCGCAAACAGGTGGTCGAAGGGCACGTTGAAGAAGCCCTGGATCTGACCGGCGTGCATGTCCAAGGAGATGACGCGTGTGGCCCCCGCGCTGGCGATGAGATCGGCGACCAGCTTCGCGGTGATGGGCGTGCGTGGGGCGACCTTCCGATCCTGGCGAGCGTAGCCGTAATACGGGATGACCGCGCAGATGTGCTCCGCCGACGCGCGTTTGAGCGCGTCGATCATGATGAGGAGCTCCATCAGGTTCTCGTTGCCCGGCGCGCAGGTCGACTGGATGACGAAGACATCCGCCGCGCGGACGTTCTCATTGATCTCTACGTTGATCTCCCCGTCCGAGAAGCGACCCACGTGGCAGCGTCCCAGCGCCAAGTCGAGGCGTGTGACGACCTCTTCGGCCAGCACCCTGTTGCTGCTGCCGGTAAAGATCTTGGCGACGTTTTTTCCGAGCAAAATGAGTCTCCGTCTTGCCTTCGCTCTATGACTTCCTGACGTCCGCGCCTATGCTGCCCGGGTGAAGGTCGCGGCTCGGATCGCAAGTTGGGGCGGCAGGGATCGAACCTGCGAATGTCGGACCCAAAAACCGATGCCTTACCACTTGGCGACGCCCCAGCGTGCGCACCATAGAAAGGATCTTGGTGGTCATGTCAACGACTAGGCGTGAGGCGGTGGCCAAACGAGCAGAACCGCCCCGGGAACACCGAGGTGACCGCACCCCAAGGTGGGCGCTTGTCGCCGCCTGCCTCCTGCTCGGCCCGTCGCTCGCGGCCTGCAAGGACAAGAAGACCACCCCCGAGGCGAACCTCCGTACCTTCCTCAGCCAGGTGTACGCCCACCAGGGCAAACAAGCCTGGCAGGGCCTGTCGAAGGGGAGCCAAGATGCGCTGCGTGCAGACGCCGAGGCGCTCGCGCGTGCGGTCGGCGACGCGAAGGTCGAGACCGACGCGGACGATCTCCTGTTCATGCAGGCCGATCTCACCCTGCTGGCAAAGCCCGACTCCATCTCTGTCGTCTCACCGCTGGGCGGGGACGAAGTGCTGCTTCGGGTCACCGTAGAGGAGGGGCCTTCGGCCAACATCCGCATGGTTCGCGAAGGCCGATCGTGGAAGGTCGATCTCGTGGGATCGCTGGAGAAGATGAAGTTCGAAGCCCCGAAGCCCACGCAGAGCTCCACCACAACCGCGGTGGAGGATCTCGCGCCCGAAGCAGCAGAGTGAGGCGGATCAGCCGCGAGGGTTGGCGGCGCTGGGTGTGGCCTGAGCGACCTGAATGTAGCTGAGGCGAAGATCGCGAAGGACGTCCGTGAGCAGCGCGGTCTCCTCTTCGGTGAGGTTGCCGCGCGTCTTCTCTTCGAGCAGCGCGAGCACGTCGATGTGCTGCGCGGCGCCCTTGAGGTCGACCTTGGCCGGGATGCGGTCGTCGTCGGTCTGGCCCGACAGCGACATCGCCGCGTTCGTGGCGACGGAGAGCACGAGCGCCGAGAAATCGACGGAGCGTGCGCCGGAGCTGCGTTCTGGGGCGGGCGCGCTCCGCTCGGGGCGGGGAGCGCTCACCGGCGCGGCCGGAGCCTTTTCGGCCTCGGCTTCGGGGTCCGATCGCAGCTCACCGTCCTCGGCGATGCGACGACGGTCGCGAACTTTGAAGCCCTTGTGCTCTTCTTCGCTCATTCGCTCCTTCGCTCATTCGGACTGGTGCGTGTGAGAGAGCGGAACCGCGGGGCCACCTTCGGCCGGCGAAGGCACGGGCGGGTCCATGCTGCGGGCACCAAAGGGCGAGTACGAAGCTGCCTCGGCCGCTTCGGCCGCTTCAGCCGCCTTCTTCTCTTCCTCGAACTGTCGCTCGTAGTCGACGTACTCGACGTTGCTCGCCTTGTCGGCGAGCTTGCCCAGGTACGTCTCGACCTCATCGGAAGAGATGCGTCCCTTTCGAAGGTTTCGCTCGCGGATTCTCACGTCCATGCTGTCGGCCATCGGCGGTGGTTACAAACGGGCGCAGGCCAAGTCAAGTCGCGAAAAATGCCTGGAGTCCCGCGGGAATGTCTGTGGTAGGAGGCTGGTTCGGAAGCCGGGAGGAGCGACCATGGACCAGACCCCAGAACGACCATCCCCAGGAATGGCCTTGGACATCCGAGCCATGAGCCAACTCATCGAGCGCGAGTCCGCCTTCGTGTCCGAGCTGCAGGCCGAGATGGCCAAGGTCGTGGTGGGCCAGCGGGTGATGATCGATCGCCTCCTGATCGGGCTCCTGACCGGCGGTCATGTGCTGCTCGAGGGGGTTCCGGGGCTCGCCAAGACCCTGACCATCAAGACCCTGGCCAGCGCCCTGGACGCCTCCTTCTCGCGCATCCAATTCACCCCGGACCTGCTCCCGGCCGACGTCGTGGGCACCCAGGTGTTCGATCCCAAAGCTCAGTCCTTCGAGGCGCACAAGGGTCCGATCTTCGCCAACCTGGTTCTAGCGGACGAGATCAACCGAGCCCCTGCCAAGGTCCAAAGCGCTCTGCTCGAGGCGATGCAGGAGCATCAGGTCACCATCGGTGACACCACCTACCCTCTGCCGCGCCCGTTCCTGGTGATGGCGACGCAGAACCCCATCGAGCAAGAGGGGACCTATCCGCTCGCGGAGGCCCAAACCGATCGCTTCATGCTGCACGTGAAGGTGAGCTACCCCACGCGCCAAGAAGAACGACAGGTCATGGACCGCATGACCCGCGGGTCCACCCCAGAGGCGCACAAGGTCATCGACCTCAATCGCCTCGCGCAAGCCCGCGACGTCGTGAAGGACGTGTACCTCGACGACAAGGTGAAGGACTACATCGTCGATGTCGTCTTCGCTACGCGCGAGCCCAAGCAGGCGAAGCTCACCGACCTCGAGGCGCTCATCGAGATGGGCGCCTCACCGCGCGCATCCATCGCACTCAACCTGGCCGCGCGAGCCCATGCCTTCCTCGAGCGGCGCGCCTTCGTCACCCCAGAAGACGTCAAGGCGGTCGGCCCGGACGTGCTGCGGCATCGCATCAAGCTCAGCTACGAAGCCGAGGCCGAGAATGTCCGTGTCGAGGACGTCGTTCGTCGGGTGTTCGAGGCCGTCGCCATCCCATAGGTGTCATGAGCGATCGGTCCGCAAGAGAGGTCCTGCGAGCGGTCCGGCGCATCGAGATCGCCACTCGTCGGGCGGTCAACGCCGAGATCTCTGGGCGCTATCACTCGGTCTTCAAAGGCCAAGGCATGGCCTTCTCCGAAGTGCGTCCCTACGCCCCGGGCGACGACGTGCGGCACATCGACTGGAACGTCTCGGCTCGGCATCAGGACCAAGGCCTATTCGTCAAGCAGTACATCGAAGAGCGCGAGCTCACCGTGATGCTGCTCGTCGACATGTCCGCTTCGGGTGAGTTCGGGACACGCGGCAAAGACAAACGTCGCCTGCTCGCCGAGGTGTCGGCCTTGCTGGCCTTCTCGGCGATCAAGAACAACGACCGAGTGGGCCTTCTGTTGTTCTCGGACGAAGTCGAGCTCTACCTCCCGCCTCGCAAGGGCCGGCCCCACGTACTCCGCGTCATCCGCGAGGTCGTGGAGCACGTCCCCACCGGTCGGGGCACGAGCCTCAGAGAGGCGCTCGGGTACTTGAACCGGGTGCAGAAGAAGAAGTCGGTCACCTTCCTGCTCTCGGACTTCTTGGACGAGGACTTCGAACGCCCCATGAAGGTCGCGATGGCACGCCACGACATCGTGGCGGTGCGCGCCACCGACCCCGCGGAGCTCGACCTGCCCGACCTTGGGCTCGTGGAGCTCGAAGATGCCGAAACCCAGGAGGTGCGCCTCGTCGATACCGGGAGTCGCCGAGTGAGAAACCTCTACGCCGCGCGCCAACGGCGCCGCCATCAAGAGGGTAAGCGGCAGCTTCAGCGACTCGGACTCGATCTCGTGGACCTGCGCACCGATCTCGACTTCGTGCGTCCGTTGGTCGAGTTCTTCCGCACCCGCGCCGCGCGCATGAGGGGCTCGCGATGAGTTCGGCGCTGCTCGTCTCTGCGCTGCTCTTTGGCCTCGGCCCATCGCAGCTCGAAGTCGACGCACACCTGTCGATGCCCGACGCCGGCGGTCTCTCGGTGGGCGAGAGCTTCCGTCTGCTCATCGAGGCGCGTCACGCGCCGGGAGAAGTGGCGCTGTTGCCGGCGACGCTCCCGCTCCCGGAGGCGCTCGCCGAACGCACGGCTCGTCGCAAGCGAACCCGCACGCGCGAGGGCGCCATCGAGATCGATCGCTTCGAGCTCGAGCTGATGGCTTTTCAGGCCGGGTCCATCGAGATTCCGCCGATCGAGGTCGCGGTGGGCTCAACCACCGCCGCCACGCCGCGACTCGAGATCGAGGTGAGATCGAACCTCAGCGCCGACGAGCAGCTCGTCGCCAGCACGACCACCGCGGAGGCGGCGAACGCGGCCATGGCGGAGCTCGAGCGCATGTCGGCGCCGGATCCCGGCGCACGCACCGTGCAGGTCCCGAATTGGCCGCTCATCTATGGGCTCGGGGCCATGATCGTGCTCGCGCTCTTGGCCTTGGCGTTTCAGCGCTTCCGTCAGCCGAGCGCGGCCGCGCAAAAGGTCGAAGCTCCGCCGCCGCCGCCCCGGCCCGCGCACGAGGTCGCGCTCGAACGTCTGGCGACGCTCGCCGCCGCCGGCTATGCGAAGCGCGGGGAGCTGAAAGCTCACTTCGTGGAGCTCTCGGAGATCCTGCGGGTGTACGTGGGCGCACGCTACGACTTCGACTCCGTCGAGCTGACGCACCTCGAGCTAACCGAGGCCCTTCGCCGGGTCGACACCCCGGGCCTCGACGAGGACGAGCTCCTGCGGCTCCTCGAGACCGCCGACCTGGTCAAGTTCGCCAAGTTTACTCCCGAGGAAGAAGAGGCGAACGCCGCGTGGTCCCGCGCCCGTCAGCTCGTGCTCGCGACCAAACCCGAGGAAGAGGAGGCGGCCGCGTGATCCTGCGCGAAGTGCACGTGGCGGCTCCGTGGGCGCTCCTCGGCTTGGTGCCGGTGATCGCGACGCTGATCTACCTCGCGATTCGGCACCGGCGACATCTCGAGCCCACGTTGCGGTTCTCCTCCGCTTCGCTGCTCTCGGAGCTGCCGCGAACCTGGCCCGAGCGCCTGCGCTTCCTGCCCGAGATCCTGCGCGTCTGGGCGCTGGTGGCCATCGTGCTCGCGCTCGCACGCCCGCAGCTCGCCGCCGCCCCGGAAGACGACGAGGCGGAGGGCATCGACGTGGTCTTCGTGCTCGACACTTCGTGCTCCATGCGCGCCGCCGACTTCCAGCCGAACGACCGCATGTTCGTGGCGAAGAAGTCGATCGCGGAGCTCCTCGAGAAGCGCCGAAGCGATCGCGTCGCGCTGGTCGTGTTCGGCTCCGAGTCTTCGACCTGGGTGCCGCTGACCCTCGACTACGCGTTGGTGACTCGAATGCTCGACGAGGTCGAAGTGGGCATGGCGGGCGACGGGACCGCCATTGGCTCCGCCATCGGGACCGGACTGAACCGCGTGCGCAAGAGCGAAGCCAAGAGCAAGGTGATCATCTTGCTGACCGACGGCGACAACAACGCAGGCACGATCTCTCCCAAGAAGGCCGCAGAGTTCGCGAAAGAGCTGGGCGTCCAGATCTACACGATCCTCATCGGCCGCGGGGGCCCGGTGCCGTTTCCGGCCGGCAAAGATCTCTTTGGGCGCATGGTCTACAAGAACCAAACGATCCCGACCAACCCGGAACTCCTCCAGGACCTCGCCGAGACCACAGGCGGCCTCGCCTACACCGCCTCGGACAAAGAAGAGCTCGATGAGCGCCTGAGCGCGGTGCTCGACCGCCTCGATCGAAGCATCCTCGAGGCGAAGAACCGAGTTGTCTCTTACGAGGAACTCTTCCCCTACGCGCTCATCCTCGCGGCACTCGCCTTGGCCCTCGAACTGCTCTTGCGACTCACGCGGCTTCGGAGGTTTCCATGAGGTTTGCCGAGCCTTGGGCGTTCCTGCTGGCCATGCTGCTGCCGCTGGTCATCGCTTTCGATCTCGCGACCGCTCGTGTTCGACGGAAGCGCCTCGAGCGCGCGGGGGACCCCGAGCTCATCGAAGGACTGAGCTCAGTGCCCATGGCCGAGCTCTCGGCCGTGCGGCGCAGGCAGCAGTGGCTCTTCGCCCTCGCCTTCCTCCTCGTGGTCGTCGCGGTCGCGCGTCCGCAGTTTGGTACTCGCACCGAGACCCGGCAAAGCCGAGGCATGGACCTCATCGTCGCCCTCGATCTTTCGCAGTCGATGTACGCGCGGGACGTCGCGCCCTCGCGGCTCGAACGTGCGCGCGTGGAGATCGAGGCCCTGCTCGATCGCATCCCTAAGGAGCGGGTGGGGCTGGTCGGCTTCACCTCCATCGCGGTCCCGCTCTGTCCACTCACCGTCGACCACGCCACCTTGAAGCTTCAGCTTCGAGCCGCCGACCCCAAAGACCTCCCGCACGGCGGCACGTCCATCGCTCGCGCCCTCGAGCAGGCCAAAGACATGCTCGCCAGCTCCAAGTCGGGCGCGGGCAAGGCGATTGTCGTCGTGACGGACGGTGAGGATCACGAGGGTGAAGCGGAGAAGCTCGCCAAAGAGGCGCTCGAGGCGGGGATCTTGGTCCACGTGGTTGGAGTGGGTTCACGCACCGGCGAGCCGATTCCGATCGTCGACGAAAGCGGCACCGCTCGGGGCTATCTGAGGGACCAAAAGGGCGAGACCGTCATCACCCGGCTCGATGCCGAGATGCTCGAGCAGCTCGCCGAGGCCGGCGGAGGGGTGGCGGCCCTACCGAGCGCGAGAGGCGGGCTGGACTTCTCCTTGCTCACGGAACAGATCGATCGCATGCAGAAGGCGGAGCTCGAGTCCCGCACCGTGCAGTTCCACGAAGATCGTTATCCACTCGTGCTCTGGCCGGCCTTCTTGCTCCTCCTCCTGGCGACGCTCTGGCGACCAGGCCGGCCGTGGAGCGCGCGTGTGACGTCCGGACTCCTGCTCGCGTTCCTCGTATCGCTGCCCGAGATCTCGAGCGCGCAGCCCTGGCAAACGGAAGACACCGACGTGAAGCGAGGCAACCTCGCGCTTCAGGACGGAAAGCCCAGGGACGCACTCACCGCCTACGAGGCCGCACGTCAGCGTCTGGGCGAGGACCCGCGGCTTGCGTTCAACCGAGGGCTCGCAGCGGTCCAGGACGGTGAACTCGAGAAGGCGCGTGAGGCGTTTGAGCAGGCGCGTGCGGGCAGCACTGATCCGATCCTGCGTAGCCAAGCGGAGCTGGCGCTCGGGAACACGTACCGGCGGCTCAAGAAGTATGACGAAGCGGCGGGCGCGTACCAGAGGGCCCTGCTCGAGGATCCCAAGCTCGAAGCAGCGCGGAGAAATCTCGAGCTCGCGCAGGCCATGAAGCGCATCGCCAAGCTGGCCCCACCCAATCCGGACGGCGACCAGAACGACGACGAGAAGGAGCCTCCGAAAGACCAAGACGGCGGCCCTCCGCCGGACGCAGGCACCGATGGCGGCGCTCCACCGGATGCAGGCGCCGGCGACGGATCATCGGCGGACGGCGGAGGCTCCTCCTCCGAAGACTCAGGGAGCACTTCGGACGGCGGCGGCGAATCGCAGGGCCAGGACGCCGGGACGGGATCCGAAGACGCCGAATCGAGTCCGCCCCCGAGCGCGCCCGAAGAAGAGGATGAGGAAGCCGAAGCGCTCGAGCGGCAAGACGTGGAGCAACTCCTCGACGCCCTTCAAGATCAAGAGAAGGCCGCGGCGCGCAAGCGGCTCGAAGGCCAGATGAAGCGCCGACCCTCGGAGAAGAACTGGTGATGCGCGGGCTATCGATCGTCGCGATCTGCCTGCTCTCGTCGACCGCGCTCGCGGCCGAGGTCGAGGTCGCGGTCGATCTCTCCGAGCGGCGGGTGAGCGTGGGTGACTTCGTCACGCTCGAGGTCCGAGCCCTCACCAGCTTGAGCGGCGAGATCGAGGTGGACGTGCCCGAGATGGTCGGCCTCCGTGAGACCCGCCGGAGCCAGGGAGAGAGCACGTCTTTTTCGTGGTCCACTCAGGGCGGACAGACGCTGCGCAGAGAGCGGACGGTTCAGATCGAACTCGAGGCCACACAGGCCGGCGTACTCACCGTCCCCGCGGTCGTGGTGCGCGTCGGCAATAAGCTCGCTCGCTCCGAGCCCATGCCCATCGAGGTCATCTCCGCCGAAACCGGGGTCGCGGAGGCCGCAAAGCCTGGCGAGGTCTCACCGCCGAGCCCCGATGAGGACGAGCTCTTTGCTCGGTATCGGCTGGACAAGGCTGAGGTGTACCTGGGTGAGCAAGTCCTGCTCGACCTCGTGGTGTACTCCAACGGAGCCTTCAACCTGAGTGAGGGGATGAACCCCCCGGACCTCGATGGCTTCTGGACGGAGACGCTCGAGCGTCCCGATCGGCTGACGCCGGAGGTCGAACGCGTGGCCGGACGCTCGTATCGGTCTTATCGGTTGTTTCGGATGGCGCTCTTTCCGCTCGAAGCGGGCGCGAGGTCGATAGAGGGCACGCAGCTCAGCTTCTCGGTCAATCCCAGCATCTTCTCGGCCGGCCGTCGCCTGCGGCGCCGTGTACCTGCGCTCGGGCTCACCGTGAAGCCGCTGCCCACCGAAGGGCGTCCCAAAGACTTCATCTCCACGCACGTCGGCGAGTACGAGCTCATCGCTGCGGTCGACAAGAAGGAGCTGCCCGCCGGAGAACCGCTGACCCTCACCGTGCTCCTTCGAGGCTCGGGCAATCTTCAGAACGTTCGGCTGCCGAACGTGGACGCCGTCGACGGCTTCCGCGTCTTCCCGCCGACCAAACACGAGGACATCGCGCGACGTAAGACCGGGGTCTTCGGGGAGAAGCGCCAGGAGGTCCTGCTGATGCCCCTCCGCGGGGGGCGCCTTTCGGTGCCGAACTTCGAGCTCCCGGTCTTCAATCCGCGCAAGGAGGTCTACGAGACGCTGCGAACCTCCCCCATCGAGGTCTTTGTCCGCGGCGAGGTCGACGCCGCCGCGGTCGCACGAACTTTAAGCCCGAGCGCGGCCCCGGAACCCGAGCGCGCGCTCGAGCTCTTGCCCATCCGCTTCCGCTCCACGCTGACCCCTCGGTCGGCGCCCGGCCCGGGTTGGCCTTGGCTCGCAGGAGGCATCTTCGGGCCGTTGTTGCTGTTTCTCGGCCTCTTTGGGCTCGAGGGGCTCTTCGCACGCTTGCGACGCGAGACACCGAAGTCGCGCAAGAAGAAGGCGATGCGAGCGGCGCGAGACCGACTTCGCGCGGCGGAGCAGGCTGCAGAGGCCGGTGATCATCGGCGCGCGTTTGGTGAGATCGCGGAGACCATCTTGGCCTTCGCGAGCGAGCGCGCGGGCGAGAACCTCCGGGGGCTCGCGCGCGCCGATCTCAGCCGAACCCTGAGTGAGGGTGGCGCCAAGGCCGAACTGGTCGATGCCTTGATTCGAGCCCTCGACGAAGCCGACCTCGCCCGCTTCGCACCCGGCGGAGACGCGGCCAAAACCACCGAGGCGATCGAGCGCGCGGTGAAGCTTCTCTCGGGCCTCTCCGAGTGGCGGCCGGAGGAACGCACATGATCGGCCCCGTCTGTCTCGCCTTCCTGGGACTGCAGCTCGCGAGTCCGGCCACCGCGCAGGACCAGGCCGACTTTGCCGCCGCCAACGAGATGATCTTGGCCGGAGACAACCGCGGTGCCATCGCGCTCTTCGAGGACCTCCTCGCCCGAGGCATCACGAACGAAGACGTGCTCTTTAATCTCGGCCACGCCTTCGCGCACGCTGGACGCCTGGTCGACGCCACCGTCGCCTACGAACGAGCGCTGCGACTGGTGCCTTTTGACGCCGCGATCGCGGAGAACCTCGAGCGTGTGCGCCAGCGTCTCCACCCGGGAGATGCGCCGGAGCGCATCGAGCAACCGGTCGAGGTCGTCGAGCAGTTGGTCGCCCGTGTGCCGCCTCGAGTCGCGCGCGTGGGCGTCGTACTCGGCTTCTCTTCGTTCTTCCTCGCGTGGTTTCTGAGGCGGCGCAGCACGGCGCGATGGCTTCGGCGCGTGTTGCTCGCATGGCTCCTGCTCGGACTCTTCTCCGCCGCCCCGCTCGCTGCGGCCGTCGCCGGCCAGGAGTGGGTGCGGCTCGAGAGGCGGGTGGTCGTGCTCGAGGACCGTCAGCTCGAGGACGGGCCCGACCTTCGGTTTCGCGATCTGGGCCGAGTGCGAGCGGGCTCTCGGGCCCGCCTCCTCGACGAAGAGGGCGCGTGGGCCAAGATCCAAACCGAAGAGGGACTCACCGGCTGGGTGGAGTCGAAACAACTCGTGAGGCTCGAGGCGCCCGCAGGCGCACGCTGACTTCAGCCACCTCCGGGTCTGAGCCCACGGCCTCTGAGCGCGGCCTCCATCATCTCCGGGTCCTTGGCGAGGCCCATCAGGACATCACCGTCGAAGAAGCTGAAGGCCGTGCCCATCGCCTGATTCCGCACCGCGCGAATGTGTTCCTTGGTCACGGCCATGGGCACGCTCGGTTTGGCGCCGAGGCTGGCCGCGAGCGCTCGAGCCCTTGGCAACAGGTCTTCGGTGGAGACAACCTCGTGAGCGAGCCCCATCTGAAGCGCCTCCGCCGGACTGAAGAGGCGACCGGTCATGACCAGCGCCTTGGCTCGCGCCGGCCCCAGCTCGGCCATGAGCCGCGGGATGCCACCCCATGCCAGCGGCACGCCGAGTTCGAGCTCCGGGATCTGCAGGCGTGTGCCTTCGGCGACGACGCGGAAGTCGCACGCGATCATGAGCAGCAGGCCACCGCCCACCGCGGCCCCGTGCGCGGCGCAGACCGTCACCGCGCGCATGCCTTCCATCGCCTCGATCATGCGCAGCCCGAGCTGGCCGTGCTCCCGACGCGCGAGCCAGTCCTTGCCGGACGCGGGCAGCACCCCGAGGATGGGCGGGTCTTTGAGATCCGCGCCCGGACAGAAGAACCGGCCTTCGCCTCGAACGATGACCGCTCGCACTTCAGGGCGCTCATCAAACCAGCGTGCCGCCAGGATGAGCTCCTCGAGGACGATCGCGTTGAGCGCGTTGTTGTGCGCGCCGTGGTCGAGCACGAGCTCGCCGACGGTGCCGTGGACTTCGAGGCGCAGAGTGCTGAAGGACATGGCTGGGAGCATAGCGCGAGCACGCGTTTGGAGCACCGGAGCCGGCCTCTCGCCTTTGTCCTCTTGCATCCGCCCACACGCCTGAGCAGGATGACCCCACCGTGCGCCTCACCGCCGTAAAGCTCGCCCTCGTCGGGGGGCTCCTCGCGTGCGGCCCGGCCCCCCTCTTCCTCGAGGCCCCGTCGGGGGACGACGGCTTTCGCTGGTATGCGGTGCGCGAAGGTCAGCAGAAAAGCTGGTGGGTGGCCGCCCTCGACTTCGAGGCCGGACCGGTGGAGCTACCGCCGGAGAGCAGTGTCTTTGTGTTCGAGTATGCGAGCGATCCCGGCCTTCCCCGAGGCCGCCCACTCGCGCGAGACGACTTTCAGACCGCTTCCTGCCTGGCAGACCGGCCCTCGAAGGTCCTCGAGGCTCACCCCCAGGGACCCGTCGGGTGGCTGGACACCGAGTTACCGACGGCTGTGCAACGCATCCTCGACAGCCTTCCCCGAAACGAGTGCCTTCGATGTGTCCGGTTCGACGAGGAGGCCGTCGAGTTTCTGGAGCCCCCGGAGCACATCTATAGCCTCGCGATGCTTGGATCCGGCACCGCTCTCGTGAGCAGCTCCGCGGCGGGACTGCAGCACGTCATTCCGGGTCAGGGCTCCGCGCCCATCAGCGGCTGCGCAGCTTCGTTCTCATGGCTCGAGTCCTTCGGCGGAGCAAATGAGTTCCTCGCGGTCTCGGGATCGAGGCTGCTGAGAGGAACCCTCGACGTGGACGCAGGGCGATGCAGCACCACCACCTCGACCGTGGTCCCGAGCGCGGGCTTCATCAAGCTCGCAGCCTCGGCCCCCGAGGATCCCTTCGAGGTCTTTCTGCTCGCGCGTGAAGCCTTTGCCGGGCTCGACCAGGCGGTGGGTCGGGTGGTGTATCGGTACACCGGTGATCGACTCGAGCGCCTGCTCGAATTCGAGCTCGACGCGCCGTCAGAAACCGATCTCGTACGCCTCGGTCCGGGAGAGGCTCTCTTCTCCACCGGGATCGAACGCGTCGTCCACCTGAAAGATGGAGCACAGAGGGAGATCATGCTCGAACGCACGCTCGAGATCTCCGGCCTCTGGCGAGCGGATGCCCAGCTCACGCTCGCCTTCACAGGCTCGATCGCCAAGGATTCCATGGCCCGCCGCTACTCGGCGGCCCGGGGCGCTTTCGAAGCGCTGGGCGGGCTCGACGATCGGTCACGCTCCGCTGCACGGTTCCGCGATGGATTTGTGATCGTGACCCGGACCGGCTCGATCCACGAGCACCGGAACGAGCGCTTCTGCCCCGTCTCGACCTCCCTTGGAAACCGTAGCAATCACGCCCCGCGATTTCTGCACGCGGGTCCCGCGGACTCGATCTTGGTCGACACGGCGGTGGACCAGCTCTCGTGGCTTCACCCGCGGCCTCCGGACCCACCGGACGAGCTCGAGTTCTGATTCAACCGCCTCGATAGCCGAATCGCACCGCGATCGCAGAATGATCCGACAGCGCACCACCCGCATCGTCCACGAAGCTCGTCTCTTCCGACCAGCCGAGCACCTCCACCGTCACCTCCGGGGTACTGCGGAACAGGAAACGGTCGATGCGATCGGGGTCCGAGCACGAGATCGCGGTGCAAGCGTCCGTCAGCTCGGCACCGCTTCGCACGCGCTCCAGGATTTGCGCATCGCCGTCTCGGCTCGGGCGCAAGTTCGTGTCTCCCGCGACAATCACCGCGCGGCCGGCCGAACGCACCGCCATGACCTCGAGAAGCTGCTCCGCCTGATCCGCACGCGCGGCGCGATCCTCGTCGCCGCCTCCCGCATCCATGTGCAGGTTGTAGATGTCGATCTGGATCCCCTCGAGCAAGGTGTGGGTCGCGACCGAGAGGCCCTTCTCCGCCAGGCAGTCACTGCCGCTATCGAGGCCCCCGAAACACGTACGCCACTGGTGCCGCGCGAACTCGGAGAACGGCGAGCGAGAGAGCCGGTTGAGGCCGTCCCCGGTGAGCCGGGCCTCGGGAACCTTGGTCGTGCTGCGGTGGGGATGATCGACCGCCGCGATCAGGAGATCGTGATACGTGAAGTCCTCTTGCACCAGCACGAGGTCGTAGGCGTTGAGCTTGGGACTGATGAGCGGCGTGTTGCGCACGGGATCGGACTTCGAGAGCCCCTCCGGGAGACCCGCCACGTTGTACGTGAGCGCCAAGAACTCGCCCTCTGGCACCTCCGAGCAGGCCACGACGCCACCCAGCACCAACAGGAGAAGAGCGGTCGGAACCCCGTGCATCCGCGCAGCCTACCGGGGCACCTGATTCGCTACCACCCGAAAGGCGGCGGATTCGGCTGGGGGTTCAAGAGCTCGAACCCTCGGGCGGCAGCGCATCGCTGAGCGAGCCGAGGAACTGAATGCTCGGCAGGAAGTTGGCGCAGGCTTTCAGTGAACGCTCGAGGTAACCCACGCCCTCGTCGGTTCGTCCGGCCATCAAGGCACCTAGACCTTGGTCATAAAGCAGCCCGGGATGATCCGGCAGACGTTCGTACAGCGTCGCGAAGACCATGTGCGCGGCGTCGACCTTGCCCTTCTTCGCGAGCGCGTTGGCGGACGGCAGCTCGGCGAGTCGCGCTTCGCGACCCCGCATGGACTTCACCTTCATCCAGATGGCCGAAGGCACCCCGAGCACGAAGACCGCGTTGATGGCGAGGACCTTCCAGAACGTGCGCCCGGCGCAGTTGTCGCAGAGGTGGCGCTTCTTGTGTGAGAAGCCGTACACCACCAGCAAGAAGTAGAAGTAGAACTCGGTGTACGACTGAACGCGATCGAAGATGCTGCACTCGTCGCAGACTCGGTAGACGTCGCCGAGGGTGACCACCTCGCCCCCGTCCTTGAACACGGACTCACAGAACCGGCAGTACACATACGTGGTGCGATCGAGCTCCGAGACGTCCACGGTCGCGGCGCAGCAAGGACACGCGAGCGTGCGGAACAGGTTCAACTTACCTTCTTGGGCGAGCCTGGCACGCCGCTGCTCGGTCTGCATCAGCGAGGAGCGACGGTCGATGTAGCGCTCGAGGGTCCTCACGCCGATCTTGTAGACTTCGATGATCGCGATCCCAGCTTCCGCGAGGTTCTTTCCAACGACCGGTCCCAGTTCCGCCCCAGGCCGAAAGACGACGATGAGTCGATTGTCCCTAGAGGTGGTATCCACCACCTCCTCGTAGCGGATCCGATCGCCCCCGAGTTCGAGCCCGATGTCGTCGGCTTGACCCTTCTTCGACATCATGTGGGCGGCCTGGCCCTTCTTGATGAACCGGAACTTGAAGCTGATCGGGGCCGCGTCTTCCATGGCCTGAAATGCTGGATCAGCCCGGACCCGCGAGCAATGCGAGGACCGGTCGAGCTATACTCGGGCCGATGCGACGAATGCGAACGCTGAACTCCGCGCTATTTCTGTCCTTTTTCGTGGCGCTGCTCGGTGCCGGTTGCGGAGAGGAGCTGAGCGACACTCTGGACGGCGCCGATCATGCGGACGGGGCGGCGGAACTCGACGCCGGGGCAGAGCGCGGAGATGCGAGCGGCCCGGAGCTCCCAAGCACGGACGCGGGCGCCGTCGACGCGGGTGCGACCGACGCAGGCGTGAGAGACGCGGGTCGCGCGGATGCGGGCCGCGCGGATGCGGGCCGCGCGGATGCAGGCCGTGCCGATCTCGGCACGGATCCAAACGCGCCGGCGGACATGCTCCCGCTGCTCGCGATCATGAACGAAGCACGCGCCGAGACGAACTCAGCCCCGCTGACTTGGCACGCTGGTCTGGCCGACACCGCGTTGAGCTGGGCGATGAACTGCACGTGGGAGCACGCCCCCCAAGCGACACGCACGTATCAAGGACAGGTGCTCGGCGAGAACCTCAGCGCCGGCAGCGGAACCAGCTGGAGCCCGGTGGCACTGGGCCAAGGCTGGAACGACGAGAAGTCCGATTACAACTGCCCGAACAACACCTGCGCCCCGGGCGCGGTCTGCGGACACTACACGCAGGTGATTTGGCGAAACTCGACGCAGGTCGGGTGCGCGATCCACACCTGCGCCTCGGGGAGCCCGTTTGGAAACGGCTCCTGGCGCTTTCTCGTGTGTCGATACTTGCCGGCGGGGAACTTCGGGAGCCAGCGGCCCATTCCGGTCGGCGACTGCCCGTAACGGCCAGGGTTCAGAAGACCTAACCCCAGGAGGGGTTCCCAAGACCGGCCTTATTGCTTGGCGAGCTGAACGAACTGCTCGATCGCCGAAGGATCGTTGATGGCGAGATCCGCAAGGACCTTGCGATCGACCTCGACGTTCTTCGCCTTCAGGCCCGCGATGAACTTGCTGTAGCTGATGCCGTGCGGACGAACCGCAGCGTTGATGCGCTGGATCCAGAGGCGGCGATAATCGCGCTTCTTCAGCTTGCGATCGGTGAACTGGTAACTGAGTCCCTTGAGGACCGTTTCCTTCGCCGCCTTCCAGACGTTCTTCCGCCGCCCAAAGTTTCCTTTGGCCAGCTTCAACCACTTCTTTACGCGGCGACGCCGCTTGAATCCTCGTTTTGCTCGCATGTTCGGCTCCGGGCCTCAGAAAGAGTAAGGCAGCATCCGACGGACTTGATGCTCCTGCGTCTCGTCGACGTAGCCTTGGGAGGCCAAGTTCTTCTTCCGCTTCTTACTCCGGTTGGAGAGAAGGTGGCTTCGATTGGCCTTGCGGCACTTGATCTTGCCCGATCCCAGGACGCGAAACCGCTTAGCGGCGGCGCGCTTTGACTTCATCTTCGGCATGACGTTCTCCAGACAATGACGGGCCTACGCGAAGGCCTCGTCGCCCTCCTCCGAGACCTCGTCTTCCGAGTCCTCGTCGAGCGGCGCGTCATCCTGCAGATCATCCTCGTCGTTGTCATCACTTTCTTTTATCTTCCAGGCCCCGGGTTTACCACCGATCTGCATCCAGAGGTTGCGCCCTTCCATGCGGGGGCTGACCTCGACGACGATCCGGTCTCCCATGGCGGCGAGCACGCGTTTGGCCACGATCTCGCCGATCTCGGGGTGCGCGAGCTCTCGGCCGCGGTACATGATCGTGATCTTGACCTTGTTACCCTCCGAGAGGAACCGCTCGACGTGGCGCATCTTGAACTCGAAGTCGTGTTTCTCGACCTTGGGTCGGAACTTCACCTCTTTGATCTCGATGACGACCTGGTTCTTCTTCTTCTTCTTCGCCGCCTGCTTTTGGTCGTACTTGTAGCGACCATAGTCGAGGATGCGGCAGACCGGAGGTCGGCTGTTGGGGGCGACCTCGACCAGGTTCAAGCCCTGCTCTTCGGCCTTCTGGAGCGCTTCACGGGTGGGAATCACCCCGAGCTTCTCTCCGGTGGAATCGATCACGAGGACCTCGGGGACGCGGATGCGTCGGTCGACCCGAGGTTCTTTGGCGCGGCGGTCATCTCTCTGCGGCTTCATGCTTGAACTGCTTCATCCTCCGAGACCGGTACCTATACGACCGGGCCCTGTTTCTGGGTGTCTCTTCGCCTCTTGTGCGACGGCATCTCCGTGTCCTCCGCCACTCGAGCCAGCGCCGCTGGCAAATCGAGGTAGCCTAGGTCCGTTCCGTCCTGCAAGCGAATGGAGACCCCTCCCTTTTCAACTTCTTTGTCCCCCACGATCAACATGAAGGGGAGCTTGGCGAGCTGTGCTTCGCGAATCTTGGCCCCGAGCTTGTCGCTCGAGTGATCCGTGGTGGCGCGAACCCCGCGCTCTTCGAGAGCCGCGCGGATCTTCTCCGCATGAGCGAGTGCGCGGTCGGTGACCGGAATGACCCGGGCCTGTTCCGGCGCGAGCCACGTGGGGAAGATGCCTCCGGTGTGCTCGAGATACACCCCGAAAAAGCGCTCGAGGCTCCCCAGGATGGCCCGATGGAGCATGATCGGACGGTGGCGCGCCGAGTCTGACCCCACGTACTCGAGCCCAAAGCGCTCCGGCAGGTTGAAGTCGACCTGCAAGGTACCGAGCTGCCACGAGCGATCGAGCGCGTCTTTGACGTGAAACTCGAGCTTGGGTCCGTAAAACGCGCCTTCGCCCGGCGCGAGATCGAACGCGCGGCCTTTTTCTTTGAGCACCGTGGCGAGATCGGTCTCCGCGCGCTCCCACTGCTCGTCGGCCCCCATGCGTTTCTCGGGGCGCGTGGCGAGGCGAATCTTCACGTCGCCGAGTCCAAAGTCACCGTAGACCTCGTCCACGAGATCCACGAAGGAGGCCATCTCGGCCGCCATCTGGTCTTCAGCGCAAAAGATATGCGCGTCGTCCTGGCAGAACGTACGAACACGCATCAGGCCGTGGGTGGCGTCGCCCTCCGCGCGGTGAAGGCGTCCAAAGTCCGCCACACGCCAGGGCAGATCGCGGAAGCTGTGCAGATCCATCTGGTAGAGCGCGCAGTGCCCCGGGCAGTTCATGGGCTTGACCGCGTATTCGACGGTGGGCGCCTCACCCGGGCCAAACGCGCCGGCTTCCTCGCCGCCCGCCGCTTCATGGCCGGCTTCCGCGAAGTACATGTTCTCGGCGTAGTTCTCGTAGTGACCCGAGGTCTTGAAGAGCTCGGCCGAGAAGATCTGCGGGGTGATGACCTCCTGGTAGCCGTACTTGTCGTAGAGGCTACGCACGTAGTCGACCATCAGGTTGTAGACCTTGGCGCCCTTCGGCAAAAAGAACGGTGAGGCCGGCGCGAGCGGCGAGAAGTTCACGAGGCCGAGCTCGCGGCCGAGCTTTCGATGGTCGCGCGCCTTGGCGAGCTCCATCTGCTTCTCGTAGCTCTCGAGCTCTTTCTTGTTCGCGAAGGCCACTCCGCGAATCCGCTGCAGCGGATCTTTCGTGGCGTCACCGCGCCAGTAGGCGCCCGCGGCGCCCGTGAGCTTGAACGCACCGATCTTGCCGGCGGAGGGGACGTGCGGTCCCTTGCAGAGGTCGATGAAGTTGGCGTCTTGGTAGAGCGTCACCGTCTCGCCGGGAATCCAGGCGAGGATCTCTGGTTTGAAGCGCTGGCCCATCTCGGCGAAGATCTTGCCCGCCTCAGGCTTGGTGACCTCGCGGCGCACGAACGGCACGTCTTCCGCGATGACCTTCTTCATCTCGGCGTCGATCTTCTCGAGGTCTTCAGGGGTGAAGGGACGACCGACGTCGAAGTCGTAATAGAAGCCCTTGCTGTGATCCGCCGGGCCCATCGTCACCTGAGCGCCGGCGAAGAGACGGACCACCGCGGTGGCGAGCACGTGCTCGGCGCTGTGACGGATGACGTCTGCGCCCTCGGGGTCTTGGCCTCGGATAAAGACTACGCGTCCGTCCTTGGGAATGCTGGCCTGCAGATCAACGAGCTCGCCATCGAGCTTGGCGGCGACCGCGGCCTTAGCGAGGCCGGGTCCGATGGATTTTGCGAGGTCGAGGAAGGTCGACCCAGTGGGGACCTCTTTGACAGAGCCGTCAGGGAGGGTGACTTTCATCCCGGGCTCACTTGTGGCCTTGCGCTGCTCAGAGTGAGGGTGTTCTCCTCGGATCCCGCTGCGAGTCAAGCAAACAAGGGTCTGGCCGATGGCGGCTCTAGAAAACCCTTCAAGGTAGAGCGAGTGCGGCTAGGTCGACCAGCGCCGATGGGCTGCTTTCGGGCAGCGGCGCAAAGCTGAGCCGAACCTTCCCGGGCGCGGTGCGGAGGGCGCCGACCTCGTAGAGTCCGGGCGCCAGCTCGATGAAGGCGCCGGCCCCCACGTGCCCGTCGAAGCCGGTGTGGAAGGGATCGAGGCGCAGCTCTCCGAGGCGCGGACCGTCCGAGGCTTCGGGCGATCCGATGAAGACGAGCCCGGAGCTCACCCGAAGGCGCAGGGCGAGCGAGCCTTCCGTTCGCGCCTCCATGCGGCACTCGAGCTCGGCCTCTTGCTGGGGCGCGAGGAGGAACCACGCGATCTCGCCGGCGCCGAGGGCCGCGGGCTCGTTCCGTGGGCGGCCACCCCGAGCGAGGGTCTTGGCGTGCCGGGCCGGATCGAAGAGGCCGACCTGCGTCCCACGAATCGTGACCTTCGCGCCGTCGGCTGGCGCCGAGCGGCCGCGTCCGGCCTCGATCTGCTCCATCACCGAGACCTCGCGGAGGATCATGAGATTGGTCTCGACCGCCGGCTTCGTCGCGAACAGCTTCTGCGCGAAGTCTTCGAGTTCTGCATGGGCGAGCTCTTTCGCGGCGCGCATCACCGGCACCGCGGCATCGCGGCCGAGGGCGCGAAGGGCGAAGCGCGCTTGCTCGTTGCCGGCGACGAAGTGCTCGATGTGCGCCGGGATGAGCCTGAGGTCGCCCGAGCCGGTCACCTTCTCGAGCTCCGCGCGGGCCTGGGGTGAGAGCATCGCCTCGACGGCGGCCGACTTCTCGCCCTGCTCCTTGCGCTGTTTCTTTTCGCGAGACTTCTTGCCCATCCGTCATCGGTGCCACGGCTCGAAGCGGCCTTCAACTCCGTGCTCGTATTCGGGGGACGCTCGACTGGACCCAAACTCCCCCCGCGCCGTGCTGAATTCGGGGGACGCTCGACTGGACCCAAACTCGTGCCGGATCGGCGCCGAATCGGCCCACTACGTGTCTTTGCGAGGGGCACAGAGTTCGGGTCCAGTCGAGCGTCCCCCGAACTCGCTCGGAGTGGGGGCACACTCGAGTGGCCCCGAACTCGGATGCCTCAGTAGATGGACACACGCACGCCGTCGATGGCCATCGAGACCGAGCACGAGCGCTCGAAGTCGACCGCGTCCTGCTGGGCGATGAGCCGTGGCGGATCAGCGTCCCCGAAGCGCTCGATGCGCCCGCTCATCGCCGCGTCGAGCAGGTGCTCGCCCATGGTGTGGTACTTGATCGCGGAGAACTGCAGGTTCGATGGCGTCATCGTCCCGATGTAATGGTCCGGAGTGCCAAGCGCATCTTCGACCGTGTACACGACGATCTGTCGTCCACCCGCGAGCACATTCACCGCGTAGTGCAGCGTGAGCGGGCTGGGCGCGACGAGGTTGCACCCGAGGTTCGACCCGACCGTGGCCACCACGCGGTAGATGCCCGAGACCGAGTTCTCGTAGTCTTCGCTCGCTTGATCGACGAGCTGGCCTCGGATCTCCACATCGAAGGGCGTGAGCGTGAGCCCGCAGCCTCGATGGCGGAGGGTGTAGAAGGCCGTTCTTCGCTCGTACACGCCGGTGACCTGCGCGAGCGCACAGCCACTTCGCTCCTGAGCCTCGGAGCGAACGTCGACGTTGCCATTGTCGTCGATGGTGCCGTGGTAGACGTACGGGTGCCCGCCAACGATCAGCGATAGACTCCCGCTCACTTCCCGCGCGTACAAACGCTCGGTCTGGCCGTTGATGAAGAACGTCCCAGTGAAGACGTAGATCTCCTCGGTGCTCCCATCCGGAAGCACGATGGTGGAGCCATCCAATGGACCTGCGTCGAGCTCGGCGGCGTCGGGATGCACACCCGAGTCCGATGGCCCGAGATCCACCCCGAGGTCGACCGTCGCGTCCGGATACACCGGCGGACGCCCCGGACCCGGCGAACAGCCCCAGCAGAGCCCGAGCAAGAACGCACTGATTCCACGCACGCCCACCACCGTAGGGGCACTATACCAGCGGAGCCGACCGACCGGCCTCACCGCCAACCCGGCGGAGGTGCTCCGAGTCGGCAGACCCCTCGAATCGGGCAGTCATGGCAGCACTCCGGGTCTCGCCGCCGCGGACACGCGCCGCTGATCCCCAGGTGGCAAAGCGCCATCTCGTAATGGAGCGGATCATCGGGTCGCAGCCGGGCCAGGGCGTGCGTGATCTCCTTGGCGGTGGCCAGGCCCGGGCTCTGCCGATCGGTCAGCCCAATGTAGCCGCTGATCCGCTGGATGTGCGTGTCGAGCGGAATCACGAGCTTCGCCGGATCAAGGACGCCGGGCCGAAGCCGATTCCAGGTCCCGAGATCAATCGAGCTCTCTCGCACCATCCAGCGCAGATAGAGGAACAGACGCTTCGCGGAGCCCGTCGCCCCATCTGCCCGGGGCATCAGGAAGAGGAGACCACGCGACGGAGAAGGGCCGGCGGCCGCGCGCAGCGCGAGCACGAATCGGTCGAGCGCCCCCGCGTAGTCCGCATCGGTCTTGGAGAGCCCGGTCGCGAAAGCGGCGGCGAGACTCCCATGGCGGTCGCGAACTTCAGCGATGGCGGAAAGAAAGCGCGGCAGATCATCGCCACGCTGAAAGCGATACATGAACCCGCCGAGCCGTTCGCGGGTCGGCGCATCTTGGATCGCCGTGCTCGGTGTGGGGCCGAGCAGGGACAGCACCCGCTCGGCGGCGACCTTGATGGACGCCACGCGTCCGTAGGCCAGCGCAGCGACCAGCAGGCCCGCGACCTCCTGGTCCGCATCGGACGAATACCTCCGCACCAGCTCTATGGGATCCCCTTGGATGAGCTTCTCCGGGCTCAGGGACTCCAGGAAGGCGTCCAGAACCCGCCTGAGGACCGCATCAGAGCGCGCCCGCCCCAACTTGGGGCGAACCTTGAGGCTACGGGGGCCCACCGCTATGCTCACTGTATGCCGATTCGTGTTTTTGTCGTGGAGGATCAAGCAAAGATCCTCAAGGCCCAGATCAAAGTCCTCGAAACCTTTCCGGACATCGAGATCGTCGGCTCCGCGCTCTCGGGCGAGACGGCCCTCGAGGAGATCGAGAAGATTCAGCCCGAGGTGATCTTGTGTGATCTCGGCCTCCCTCAGATGAGCGGCATCGAAGTCACCCGGGCCGTCAAGCAGAAGTGGCCCAGCATCGAGATCCTCATCTTCACCATCTTCGACGAGGAAGAGAAGGTGATCGAAGCGATCGGGGCCGGCGCCGCAGGCTACCTCTTGAAGGGCGCCGAGGCCGAGAAGATCGTCGAGGCGATCAAAGACGTGAAAGGCGGCGGTGCGGTCATCCAGCCCAACCTCGCAAAAGCCCTGCTCCGTCTGGTCAACAAGGCGGGCGAGAACGCCGCCCCAGGTCCGATGTCCTACGGGAGCCGAATCCCGGGCGAGACCCCCCACGTCCTCACCGAACGTGAGCTCGAGATCTTGCAGATCATCGCGAAGGGCCTCTCCAACAACGAGGCGGCGAAGGTGCTCGGGCTCTCCAAGGCGACCATCCGCACGCACCTCGAACACATCTACGAAAAGCTGGACGTCACAAACCGCGTCGAGGCGGTCACCGAGGGCATTCGTCAAGGCATCATCAACATCTAGGCACTCGAGTAGGGACGACGTCGCGCTCGACGAGAGGTTCTCGATCCCATGCTAGCGGCCAAGTTCGCCCTGCTACTCATCGCCTCGGGGCCGACCCCAAAGGCGAACACGGAGGACGCCGAGCGGCCCGAGGTGGCGCCCGCTCTCGAGAGCGCGGAACACTACGCGGAAGCTAAGCGCCTGCTGGCCCGAGGCCGGGCCGCTGAGTCCTTGAAGGCCCTCGCCAAGAAGAAGAACAGCCTCATCCCCGACCGCGAAGCCCTGCTCAGAGGTGACGCCCTGCTCGCGCTCGGACAACGCGAACAGGCCCGAGAGGCCTACTTGTTCGCCCACGAGCACGGAGAGCTCAAGATCGTTCGGGGTCGCGCGACGCGGGGGCTCATCAACGTGGCGAAGCTGACCAAACGCTACGAAGAGCATCTCCGATTCATCGACGTCTTGCTCGCGGACAAGAGCGTGAGACAACGCCCGAGTCTGCTCCTCGAGCGCGCCACGCTCCTCGAACGCGCAGGGCAACGCAAGGCCGCTGCCGAGGCCGCCTTCCGCCTCCAGGTGGACTACCCCGCCTCGAAGGTCGCGCGTGAGGCCGAGGTCCTGCTCGACCGCCTCGCGAAGAAGGGTGTTTCGCCGCCGGTCACCTCGGCACGAGTTGCCTTGGTCCGCGCGAAGAACCTCTTCCGCGACGGAGCTTGGGAGCAGGCAGAAGACGCCTTGAGTGCACTCGCCGAGAAACATCCCGAGCTCGAGCTCGACGTCGAGCTCGCGCGGGCCGAGCTGCTGCAAAAACGAGGCAAGCGCTCCGAGGAGCTCGAGGTCCTCCAGCGCCTCTACCGGACGGGCCTCGACGCAAAGAGCGGGCCCGACGTCCTCGATCGCCTCGCCCGACTCTCCATGAAGCGAGACGACAACGAGCTGGCGATGAAGTACTTCGACGAGCTGACGGAGCGCTTCCCCGAGTCTTCGCTCGCCCCAGAGGCTGGGTTCTTCTCCGCCTGGCTCCCCTACAACGGCGGCGACTACGGCGAGGCGAGTCGGCGGTTCCTCACCTTTGCCGGCGCGCACCGGCGATGGCCGCGTCGCGCCGAGGCGCTTTGGTTCGCGGGTTGGGCCGCGTTTCTCGCGGAGAACGGGGCCCTAGCGCGTCGAGCCTTCGATCAGCTTCGAGAGGAGCATCCGACCAGCGAGATGGGGGTCTTCGCTCACTACTGGATGGGTCGAATCCGAGAGCGGGAGAAAGATCTACCGAACGCTCGACTCGAGTACCGCGAAGTACTGAAGACAGCGCCGCTCAGCTACTACGGACATTGGGCCGAGCGGCGGCTCGCTGCGCTCGAGGAGGGTCGAACGTTCGGGCCTCCGCCCACTCAGAAGCCCACGAGCATGAAGGAGGCGCTCGCGGTCTTGGGCACGGACCGGCCACGTTCGATCGATCGCGCGCTCTCGCTGCACGCGGCGGGTGTGCTCGAAGAAGCGCTCGAAGAGCTTCAGGTGGCCCATCAAAAGCTCAAGAAGATTCGGGACACTCGGGGTCGAGTGATGATCGCCGAGATGCTCGACCACCTCGGCGCGCATCATGAGGCGTTCTTGTTGGCGATGGGCATTACGAAGGACGGCTCGGAGTTGGCGCGCGGCGAGCCCTATGCTTGGCGCGCTTGGCGCCTGGCCTACCCCAAGGCCTTCTGGAAGGACGTCGAGGCCTCCTCCAAGGTGCACGACATCGATCCTCTGCTCGTGCTCTCGATCATGCGCACCGAGAGCCACTTCCGTCCCTACGTCACGAGCCGCGCGGGGGCGCGTGGCCTCATGCAGATCATGCCCAACACCGCGCGCATGATCGGACGCGCCGCGGATGGCGGGGCGGCGCATGCGGCGCGGTTTCGTCAGCCGGAGTCGAACATCTGGCTCGGAGCCTGGTACCTAAAGCAGCTCCTCCAGCGCTACGACGGTCAGCTGGCGCTCGCCATCGGCGCGTACAACGCCGGTCCGCGCGCGATGGACCGCTGGGTCGCAGAGCGGAGCGACCTCGACCTCGACGTCTTCGTCGAGACCGTCTCCTATCGAGAGACACGCCGGTACATTCGCCGGGTGCTCGAGACCTACTCCGTCTACAAGCGACTCGAGGGTTCGGGCATCGTCGAGTTCGAGACGGTGCGCGCGGTGAAACCGACCGAGGGCGCGGTCAGCTTCTGAGCTCGAGATCGTTTCCGTTCTTCAGGGCTCGATGATGATCGGGTCCTTCAGTCTCATTCTCTCGAACAGCCACAAAGCCTCCTCGTCGGTGACCGCGATGCAGCCGAGCGTCCAGTCTGAAGTCCCGCCACCTCCGTGAATACCAACGTAGCCTCCTAGCGGGGTCAGCTGGGGCGGAATGCGCTTGTGGCGCGCGGCGCTCCTTATCTTCTCGGCGACCACGTCGGTGATGAGCCCGCGATCGAGTCCTCGCTCGGCGTGGCGCGGCATGGGGTACGAGAGCCCGATGAAGCGGTGGAAGGCCGAGCGCGGGTTCTTGCTGGAGACGTAGAACTCGCCCTCCGGGGTCTTGCTGTCCCCTTGACGCTCCTTGTCGCCCACCGGCGCGCCTCCGAGACCCACCCGAAACCTTCGAACGACCGAACCACGCTCCTCGTACCAGAGTTCACGGTCGGCCTTCTTGATCCGAATCAGGCGGGCGGGCTTCTGCTCAGAAGAGAGCGCGACACCCGAGAGCGCGGCGAGGCCAAAAACCAGCCCAAGCGCGACGGGAAGTCCTCTAGGCCGACGCACGTTCTCCGCTCGTGCTCGGAGGCTGATACAGCTCTGCGAAGCCAACGATCGCAGCCGGCAGCGTGAGCAGCGGGAGCAACGGGACGAGCAGCGAGAGCCCCACCACCATGCCCGCCCCGATCATGGGAAAGAAGCACGTGAACAC
Organism: Deltaproteobacteria bacterium; assembly: GCA_011526105.1. Classification (GTDB taxonomy): domain Bacteria; phylum Myxococcota; class Kuafuiibacteriia; order Kuafuiibacteriales; family Kuafuiibacteriaceae; genus WYAZ01. Next base: position 58,895 of record WYAZ01000180.1, on the reverse strand, counting down.
GACTCGAAGTCGTCCACGCAGGGGCAGGTCCGCCGCCACCAGCGTGGGCTCGCTGGTCTCAGCCGCCAAGCCCAGCCAGCCGAAGGTCGTGGCCAGAGGTACAAAGGGCAAGCCGACGTAGGGGATGAGTGCGAGCACCGCGAAGAACATCGCGGGAACGGCAAAGACGAGGACACGCGCGAGGGCAGACGCAATCCCCTCCCGGAAACCACCCTCGCGCCCCGGGATGGACCTGCGCTCCAGGATCTTCAGCGCGAGCTTCTCGTAGAACGGCCCGGCGATGACACTCGCGATCGGGAGGAAGACCAGAGCCAACAGGACAATCATGCCGAGGAAGACGAAGATGCTCGCGGCATACCAGAGGTAGAGGAGCCAGCTGTCGGGTCGCGACCAGATGAGCGCCAAGACGTCGCCGTGATAGATCGCCGCCAGCGTGACAAACAAGACGTAGAGGATGCCGGTCACCACCACGGGCAGGAGCGCGAGCTTCCTGAGCTCCCGGTCCGCGAGAAGCCGACCCGCGCCGCGCACGACCGCAAACCCGCCACCCAGAAATCCTTTCCATCCGCTTGGGAAAGGCGATGTCCCCGACGCGCGGCCGGTGGAGCTTTGGTTCATGGAGCGCAGTCTACCGGTGGACCCTGGGTGGGACCACGCTGAAAGACGGGGCTTCATGTCGAATCCCGAACCACAGGCTTGACCGGTCCCACTCCCATCGTCGATTCCCCGTTCTGGAGCCCATACTTCCATGTCGCGACCGATGACCCTGGAGACGGGGTCCCAAAACGAGTTCCTTGCGCGACCGCTCCGCGAGACCAGCGTCGAGGCGCTGGCTGAGCTATTTACCTCGGGCGCCAAGCCGCGCGATCGGTGGATGATCGGCCTCGAGATCGAGCTGCTTCCCTTTCTTCAGGCCAACGACGGACCGGTGGAGCACCCCACCCTCGCCCGAGTGCTCGACCACCTGATCTCGGATCGCAGCCTGAGTCCAGAGCACGAGAGCAGCGGCCTGCTCGTCGGTGCCAAAGGGAACGGCATCGTCATCTCGCTCGAGCCGGGTGGTCAGATCGAATACGCGAGTCGTCCTTATCGAAAGCTCAAGGACTTGAGGCTCGAGCTCGAGACCTTCAGCGATGCGATGAAGGCGTCCGGAGCTCGTGAAGGGGTCGGCTTCTGGGCCATGGGGCATCAGCCCTACGTAGACCGGAACACCGCGGCCAAGATGCCCAAGGCCCGCTACGACCTCATGCGACGGTACATGCCCACGCGCGGTACTCGCGGCCTCGACATGATGCACCTCACCGGCAGCGTTCAGTGCGCCGTCGACTACAGCGACGAAGAGAGCATGACCAACAAGGTGCGCACCGCCGCTCGCGCGACCCCTTTCTTCTCGGCCTTGACCGCCTCCGCGCCCTTCGTGGGTGGCCGCATCGGCGAGCATGTGAGCGAACGCTACGAGATCTGGCGAGACACCGACAACACTCGCTCCGGTCTCTGGCCGGAGATGCTGGATGAACGCGGGCTCACCTTTGTTCGCTACGTCGAGCGAGCGCTCTCTACTCCGGCGATGTTCTTCCTTCGCGACGACGCCTACCGAATGCCGGAGGCGCGCCCATTCGCACACTTCGCTCAGCACGGATTCGAAGGCACGGTCGTCACCGTCTCTGACTTCATCGACCACCTGACGAGCCTATTTCCGGAGATCCGAATCAAGAGCTACATCGAGCTTCGTGGCGCAGACTGCGCACCACCACGAGAAGCCACCGCGATCGCGGCGTTCTGGCGCGGACTCCTCGACATCGAGGCCAGTCGGCTCGAGGCGGACGAGCGGATCTCGGCTTTGAGCTTCGCCGATGTCGTCACCCTGCAGGCGGAGGTCGCTCGCGTCGGCCTCGAGGCAGTGAGCCCCATCGGCTCGGCACGCCGTGTCGTCAAGGAGCTCGTCGACCTCGCCTATCGCGGTCTCTCGCAGGCGGCGCCCGACTGCGCGGAGTGCATGTTGCCCCTGGTGGAACGAGCGGAACGCGGCCAGAGCCTGGCGGACGAGATGATCGAACGCGCACGTTCGAGCTCAATCGCCGAGGCGCTCCGTCTCGTCGAGATCTAGAGCTCAGCGCGAGCTCAGCGGCCGAAGAAGCGGCCGATGAGACCCTTCTTTTCGGCTCGAGCTTTGGTCGGATCCGAGAGATCAACCACCGTCGGCTGCGCCTTGACCTCCAAAGCGCGGGGGTGCGGCGTGTCTTCGGTGGGCACGGTGAGGCGAGCCCGCCTTCCCGACGTCGCTTCGGAGAGCGTCACCGAGAGCACCGCGTCCTGATCGACGGTGATCTCCACCTCGACCGAGACCTCCCCGCGCGCCTCCTTCGGGAGACCGGTCAGCGCCACCGAACCGAGGAAGGTATTGCCGCCCACCTGCTCCGCGGTGCCCTGATAGAACAACAGCTCCACCTCGGCCTGGAAGTCGCGGGTGGTAGCCTGCTTTCGCACCTGGCGCACGGGCAGAGCATCGCTGGGACTCACGAGCGGCCGATAACGTCCGCCGGGCAGGCCAAGTCCAATCGGCTTCGACAACCGCTCGGGCCTTTCCGTGCGTTCTTCGGAGAGCATGCGCTGGGCCATACTCGCGAGGCCACGCACTCGCAGATGGGGACCAGTGGCCTCCTCCTGAGGACGGATCTGAGTCTGAGCGATGAGCTCGCGCTGGAGGGCCGGGTAGCGCGAAGCCGCGCCCGCGAGCACCACGGCGCCGAGCGCCCGAGGATGAATACCGGCATCCGCGAGGAGCTGGTTCACCTTGGTCATGATCTCCGCCACCCAGCGTTCGGTCACTTCGACGAGCCTCTGCGCGGGGATCTGAATCGCGCGCTCCGTCTGTATATCTCCGGTCTCGGGGAGAACGACCTTGAGTTCGAGGTTCTGTTCTTTCTGCCCAGTCTCGAGCGCCTTTTCGATCGCATCGAGGAGACGCGCGCGCACAACCCGGTCGTCTCGGAGGTCCTCGCCTTGCTTCTCCAGCTCGGTGATCACGAAGCGCATGATGGCTTCGTTGAGCTGCACAGCGGAGAGCGCCGGTTCGAAGACGCCGAGTGACACGCCAAACCCGGACCGGTTGCGCCGAGCCACCGACACGGTGAGATCGTGGGCGTCGAGATCGACAAAGAGAAGGGAGTCGACGGGCTTGCTGTCGAAGTCCGTCGCGAACAGGACGGCGGCAGGATCCGTCACCAGGCGAACGAGCTCGAGGTGGGCCTTCTTGCAGGCGCTCCGCAACACCTGCCTTGCTCGTTCGTCCGCCTCGAAAGGGATCGAGATGATGACACGCGCGGCGTTGGCTCCGACCGCGGCTTCGATGCGACTCCTCAGCGGTTCGAAGAGATTCGCGAGCACGTGGGCGAGGTCGAGTGTGTGTCCATGCAACTCGAGTTGCACCGACCCGGGGGTGGCAATGATCTTCGGGAGGTCGTCGCTCGTCGGGACCTCGCCCGCGAGCAGCCCGAGGATTCGGCGAGGCGAGAACACGCGCTCGGGCTGGTGAGCCGCCAACTGCCGGGCTTCGGCGCCCACCGCGACCGAACCGTCCTCTCGGAGCCCAACCAAAGCGAAGAACCGCTCGTCTCCCCCGAGCTTCAGGGGCTCAAACCGACCATCGGTCACCATGCCGAGACGAGCCCAGCGCCCGCCCAGATCGAGACCCACGATCGGCTTGCCGCGCAGCTCCGGCCGTTGCGGTTCCTCGGTCCACTGCCCGGTCGCCGGCGGCACCGAGGTACGACGCGGGACGATGGGCGCGAGATCCGGAGGGGCCTGGTCGGGCCCGGAGGCAATCGTGTACTCACGGCCCGCGCGCGTGGGCTCCTTCTCGACGGCGGGCTTTCGGCCCGTCGAGGACACCGCCCGATTCGGCTGCGGCGTCCCCCAGTCGAGTGCGCTCGGAGTTCGTCCACCGTCGGGTGCGCCCACACCTCGAACGCTCACCTCTCGCTCTTGGCTCCGCACGACACTGGCGGCCGGCCGGCGGTCGAGCTTCAAGACCTCCGTCGGCTCGTCGGCGGGCGCGGACTCGGAGGGCACTTCTTCGACCACAAAGGCCTGAATCAGCTCGAGGGCCTTCGCACCGACGGGCGGTGTCGTCGCAGGGGCCGGAGTCGGATTCACGGACGGCGGGAGCGTGCTCGGGACGGCTGGCGCACCGCGCTCGGAGACCGGTCGATTCGGTTCGGAGCGCACGAGTCCCGACCCTTGGCGAGGCGGCGGCGTCCTGGGCCTCTCGCGCTCGACCTGCGTGAGCTCCTGGGCGGCCAGTTCATCGGACTGGATCTCCGAGGCCCAGCTCCCTGACGCCGGCTCCTCGGTACGCGACGACTCCGGAGAGGTCCGTTCGGGGGACGAGAACTCGCCCGGCGCAAAGGATCCCAGGAAGTCTTCGATGTCTTGCTCGACCGGCTCGCTCGAGCTGGGCGGTGGCATCGTCGCCTCGAGCTCTGACGGCGACGGGGTCGGCCCGAGATCCTGTGGCGCCTCCTCGTGCTTGGGAGCCTCGGGCGCCGTCCGGTCGGAGCGCTCGGAGAAGTCCACCGGGGGAGACTCGTCCGACGCGACCTCCGGGGTGGGCGCCTTGAACGCGGGCACCGACTGGCGCGGAGTGGAGCTCTCGCGCGCCGCGGGCTTGGGCGGCTCTCCCTTGTCTTTGGTGAGCGCGCGATACTCCACCGCGGGCGTGGCCGACATCCACGCCGGAGGGAAGTTGGGCTTGGACGATCGCCTCGTGATTGCGGGCGGCTCCATCTCCAAGGGTGCGGGAGGGTCCCTTTCTTCTTCCGCCAGCGGGGAGGCATCGACCGCCCAGTCGGGTTCGGCGACCGGCGGCTCGGAGCTTCTCTCGAACGGGATCGCAGCGGGCAGCACGTCGCTCGAGTCGGTACCCGGCGGCTGGGCCGCGAGGCGCTCCGAAGAGACCGGCACGACCAATGGGGGCTCGTCGAGTCCCGAGTCCGAGGCGGGGCTCGAGGCCCGACGTCCGAGGTCCGCGGTCGCCGCGCTCGCGCTCGCTGCGGGAGCCGGGGACGGCGGATCACTCATGCGCAGATCTGCAGTCCACGAAGGCCTGGGCGTAGGCCCACCGTGCCAAGCGGGTCGGCTTTCTTCGCTCTCGGCCGATGCCGGCGCCGAGGGCCCTCTGCCCTCCTCCGTTCCGAACCCGACGTCGGCCTCGGAGCTGGGCTCTGGCGGAGGAGACGAAGGCGGATTGGAGGGGGAGAGCATCCCGCTCGCCGCGACGAGCGCACCGGTGGGGCGCAGATCCGAGGTGGCGGCCGGCATGGACGAGACGGAGGCCGGCGGAGACGGCACATCCTCCTCCGCGCGCGGCGCGGGCTCAGCGATCTCTGCGGGCTCTGCGATCTGCGCGGGCTCTGCGACTTGCGCGGGCTCTGCGATCTGTGCGGGCTCTTCGGCCGGGATCTCCGATTCGTCTGCGGGCGCTACGAACGCTGCCTCTTCGGGCGGGGCTTCGGACTCCGCAGGCGCCGGCGTTTCTGCGGCGACGGTCTCAGCGGCCGCGACCTCGGGTTCGGGCTCAGAGCTCGGGGCATCCTCCGCGGGAGGTTCTTCGGACGCCCCGGTCGCCGGCGCGCTCGGCGGTTCCGCAGCCGCCGCGAGCCCCGCGCCCTCGGACGAAGGCACCTGCTCGGCGACGATTTCGTGCGCGGGGGATTCGGGCATCGCGATCTTCGCCGGCTCCGCCTCAGCCTCGTCTCGAGAGGGCGAGATCGCGAGTTCGGTGGTCACCGCCTCGGGAGACGAGGTCGCCGACACACGCGTATCGGGTGCCTCCTCTTCGCCGCCCGAGGACTCGAGCGCGACCGCCTCCTCGTCGGCCGCGGCCTCGGGTGCCTGCGCGGCCTCTGGTACAGACAGCTCAGTGCGCTGGAGTGCGACCCCTTCCGGAGAGGTGAGGAGGAGCTCCGGCGCAAGCTCCGGGGGCTCGCTCGCGGGTGCATCGGGTTCGGAGACGGGAGGGAGTGCTGAAGCTGCGAGCGCCTCGGTCCTGGGCTCGAGCGCGGCGAGCGACGATGCACTCAGCTCGGTGCGCTCCTCGTGCACGAGTGTGTCGTAGGCGGGCTCGAGACTCTGCGGGCTCGGCGAGACCGAGATACGCTGCGTCGCGGTGTGGTCCGGGTTGTCGAGGTCGATGCGCTGGGTGGTTTGCGCGTCTGCCAGGTCGACTCCTTCCCAAGGACGGGCCGTGGATCCGCGGCGTCCGGGCGTCGCCGGCACCGGCTGCGAGTGGCTCTTGGGCGGCTCCGAGGCACGACCCGCCCAACTCGAGGGTGCGCGAGGCAGCACACCTCCCGTGGAACCGAAGCCCGCTGCGCTCCCGCCGAAGCCAAAGCCCCCGCCAAAGCCCTTTCCGATGCCGGTGCTCCCCACTGAAGACCCACGACGGAACGGGGTGGACAGCGGCGTGGGCGCGAGCTCGCCCTCCCCGTGCTGAGCGACGACCCGGTCGACCACGTCCTGCGACTGCTGGTCGAGCGCCGCGAAGCGCAGCGCCATGCCTGGTCGGTCATCATGCCGCACGCTGACGACCGCACCCTCACCGCGGAGAATTCGGTCACCGCTGGCGAGGAGCAGTTCGAAGCGGATCTTGGTGCCCGTGGGCTTCGGCGAACGGGTTCGAAGGAACAGCCCGGCGGAGGAGATGTTCTCCGAAAAGCGATCGGAGAACTCGTCAAAGTCCTTGTAGCGGAGCGTGATCCGCAGCGAGACGGTCTCGGCAGTCAAAACGGGCCTTCTTGCCGCGGCACCCTGGAGGCAGGCCGCGGAATGTGGCGAAGTATATCGCGGACCTAGTTAAGAACCAGTCCGGCGCCGCGAGCCCTCGCACGGGTGTCCAGGAGGAGGCCCGGGGGTTTTCCTGTCTGGGCCCTATCCGGACTTGGACAGGGTCTTGGTGAGATGGGCCTCCACGGCCACGTTGAGCTGCTCGTAGCTCGAGGCCGGCACCACCCCCTGGCCGAAGTTTGCGCGACCGCCCCCGGAGCCTCCCAGGCTCCCGCTCACGTCTCGCACCAATCCGCCCATGTCCCCACCCACATCTTTGGTGGCGGCCATGAGCCAGCCGACCTTCTCACCCTCGGCGGAGCTCAAGATCACGATCCCGCTGCCGAGTTTGTCGCGCAACACATCCGCCGCCTCTCGCAGCGACTTGATCGGGGTGCCGTCGGCCTTCTGGAACACAACCTTCACGCCGGCGATGGTCTTTGCGTTCGCGACCGGATCGCCGCCGCTCTGCGAGCCGAGCGCAGCCCGGGCCTTGGCGCGTTCGAGCTCCTTCTCGAGTTCTTTGTTCTGCCTCATCAAGCGACGCAGACGCTCTGGGAGCTCCTCCGCGCTCGCGCCCATGATGCCGGTCGTCTCTTTCACCCACCGGCTCTGCTCTTGCGCCCATCGCAGAGCGTTGAGGCCAGCGACCGCTTCGATGCGCCTGATACCTGCGGCCACGTTGCTGTCGGAGACGATCTTGATGAGGCCGATCTCGCCGGTTCGGGAGACGTGGGTGCCTCCGCAGAGCTCCAGCGAGTCACTCAGTCGGATCATCCGCACCCGGTCCGCGTACTTCTCGCCGAAGAGCATCACTGCGCCCGCCTTCTTGGCCGCTTCGATGGGCACCTCATCGGTCTGCGCGAGCGCATCCTCCAGCACCATCTCGTTCGCGCGTCTCTCGATGGCCTCGATCTGCGCGGCCGCGAGCGGCTCGAAGTGGGAGAAGTCGAACCGCAAGCGATCCGGCCCCACCAAGGACCCCTTCTGCTGCACGTGATCACCGAGGACCTCACGAAGCGCGAGGTGCAAAAGGTGGGTGCCGGAGTGGTTCTTGCGGGTCGCGGAGCGCAGGCCGGCATCGACCTTGGCCACCACCGTCTGACCCACTTCGAGGGCACCTTTGCCGGTCTCGACCACGTGCACGTGAAAGCTCGGCCGAGGTTTCGATGTGTCGATGACTCGCAGCTCGGCGCGTCCGGCGACGAGCACGCCGCGATCGCCCACCTGGCCGCCGGACTCCGCATAAAAGGGAGTGGCGCGCAGGACGACCTGAGCGGTCACGCCCGGACCGACCTGGGACACGGATCGACCTTCGTGAACGAGCCCGATCACCTCAGACTCGAGGGTCTCGGCGTCGTAACCGGTGAAGGTGGTGGCGCCGAGCGTCTTCTCGAGTTCGAACCACACCGTCTCGACCGCTTTGTCGGAACCCAGCGCCCCTTCCCCGCTCCCCGCCTGAAGCTCCTCCACCGCGCGTTTGGCATCATCCTCGTCCACCACGAGCGCGTGCTCGTTCGCGATGACTCGGGTGAGATCGATGGGGAAGCCGTAGGTGTCGTACATCTTGGCGACGAAGAGCCGGTCGAGCTGCTTCTCTTGCTTGGCTTTGACCGCCTCCATCTCCTTCTCGATCATGCGCAGGCCGCGATCGAGGGTGCGCCGAAAGGACGCCTCCTCGTTCTCGGCAACCTTCTGAATGAGTGAACGCGAGCCCTCGAGCTCGGGATACACATGCTTCATTCGATCGATGACCCACCCGCAGGCGCGAAAAAAGAACAGCTCGTCGAAGCCGAGGCGACTCCCATGCCGTATGGCGCGGCGCATGATGCGCCGGAGCACGTACCCGCGCCCTTCGTTCGAGGGCTGCACGCCGTCGGCGACGAGGAACGCGGTGGCGCGCGCATGATCGGCGATGACGCGCATCGAGACGTCGTCCTCGGCTTCGCTCGAGCGATACGACTTGCCGAGATCCTTCGCGATGGCAGTGATGATGGGCAGAAAGAGGTCGGTCTCGTAGTTGGACTTCTTGCCCTGAAGCACCGCGGAAATCCGTTCGAGACCCGCCCCGGTGTCCACGCTGGGCTTGGGCAAGGGCACGAGCGGCCCCCCTACGACCTCCCGGTTGAACTGCATGAACACGAGGTTCCAGATCTCGACCCAGCCTTCCGAGCGCTCCACCTTTCGCTCCTCGAAGGCGCCGCTGAGATCATCAGGCCCGTAGTAGTGAATCTCGGTGCAGGGCCCCTGGGGACCGGTGTCCCCCATCTGCCAGTAGTTCTCGCTCTTGCCGAGCCGATAAATGTGGTCTTTGGGCACGCCAACCGCAGCCCAGAGCGCGGCGGCTTCGTCGTCCGCCGGAATGCCGTCCTCGCCGCGAAAGACCGTGACCGCCAAGCGCTCCATGGGGATGCCGAGCTCACCCACGACGAAGTCCCACGCGTATTGAATGGCGTCCTTCTTGAAGTAGTCGCCGAAGGAGAAGTTGCCGAGCATCTCGAAGAGCGTGTGGTGCCGCGCAGTGTAGCCCACGTTCTCGAGGTCATTGTGTTTGCCGCCCGCGCGCACGCACTTCTGGCTCGAGGCCGCTCGGGTGTAGGGCCGAGTCTCGCGCCCGGTGAAGACGTCCTTGAACTGCACCATGCCCGCGTTGGTAAAGAGCAGGGTCGGATCGTTCTCGGGGACCAGAGGACTGGAGACCACCCGGGCGTGCCCTCGGCTTTCGAAGAAAGAGAGGAACTTCGACCGGATCTCGTCGGACGAAAGGGGCTTCATAGAGGCGCGAGCAGTAGCATCTCCGACCGGGTCAGACCAGCGCGTCGGCCCAGAGCCGCTCCGCAAACACGAGCGCGGGCAAGATATCGATGCCGTCCTCGGTCTTTCGAGGTCGGGACTCCAGCGAAACCACGATTCGGCGCTTCACCTTCGGGTGATCTTCGAAGAGCGAGCGGAGCCCTTTGAGGTGGTCGCTCGTAATCCTCGAACTCGCCTTGGCCTCTATCGCGCATGCCATGGCGCCGACGATGAAATCGACCTCGGTTCCCCCGGCCAACCGCCAGTAGGCGAGATCTAGATGCCTTCCCGAGTAGAGCGAGTAGGCTCGTAGCTCGTGCATAACCCAGCTCTCGAAAGCCTTACCGTAGAGCTCGGAGCCCGACTCCAGCGGCCCTCGTTTGGCCAAGTGATTCACCACCCCAACGTCGGCAAAATAGAACTTGGGGGCCCCGATGACGCGGCGCTTGGGCTTCTTGGTGTACGCCGGCAAAAAGTGACCGAGCAGCGTGTCCTCGAGGATCTCGAAGTACTGCTTCACGGTGGGTGAAGAGACCCCGGTGTCCCTGGCGATGGTCGAGAAGTTCACCAGCTCCGCGTCGGAGAGCGCGGCCGCGGAGAGAAAACGCGAGAACGGCTGGAGGTTTCGCACGAGCCCTTCGGCCGCCACTTCCTCGGTCAGATAGTCCGCCACGTAGCTGCGGAGTCGTTCGCGGTGACCTTCGTCGCTCTCGTAGTGACGAGGCAGGTTGCCGCGATTGAGCATGCGTCCGAGTTCGAAGTTGGCGCCGAGTTCCTTCGACACGAGTCCGCAGAGCTCGTGCCGGAGCGCTCGGCCGCCCAACAGATTTGCGTGTCCACGACGGAGCTTCCTGGCGCTCGAACCGCAGAGCGCAAAGTTCACTCCTCGGTCCTCGATGAGCGCGTGAACTTCGTCGAGCAGAGCCGGGACCTTTTGCACTTCGTCGACGATGACGAACCTCGTCTCTGGCTCGGCGTCGAGTTCCTCGCGCAGCAACGCGGGACGCTCCAGGTAGCGGAGGTACTGATCAGAGCGCAGCAGATCGATTCGTCGGGCGTCCGGATAGACGGTCTTCAGCAGGGTGCTTTTTCCGACTTGGCGCGGCCCCCAGAGAAAAAAGCTCTCCTTGGGTGAGGATGGCAGGCGCAGCGCACGCTCAAACATCTACTTTATATTATCATGATAATATAAAGCAACGGATAAAGCCAGGATTTCGGCCTTATTCCAGCGAGATACGAGCGATCGGCTGGATGTTCATGTCCGGTGAGAGCTCTTGGTAGGAGAGCACCGCGAGGTGAGGGAACTCGAGCTCGACCAGCTTTCGGAAGTACCGGCGAATCTCCATGGTGGTGAGGATGACCGGATTCTGCGCGGTGGGCGGAAGCGAGCCCACCTCGGTTCGTACCGCGGACAAGATCTCCTGCGTGATCTCCGGCTCGAGCGCGAGGTAGCTGCCGCTGGAGGTGTGCTGAATGGAGGAGCGCACCGTCTCTTCGATCTGCGGGTCGAGCAGGTACACGATGAGCGTGTTCTGGCCGCGTGTGTACTTGTGGCTGATGTAGCGTTTGAGCGCGGACCGCACGTACTCGGTGAGCATGACGGTGTCGTGCTCGACCTGGCCCCACTCGGCCAGTGACTGCAGGATGGAGCGCAAATCGCGGATGGAGATCTCTTCTTCCACCAAGCGCCGCAAGATGTCCGTGAGCTGAAACGGCGACACCACTTTGGGCACGGTCTCTTTGACCAGCGCCGGGAACGCCTGCTCGAGCTGCTCGAGCATGTTCATGACCTCTTGGATGCCGACGAACTCGGCCGCGTTCTTTCGCAGCACACTCGACAGGTGCAGCACCATGTAGCCGGCGGCGTCCCAGGTGGTGAGGCCGGCTTGTTCGGCGATGTCCTTGTAGTCGGAGTCGATCCAGGCGCACTCGTTGCCGTTGGCGGGGTTGGTGGCCTGCTCGCCCTCGATGTTGAGGAGCCGCAAACGCTCGACGGTGTCGTTGACCAGCACCTTGTCGAGCGCGACCGTACCCATGACCAACGGGATCTCGTTGATCATGATGAGGTAGCTGCCGGCGGGCATGTCGGTCTCGTTGCCGCGCACGCGGATGCCGGGAAAACGCACGCCCAGCTCGTAGAACAAGCCGTCGCGCATCATCGGGACCATCTCACCGAGAAAGCGACTGCCTTCACCCTGGTCTTCGACCAGCGGAATCAGATCGGCCGCCACTTCGAGCGCGATGGGCGTCACCACCGGCAGCATCTGCTGCGACTGACCCTCTTGAAGCTTCTGGGTCTTGATGCGCTTGTCGCGCTCTTGCTTGACCTCTTCCTCCGAAGGGCCGTCGCTACCGGGCAACAGCTTCCCCTCGGCCTTGAGGCGTTTGGTGCGCGAGAGGCCGTAGCCCACGACGCCGGCGCTGATGCCGAGGACAAAGAACGGCACCGTGGGCATGCCCGGCACGATGCCGAGGGCCATCAAGATGAAGGTCGAGATCGCAAACGCACGTGGCTGGGCGAGAAGCTGCGTAGCGATGTCCTTGCCGAGGTGCTGGTCGGTGTCCTCGGAGGCGACGCGGGTGACGATGAGACCCGCGGTGATGGCGATGAGGAGGGCGGGGATCTGCGACACCAGACCGTCGCCGATGGTCAGCAGCGCGAAGACGTCGAGCGCCTCCGCGGTCTTCATGCCCATCTGGGTGGAGCCGATGATGATGCCGGCGACGATGTTGATGGCGGTGATGATGAGGCCTGCGATGGAGTCGCCTTTGACGAACTTCATCGCGCCGTCCATCGAACCAAAGAGCTGCGACTCTCGGCCCAGCTCGTTTCGTTTGCGGCGAGCCTCGTCCATGTCGAAGGCGCCGGCTCTCAAGTCGGCGTCGATCGACATCTGCTTTCCGGGCATGGCGTCGAGGGTGAATCGGGCCGCCACTTCGGCCACACGCTCGGCGCCCTTTGTGATGACCAGGAAGTTGATGATGGTCAGGATCAAGAAGATCACGACACCGACCACGAGGTTGCCGGAGACCACGAAGTCACCGAAGGCCTTGATGACCTCGCCGGGGGCTGCGGTGAGAAGAATGAGCCGGGTCGAGGAGACGTTCAGCGCGAGCCGAAACAGGGTGGTGATGAGCAGGAGCGACGGAAACGAAGCGATCTGCAGGGCGTTGGGGATGTAGATGGCCAAAAGGAGCAGCACCACCGAGATGGCCATGTTCAACACGATCAGGAGATCGAGCAAAAACGGCGGAACCGGGATGATCAGCATCGAGATGATGACCACGACCAGCCCTGCGAGGACGAAGTCGGAGTAGCGACTGATCGTCTGCTGAACGTCGCCAGTCGTGAGAACTGCGATGAAGTTCTTCATCGTAAGGAAGCCCGGGCCTGCACGGCGCGGAACTCGGGCTCAAGATGCCACGTTTTCGGGGTCTTGGCGAAGACTCGCCACGCTTTGAAGGGGCGCGGCGTGGCCAGGGTCACTTGCCCGGGGACTTCTTCTGGGCTGGCGCGGCCGTGGGCTTGGCCCCGCCCGCCGCACCACGGCGGTCGATGAGCTCTTTGATCACCGCAGCGGTGGCCGCGGCCAAGGCTCGGGCGCGCAGGCTCGCCGGGTTCTCGCCCTTGGGATCGAGCTCGATGGCCGCCTTCAGGTCTTCCATCGCCGCCTCGAACTCGCCGTGCTGGAGCAGCAGCTCGCCACGGTTCACGTAGGAGTTGATGTCTTCGGGGTCGAGTTCGATGGCGATCGAGAACTCCTGCGCGGCCTCTTCGTGGAGATCGAGCTTGGTGTAGATCGCGCCGAGCATGGCGTGGAAGTAGGGGTCGTAGGGGTTGCCGATGACCAAGCCTTCGAAGAGGGTGCGCGCGTCTTTGTAGCGCCCCTGCTGGTACATCGTGTAGCCGAACTCGGCGATGGAGTAGGCCTGCTCCATCGTCATGCCCTCGAGCTGGGCCCAGGTGATCTTGCCGAAGAGGAACTTCTTGAAGTTCTCGGGCGTGAAGTTGTCGATGGGGTTGGGTGGATCGACGTACTCGATCTCGATGTCGCCGCGCTCGACCGCCTTCATGACGTCTTCGACCGTCATGTTCTCGGTCTGTTTGTCGACCGCAGCGAGGATCTTCTCCTTGTCGGACGCGGTGAGGTCCTCCGGCTTTTTGTTCTTGAGGAGATCTTGGATCTCCTTTGGGAGGTCCCCTCCACCTTTCTTTGTCGTACCCATCGGATTTAGCCTGGCCCTTTCTAGCACCGATCGAGGAAATCGCAAGCAATCGGCCGGAATGAAAGGGATATGCGGAAAGCGAGAGTGGCCCAGGGCAGCCCCTGTAAACCCTCAGATCTCCACAAAGAAAAGAACCCGGCGATCGAATGATCGCCGGGTTCGGTTCGAATCAAATCACCCCGAGGGTCAGCTTTAGCGGCCGATCGACTGGATGATGCCCTTCGCGGTCTCGTTGTACTTGTCGATGATCTGACGCAGCATGTCGAACATCTGCGAGCGCTTGTCGATCATGCGCTTCAGCTTCATCGTCTCGACGTCGATGGAAGGGCCGCTGTCGTTGCCCATACCGCCGCCGAGCATCCCGCCGAGCTGACCACCGAGCATGCCGCCCACCGGACCACCGAACACGGTGCCCGCCACGCCGCCGACCATGCCGAGCATGCCGCCCATCTGACCGCGGTTGGACTGCTGCTGCTGGATGGCGTTGATGTACTGCGCCTGCCGCTCGATGTCCTTGTCCATCTTGTTCATGATCAGCATGATCATGAGCGTGACCTTGTCCTCCACGGAGAGGGAGGGGTCGTGCAGCACGCTGGCCACCTGCGCCTGGTGCATCTTCTCGTAGATGGGGTTCGTGTTGTTCGTGCGACCGGGCATCGCCATCGGGTTCCAGGAACCCATGCCGACACCACCCAAGTGCCCGAAGCCGGGCATCCATCCGCTGCCCATGCCGGTCATGGCCTGACCCACGCCGCCCATGACACCCATGCCGCCGCTCAAGGCACCCATGCCGCCCATCAGCACGCCGCTCAGGCCGCCCGCCACCAAGCCCATGAATGGATTGCCCATCATGAGACCCGGGATGAGACCCGAGAGCGCGCCCGCGCCGGCGCCGAGCAGAGCCCCTCCTCCGAGCAGCGCTCCGGCGCCGCCCATGTAGTTGCCGCCGCCCTGCATGGCCGCCACCTGCGCCGCCTGCGCCATCACCGCGCTCTCCATACCTCCGAAGAGAGAGAGCACGTTGTTGGCCGCGGGGTTGTGCGCATGCCCCGGAATCGGGGCCGCCGCCTGCGGGAAGCGCTCGACGGTGAACACGCCGTCCTTCTTGTCGCCGAAGTCGACGATGCGTCCGCCGATGGCCTGCTCAAACTGAGCACGCGCCGCCGGGTTGCGACGGATCGTGCGCTCGATCTGAGCGGCCTGCGAGCGCTCACCGAAGGTGCGCGACCACCACGTGTTCGGAATGCCCTGCGCGATGTCGACCGTTTGCCGGTAACCGGCGCCCGAAATCGGCTGATTTATCGGAAGCGCTTGCCCAGGCGAATGCACACAGCCCGCGCCGGGAATGGCACCTCCGAGGATCTGCTGCAGCGGCGAACCCGCGAGGCCACCGAAAGTGTCGATCAAGCTCTTCGCCGCGGCCGGATTCGTCTGGCTGAGCTGCGCGAGCTGACCGAGCGTGAGATTACCGAGAATCTGATTGATATTGGCGTTGCCGCCTAAGACATGAACCATTTCATTCCTCCTGAATGACTCTTCTTCGTCCACCGCAGCGCGCCGTCAGCTCTCCACGGAGAGTCCGCACGGGTGGCGCCGAGGTCAGGTCGTTATCGTTTCCAAGTGACTGAGGTTGCTAGACTTTTGTCGAATTGGCCTCCTTTCTCGCAAACCTGCGTGATCAGACCGCTTTTGGCCCCGATTTCGGACGAGTTCTTCAACGATTTCGTATGCTTGGCACCGATATCTACCGACATAGACCTACACATACCTACCGAAGTCCTCGCAGCAAGGATCGGAGGGCCAAAGCCTTCCGGGCCTGGGGGTCGGAAGGGTCCCGGCCGACCCGAATGGCCTGATCGAGATCCTCGAGCGCGCGATCGATCTCGCGGCGGCTGATGTGGACCTCGGCCCGGTTCACGTAGGCCGCGACGGATCGCGGGGCGACCTTCAGCGCATGCGTGAACTGCCTCAGGGCTCGCTCGGCGTCCCCGCGCCGGTGATACACGACGCCGAGCGCGCGGTAGTAGTAATCGTTTCGAGGATCGAGCGCGACGAGCCCCTCAAACACGGTCTGCGCGTCTTGGAACTTGCCGTTGAGGAACAGCGAGTAGCCATGTTGCGCGATGCTGTAGAGCTCCTCTTCGGCGTAGCCCTTCACTTGGGAGAGCGAGGCCTCACCTTGTGCCCATCTCGCGACCTCTTTGCCGGGTGCGGCTTCCAGAGGATCCGCCGGCTTGTTCTTGAGCGCGCCCACGGAGGCCTTCACGAGGGGGCTGGGCTTGTTCACCATGGGTTCAGCCCTTGGCCCCGGCGAGGAGGCGCATGTACACGTCCTCGGCCAGCGCGTTGTAGCGATCGAGCAGCTCGAGCATCGCGCGCTCGCGAGCGAGCATCAGCCGCATCTGCTCCTTGCGATCACGAGGCATGTCCTCGAGCTCGCTCGACTCCACCGCATCGTCGAAGAGCACCACCCCGCGACGCCGAGCCTTGCTCAGGATCCGGCGAAAGATGACGTGCGTGAGCGCGCGCGTGGTGGACTCGGCGACCTCGAGCGGAACCGCCGGTCCGCCCATGCGCAGGCGCTCGCTCTGCCGAACGGGGTTGAGGAACTCGGCCGGCGCCGCTTGGGCCAGCGGAGAGGCGTCGAGGTTCTTCTCGACGCGGCCTCGGAGCTGCTTCGCCTCTTCGGCGAAGGTCCCGCGGAGGCCCACATCGACGGGCCAAGGCCACTTGTCACGAATCGTCGCCATGAAGGGGTCGAGGTGTGGAGTATCGGCCAGCCGGACTCGAAGCTCAAGCCGCGGAGGCGGGGCTCAGCAGAGTCGCCCCCAGGATGTGCGCTGGATCATCCCTTTTTGAGGCGATCGGCCCCCCCCGCGCGGACCGCGGGGGTCGGCACGGGCGCGGACCCCGGAAGGGCGGGCGCGGCCGGTCCCGCCTTGGGATCCGGACGCGGGCGTTTGTGCCGGTTCTCCTGCTCCTCTTTGATCTTGTAGACGAAGGCGAGGACCTCCGCGACGGCCTCATACAGCTCTTCCGGGACCTCGTCGCCGATCTCGAGCTTGTTGAGGGCCTGCGCCAACGGGACGTTGCGCAGGATGGGCACGCCGTAGTGCTTGGCGATCTCCTTGATCTTCTCGGCGTGCATCCGCATGCCCTTGGCAACGACGGTAGGCGCCTTGCTCTTGTCCTTGTCGTACTTGATGGCGACCGCGATGTGCGCGGGGTTCACAACAACGGCGTCCGCGTTCTTCACGTTCTCCATGCTGCCAGAAAAGAGGAGCTCGTGGGCAAGTTGTTTTCGCTGACCCTTGGCGTGTGGGTCACCTTCCATCTGCTTGTACTCCTGCTTCACGTCGTACTTGGACATCATCATCTCTTTGTTGAACTGCTTGCGCGCAATGATGATGTCCAGCATCCCGATGAAGAGGAACGCGGCGGTCACCTTGATCATGAACTCGAGCAGGAGGCCTCCGCTGTACTTCACCGCGAGGTGAAAGGGGATGCTCGTGATCAGCACCATGTCCCACAGGGCGTCGCTCATCACGTCGTAGGCCACCCAACCCACGATGATCATCTTCACGATGTTCTTGACCAGCTCCACGAGCTTCTTGATCTTGAACATGTTCTTGAAGCCGTTGACGGGGTTGATCTTGTCCAGCTTCGGAATGATCGCCTTGAAGGCCATGAAGAAGCCGGTCTGGATCACGTTGGAGAAGATGCCCATGACGAAGACCGCGGCCGCGATGGGCAGAGACATCTTCAGGATGAGTGGCACGACCTGGTCGAGCAGCTCGGCGATGGTCGCCTCGGTGGGCTCTCGTGCGGCGGCATCCAGGCAAGCCATCACGAAGTCCTTCATCAGCTTGCCGATGTAAGTGAAGATTCCAGCGAGCGCGAAGAACCCGGCGCCAAAGCCCAAAGCGCCCACGAAGTCTTGGCTCTTGGGGACCTGACCTTCATCCTTTGCCTTGCGGAGCTTTTCGGGAGTGGCCTCCTCGGTTTTTTCGCCGGTGTCACCCACGAGTTCCCAGCGCGGCAAGTTATCTCAAACAGGGCCTCGGTTGCACGCGAGGAGAGAAGGCGGTAACGCGTGCCTCCGATGGCGATTCGACGAGGTGGACCGCCGCGGCCTGGGCCAAGCCCTCAGGGGGTAAAGGCCAAGGCGAAGCCACGCTCGAAGAGCACTCCGGCGAGCCCTTTCACCGACCACGACGCGAGCGAGGAACCCCATCGTGAGCGTGCGGTCCGTTTCTCCCCGTCCGCGACCGAGGCGGTTTCGGCGACCAGCCAGGGCCGAGCGCTTCTGCAGCTCAGCACCGAGATCGCAAAGCTCGACCGCGAACTCGGAAAACTGCTCGAGCTCTTCGCGGCCTCGGACTCCGAGGCACGACTCTGGGCTCGTCTGGCGGAGCATCGCCAACGCCTCGATGATGCTCGCCGCCGCTGGAACCGGGTGCGCAAGCGGCGGACGGAGCTATCGAAGCTCTTTCGAGACGCGCCGCTCGACCGAAACCTGGGCGCGCTCGCCGTCGGCATCGATCGCGTCGCGTCAGAAGGGGAACGCTTCGATCGGCTCTCGGGGGAGCTGTCTGCCCTCCTCGACGCCGCGGAGGGCTGCGGACCACGCCGGCTCGCCGCGGTGAAAGGCGGACGCTCGCACCGGGCCGAACCGCAGAACTCCGAGCCGCCGGGCGCACTCTTGGCCGAGCTCGCGGCGGCCATGATCGACCTGATCCGTGCCGGAGATCCTGAGGGATGAGCTCGGGCGACGGTCCGGTGGTGCTCTCGCGGGAGGAGCTCGAGTTCCTCCGGTTCGTCAGCAACATCACGGCCGAGCCGGAGTCGCCATTCGCTCGCCTCCCCGTGCCTTCTCGGGCCGAGGAGACCCGCGCGGGGCGAGAGAGCCTGGTGACGCGGAAACTCGTCGATCCGCGAACCCTCCGGCCGGACCGCGATCTTCTCCGCCGCCTGCTCGTGGTCTCGGAGCCCGACGCCCACGTGCGTCTCACCTCCCTGCGCCGCGGCACGCAAGAGACCCTCGTGGATGCCTATGAGCGTTCGGGTGCTCAGGTGAACCTGGAACGCCCTCCCGAGGGCTACGCCCTCTCCGCGGCCGGGCATCCGCTCGACCTTCGAGAGCAGATCGCGCGCCACCTCCCGGTGCGTGGAAGTGCCGGCGACTTCGCGCGCATTCAACTGACCGCGCTCGAGTACCTGGCCTTCTGCCTGCTCGCGGGTCGCTCGGGACCGACCCGTCAGAGGAGCCAGAGCGATGTGCTGCTCACTCCGCGCCTCGAGCGAGGGATCGAGAGTCTCCTCGCAAAAGACCTCGCGGTCGCGAACTCGGAAGGCCCCCAGCTGCGCCCCTTCCTCGCGGACGTAGGACGCGCACTCGCGGCCCGGGAACGGCTACACCTATCCCGCACCGACTTCGGCGCGCACGAGTGGCTGCTTCGAGATGTCACCTTCATCGCGATTCCAGGGAGTCTATATCAACTACAGGTCGCGCCCACGAATGACATCACGCTCGTCGAACTCGATGCCGAGGCGGCCCGTCGCGTCCTGAGTGAACTCCTCGAGCCTCCGTCGCAGGCGCTCGACCCCGCGCTCACTGCATGAGGGCGAGCAGCCGCTTGAGGAACAGGAGATTCTCTTCCAGCCGAATCCCGAGTTGTACGAGCACGAGCTGCAGAGAGAAGACGAAGAACAAGACTCCGATCAGTGGCTTGACGGCCATGGCCATGAAGTAGGCGTTGAGCTGTGGCGCGACGCGGTTGAGCATTCCGAAGACCACGTCCGTCATGAAGGTCGCAAACAGCCCGGGAAAGACGAGCGCAAAGGCGATGCCGAGGAGGCTCGCGGTGTACCGGAGGATCTCGTCGGTGAAGACCGAGAAGCCGCCCGACATGGCTGGAAAGCGGTCAATCGGAACGAGCCTGAAGCTCTCGAACACCGCCTCGAGAAAGACGTAGTGCCCGCCGAGGCCAAAGAAGATCACGATCAACAGGTGAAAGGCGAAGTCGCCGAGGGGCGAGGCGCGAAAGCCGAGTTCGGGCACCTGGACCTCGGTCATGTTGGAGCCTCGAAAAATGTCGAGCGCTCGACCGGCGATCTCCATGGCGTAGTAGAGCTCGACCGCCACAAAACCGATGGCAAAGCCCACGAACAGCTCCTTGAAGAGCAGCGCGATGTAGACGATCGGATTGAGCAGATCGAGCGGGCTCTTCATCGCGACCGAGGCGTAGCTGTACACGAGGATCGTGAGCCCGAACGCGATCGCCATGCGGGTCTCCGGGGGAACTAGCTTGCCGCCGAGAAACGGCGTCATGAAGACGATGGGAACCACCCGCATGATGATCAGCGACCCAATGAGGAGCATTTGCGAGAAGTCGTCTCGCTTGCCGAACAGGTCGGTGATCGCGTCCAAGCCGAGGGCCCTCCGCCGCTAACGCCCGACGACGAGCGCGAAGCCTTCGAAGCAGAGCCGGCCAAACTGGGCGAGCGCCCCACCGAGCCAAGGTCCAAAGATCGCGATGACCCCAAAGACCAC
This sequence comes from Deltaproteobacteria bacterium, assembly GCA_011526105.1. Lineage (GTDB taxonomy): Bacteria > Myxococcota > Kuafuiibacteriia > Kuafuiibacteriales > Kuafuiibacteriaceae > WYAZ01. The sequence goes on along the minus strand of WYAZ01000180.1, from coordinate 38,500 downwards.
GACGATCTTTGGGACGAAGGTGAGCGACTGCTCTTGGATCTGCGTGACCGCTTGGAACAACGCGATCATGAGACCCACCGCGGTGGATGCGAGCACTGGGGGCCCCGACACGATGAGTGTCAGCATGAGGCCTTCGTTGGTGACCTGAGCGATGAAGTCTTCTCCCATGAGGGTCCTCCTAAACGTAGCCGGTAATCAGGCCCTTGGTGATCAGGTACCAGCCATCGATCACCACGAAGAGTAGCAACTTAAAAGGCAAAGAGATGGTCGTGGGTGACAGCATCTGCATGCCGAGCGCCATCAGGATGTTCGCGACCACCATGTCGATCACCAGGAACGGGACGAAGATGATGAATCCGATCTGAAAGGCCTCCTTGAGCTCGGAGATCACGAAAGACGGGATGATGACCAAGAAGTCCTCGGGACCCACCGAGGCCCGATCTTCCGGCTGACGAAGCCGCTTGGCCATCGTGTAGAACATCGCTCGGTCCTTCAGATGCGAGTGCTGCATCAAGAAGCCTCGCATCGGGGTGCGGGCCTTCCCGACCGCCTCGAAGATGAGATCGACCGTCTCGGCCGACATGAGCGACGCGCCGGGCCGCCGCTGGGCGATGCTGTCCTCGGCCGCTTTATAGATCTCGAGCCCCACGGGCGCCATGATGTACACGGTGAGGATGATCGCTAAGCCGGTAATGACCTGCGTCGGCGGCATCTGCTGGGTGCCGAGCGCAGAACGCACGATCGACAGCACCACCGAGATCTTCACGAAGCTCGTGACCATGATGATCACGAAGGGCAGAAGCGACAGCGCGCCGAGTGCCCCGACCAGGATCAGAGGACGCGCCGCGATGGAGTCTTTGCTCACGAGATCGCTCGCGGTGATGGTCCGGCGCGGACGAGCCTGAGCCTCGGCATCGGCCACAAAGGCGAGGGTCGCCGCGCCACCCGCGGTGATCGCGAAGGAGGTCAGCAGAGCCGCCGCCCAAAGGCGACGCCGCTCTTCCCGAGGCCGACGCCTCACCGCGGCGGATGCCGGTTTGCCACTCATGTCTGTCCCTCTTTCTTCGAAAGGCGACCGAAGAGGCCGCCCGCGAGGCCTGCGCCGCGCGCCGCTCGCTCCGCGATGGCTTTGGCGCTCTCGACATCCTCGTCCGAGAGGCGGGCGATCATGCTCATGCCCTGTTCGGCCGAACCCACCAGGAAGTGGCTTCCGCCGACCTTCAATACGTAGATCACCCGGCGAGGCTCGAGCGGAAGGCGATCGATGACCTCCACCACGCCTCGGCTCTCCACCCCGTACATCGCACGACGACCGGAGGACGTCATTCGCATGAGACGCGGCAGGGCCTTTCCGAGCACGAGGTACGCAAACACACAGACGCCTGCCAGAACGAGCAGGCTCCTGAGAAGCTGCGCGCCGAAGTCGATCTCGCGCGGCGCGGGTCGAAGCTCCGCCGCGGCGGCGATCGCCTCGAGCCGGTCGGACTCTTCTTTGAGTCGGAGGGCTTCAGCGGCGGTGGTGGAGGTGGGCGCCGGCGTCTGTGCAAAGACCGGCGACAGCGACGCGACAAGCAACACGATCGCGAAGAGGAGCGTGCCGGCCGGGCGCCTCATTCCTCACCCTGCACCAAGGCGATGAGTTTCACGCCTAGAGAGCCTTCGATCTCGACGAGCTCTCCCTTGGCGACGAGCTTGCCGTTCACCACGAGGTCGACCGGGTCGGTGGGCGCGCGACCGAGTTCTATGAGTTGACCGCTGCGCAATCGAATGACCTCGTCGGCGGTGAGCTGCACACGTCCGAGCTCGACCACACACACCATCGGAATATCGCCGAGCAGAGGTTCCGAGGCCGCGAGGTTGTCTTCTTCGGACTCGGGCTCCGGGGCTTCTTCTTCCCCCTCATAGCCCTCCCCGTCGTCATAGCCCTCGCCTTCTTCGCCGCCCTCCTCTTGGCCTTCTTCGTCGTATTCGTAGCCCTCGTCACCGCTGTGGTCTTCGTCATCGAGCCCGTGGTCCTCGTCGTAGAGGTCTTCGGCGGAAGATCCGCCCGTGGAGGACTCGTCTTCTTCGTAAGCTTCGAAGGCCTCTTCATTGCCTTCGCTGGAGTACGCTTCGTAGCTGGCCACCAATTCCTCCGGATTCTCGTGTTCGCCGTGCCCCATTTGAGGGTCATGGACTTCGGGGACTTCTTCGATCACCACCGACTCGATCTCGAACACCTGCGCGCCGTCTTCGGTTCGGACCGTTCCTCGAAAGCCGCCGTGTCGTCCGAGCCCGATGCGCAACATCGTGGAGCCAGCGACGCCGCCATCGGCTTGGAGCGCGAGCTCGGTGGACTCGAGGAGCACGATGTCTCCAACGTCGAGCTGCTCGAGGTCGGAGCGCCCGAGCTCGAGGCTTCCCACCTCGACCACCGCTTCGGTGACGATGGGGCCGAGCGCAGCGAGGCGGCGCCGGATGCGATTCCTGGTGCGGACGCCGAGCTCGGAGTCTGCGGGCGGACGTTTCAGCACCACGCCGCGGGCCAAGCGCTCGGGCATGAGCACCCGGACGAAGCCCACGTCGAGCCCAAAGAAGAGCTTCCAGTTCGCGGCGAGCCAGGTGTTCTCATAGCGAAGGACGTCCGCCACGCTGCGAATGTCGCATCGGATGTCGTCGATCCTGAAGGCGAGCTGTTCAGCGTGTGTCCAGCGACTCTGCACCAGCGCGATGACCTTCAAGGCCACGAAGAGCAGGACGCCTTGTTCGATCTCGGTCAGCGGGCGCTGCACGTCCATCGACGCCCCTTTGGTGCCGAAGAGCTCCGCGATCACGCGGTACGCGAACTGGAGATCGAGCTCGACCAGCAGCTTCTCCTCGCGCGGCGCGAGCCCCACCACGAAGATGCAGGTGGTACCGGGGATGAGCGCCCGAAGTCGCTTGGTCTCGTACACCCGGTAGCCGTCGAACCACAGGTCGACCTCGAGCCCGATGAAGCTCTTGAGCAACTCGGTGATCTGCTTCGTGAAGCCACGCTGAAACAAGGCCTCCGGCATCGCGCGAAGCAGCGCCTGCTGGATGTCGCGCTGCTCGGCTGGGATGTGCTCGAGCTCGTCGAGACGAAACGGACGCACGAGCTTGCTGCCGAGCTCGGGGTCATCGGGCTCGTACGTCCGAGAAACCCGTGTGCCGTAGGCTGGAACTCGCGCCAAAGACGGCGGAGGAGGCGGAGGAGGTCGGCCAGCCAATCTGGTCTGGGGTGGTACCTCTCCCTGGTGTGCAGGGCAAGGGCTCGGGTGTTTTCCCCGACCGGGGCGCTACTTCACGCGGAGGATGTCGAGCTCGAGCCCCTTGCGGGCCAGGGCGCGCATCAGCTCACCTTTGCTGCTCTCGATGAGGTTCTTGGTCTGCTTGTCGCAGCCTTCGAACACACATCGGATCTTACCCTTCTTCGAGGCGACCCGGAGGGTCACGCCGTCGAGCATCGTCCCTTGGAGCGAGACCACGATCTCGCTCCGACCGTCCGCTTGGGTGGCGGTGTGGATCGCGCTCACGATGCGCTCGAGCAACTCGACGGGAATCCGCTCGGGCCCGCCGGCCGCGCCCTTGGACTGAACCTCCTCGACCGCGGCCTGATCGTCCTTCTGGGACTGTTGCCCGCGACCGCCCTTGTCGCGCTCGACCGCCGGATTGGGAACCGCCTTTGCGTCCTGCCCGTCGGTGCGCGCGGCGTATCGCTCTTCGGTCTCCTGCGCGTCCCGGAGATCGTCCTTTCGCACGTCGCGGTCACGAAGCTCGCGCTCCTCTTCACCTCGCTCGACGAGTTGAGTCGTGCGGCTGGCCTCCGACTCGCGCGCGCCCGCCACGTGCGCGCCGCGGCGTTGAACCTGCCCGGCATCCTGGTCCCTGAACAACGCGGCTCGAGCCGCCACCTCGCGCGGGGTTCGAGTGAGCTGCTCCGGCAGGACGCGCCCGGGAACCTCGGCCTTCGGCTTCGCAGCCTGTTCTTGGGCCGCGGTCTGTTTGGCGGTGAGTTGGCGCCCCTGCTCGCGCTGCGTTCGCTCGCTCATCACCTGATTGAAGGAACGGGTCGTGCGCTCCTCTTGATCTCGCTTCTCGAGCTGCTTCGCCTGCCGAAGCTGCATCTCGTTCATCTCTTGGATGCGCTGTTCGTCGCTGTTCACCTTGCTCATGGTGCAGTCGGGGCAGAGGCCCCGCTCCTTTGGAGATTATCGACGATGTGTTGCCGACGGTTGTGGGAATCTTCCAAGCCACGGAAATCGGGTGAGATTCTGCGTCACTTCTTCTTGTTGAAGATGACCTGCCCGATCTCGTCGAGCTCGTCCTCTTCCCTCTGCTGGCGCTCCTTCTTCACGCCTTCCGCCCACTTCTCCTTGTGCTTCTGGATGGCCTTGAGCTCCTGGGTGGCCTCGACGAGCGCGTCCTGAGCCTTCTTCAGTTCCTTCTCGGCGTTCCGAACGTTCTCGCGCTGACCCTCAATCGCGTATTTGTGCTCGGTCTCCTTCTCTTTGAGGCGCTCGATGAAGCGATAGGCTGAGCTCTGATCGGTGACCTTCATCTCCCCCGATGCGAGCTTGCGGCTGTAGTCTTCGCGTCGCCGCTCACGATCCTCGATCATGCGCTGCAGCTCGGCCTCCATGTCCGCCAGCAGCTTCTCCTGCTCTCTGAGCGCCGCTTGCGCTTTGGAAAAGACCTCTTTGGCGTCTTGTTCCGCCCGCTCCTTGATTCCGAGGAGGGCTTGAAGGCGATACGGCGGCACAGGTTTTCCGGCTCAGCTCATTCGAACAGCCCAATCAGCTGCTGGATGGCCTCATCAAAACCCGAGTTCTCCTCGGTTCGCTGTTTCAAAAACTCTTCGACCGCTTCGATCTTGTCGATGGCGTAGTCGGTCCTGGGGTCGGTGCCATACTGATACGCGCCCAGCAGGATGAGATCCCGTTGCTTCTCGTAGGTGGCCAGCACCTCGCGGAGCTTTCCCGCTGCCTGCTTGTGTTCCTCGGACACGATGCCGGTCATGACGCGGGACAAAGACGGCAGGACATCGATCGCCGGCCAGTGATTTCGAGCTCCGAGCGCGCGGTTCAAGATGATGTGGCCGTCGAGAATACCGCGCACTTCGTCGGAGATGGGCTCTTCCATGTCGCCGCCCGCGACGAGCACGGTGTACAGCGCGGTGATGGAGCCTCGGTTCGAGTTGCCGGTGCGCTCGAGGAGCCGAGGGAGCATCGCAAAGACGCTCGGCGGATAACCCTGGCGGGCCGGTGGCTCACCCACTGCGAGGCCGATCTCGCGCTGAGCGCGCGCAAAACGGGTGGTGGAGTCCATCATGAACAGGACCTTGGCGCCCTGGTCTCGGAACCACTCTGCAATGGCGGTCGCGACAAACGCGGACTTTTGGCGCACGAGCGAGGGCGTATCGCTGGTGGCGCAGACAACCACCGACTTCTTCATGCCTTCTTCACCGAGCGACTCCTCGATGAAGTCCTTCACCTCTCGTCCGCGCTCACCGATGAGGCAGCAGACCACCACTTCGGCCTCGCAGTTGCGTGCGATTTGGCCCATCAGGGTCGACTTACCGACGCCGGAGCCCGCGAACAGACCGATGCGCTGTCCCATGCCGATCGTCAGGGTCGAGTCGATGGCCCGCACCCCAAAGGCGATGTGCTTCGTGATGCGATCGCGCTCCATGGGGCTCGGCGGATCACGCTCCACCGACCAAGGAGCCAGTCCGCGTTTATCGAGCGGGTGACCGTCGAGCGGCTCTCCGAGTCCGTCGAGCACGCGACCGAGCAAGCCTTCCCCGCAGTGGATCTCGAAAGGACGTCCGGTTGGGACGACCTCGGAGTCCGGCCCCACGCCCTCGGACGAACCCAGCGGCATGAGCAGGACCTCTTTGTCCTTGAAGCCCACGACCTCGGCTCTCAGCTCTCGAACCGGAGAGAGCACCTCGACCATCTCGCCCACGCGCACTCCGGGCACCGCCGCCCGCAACATGAGGCCGGTGATCTCGGTGACCCGGCCGCGGACACGAGTGAGCCGAGCCGAACGCACGCGACGCGCGTATCGATCGAAGTCGATGACCGCGGACATCTAGGACGCCTCGTACTCCTCTTCGTAGCCTTCTTCTTCGTCGTAGGCCTCTTCGCCGTCGGTCGAAGCGGGAGCGCGTCCATGCAGAACCCCTTCGAGCTCGTCCTTGAGCGCTTCTTCGATCGCCGCGAGCTGACGGTCCAAGGACGCGTCCATCGTACCTTGCTCGGTGACCACGATGCAGCCGCCTCGACGGACCGCTTGGTCCTCGCGGATCTCGATGCTGCCGGCGCGCGCGAGCATGTCGAGCAGTCTCCGCTGGTTCTTGCGGAGGATCTCGACGTCCGCCGGATGCACCCGCACGTTGATCTCTCTCTGCTGAGTCGCGTCACGCAGGGTGTTGCGAACGATCCCGACCACGGCGTCTGGGTTGAGCTTGAGCTCTTGACCAAGGATCTTCTCGACGCAGACCCGGACCAGGCCCACGTACTGGGGCTCGATCTCGGCCCGATAACCATCGAAGGCGCGCAGCGCTTCGACCATGCGCTTCGTGTATTCGGCCACCGCTTCCTCGCGCCCCTCTTGGTAGGCGTGATCGCGGATGGTCTGGACCTGCGAACGCGCCTCTTCGATGAGCTGCTGGGCCTCGGCTTCAGCCTCGGTGATGATCCGACGCGCTTCGTGGGTGGCCCCCACGACCTCCTTCTCGATGATCGGCTTCTTCGGTCGCATGGGGACCGGACTGGGCGCGAAGCTCTGACGCGGCTTCTGGCTGGAGAGGGGCGAGCCGCCTTTGATCACCTTCGACAAAGCGTCCCGATGCTAACCGATGGCGAGGAAGCGGTCAGCTTCCAGCCTCCGAGGTGCGTAAAGGTGAGAGCTGTAGGTCATCGCATGGCTGGGGCGTTCTCCCGTGGCGCTCGCGCAAAACGCCAGAGGGTGCCGGCCAGGTAGGGCGCGGCAAAAGGGAGCGCATAAAGCGGAAGCCACGCAACCGACTTCCCCCGAATCGCGAGCAGCCCGAAAAAGAGCAGCGCCGCCGCCATGCGGGGAAACATGACCTCGAGCGGCGCCTTCATGCCTCGGCGCATGACGAAGAAGGCCAGATACCCGGCGAGCACGGAGGCGCCCACGGCGAGCCCGAGGGGATCGAGCTCGAAGCGAAGCACCCAGCGAAACAGACCCCACCAGGAAGCGAGAAGCGCGACGTGGGTGCCGAGCGGCGCCAAGAGGATGATGAGAAGACGCCACGGACCACGCAACCGCTCGAGCCCGAGCAACGCGAAGAACGAGAAGTACGCCCAGCCGAGGATCCCAATGATCGGCACGCCAAAGACCCCCGGCTCGTTCCAAGACCAAAGCCGAGCGGTGACCGCGAGCGGCTCGACGAGGGAGGCGTCGTAGAGCACGAAGCAGAAGACGCCGAGTCCACCCTTCAGGCCAAAGCTCGCGCTCACCTCTCGCGCGGAGAGAATGACGAAGGGCCAAATGAGCGCGACGAGCAGGGGCATCACGTCCACGAACACGAGCCAAGGTGCGTCGTACTGATAGAACCCATAGAGGCGGATGCACGAGACCTCGGCCACCCACGACGCCGCCGCGATCACCCCCACGTCCGTGAGGAGCTCGACGCGCGATTCTCGGCGGCGAAGCATGAGGACGAGGAAGCCGGCCAAGATGGCGATCGAAGCGAGCTCGACGAGCCGCAGAAGGGACTGATCGTCCACGCCGCAGCCGTGCAATGGACCCCGGCTCGGGTCAAGCCCACCTCGATGTGGCTGCCTACCAGCACCTGCAGCGCTGGGCCAGACAGATCCAGGCCCGCCCGGCCGTGCAGCGTGGACAACGAGTGAACAAGACCTGGGGCGACGAGAGCGAGCAGCTGCGCGAGCGTCACGACGCCAGCGACCTGGACTAGCCCACCGAAGAAGCGAACGGCAACAGCGTGCGCACGGGAGATGGGCCGCACATGGAGTCGCCCCCGTCGACCGAACACCCTGTGACCGTTCTCCCGCCGCCCGAAACGCCTCGGGTGATCGCATCCGGAGCCTGGAGCATTTCCTCGTCTCCGTTCGGTCGCGTGAACGTGGCCGTGAACGATCAGTCGAATCCACCCACGGCCGAGCCCCGCGCACTCGCGTCGAATCGAGCCGTGTCTGCAACGCGGACCTCCCCAGCCCTTCCGCGACGTCCAGCGGAACCGAGAGCGATGCCCGGCGGAGCTGGTTTTTAAGGTCGCCATGGCCTTTCGAGCATGAGCTTAGCAACTCCGACGCGAGAGCGAGGGACTCGATGGAGCTGCGGCAGACGTCGAGCTTCTTTCGAACGCACTCCAGCGCAGCTCGCGGGCCATGAGACTCGACAACAGCCGTGCGAGCAGGCCAGAGATCGAGGTGGGAGACTGAAAGAGTTCTTCCAAAGGAGACTGAGGTGAGTGTTTCTCGCAGCGCGGGTCGTTCCGGAGTTCAGATCACGTCCACTGGGGGTGGCCCGGTCGATCAGAACCGCGAGGTTGAGTCCGGAGACAAGGCGCCGCCTCACCCGACCCACGACGCACCGGTTCTCCCGGATCGAGCTGCTTCTTCGAACGCGTATGCGAGGCCACCGGATCGAATCGATGAGGCTCCGCCCAAGAACCTGCGCAGCCCCGCGATGATCAGGGCAGGAAATGATTCCACCAAACGCCTCGCGCTGGATGTAGCCGCCATCCAGTGGGATGACCCGTTCGTCAAGAAGACCGTACTCTACCTCCAACACGAAGATCCGCCTTTCGATCTGACTCAGTCTGGCAAGCTCAGCAGTCGAGAGTTCGCCACACTCGTAGCGATGCCATGGATTCGCGACAATCTCCCCGAGTTCACGGACAAGGTCCTTCTCGGAGAGAGCGGAGTGAGAATCAATCCGCCGGACATGGAGAGCTTTTCGACTTCGCTTCGGTTGTTGTACCGGCTCTTGGTGACGCAAGGATCGCAGGAAGGTCTGGATGCGGCAGGCCGCCTTGTTGCGGCTTTTGGTCAGCGCGTACGCCTCGATGCAAAAGTAACCGACGCGGGAAAGGCGCTGCGGTCTGGGGCTCAATGGTCTCTGAAGCTACCCGGTGAGACGGGCCCCGTGGTGGTGCAGCTCTATGGGCGCCCCAGCGAAACGAACGGCGAATGGAAGGTCCACTTGCAGCGGAGCCTGGCAGCTTCGGGAGCCCCCAACCCGGTGCTGGAGACGATGGCCTGGGGCGACTTCCAAGCGCTGACATTGGACAGATTCAAAAACGTCGTGGGCACGTACTTCCGCGCGCCCCCGATGCTCGTCCCTGTTCAGCCGCCGAGCGGACAGGGCTCAAAGACCCCCGTGGCCTTCCGCATCTGCAAGGTGGTCGATGCCCCGAAGGACAGCGATGTCAGCCTCGTCGCTTCTTCAGGCGAAAAGCTCGAGGCGAGCTATGAAGATCTCTTGCGCTGGAACTGCCACCTGACGCCTGGCGAACAAGAGTGCTTCCGCAAGTACTTGGACGCGGGTGGGCAAGGCCGAGTGGTGAGCTTCGAGGACCACCCGGATCCAGAATACCACGGCAACTTCTTGATCGCCGAGACCCAAGGCAATGCCGAGCTCTGGACAAAGGTGCTGACGACCAAATCGATCGCACCGTGGCTGGATGAGGTGGAACAGAGTCCGGCCGTGTTGATCATGGCCGGTCGGCCCCAGAGCGGCGTCGTAGCCACCACCGAAGCACCGGACTCGGCTCTGATGAAGTTGGTCAATTTGGCGGTTCCTTCAACAGCTGGTCGACCCGGATTCGTCTTCTCCGAGCGGGTGACACCAGCGGTGGTTTGCCACGAACTCGTTCACGTCAAGCAGGACCTCTCCGGTTCGAGAGCTGAACTCGAGGCGCTTCGTGACAAAGGAGTTCTCGAGCCCAAGGACGGCCCCACAATCGACTCATTCCTCGCAGAGCAGCCGGCCTACGCAGCCCATCTCCAATTCCTTGCGGCCAATCCACGGACCGGGATCCCTCTTGGTGGCCTGGCCAATGCACAAGAGTTCACAAAGCGCTACGCCCAACCGGTCTCGGCGATCCTCGATCGGCTGGCCGGACAGCCCAAACACTATGCTGCTGTGAAGGCTGTTCTGCAGAAGTACACCGTCAGCTCCGGCCATGTGTCCTTGGCAAAGGTCCTGCCGCCTCATTTCTGAAGCTCCGAGACGGTTGGGGCGAGATGGATCCCGGCTCGGGTCAAGAGCAGCGCTCATCGAGTGGGCGAAGCTAGGTCGGGCGTCTGCGACAAAGGCAGTACACAAAAGACTGGGCGGTGCCCCACGGCGTTTCGTGCAGCTCGGAGGCATCTCCGACCTTCTCAAAGAGGTCCCCGAAGATCCCATGGATGCCCTCCGCATCGTAACGAACCACGGGGAGTCCGCTGCACTTCTCGGGGCCATCGAGGCCGAAGGTCGCCACCAGGACGTGACCCCCGGGCCGTACGCTGCGGGTGACCTGGGCGAGATAGGCCGCCCGCGCGTCTTCCGCGGTCAGGAAGTGAAACACCGCTCGGTCGTGCCAGAAGTCCACGCTGTGCTCCGGCAGCAAGCTCGAGGTGACGTCTCCGGCGATCCAGTCCACGGACTCGGAGCGTTCACCAAGCCGATCCTTGGCCGCGGCGAGCGCTGCGTCCGCGAGGTCGATGACGGCCAGGTTCCGGTAGCCTTCATCGAGGAGGTCATCGACCAGCGTCGATGCACCGCCGCCCACGTCGACGATACGTGCGTCCGGCTCGAGCTTGCACGAGCGAATGAACCCCAGAGAGCGCTCCAGATGGGGTCGGTACCAGCTGACCTCACCCGCGCGCTTCTTCGAGTACACGTTCTGCCAGTGATCCTTGCTGCTCATCTCCGCCGTCGGCTCTGTCGCCAAGCGCACTTCAGCGCTGGGTGATCCCGGCGTTCACTGTCGCACAACCACGAGGTCTCGGTAAGGCGCGGCAGCGGCAGCGTCACCAGGCCAGCGCTCGCCTCGGTCCGCTCAGCTCTCCGCTTCGTGAGCGCGCACACGTTTGAGCGGTCGAGTTCAAGAGCACGCAAGTGTGCTATGGCCATGCCATGCGATGGCATCCGTGGACGACTTTGACCTTGGCCTTTGTTCTTGCGTGCGGTGACGACACTGGACCCGCCGACGTCGGATCGAACGATGCCAAAGCGGCGGATTCGAGCGTCGCAAGAGACGCAGGCGACGCGGGCGCGAGTGACGGCGCGAACGCCTCCGACGCAGCGACCGGCCCGGTGATCGAGGTTCATGTCCGAACAAACGACGCCATTTACAACCACGCCGACGGCTGGTCCGGTCAGACCTCTCGCGACGCCTACCAAGGAATAAGGCGCGTCGAGCTCCTTCGACGGGACGACGACCCAAATCCCCTCGTCCTGTTCGACTACGGTGACGGCTTCGTGGAGGCAGGGTACAACGCCGGGGACGACACCATCGTGGGCGCGGCCAGGATCACCGATCTCGTCGACGGTCAGTTCACGGTGGGGCGATCGGTCATCACGCACTCGCGGTACAAGGTCGACGCCATCATGCACACCAACGGCCTTTCGATCCCTGGCGAGTTCGACAACATACAGGTGCTGAGCGATCGGACCGAGATCAACGGGCAGGCACGCAGCCAGGGTTGGTTCCGCTACGTCTTCAGAGCCGCGGGCATGGAGTTCCCGCTCGAAGGCAACAACGCGCCGCTGCCGAGCGTCCCGACGACCGGGGGCTTCCGGCTCGACCTCAACGAGGGCGAGGCGACATACACCTTCCCCGTCGACATCACCATCGACACCTCGGCGATCGTGAGCTCCGCGATTGTCATCGAGGTCAACATGAATGAGTCGTTCCGCTGGGAAGACCAGTCACTACCCAGCTATGCTCCAGACGTCTTCGACGCGACACCGACGAGCTCGGAACCCGTTCGTCGCTTTGGCGCCAACAGCTTCTCGGTCTACGTGGAATAGTCGGCCCCGCGCGGCCGGATGGCGAGGCCTGCGGGTCGAGATCAGTGTTCATCCCTACGGTCTCCCGCGCGGGAGCCATCTCTGGTATCAGAGCCGTCCATGAGCGGAGGTACCGAGACTGCGGTCGCGCCCGCCGCGCCCGAAGCGGCCAGCGACCGACGCCTCGTGCTGTGGCTGCAGCTCTTTCGGGCTCACATCCTGTCCATCGTCTACTTCTCCACGCTCACCTACGGCTTCATCTTCAGCGAACGCATCGACCTGCTCCTGCCGCTCGTGGCGGTCTGGGACTGGTTCTTCGTCAACTTCACGAACAAGGCCACGGACGTCGCCGAAGATCTGAGGAACCACATCCCAGGGGCCGCGATGATGTCGTCGCACGGCCGCACGGTCGAAGCAGTGAACGGAGCGCTCATCGCGGGTGGGCTCTTCGCGGGCTTCTTCGTGTACCCGGAGATCCTGCCGTTTCGGGTGCTCTTCACCGTCATCGGGCTCGCCTACAACTATCGCATCGTGCCCACCCTGAAGCTCGGGCGGACTCGCCTCAAGGAGATGTACTTCTTCAAGAACTTCGGCTCGTCGATGCTGTTTACGCTCAGCGTCTTCATCTACCCGCTCTTCGCCCTCGGTGTGGCAGACTCCTATCCGCTTCAGAGCCTCGTGCTCGCGGTGCTGTTCTTCATCCCGCTCGAGCTCACCTACGAGATCCTCTACGACCTTCGCGACATCGACGGCGACCGTGCTGAAGGGGTGCCCACGTATCCGGTGGTCCACGGCCGAGACCGTGCGCTTCACATCATCTACGCCTTGATCGCGCTCTCGGCGCTCTCGCCGATCATCGGCGCGCTCACGGGGCTGCTCCGGCTACGAGAGTGGATCGTCGTCTTCGGCTGCGCCCAACAGGTGGTGGTCATATACTGGCTCACTCGGCGCGGAAGGCGACCGAGCCAGCGTGACACCGAGCTCGCCACGTACCTGGGGGCGGCGCAGCTCCTGTCGTACAACCTATGGGTGGCGGTCGGACTGCCGCTGGGCGAATGAACATGAACGCCGACCGCATCTTCGCCGCGCTCTTCAGGACCCGCACCTTGTTCATCCTGATGACGCTGTTCATCATCTACGCCACCACCGTCCCGTTTCAGTTCGACCGCGCCCCCACGCTCTTTGACGCCGACTTCATCCCGCTGTGGGACGTGGAGCGCGGGCGCCTCCACTCCATCCCGGACCTGATCCAGAACATCCTTCTGTTCATCCCGTTTGGATTTCTGCTCCTCATCTCTTCGCCCACCGCGTTCGAGGGCAAGGCGGTGACGTCCATCCTCCGCGCAGGCCTCTACGGGCTCGCGCTCTCGGGCTTCGTCGAGGCCCTGCAGACCATGAGCGAGATGCGGCGCACCTCGGCCAGCGACCTCGCGACGAACTTCGCGGGTGCGGCCTTGGGCGCAGTGCTCGCGTGGCTCTATCACGACCGCTACGAGGTGCTCGTCAAACGCGTGCTGCGAGAGGCGGTACGCGGAAATCCTGGGCTCATCGTGCTCGCGTTCTTGTTCGTGCAGATCGTGCTCGCGTTGTGGGCGCCGTTCATTCCTTCGCTCGACGTGGGCATCCTGCGCGGTCAGCTCAAGGTGGTGATCGTCGATCCTTGGGGTGACCGTCCCATCGGCGCCCTCTTCACCGAGGCCCTCTTGTTCGGCGCCTTCGCGTTCATCGCGGTCAGGGAGGTGCCTGGCTGGCTCCGTTCGCGCGGCTGGTGGCCCAGCGTCGTGCCGGCTGGCCTGCTGGAGGCGGCATTGGTCGGCGCGGGTGCGGCGTGTTTCGCCATCGGGCTCGAGCTGGGTCAGGTGCCGCTCGTGCATCATCGCCCGGGCGGGCGTGAGCTGCTGATGAACCTGCTCGGCGTCGCAATCGGGACCACGTCCGCAGCTTTCAGCACACGCTTCGGTCTTGCCCCCGGCCCCGCCCCCTCGGTGGGCGCCTTGTCCCGCGCGGTGCCGCCGCTCGTGCTCGCGTACTCGGTCGCGCTCCCGGTGCTGCGTGCGCTCGCGCCCTTTCGCTTCAGCTCGTTTGCGGCCGGCCTTGATCGTGTGGTGTGGAGCCATCAACTCCCGTTTCTGCACTTCTTCATGCGCATCAACCCGCTGACGATGATGAACGTGGTCGAGGCTGCGAGCGCGTACCTGGTCTTGGGTTTCGCGCTCGCGTCGCTGGGGCGGTCTACCCTCGCCTCCTTTGGGTTCGCACTGCTGCTCGCGGAGGCCCTGGAGATATTGCAGATCCCGGTCGAGGGCCGGACCTTCGACATCACTGAGGGCATCCTCGCCGCGTCCGGAGCGCTGGTGGGTGCGGTCGCATACACTCGGCTGAAGGCACAGGCGGGTAAGGGCCAAGCGCGCAGGTGAGTTGAAATCTCGGGACGCCCCGCGCTTTGGCCTATGGCACGCTTCGATCCATCCGAAGTATGTACACAGACGATGAAGGTCGCGATCCTAGGCTGCGGATACACCGGTCGTGTGCTTGCTCGCCGTTTGGTCGAGCGCGGTAACCCGGTTCGCGCCACCACCACGAGCGAGACCCATCTCTCGCAGCTCGCCGCGCTCGGCGTCGAGCCCTTTCTTTTGCACACCGAACGCCCGGGCTCACTCGCGGCGGGTCTGAAAGACGCCGAGGCCATCGTACAACTCGCCCCGCCCGATGCCGAACCGAACGCGACCGAGCTTGCGGCGCGCTTCGCGGAGGCGGCGGGCCCTTCGCTGAAGGTGTTCGTGTACGGGAGCACCACCGGAGTCTACGGCGACCACGGCGACGCTTGGGTGGACGAAGACACCCCACCGAACGAGCCGCACGCCCGGGGTGCAAGACGTCTTGCGACCGAGATCGCGCTTCGGGAGGCCGGACTCCCGCTCAAGGTCGTGCGCATCGCTGGCATCTATGGCCCGGGGCGCACGCTGCGGTCGGCGATACATCGCGAGGCTTTAGTTTTGGTCGAAGGCGCGCCTTCCACCAGCCGCATCCACGTCGAAGACCTGGCTCGCCTGCTCGAGGCGATGCTGAGACCCGAGGCGCCTGCGCTTGCGCTCGCTTGCGACGACGAGCCTGCGCCCACGATCGATGTAGCGCGCTACACGTGCGAACTTCTGGGACGCGAAGCGCCGACGCCGGTCACGCTCGAGGAAGCCAAACGCGTCATGTCAGCGACAGCCCAGGAGATGCGCCTCGGCGGGCATCGATGCCGGTCCAAGGTGCGCGCTGCGCTCATCGGCGCGCTCGAGTATCCAACGTACCGCGAAGGCGTAAAGGCGAGTCTCGAGATGGAAGGTGCCTTGCGCAACGGCTAGAGCGTGTCCGGACAACGATGCGCGTTTGCATCGCGCGGGCACGTAGGCTCGCGCGACGCATAACGCAGGCTGCGCACCGCGGCGGATGGCATGCTCGCTGCGCTCCAGCGCACCGCATCCAGCTCAGCTTTGAGCTCGACCTCGAAGAGACAGCTCGTGGGTGGCGGCTCGATCCCGAGCTCCGGCGAGATCGCGACCGGACCCACGTCGAGCCCCAGCGCGCCGAGGTCGCAAGAGAAGAAGAGGAGCTCCAGCCTGATCGGCGGCGCCTCGGGGCCGGCTTCGAGGGGCCTCACCTTGGACAGGCCGTCTTGGGACAACGGATCCAGCGCGTAGAGTTCCTCGAAGCTGAACCCCGAGCCCGAGGTCCCGATCCCGAGGAGCGCCGACTTCATGCCCGCGGCTTCGGGCAGACCGAGGGCCAGCTCGGAGGGCCCACAGGCGAAGCCGAGGAGCGCGGCAGAGAGGAGCGTGACACGGCGGGTGGTGCCTGGGTTCCGGCGTCGACCCACGTTCTGCCTGTACCAGGGCCGCTGGCCGCTGTCTTCGGCCCGTTTGGGCAAATTCCGTCGACAAGCCGAGGGGCCCTCGGTAGGGGTCTCGATATGAAGTCAGACGAGGTCGAAGCCGCCATTCATGCCGGCCTACCCGGAGCCCACGCGAAGGTGACCGACATGACCGGCACCGGTGATCACTTCGCCGCGGTCGTGGAGTCCCCCGAGTTCGCGGGCAAGTCCGTGGTTCAGCAGCACCGCATGGTCTACGCCGCGCTTGGTGATCTGATGAAGGGCCCCATCCACGCGCTGAAGCTCGAGACGCGCCCGCCGGCTGGCTGAGGGACGACGAGCATGAGACCTCGCGCATCGCTCGCCCTCGGCCTCGCGCTCTTTTCGAGCGGCCTCAGCACTCCGGCCAGCGCTCAGCCCGAGCCGCAGATCATTCTTCAGTACTTCGAGACGGACTGGGCGGAGATCACGCGGCGTATCCCGGAGATCGCCAAGGCCGGCTACACCGCGCTCTGGCTTCCTCCACCGACCAAAGGCGCCGAGGGTGTGGCCGACGTCGGATTCTCGGTCTTCGATCGCTTCGATCTCGGCGAGTACGACCAGCGAGGCACGGTGCGCACCAAGTACGGCACGCGCGAAGAAGTCCGCCGCATGGTCGACGAGGCGCACCGCTTTGGCATCCGCGTCTACTTCGACATCGTGATGAACCACAACGCGAACCCGGCAAAGATCGAAAACGCCGGCGTCACCTTGCCGCCAGCCGGTATCGACGAGTTCCCCGGCACGCGGCCACTCGACTACCACGTGCTCCCGGCCCGCAACGCGGGCAACGGCAACTGGGAGGTCCAGAACCCGCCGATGTTCGGCAGCAACGTCTACACGCTCGGCCCCGACCCGGGCGAGGGTGAGAGCTTCGTGGCCACCACCCCGATCATGAGCGGCGACGAGGTCGCAGGCTTCACACATTGGGCCCGCGCCCCCCGCATCGACTTCAACAACGCCGGCTACAACGAAGAGGTCTTCCTCTCGCTGCTCGGACTCATCGACTTCGCGATCGAGCAGTTTGTCTCGAATGGAGCCCCCACCGCCGAGGACGGTCTAAACCCCGTGGCCCAGAAGCCGTTGCCTCGCTTCATCCGCAACCCCGATCGCCCGGACACCTACCCGAACGGCCGCATCGTCGAAGAGGACATCCGCGAGTACATGATGCGTTGGGTCCGCTGGGTGGGTGATGTCACCGACGCGGATGGCTTGAGGCTCGACGCGATCAAACACGTCGGTACTTCGTTCTTTGGCTCGGACTTCGCGAACGACCCCATCGATTTCAACGGGGCGTTTCAGCGAAACTACGACACGCGCCGAAGCTTCAACGACGACGACGACGACGACGGCGCCGGCGACGCGCTGCTCTTCGGCGAGGCCTTCACCGGCGATACCGGCTCACTGCTGAGCTACCGCCAGACCGGCATGTACCTCCTCGACTTCCCGCTGCTCTTCAAGATGGGCCTGGGCGGAATCTTTTCGCAGTGGGGCGACGCCGACTTGGGCCAACTCTCCTTCCCCCAGGGCGGGATGAGCGGCGCGTACACCGAGTTCGGTGGGCTCGGCCGCACCGCGGGGGTGAGCTTCGTCCAAAGTCACGACACCGGCGCGCCCGGCGCACAGCCCAACACCGCCTACGCCTTCATCATGTCCAGGGTGGGTCACAGCGTGGTCTTCTACGACGGCAACAACTACAGCCCGCGCACCTTCGTGCAGCCCGGGCGCGTGGATGCGCTCGGTGAGCTCTCCTCGAACGTAGTGCTCGACCTCATCGACCTGCGTCGTCGCTTCGCGCGGGGTGGCATGTTCAATCGATGGGTGGGCAACGACGCCTACGTGTACGAACGCGTGGTGCCAACCCCGAGCGGTGGCGGCGGCGCGGTCATGCTCACCGCAATCACCGATCGCACCTCCAGCGACGTTCGATTCGGAGAGTTCGACGAGTTCTCCTTGGTCGTCACCGAGTTTGCCCCGGGCACCGTGCTCCGCGAGCTCACCGGTCACGGCGCGCTCGGCGAGGTCACGGTGCTGGACCCGAGTGCGGTGCCGACCGGAGTTCGCGATTTTGCGCTCGCGGAGTACGACCGGTCCTCGGACTTTCCGCTGCCGGCCCAGTATGGCCTGGTGTACCTGCAGGTTCCGGCCGGCCCCGACCACGGATACGTCGTGTACGCGCCCGCCACCCCGCCGGTCGCGATTTCGATCACTGCGAACGGGCAAGCACTTCCGACTCGAGACACCGAGACGGTGGGAGAGCGCCGGACCCCGGGTGGAACCGTGGTGCCGCCCTCCGTCGTGCGCGCTGCGCTCGCGACGGGCGGCTTCACGCTCGAGATCGTGACCGACGCCAGCGCAGATGCAGCCTATGTCTACGTCGATCAGCCCGGGTCCACGCTCGGTGGACTCTCGCCCTCGGCCGGAACGCCCGAGAAGCTCTTCGACGGTTACGTGTCCGCGAGCCTGCGTGCCAACACCGATCGGATCTACGAGCTGCCTCTCGACGCGGCCTCGTTTGCGCCCGGCCTCCACCTCGTCCACGTCCGAGTGCCGGTCCAGGGCGCGGCCGGAGCGCCTCCGTTCTTCACCGAGGCCAAAGCGTACCTCGAGATCGCTGACCCCGCGCCGCCGATGGACGCGGGAACCGCGGCGGACGCCGAGCTCAACGACGCGAGCTCCGCCGGTGACGCTTCGACACCGGTCGACCTCGGAGCGGACGCGGGCACCAAAGAGTGCCGTTTCGCGGAAGACCCGAGCCAACGCGACTTCGACGAGGACGGGGTGGTTGATCCTTGCGACGACTGTCCAGAGACGCCTTCGGGGCTGCGAGTGGACAGCACCGGCTGTGCGATTCTGAGCGCGGCCACCCGGGCCGAGCTCGATCGCATCGTGGAACTCATCCTCGCGCAGCGCTTCGAAGCCGCGCTCGATCAGAACGCGGACGGGGTCATCGACGTCTCCGACTTCGTGTTGCGCGCGAACGAGGGAGACCGACCATGAACGCACGAACGGCCGCACTCATGCTCTCGATGGTCCTCGGCTTCGGTGCGTGCGCCGATGACACGCCGGAGCCCGGTCGAGCCCAGCTCCGCCTCGTTCGTCACACGGATGGCTTCGTGGATCTGGAGATCTCCGGGGCCACCCAGAATCCCCGCGCCATTCAGGCGGAGATCGAGATCGAGAGCGAGGCCACGATGCTGGTGGAAGACACACGAAGCGCGCCCGGCCTGGGCACCGACACGGTCAGGAGCGCGAGCCTTGGCACCAACCACACCATGCTCTTCGTCGGAGACAAGCGAGGCCTGCTTCTTCCCAAAGATGGAGTCGTAGCCCGCTTCAAGGTTATCCCCAGCGGCGGAAGCTCGAGCGCGGAAGCCAGCGCGCGCATCCGGGCCGCGACGGTGGTCAGCGGCGAGCCCGCCCCGATCGAGGTCGAGCTCGGCGGCGCGATCACCGTCCGTTAGGATCGGTGGATCTAGGGAATCGGCCGCACCTCGAACGCGTTGCGGTCCGAAGGATGCGTCCGTCGCTCGCCGTGCTCCTCTCCATCGGACTCCTGGGGATCACCAGACCCGTGGTGGCGCGCGAAGACCCGTGTGTTCGGCGTGCGACCGAGCTGGTCGTCGACGTGGGGAGACGAACACTCCACCTCTGCCGAGCCGGCAAGACGGAGGCGGAGTATCCGGTCAATCTCGGTCAGGGCGGAGTGGGCAAGCGACGACAAGGAGACAAGAAGACGCCGCTGGGACGTTATCGACTCTCATCCCCCCGCGCCTCGGTCAGCGGCTTCACCTGGTTCGTGCCGGTTCGTTATCCAACAGCCGCGCAGAAGCGCGCGGGCTACACGGGCGGTGCGATCGGGATCCACGGACCGCCCGATTGGATGCCGAGTGCGGTCATCGATCTCGCGTTCTCGACCCCATGGACCGATGGATGTGTGATGGTGCGGACGAAGGCGGAGATCGAGGCCGTCCGAAGCTGGGTCCTTAAGCACGAACCTGCGTGGATTGAGCTCGGCGCTTTCAGCCCGGGGGCCGATTGACGTGTGTCACCTTCCTCTCCCACACCGGAGTACCTCGACTTCAAGCGAGGGTTTCGACCGCGCCTCGAACGGGAGGCAACTGCGCACCCGACCTTTGATCGAGCCCGCGGAGTGGCGAGCCTCGGGCTCCGTCCGCTAGAGTCATCGTCGCGCTGTGAGGAAGCTCGTCTGGATCCTGCTCCTGCTCGCCGCCTGCGAGCGTTCTTTCCTTCACGACATCCCGAGTCGCGAACCGGCCACACCCATTGAGACCACCTGCGCGCCGAACGGATCTCCGATGGGGCTCACCGCGGTGGCCGACGAGCGCGGAGTCATCGTCACCTTCTCGGACACCGCGAGCAACGAGGATGGGTTACTCATCGAACGTCGTGCTTCCACGGGAGAAGCGTGGGTGGAGCTCTCTCGCCTGGGCAGGGACGCGAACCAATATGCGGATCGAGACACCGAGAACGACCGAAACTACTACTACCGCGTCAAGGCCTACCGCATCGTCAACGATCAGTGGTGTGAGTCGCTGCCGGCGGACTCCGGCGCGACCTTGACCTTCCCTCACCCAGCGGCGGACTTCCACACCGGTGAAGTCGCCGACAACCGAGACATCCTCCTCCTTTGGACGGACACCAACAACCTAGAGAGCGGCTACGTCCTCGAGCGGCGCGTCGAGGGCGAGAGCACCTTCGTCGTTGCTGCGGAGCTCCCCGCCGACACCACCCGTTTCACGGACGCTGGGCGAACGCCGGGCGCAATCTACGAGTACCGGCTCTTGGCGGTGAACAGCGCCGGTCGCTCTGCACCGGTCAGCCTTTCGGCGCGGGCGTCGGCCGCCCCCCAGCTGTCATGGATTGGGGAGCCCTGGCTCGAACCCAACACCTGTCACCTCGTCTCGCCGGGCATGGCCACCTACGACCAAGTCCTGGGTGCGGTCTTCGCTTCCGCGAGCGCCACGGTCGGCAAGTCCTCGACGACCGCGATCGCCACTGAAGGTGGAGTCGAAGCCACACTCGACGATCTCAGCTTGGGCCCATTCACCATCGAGTGGTCGGTGCTCGACAGCCTCGGAAGCCGCGGCAGCTTGGTGCGCAACCTTTCGCTCGACGTGCACTCGAGCGCGCAGACCCTCGCGCCCCCTCGACCCCCGAGAGCATTGCTCGGCGAGGATCACCTGGAGGGCCGTCAGGCCGCGCGGCCCGGCTGCGCAAACTGCAGCGGCCGCCGAGCCTCGATCAGCACCGCGCAGAGCGCGAGCTGTAGCCTCGGCGCCGACGGCACGGTGAGCTGCTGGGGCTACGACTACAACGGTCAGCTCGGAAGCGGGGGCGGAGGAGATTTCGAGGTCGCGTTCGTGGAGCCCTGCGCCGACGCGACCTGTACCGGACCCCTTCGCTCGGTGCAGACCGTGGCGGCCTCGGCGGAGCACACCTGCGCGATCCTCTCGAACGGGGAAGCTCGATGCTGGTCCGAGAACGGCTTCCGAGGAGAGCTCGGAAACGGGGAGTTCGTCGGCGGTACGGGCACGCCGGAGCCCGTTTGCCTATCCGGTCGTGTCTCCGACGGTTCCTGTGTCCGCCGCACGAACTTCCTCACCACGGGAAGACAGACCATCAGCCTCGGAGACGAGTTTAGCTGTGCGGTCGTCGACGCCGGGCGGGCGAACGCGGTCACGTGCTGGGGTTCGAACGCAGACGGCGTCATGGGCAACGGCAGCTCCGGCAGCGCGACGAACCAGCCGGTCGCGCTCGAGGTCTGCGCCAGCGGCTCCCGCGCCACCGGAAACTGCGTCCCTCTCGGAGATGTGCTCGCCGTCGACGTCTCCACGAGCGAGGAGTTCGCCTGCGTGCTGCTCGAGAACGGACGTGTACGCTGCTGGGGCGACAACGGCTATGACTACCTCGGCCTCGGCGCGAACGCGCTCGCCTTCCCGTACAAGCTCACGACCGCTCGGTATGATGTGTGTGAGACCGGGAGCGTAGCCACCAACAACTGCGTGCCCATGACCGACATCACCGCCCTCTCGGTGGCGGACTACCACAGCTGCGTCATCGGCGCCGGCGGTCGTGTTCGGTGCTGGGGCTACGCGAGCGGGCTCAACATGGGTGCGGCGGCGAACGTGGTGAGCACCGCCCCAAACCCCGTCGATCTCTGCGCGAGCGGCACCTTTAGCGCCGCCACCCGAACCTGCAGCGACGCAAACGGCGACACCGGTCTGACCGGCGCGCTCGAGCTCGGCGTGGCCCCCGGACACGGCTGTGTCATCGTGGCTCCGGATCGCGAGGTCCACTGCTGGGGCACCAACGGCTATGGCCAGCTCGGCGATGGCACCGACATCGAGCGCACCTATCCAAGCGTCGTGTGCGCTTCGGGCAACGTGGATGACGGCTCTTGCGTACCCCTCACGGGCGCGTCTCGGCTCGACGTGCGCTATCGGCGCGCCTGCGTAGACGTCGGTGGCACGACGTACTGCTGGGGCGAAGATCTCTACGGCCAGATGGGCCACGGAAACGCCGATGACAACGAGCACCACAACCCCGTCCCGATGTGCGCGTCGGGCACCCGGAGCACCTGCGTGCCACTGCAAGGCGTCACTCAGCTCGGCCTGGGAGAGTCGTATAGCTGCGTCGTGACCGCGCCGCAGGGCGGCGGTGAGCAGCGGATCCACTGCGTCGGGCGAAACTTCGAGACTCAACTCGGACGCGGCGACTACAGCCGGCGACTCACCGCGGGCAAGGTCTGCGCATCCGGGTCGATGTGGACCTGCCAGCCGCAACAGAACGTGGTGGCCATGGCCTCGGGCGACCAACACACCTGCATCATCGATGAGGCCGGCGCTCTTCGGTGCTTCGGCTACAACGGTGCCGGTCAGCTGGGCCTGGGCGTACACGACTTCCAAGACGATCGGCGAAGGCCGCTCCCGGTTTGCGCGAGCGGCACCTTCGACGGTACACGATGCGCCGACGGCGCCGCAGACACCGCGCTCACCGGAGTGGTCGGCGTGGCTGCCGGCATGCACCATACCTGTGCCGTTTTGGCCGGAGGGGCGCTGCGGTGCTTCGGGCTCAACAACTGCGGCCAACTCGGCAACGGGAAGGCCGGGGTCTGCAACGCGCCCAATCCGGCCTACGACGGGTATGTCGCCTCCGATCTCGAGAACTACGAGCTGACGTCCCTGCCCACCGAGCTCTGCGGCAGCGGCGGGGACACGCAGCCGTGTCTGCCTCTCGAGGAAACGGTGGTCTCGGTGAGCGCAGGACAGCTTCACACCTGCGCCCTCCTCGAGGACAGCTCGGCCCTCTGCTTCGGAAGGAACGACGTGGGTCAGCTCGGCTCGGGCGAGCCCACCGCCCTTCATGCGAATCCGGTCCCGGTCTGCCAGTCCGCCAGTGGTTCGGGGTGCCCGCGGCTCTTTGGCATCGTGCAGCTCAGCCTGGGCAACCTTCACAGCTGTGCCCTGCTCGCCGACGGCACGGCTCGCTGCTGGGGAGAAAACGCCCGCGGTCAGCTTGGAGATGGCACCACCACCACCCCGCGCATCAACCCGGTCCGGGTGTGCCGCACGGGCTTTGGCCCGACCTGCGATCCGCTCTCGAACATCGTGTCGATCACGTCGGGTGATCACTTCAACTGCGCGCTGCTCGTGACCGGGGAGGTCTATTGCTGGGGCAGCAACGAGGCTCGAGCGGGCGAAGGATTCGTGGGCACCCTAGGCGCCGGCACTTCGGTGACGCAAACCAGTTTGCCGCTGCAGGTCTGTGCCCCAACCGCCTCACCGACCTGCGACCCGACGCCCAACTGCGCGGGCTTCTTGAATGACGCGGTGGCGATCAGCGCCGGGGAGACCCACACCTGCGCGCAACGTGCGGATGGCTCGATGGCCTGCTGGGGTGAGGAGTTCACATACGGCATCGGCATCGGCGCCATCAGCGGCACCACGGATTACTGCACCCCGGTTCGTGTTTGCACGGACGGGGTGGACACAAACTGCCCCACGCCCCTGGGCGAGCAGGCGGTGGCGACGTGCGACCTTCTGCGTGTGAACGTAGTGGGAGGAGAATGATCATGCAGAGAGCGTTTCGAATTCTGGCCCTCGCCCTCCTCGGCTCCGGACTGGTGGTGAGTTCGGCCTTCGCGGAGGAGTGTGTTCTCGGCGAAGCTGCGATGGTCCACAAGACGCGAAGCCTCAAGTCCCGCAAAAGAGAGCTCCCCAGCGGCACGCTCATCACCATCGTCAAGCGCGGCAGGAAGTGGACGAAGGTCAAGATCGGAAAGCACTCGGCCCAGATGCGCACCAAGACCCTCGAGTCCGCGTGCTCCGCGCCGCCGCCCGCAGAAAAGGGCATGCTCGAGCTCGAGTCCACGAAGGCCGCGCTTCCGGCCGCACCCGCGCCCGAGGCGCCGTCGGCCATTCCCACCGCTGCCCCCAGCCCGCCGCCTTCGCCCCGTCCGACACCGAGCGCCCCTTCGTCCGAGCAGGCCTTCGGCGACACCTACCGGATCAAGGTTGCGGTCATGCAACTCGGCGCGTCCGCCAACATCGAGGCGGGGCTCACCGACGCGCTCACGCAGATCGTGCCCGAGACCCTCGAGGGGCTCGGCGTCTTCAAGGCGATCTCCACTCAAGAGATCAAGCAGATGTTGGCTTTCGAGAGCCAGAAGCAGCTTTTGGGCTGTGACGAGGTCTCCTGCCTCGCAGAGATCGGCGGCGCGCTCGGGGCCGACTTCTTGGTCACCGGTCAGATCTCCTTGGTGGGTGACGCCTATATCTTGCAACTCCAACTCGCGAACATCGCCATGGCCAAGATCGAAGCGCGGGTCTCCAGAGAGTACAGCGGTGACACCAAGGGGGTGTTCGGCGAGCTGCGTACCGCGACCCGTCTCCTCGTCCGGAACCTCCTCGGCGAAAAGTCCGGCCTTCTCTCAGTGAGGACCTCGGAGGAAGGCGCCACGATCAAGCTCGATAACGCCATCGTGGGCGTGAGCCCGCTGCTCGAGCCTCTGTCGGTGGCGGGCGGACTGCACGAGCTCGCTGTGGAGAAGGAGGGCTACGTCGTCTACCGAGAGGACGTAAACATCATCGAGGGCAAGACGCTCGAGCTCAATGCCCAGCTCATCCCGTCACCCGCGTTCATCGCCCGCTACAAGAGCGACGCGTCGTTCACCCGAACGCTGGCGTGGGTGGGGCTCGGCGTCGGCGCCGCCGCCATCGCGGGCGGGGTGGCGCTGTATTTCGTGGGCTCCGGACAGGCCGTGGACCTCCGAGACGACATCCGCCAGTTCAACGCGCTGAGCGTCCGCTCCAATGCCGATCTCGCAGATCTCGATCGACGGGAAGAACAGCTCGCGGTGCTCGACACCCTCACGCTCACGACCGCGATCCTGGGGTTGGCGGCCGCCACGACGGGCACCATCCTGCTCGTGACCGGCGACGACCCGGGACGCTATGACACCGCGGGCGGCGGCGTCTCCGCGAGCTTGAGCCCGGGCCCAGGCGGCCTGGCGCTGAACGGCACGTTCTAGAGCTCATCTCAAAACCCCCTCGGTCGCGATTTCGGCCGATCCGCGTCGGCCCGCCGTGTTGGGCCTCCTCGCGTTATCGCAGGATAGCGGATTCGTCGGCCCGCCTTGCGGGCCTCGCGTCTTGGCCGTCTCGCTCGGTCGGGGGTCTCGAGATGAGCTCTGGGCCTAGGCCTCGAAGTTCGCCACGATCGCCTTCGCGTACTCCATGGTCTTCGCCGAACCCCCGAGGTCAGGGGTGAGCACCTTGCGCTCTCGAAGTGTCTTCTGGACCGCCTTCCGAACACGTTGAGCTTCGACCGCGTGTCCGAGCCGCCGCAGCATCATCGCTCCGGAGAGGATGAGCGCGGAGGGATTCGCGATCCCTTTTCCCGCGATGTCCGGAGCGGTCCCGTGGACCGCCTCGAAGAGCCCGACTTCTTCGCCGATGTTTGCCGAGGGCGCGAGTCCGAGACCGCCGACGAGCCCGGCGGTGAGGTCCGAGAGGATGTCTCCGAACAGGTTGGTCGTGACGATCAGCTCAAAGGTCTGTGGCTTCATGACCAGCGCCATGGCCATGGCGTCGATGATGCGATCCTCGAACTGGATGTCCGGATACTGCGTGGCGATCTCGCGGCCGATCTCGAGGAACATGCCCGAAGTGAACTTCAAGATGTTGGCCTTATGGACGAGCGTGACCTTCTTTCGCTGGGTCGCGCGAGCGTGTTCGAAGGCGAAGCGAATGACGCGTTCCGAGGCGGGCCTCGTGATGAGCGCGACCGCCTGAGCCGAGGTCTTCCGGATGTCTGTGTGAAACTCGATCCCGGAGTACAGGCCCTGAGTGTTCTCGCGAACCACCACCAGATCCACGCCGCGAAACGGGGTCTCGACGCCCTCGAAAGAACGGACGGGACGGATGTTCGCAAAGAGCTCCAGCTCCTGCCTGAGCGCGACGTTTGCGCTTTTGTAACCTCCGCCCACCGGGGTGTGGAGGGGGCCTTTCAGCGCGAAGCGATTCGCGCGGATCGACTCGATGGTAGACGGCGGAAGCGGCGCACCAAACTCGGGAATGGCAGCGGCGCCTGCGGGCCGCTCCTCCCACTCGATGGGGAGGCCCAGCGCATCGATGACAAACACGGCGGCTTCGGCGATCTCGGGCCCAATTCCATCGCCCTTCACCAAGGTGACTTTCGGCATGCCGCCTCGGTAGCACGTTTCCGGCGGCCGCGTGGCGTGCTAAGAGCGCCGGCGATGATGAGAATCCTGTTGCTCCTCCTGACCGTCAGCCTCCTTCATGGCTGCGCCTACGTGGGCCCTCCGGGGTTTATCTACAAAGGGGTGAGGACCCCGGGGCAGTTTCAGCCGGGCGCCTCCACGAATCCCGGCGGCTCGGAGATCACCGGGGAGGCCTGCAGCATGGGCATCCTATGGCTCATCTCCATCGGTGATGCGTCGCTCGAGACCGCGCTTCGCAACGCGGGGGCGGAGGGAAAGACCCTCAAGAACATCACGGT
Organism: Deltaproteobacteria bacterium; assembly: GCA_011526105.1. GTDB lineage: Bacteria > Myxococcota > Kuafuiibacteriia > Kuafuiibacteriales > Kuafuiibacteriaceae > WYAZ01. Next base: position 11,565 of record WYAZ01000180.1, on the reverse strand, counting down.
CGATCACCGGGAGATGAGCATCCTGACGTTGCTCTATCAGAACTACTGCACCCGAGTGACCGCGCAAGTCGTCATGTGAGGCGCAGCTCTGCGCGCTCAACCCGCCGAGTAGCGCAGGAGGAACTCGAGCTTGGCTCCACCAGTGTCGGGCTTGGGGAGCACCGCGCCATGGAACGCTTCCTTCGCGCAGCGCTGCACGATCGCAGGTCCGCCCTCGGCCTTGATCCCCCGGAGTCTCCCCGACAGCTCGATCGTCGCGTTGATCCGGACCTCCCCCTTGGTCCCCGACTCGAAGCTCGAGGCTCGAGCGGAGAAGCAGCTCTGCGCCTCGGGGACGTAGCGGATTAATGCCTGTTGGACGCGCCCTTTCGACATGCCGCCGCCGACCTTGAGGTCGTCCATCTTCACCGACACTCGGGTCGCCGGCGCCGGACGCGGGGGCACGAGCGGAGGGGCGGGCCTCGGCTTGGACTCGGTGACGGCGCGCTCCACCAGTTCGCGCTCCAGCGCACGCGCTCGGTCTTCGACTCGATCGGCGACGGGCGGCTTCGCGGGATCGACCGGTGGACTCTCGGCTGCAGGTTTCTCGGCCGCCGGTTTCTCGGACGGAGGCGGCGCAGTCGGCGCTGGTCCTGGCTCGGGTGCGGCGGGCCGAGGGGCCTTGACCTTCGAGGGCCGTGGAGTTCGGCTCGGTTCCTTCTCGGGCTTGGGTGCGAGCGCCGGATCGGCCTTGGGTTCCGGGGCGGCAGGAGGAACTTCGAGCGGAGGCGGAGGTGTTGGGTCAGAAGACTTCTCCGCCACCGCCTGCGATGGCGGACGAGGGACTGGGGCTTGGTTCGCGACGGCGCCCGAGCGCGCATCGAGCTTCTGAACCACGAAGACCGCCAGACCCCCCAGCAGCACGAGTGCGAGCAGACCCGGGAGCATCACGAACCAAGCCCGACGACCGGTAGCGACGGGTTCGCCGGTCATCGAGGCCTGGGAAGCGCTGCCTTGATCCGAGATTCGGCCGATGGAGGGCGCCGTGGCCTCGATGATCAGATCGGGCGATGAGAGCGCGGCCACCGCCGAAGCACCTCGCACCGACGGGATGTAGGGCTGCGAGAGATCCGCGCCGAAGAGCGACACGAGATCCTGCCGCATCTCGCGCGCCGAGCTGTAGCGCTCGTCCCGGTTCTTCGCCATGGCGCGCCTTACGACCTCGATGAGTCCGGGTGGCGCGTCCGGCGCGAGCTGCCCGAGCGGCGTGGGCTCCTCCGAAATCTGCTTCATCAGCACGCCGACCACCGACTCCGCGCGGAAAGGCATGTCGCCCGACAGCATGCGGTAGAGGATGCACCCGCAAGAGTAGAGATCAGTGCGCACGTCCAGAACTTCGCCGCGCGCCTGTTCCGGGGACATGAACGCCGGGGTCCCGAAGACCTGCCCCGCCTTGGTGAGCGGGCCGGTGCTGCTCTGTTCGGCGTCGCGGTCGAGCAGCTTGGCGAGCCCAAAGTCACACACCTTCACGACCTCGACGATCCCGCCGTCATCACCCCGACGAGGGGTCACGACGATGTTGCCCGGCTTCATGTCGCGGTGGATGACATCTTGATCGTGAGCGTCGGCGAGTGCACCGAGGATCTGCACCATCAGGTTCGCGCTTCGACTCGGAGAGAACCGATGTTCCCGCGCGAGGATCTTCGACATGTCCTCCCCCTCGAGGAACTCCATCGCGATGTAGAGCAAGCCGTCGGGGCCATCGACGCCGAAGTCGAGGATCTGGACTGCGTTGGGATGGGTGAGCCTCGAGGCCCCTCTCGCCTCTGCTTTGAAACGTCCGACGATGCTCTTGTCTGTGTTCAGCTCCTTATGGAGCACCTTGATGGCGACCGTCTTGTCGAGCGACAGATGGCGAGCCCGGTACACACGGCCCATCGCCCCCTCGCCCAGCAGCGCCTCGACCTCCATCTTGTTGGCCAGGACCCGCCCCACGAGCGGATCTGGACCAGGCGGCGGGGCCTCGCTCTCCATGCTCATGGCTCAGAAGTTGGCCACGACACCGGCGTGGATGGCAACTTCGTCGGCAAAGTCCGAGAAATCCCAGATTTCGGCGGTCAGTTTCAGCCGCAAACCGCGTCCAATCAGGATGTTGCCGCCCATGGTGTGCCGGAGGATGGCGCTGGTGCTGCGCAGCGGCGAAGTCGCCGCCACGTTGCCCAGGCGACGCATCCCATCGAAGCGGTACAAGATCTCGATGAGCTCGGTGATGGGGTACTCGGCCTCCGCGTAGAAGCCTTCTTTGATGAAGAACGCCCGGGAGGTATCCGTGAAAGCGTACCTAAAACGCTCGCCCGGGTCGCTGCCCAGACCAAACTCGGTCCGCCGAATGAGGTACTCGCCGCGGATGTTGAGTTCACCGATGCGGACGTAGAGATCGAGACCGCCGATGAGGTACTCGAGCTCCCGCGCCGGATCATAGTGCCCCCACATCACCGAACTCCCGAGCGTTGTGCTCACGACGTCGGAGAAGTTGAGCGTGAGCGAGAGCTTTCCGCCGAAGGCCGGCTCCGAGTTGTTGTCGACGTAGTAGAGCGACCCAGTCCGCGACTGGATGAAGTCGAGGTCAAAGGCGTCGTTGTTCCCTTTGAAGCCCGAGACCATGTACGCGGCGTAGTCGATCTGCATGGCATCACTGAACCACTGGGTCCCGTTCAGCTCGATACCGTTGTCCACATAGGGAGAGGGGAGAATGCTCATGTTCCAGTCGCGGAGTCGGAGCATCCGGCCCATGTCGTAAGGAAGCGGCTTGCTGCTGGCGCGGTGATTGGCGGGGTCGTGACGGAGTGGGAAGTCACCAAAAGAGGGGTTGAAGCGGCCGATACGGACGTTGGCCTGGTCCGCGAGCCGCACATCCACGAACGCCATGTCGGTCTCGAAGCCATGACAGCCGTAGCAGACCTTGATGTTGGCGGAAACGTGCTCCCCGAAGTCGACGGCGAGCTTCAGCGACAGCTCGGTGGTGAAGCCGTCGAAGGTGAGCCCGGTCGCGTTGGGGTTGGTGGGTACCGCGAGATAGTCGAGCTGAGCGGAGCCGGCGAAGTTGCGCTCGATCTCTTCGGCGCCGGCCACGCCGACCCACACCGCGACCCCCGTGAGGGCGACGAGCACCCAGGCGGAAGCCCTACTCATTCGTCACCTCCTCGTCGCGGCCCTTCTCCTTCGCGTAGTACTCGAGGAAGACCAGAATGCGATCCCCGTCGCGCTCGGAGATACCGGAGCCGGGCTGACGCCGCATCCGGGTGACGTATTGTCGCCAATGAGCGGGGTCGGTGATGAACGCCCCCAGAGGTCGTGACAAGGTGTGGCAGCGCGAGCACTTCTGGGCGAAGAGCTGGTAGCTCTCGCGGACCGCCTCGGGGAGCTTGGCCTGCGCTTCGCCATCGAGCCCGCCGCGCCGCCCGACGCTGCCGATGCAGGCCGCCAGCGTCAGCGCGAGGAGCAAGATCCAAAGCCCGCGGATGGACCTAGTTGTCACGCGCACCCTCGGCGATCCAGTCGGCGATGAGCTGTCGCTCCGCCGGCTCGAGGAACGGGGGACCGTTGAAAGGCATACGCGCCCCAAACGGGGGACCCGGGGACACCTTCTGCCAGAGCAGGCTGCTGCATGGCTCGCCGGGCACCACGATCGCCGAGCGGCTGTTCACGCCCCCGGCCCGAAGACTGTCATAGGTCTCGAGCGAGAGCCCGGTCTGTTCAAAGCCGATGGGGTTGGCGTCGGCGCGACTCGGCAGATGGCAACCGCAGCCCGCGCCCTGCTCCCGAAAGAACAGTGGCACGATGTCTTTCGCAAAGGAGACGTTGGCCGCGAGGTCGGAGTCGGAGTTCGCGCAGCGTTCTTTGGTCGCGTGACCCACCGCAGGATCGAGCTCGTCGATGAGGCCGCCGCAAGCCACCGCCAGCGACGCAGCGAGCAACAGCCATCGGCCGAGCTTCACAGGGCCCCCCTCTCGCGCTGGATGGGGCAGTTGACGAGCACCTCGAGGTTCTTCTTCACGTCGACGCCCTCCGCCTCGAGCGTTCGGCCGGCGTCTTCGTAGAGCTCAGACTCTCGACTGAAGGTGACGGCGGTGGAGGTGTCGACCGAGACGGTGCCCGCGGGCACGCGCACCTCAGCAAGGTACCAGAGCGGAGAGTAGCGCTCGTCGTCCAAGTCGCCGGCGAAGATGTTGTTCGAGTTGATGAGGCGGCCGTCGCCATCCACGTCCACCCCGGTCGCGTACTCGTAGAGCGGAGCGGCCTCATTGATCCGCTGGAGGACATAGACCGGATACTTGGGGAACTCGGTCTGCCCCACCGGCACCATTACTTTCTCCGTGAACTTGATGAACGAGACACGTTGATTTCGGTACCAGGCGGTGCTGGTCCCGACGAAGTCCCCCGCGTCCGGCGACCTCGCGACCTTAGTGTGACGATCGACAATCGGGAAGTTGTAGACGTATTCGGTGGCCTCCGGAGGCTCGAGCATGCCCATCCGAACCCCGAGATCGATGGCCTCGCGGGACCAGATGCCTCGCGTCTCGTCGAAGCTCGCGGTCTTCTTCACCGTGAACTTCCGCCACCAAGGAGAGTATCCACCGTCGCCCGGCAAGGCATCGAAGACCCAGAACCCGACCTCGGTCCCGTCTTGTTCGACGAGCTTGTACATGGGCACGATGAAGTCGACGTTCGGCCCGGGCACGTTCCAGTACCAGACGCGACGCCCGTTCGCGTAGCCTCTCAGATAGGCGATCTCGGTGGCGAAGTGCTGGACGCGCTCGGCATAGTCGGGCGCGGTGTCTACGTGGGACACCGCAGCGAGGGCCTCGGGGTCATCGAGCGACAACATGCCGTCACCAAAGATCGAGTTGGGGTCGAGCTCGTCGTCCACGAGGGCGTCCAAGCAGCCAGAAGCGAGCCCGGAGACGCTCAGTAGTAGGGGGAGGAGTGGGAGACGCGGCATCCGGCTCATGGCTGGGTCACGCCCGGCGGCGCGACAATGTCTACATCGCCCCGTTCCAGCGAAAAGTAAACATAGGCCCCCAGCGCGAGCACGAGCAGGAGGGCCAGAAATCCCGACCAGGCCGCCCAACGAAGGGACGTGTCCTTCTCGAGGGCCGGTGGTGGCTTGGAGGCCTCTACGCTCGGGCGCTTCTTGTCGCGCAGGAGGAACACGGTGTCTGAAGCCGCCCTCCGCGGTGCCTCTCGATCAACCACCGTGGCCGCTCGACGCGCCGCTTCGGATGCCGGACGCAGGTCCATCTCCGTCGGCGCTTCGTCCACGCGAGCACTCGCCACGAACGGCGTCTCGAGCACTTCGATCATCGCTTGCCGCATCGCGCGCGCGCTCTCGTAGCGGTCTTCGGGTCGCTTCTGCATGGCCTTTTGAACGACCCGCTCGATGCGCGGGTCGACGAGCTCGACCGAGTCCGAGATGGGCGTCGCCTCGTCGGCGATCTGCATGCGCAAGACGCCCCATGGAGAGTCCGCACGAAAGGGAACGTCTCCGGTGAGCATCCTGTAGAGGATGACCCCCACTGAGTAGACGTCGCTGCGTGCGTCGAGGACCTCGCCGCGCGCTTGCTCGGGAGACATGTAGGCCGGCGTGCCAAACACCGCGCCCTTCCGCGTGATGGGTCCGCCGGAGACGTCGTTCGATTCGGGGTCGAGGATCTTGGCGAGTCCGAAGTCGAGCACTTTGAGCGAGTCCACCTCACGGCCGTCGTCGTCGACCCGCCGAAAGAGGATGATGTTGCCCGGCTTCACGTCGCGGTGGATGACACCCTGCGTGTGCGCGTGCGCCAGCGCCGCCAGGATCTCGATGCCGAACTCGAAGGCCCGGCGAGGATCGAAGGCCCCTTCGCGATCGAGGCGTACCTGAAGGTCCTCGCCTTCGAGCAACTCCATCGCCAAATACAGCAGGCCGTCGGTGTCTTCGATGCCAAAGTCGAAGATGCGGATCACGTTGGGATGATCGAGGCGACTGGCGGCGCGGGCTTCGGCCTTGAACCGGCGAAGGCGCTGAACCTTGCCGCCCTCCTGCGGCCTCAGGACCTTGACCGCCACCGCCTTCTTCAGCGTGGCGTGATGGGCCCGATACACCTTGCCCATCGCCCCCTCACCAAGCACGGCGGTGAGCTCGAAACGCTCCGCGAGCGTGCGCCCGAGGAGCGGGTCGGCGGCCGTGGGAGAGGCTGGGCTCACCATCCGATAGTCTATCCTACGGCTGAGACCGGTTCACGGATCGATCGGCGGTCTTACCCGGTCGTTCGGTGGACAGGCGGCCGGAAAGGCGCGAAGTTCGGCCCGCATGATGAACGGCATCTTCCTGTTCTTCATCGTGAGCGCGGTGGGCTACGCCGCGGTCACTGGGAAGATGCCAGCGGTCAACCAGGCCGGCCTCGAAGCAGCCAAGACCGCCGTCACCCTCGCTTTGGGCCTCGTCGGCCAGATGGCCCTGTGGCTGGGCTTCATGCGCGTGGTCCGGGACGCGGGCCTGCTCGCGGGGCTGTCGCGGGCCCTTCATCCGGTGGCACGGCGGCTCTTTCCCGAGATCCCCGCCGACCACCCGGCGCTGGGCGCGGTGCTCATGAACATCGCCGCGAACATGCTCGGCCTGACCAACGCCGCCACCCCCTTTGGGCTGAAGGCGATGCGCGAACTCGAGAAGCTGAACCCCATGCCCGGGGTGGCGACCAACGCGATGGCCTTATTCCTCGCGATCAACACCTCCGGGGTCGCGGTGTTGCCGCTCGGCATGATCGCGCTCCGTGCACAGTTTGGCGCCAAGGACGTCGCGGGCATCACGTTGCCTTCCATCTTGGCCACGATGTGTTCGACCGCCGTCGCCATCATCATCGCGACGGTGCTGTGCAAGCTCCCGCGTTTTTCCGCCGAGCGCTACAAAGACGACTCCTCCGGAGCCACACCGGCCGCCGAGGAAGCGCCCGCGATCAAAGGTCTCGAGGATGCGGAGAAGCTGGCCGCGCTCGAAAACGACAATCCTTGGTCTCGAAGACTGGTCACGCTCGGCTTCTTCGCGGTCTTGCTCTACGGCCTCTACGGCACCATCAGCGCCGCGCCCGCGAGCACCACGGGCTTCGAGATCACGAAGAACGTGCTCTCGGACTGGCTGCTGCCGGTGCTCATGGCCTTCATCGTGCTCATCGGCTTCGGCCATCGGGTCCGCGTGTACGAGTCGTTCGTCGCGGGCGCCAAAGAAGGCTTCGATGTGGCGGTGATGATCATCCCGTACCTCGTCGCCATCTTGGTGGCGGTGGGCATGTTTCGTGCGGCCGGACTGCTCGAGCTCCTGGTCACGGGTCTGAGCCCGCTGACCTCGCTCATCGGCTTTCCGGGCGAGGCGCTGCCGGTCGCGCTCATCCGCCCGCTCTCGGGGAGCGGGGCCTTCGGGGTCATCAGCGAGGTCGTGACCACACACGGTCCCGACTCCTTCGTGGGCTTTCTCGCATGCGTGCTGAACGGCAGCACGGAGACCACCTTCTACGTGTTGGCTCTGTACTTCGGGAGCGTGGGTGTTCGCGCTACCCGTCACACCATCTTTGCCTGTCTGGGGGCAGACATCACCGGCGTGTTGGCGGCGCTGTTCTTTGCCCGTCTGTTCTACTCGGGCTGAGTGCTCTATGCTCGACCCCGTGCGCCGCCGAGCCTTGATCAGCGCCCTCGCCCTCGCCTTCTTCGTCTGTGCCTGCGGACGGACCGAGCCCTTTGGCACGGAGACTTTTGGTCCTGGGCCGAGCGAGGACGAAACCGCCGATGGGGGTCTCGATGACGCCGGCGACGATCCAAGCGACAGCGGGCCGGACGGTGGCGACTTGGGACCTTCGCCGGACGCGCGCCCCAACTTCCCGGACGTGGGCTTTCCGGATCTGGGCTGCGAAGGCTGTGATGACATCCGAAACATCCTCGACGGCATTCGCTGGGAGAGCCCCTGCCTCGCGGAGCTCGGGCCCACAACCTGTCTCGGCCCAGGCACCCAGAGCCTCCGCTACAACCTGCGCGGGGCCCCCGGTGCTCGGTACGAGGTCGTGCTGCGCTTTCGTGGCGTGGCCGAACTGCGCACCTATTTGGGCGGCTACCACCAGGGCCAGGAATGGCAGGTCGGCGGCGGTCCCACCGCGAACGCGCGCAACCAGTTCGTGCTCGAAATGACGAGCCCGGCGGAGACCATCTTCCTGAACCGCGTGGATGAGCAACGCGACAGCTGTCATCGCATCGACTTCACGCTCCCGGTGCGGCTCGATGTGGGCTCCGGATTCCTCACCAAGGTGAACGCACGCGGCGAGCAGCTACGGAATCTCGGCCCCAACGGGCGTCCCATCATCGTCAACAACGTGAGGCCCGCCCCAGACGCCTACGACGGGCAGTTCATCCAGGTGAACGTGCAGTCGATCAGGCGCATCCGGTGAGCTCGAGGCTCGACGCTCGATACCGACACTGTCGAGGTGCCGCGGTGAATCAAAGCGTCGAGCCTGCGGTCTCAGGTGGAGATCTCGCTCGCTGGAATGAAGTTCGAAGGAACCGACGCACCACCGCTCGGTTTGCGCCGAACATCTAGGCGTGCCGCTCGAGGAGTCCAAGGCGAGGGTCGGCCTGCGCTTCGATCGAGGCACACTCGTCGTGACCGCGGCGGGCGGTGCCTCGCTCGAAGGGCTGCCTTTCATTGTCTGGGACCCACGCGTCCGTGCTTTTCGTGCGCCCGCCTTCCGTTATCGGGCGCTGGCGCGGGCTCTCGAGGACGGTGGCCTCGCCGTCGAGCGCCAGCTGAGACCGCTCGCGCCGCTGAATGCAGAGTGGCGAGCGCTCGAGCTTCGGTCCTACCAAACCACGGCGGTGGAGGCTTGGGAGCAGTCGGGCCGTAGAGGCATCGTCGCACTTCCAACCGGCAGCGGGAAGACGCGGGTTGCGTTGGCGGCGATCCGGCGCCTGGCGTTGCCGACGCTGGTGTTGGTGCCGACGATCGCCCTCCTCGATCAATGGTGTGTCCAGCTGTCGGCGTTCACCTCGGTCACGATCGGTCGTCTCGGTGACGGTGTCCGCCGAGTTGAGGCGATCACGGTCTCGACCTATGAGAGCGCATACCGGCAGATGTCGATGCTGGGAGATCGGTTCGGCCTCTTGGTGGTCGACGAAGCCCATCACTTTGGTGCCGGGATCCGAGATGAAGCGCTCGAGATGTCTCTTGCGGCCGCACGCCTCGGTTTGACCGGGACCTACCCGCGCGATCCTGTTCATCGAGAGCGCCTCGAGCGGCTGCTCGGACCGGTCGTCTATGAGCGAGGCATCGCGGCGCTGATGGGCGAGCACCTCGCGCCTTTGACCCGCAACCGGATCCTCGTCGAGCTCGATCCCGAGGAGCGCCTTCGGTACGCTCTGCACCTCGAAGCTTTTCAGACCTTCGAGACCGTAGTTCGAGCAAGCCATCCCGACGCTCGATGGCAGGACCTCGTCCGGATCGGCGCCAAGAGCATCGCGGGGCGCCGGGCGCTCCGATCATGGCGCGAGATCCGCCGACTCCTCGCTTACAACTTCGAGAAGCGCCGGCGCCTCGAGCATATCCTCGCACACCACCGCGGCCTTCGAACGTTGATATTCTGCGCCGACAACGAAGCCGCCTATGCGATCGCCCGCGAGCATCTGGTCATGCCGATCACCTGCGACATCGGTCGTGCAGAGCGGCGCCAAGCGCTCGAACAGTTCGTCACCGGCAGGCTGAGGGGGCTCGTCTCGGCGAGGGTGCTGAACGAAGGCATCGACCTACCCGACGCGGAGGTGGCGATCGTCGTCAGTGCGGCGTTTGGCGAACGAGAGCACCTGCAGCGGATCGGTCGGGTGCTGCGCCCCAAACAGAACAAGGAGGCCCTGCTGTACGAGCTCATCACCCGGGACACGCTCGAGGCGGGCTGGGCCCAAAGGAGGAGTCGTGGTCTCCATTCCCGAGAACGCCTTCGTGTACGCACAACAAGGGTCGACGTTGGTCCCTCGCTTTTTGGGCGACGGTGACCATCCGTGGCTCGCGGCACTCCTCGCTGAGTACGATCGATCGGTCGGGGCCACCCGAGCCCAACTGGAGTCTAGGCTCAAAGCGATCGAGCTCCCCGCGGCACCCACGGGATCGCGAATGATGGCCACCGCGGTGCTGCTGTCCCTCACGAAGGACAAGATCTGCTCGGCGGTGAAGCCGGCGCTCCTTCGATCCACGCTCTTCGAGGAAGCCGTGGGCGCTACCGATCGCACGCGCAGCATCTCGAGCGCGGCCGCGAAGCTGGGGCTGACAGCGCACGAGCTCGAGCAGCAGCTGTTCGCTGACTTGCCCTCGGAGCGGATCGTCCAAGAGCTGAGCTCGCCCTTGACTCCCAACGATCTCGCGCTCCGATCGAATTTGGCCTTCGCCCAGTCGCTGCTCTTTCGCTCAACGTCGGTGAGGCTCGAGTTGGAGGGGCAAGCTCATGCGATCGTGAGACAAGCTCGGCTCGGAGGCCTCATCTGCTCGGTCGAGAGCACTCCCGACCACGAGCGGGCGCAGCTCGACATCTCCGGTCCGGTCTCGTTGTTTCATCAGACCCTGCTTTATGGGCGCTCACTCAGCCGACTCCTGCCGCTTTTGGCTTGGTGCGATCGTTTCGAGCTGAAAGCGGCGCTGGTGCTCCAAGAGCGTGCGCTCGAGTTCAGGCTGAGATCGCCGGCGCCGATCTTTCCCAGCGCCGAGCCCCGCAAGTTCGATAGCAAGCTCGAGGCTCGGTTCGCGAAGGCTTTTGCGAGGCTGGCATCCGATTGGGTCTTGATTCGAGAGCCCGCACCGATTCGGGCGGGGTGCGCGCTGATTTTTCCGGACTTTCTGGCCCGTCACCGATCGGACGAAAGGCGCTTCGCATTCATCGAACTGGTCGGCTACTGGACCCCGAGCTACCTCGATCACAAGCGCATGACGCTGAGGTCCGCGAAGCTCGACAACTTGATCATCTGCGTCGATGACGACCTCGCTTGTGAAGAGGGCGATTGGCCTTCGGCCTCGGGTGTCGTTCGTTTTCGGCGGAAGCTCGATCCAGCCCAGGTCCTCGCGGCCATCGAAGCGGCCACTGGCAGCAGCCCGCAAGACCGCCGCAATGTTTTGTGACCATACCAAGTACCCCGCGACTGGGTGGAGACGTGCCCATTCCGGTCGAGCAAAGGGCGCGGGCCTTCGCGACCGAGTTCCTACTTCCCACTGAGGTCGCTCGAGAGAGAGTCCGTCAGCTTGGTGTTCGCAGAGCCCATGAGAACCTCCGCCGGGCGTACCGCGGGAACAAAGAAATCGTCGCTTGGCAGATTCGAAATGTCGCCACCGACTAGTTTGGGTCCCATTTCCACCGAGATCACCGGTACCCGGGTCCAGCTCCCTCGTGATCTCATAGGCCGCCGCCGCCGGTCCGGAGCGTGGGGGGACCGGGGAGCAGACTCGACGACTGTGAATCGCCGTGGACGGCGAAGAACTTGCCGAGGCCGGAGTTGGTCGACAGGCTAAGGAGAGATGAGACGGGCGAGCCG
>WYAZ01000179.1 GCA_011526105.1 Deltaproteobacteria bacterium | reverse complement strand
CCTCGACGCTTTCGGCCATGAGGTCGCGGATGTCCATCCCGTCGAGGTGTCGGGCTGCTGCGACCCACCCGATCGCCTCTCGATCGCAACAGTCGAGACTGAAGGCCACGTGGACGCGTTCGCCGTTTCAGCAGCGGATCTCGAAGCTATCCGAGCACCACCTCAGGCTGCTGGCTAGCGTGACCACTTTGCCTTCGTGCGGTCGCTCGACGTGGCCGGTGTGGTTGGGGAGGAGCAAGCCGGCGTCCGGCATGACACGGTACACGCGCTTGTGGTTTACCTGCTCATCGGCCGTCTTGGCGCGATTGAGCCGCGCCGTAATGCGCCGGTAACCATAGCTCGGTTGCTCATCGACCAGCGCTCGAATCCGGTCGATGAGTTCGGCGTCGCCGGACATCTCGTAGCGTCCACGGGGCTTCGCTTCCCGTCGGAGGCTCTCTGAGAGAAGGGGTCGAGAACGCCGAGCGCCTCGCTCACCGCTTTCATCGACCACCGTCCTTCTTGGAAGAGCTTCCGCGCGAGCTCGGCTTTCTTTTCTCGGTGAGGCGCACGGCCTCTTGGAGGAGCTCGACCTCCATGGTCTTGCGCCCGAGGGCACGCTCGAGTTCCCTGATGCGAGCCTCGAGCTTCTTGAGCTCGCTCTCGGGAACCACCTTTTCGTTGGCCTTTAGGCCTTCTTCGCCAGCGTCATCCATGGTGCGCTTCCACAAGAACATGACGCTCGGGGCGATGCCATAGGTTCTGGCGACCGAAGAGATCGACGCCCCAGGTCGCGCTGCCTCCTGCAGGAGCGTGTGCTTCTGCTCAGGCGTGTATCGCCGACGACGGCCCGCCTCAGGTGCTGCAAGTTGAATCGATTTTCCCATTCCAAATTCCCCTTTCGGGGTGTCTGGTCGAAATGGGGGCTACAACAAAGTGGTCAGAGGAGGTCTGGACGGGGAGTCGCGCGACAGGAAGCCGGCCACGTCCCGAGATGCCTAGAGAGCTGTTTGGTCCCCGGGGTTTGCGCAAACGTCAGCCAGGCCTGAGGCTCGCTCTTAGGGCACCGCAGTGCGGCTCGAAGTGGGCACGGACGGCAGCCGTTCCGCGACCAGCCCCGGCACGGTCGCCCCCATGCCAGGCTCGGTGTCACCGGCCGCATAGAGCGGCAGCCCAAACTTCGCGCGCCCCACCTCGCCGAACGCCTTCGAGATGTCGGGGCTCATCAAGAACTCGACGAGCTCCGGCTGCGGCGCGCGCTTCGTCAGACTCGAACGCACCGCGATCGCGCGCAAGCGCACCACGAGATCCGGCGCGCCATCGAGATACACGCGGTTTGGCTTCTTGCCCAAGCTGGCGCCGAGGACGAGCGTAGACCGGAGCACCATGCCGTAGGCGCGGGGGTGGTTCACCACCCGTTCCAGATACGGGAGGCCGTGCAACTTCTCCTCGATGAACGACCCCGGCTCGCGATCTTTGGCGGCTTTCATGATCTCGCGGTGCACCAGCTCTTCGGCCGAGCCCCGCTGAGCTTTGAAGTACAGGGCGCTGAACCTTCCGATGTTCTGGATGAACTCGGGTGCGCTCTTGGCGCCGTGCGAGCGGATCTGGTCCTCCGCCGGGCCAATGATCACCATCTCTTCGTGTGCGACCACCCTCGCCTGCTCGACCGCCCCGGTCGCGTCGAGCATTTCGAAGGCCACGTCGGTGGCGAGGAGGAGCCCATCGAGCCCGCCGCGCTCAGCCTGCTTCGTGAGGTCATAGGAGGGCGCGATGACGAGCTCCATGCGCTTGTCCGACTTCTGCTCGAAGGCGGTGCGCAGAAACTCGTGAACCCCCGAGGGCGCGATGGCCGCATCCACCCCCAGCACCACGGTGCGTTTCTCGAGCGTCACCGCGTCCTGGGTGCGGTCGGGGCAGCCCGTGCCCACGAGCGCGAGCAGCGTCAAGAGTGACGGAGTGCGCATCACGGATGGATCCTAGCAGGTGCTCGGCCGCGCTTCATCCCAAGCCCGTCGGCGCTTAAACAGAAACGGGGCCCCAGCTCTCGCTGAGACCCCGTCTCCTATCCAGTCAACTCAACCCGGCTAGCGGATTGCCTTGTACTGGACTCCTACGTTGGCCACCTTGATCTCGTTCTGAATCAGCTGCAGCAGGGCCTGGTTGAGCGGTCCTGCGACCTGCGCCAAGCGCGGGTACTGCCTCTGATAGAACGGGTCGGTGTACAGGTTGTAGAAGCCCTGCTTGATTGGATGGTTCGTGTACGACAGCGGGAAGCCGTCGTCGAAAACAACCCAATCGAGCTGCCGGTTGATGACGAAGGCATCGGGGTCGATGTCCGCGTCGAGCCGGAAGCCCGCAGCCTGGTTCACGTTCACCGCCTGGTTCGAGTTGTTCCGGACGATCTGCAGACCGTCGAGAATCGCCAGGTAGCCCGACACGTTCGCAAACCCATTCGGGTTCACGCCGTATCGTGCGGTGACCGCATCGGCGTTCGCATTGTTCACGTCGATGTGGCACGTCGCGCAGTCCATGAGCGGGTGCGAACGCTGGGTCGTATGCGGCATGAACGGCTGGAAGCCTTCACCCGCGTTCTGATCCATGCGCGCGTCCTGCTCGTAGTCCGGACCGTCCGAGTTCGGCGGCAAGCCGACGAGCTCGGTGTTGTACTGACGCAGACCGTAGCCGGCGCGGTTACGATAGACGTTGTAGACGAGGTTCGCGTCGTTGTTCACGATGACCCGGGTTCCGAAGAAGTCCTGGTTGTTCGCGTCCACGTGGCGAATCGCCTGCTTGGTCTCAGGCTCGAACTGGCTGATCTTACCCTCGGGGTTGATGCCGAGCTGAATGGCCAGCGGGTCGATGTAGGTAAAGTCTGCGTGCACGATCGCGCCGTAGGTGAGTTCACCGGTGGAGCGAGAGTAGTCACGCAGAATCTGGTTCCCGTCGTTGTCGGCCAGGTTCAAGTGACAGCCCTGACAAGCCATCTGCCACGTGGAGTGACAGGCGTAGCACTCGAGGCCGCCAGCCATCTGGTCGTTCGAGTTCACCGCCGGGCGACCCAGGTGCGAGAAGCCTTGACGGATCTGCAGCTGGTTGTTCGCCTGGTCCTTGTAGCAGGTGTTCGCGTTGCCGTTCACACATGGGCCAACACCGTTCAGCGGGTCGTTATCCACGCGGCCGTGGAAGATCGACGAGACGAGCGAGTAGACCGGCGAGTTGTTCGGGCGAACCGCTCCACCACCGGTGGGGTAGTTCGCGACGGTGTCGCGAACCTGAGTCACGTAGTGGTGACGACCGGTGAACTTGCTGCGGAGCCAACGACCATTGCCGAGGTTGTCACACTCGGCCGGCACCTCGTAGTCAGGAATTGTCTCGCCCACCTCGGGGCACACGACCAGGTTCTTCACCGGGTTGCGGTTGTCCGCGTAGTACCCGAGCGCGCGGTACTCGAGGTTACCGTGGCAGTTCACACACTCGACCTCGGTGGCCTGAGACATGTGCGACCAGATGGCGCCGCTCATGTCGTTGACCTGGTTGCGATCCGACCAATCCGTGACCTTGGCGACCTTCACGAACTTCAGCTCGTTGTGCATCTCGCCCGAGGTGTGGCAGTCCAGACACTCGAGACCGGCCTGGAAGTGGATGTCCGCCGGGCTGTCGTCGTAGCCGTCCTGGTTCCAGTCCTCGTACTTGAGGATCTGGTTCTGGGCGGCGCCGTGATAGCGAGCGTTCGCATCCGCGTTGTTGTCGATCTCATCCGTGAAGATGATGTCCTGACCGGCCACGAGGCGGTTGTTGTCGATCGCGGTGACCGCGTCGCGGTTCGGATCGAAACGGTAGCCTCGGAACTGCCAGTCGGTACGGTTCGAACCCACGTGGCAGGTGCCGCACTTCTGTGAGGTCATCTGCTTCGAGAGGCGGTGCTTCGACGGGTGGGCCCGCTCCGGTCCAAGCCAAGCGCCGTTCAGGTTCTGAAGGTCGTTGGCGTTGAAGTTCGCGATCTGGTTGTACGCGTTCGGGTACGTGGGCTCGTCCTTCTTGATCATCTGATCCGTCGAACGGCTACGGCCATCGAGAGCGTAGGGCATGTGACAAGCCGAGCAGCCGGAAGAGCGGAAGTCCGCGTACCGGTTGTTCGCGCCGGCGTTACCCAAGTGGCAGTCACCGCACTGTTTGTCGTAGATCTCTTTCAAGATCTCGGTCTGGTTGTAGTTGCCGTTGAACTCGCGGTTCTGCATCGTGAACCCGGTGATGCGCTGCATCGAGCCGACATACTCGGCGTTGTATGCGTATGGGTTGTGCTCGGGCACCTCGAGGCGACCCCAGCCGAGCGCCATGCCCTCGGTGGTGTCCCACTTGTACAGACCGCCCTGGCCACGAATCACCGAACGCGCGAGGCCGTTACGACCCAGCGCCACGCCGGTCAGACCCACCTCGGTCGCCATGACCGAACGCCGCTGATTCTCGACGCGGTCCTGGTGACAGCCGGCCAGCTTGCCGCAGGACTGATCCGCGATGCGGAGGTCGCCCGGGTTGCGGAAGCGCAACCAAGCCAGACCACCCTCGAAGTTCTCGACGCCGAACAGCGTGTTGTAGTTCCAGTAGTACTGGAGGTTCGGACGGCCCCACTGGGTGGAGTTCGCCTGCCAGATGGCGGGGATCGGGATGTGAGCCGTCTCGCGAGTGGTGGCCGCACCGTCGCCGCCGTGGCAACCGGTGCAGGTCAGGTCGTCACCGCCAAACCACGGGTGGGGGTCTTCAATCCCGTTGTGGCAGTTGTTGACGCAGCTCTGGACCGGAGGCTTTGGATCCTCGAGGCAAAGACGCCGACCGTAGTACTCGCTGTTCGGATCGTTCTGCTGGGTGGCGAGCTGAGGCGCATCCTCGCAGCGAACCGGAATACAGGCGAGCGAACCCGGCTGATCCTCGCAGGTACAGTCGTCGCAGGGCAGGCAGAGGCCGGTGCCGCTAGGTACATAGCCCGGCCCGAACGCCGCGCAATCCTGCTCGGTCAGGCGCGGAAGACACGAGCCCTGATGGAGCTGGTATCCCTCGTTACACACCGAGGGCAGACACGAACAGGTGGTCTCGTTCACCTGCTCCGGAAGGAGCTGGAGCGTCGACGCTGCCCACTGCGGAAAATCCGCTGGGTTGCAGGTCACGTTCGCGCATGGATTGTTGATGGGCGACTGGCAGACTTCGATCCCGTCTTCACCCGTCACCTTAACTTGGCCTGGCTGACATGCCAGGACATCGGCCTCACAGCTCTGTGAGCCGTCGGCCGCCTGAACCAGCTTGGTCCCTGGACCACAAACCAGTGGATCGCTTCCACATGCGGACAGAAGTCCGCCGGTGGAGAGCAGAGTCACCAGGGCCAACCAATTCGGCCCGCTTCGACAAAGTCTCGTTTCATTCATATTTCCGACCCCTTGAGTCACGACTGACCACCTCTATGCGAGAGGCCGTCCGCCCCTCTCCCGAGTGTATATTCACGACATGTGCCAGCCCCATGGCTCGATCCCATCCCACGATTCGACTTCGTTTTTTGCGATCCATCCGATGAACATTGGGTGCTCGAGCCGAGCCAATGGCGATTGTTCTCGCCAGGAGCGCAGGCAGTGCTAGCTAACACTGCCCATCGCGCGGCCACAAGGC
Source organism: Deltaproteobacteria bacterium (assembly GCA_011526105.1). Classification (GTDB taxonomy): domain Bacteria; phylum Myxococcota; class Kuafuiibacteriia; order Kuafuiibacteriales; family Kuafuiibacteriaceae; genus WYAZ01. The sequence continues at coordinate 54,022 of WYAZ01000179.1, read as the reverse complement.
ACGATTCTGCGCAAAAGCACAGTAGTCTCCTACATTTACCTTCACCGCTCGACAACCTGGGTGTATGGGGGACACGAGGCTGCCATCGTGCGCCAAACCGCACGGCGCTTGGCTTTCGCTCGATTCCGCGCGATCCAAGCCGGTGGCGCCGCAGGGGCTCCTTGGCCTCTCAGTCCAGACGAGCGCCGACAGAATCGGGTCCATCCATGGTCAAGGCCTACGACGTTCGCAAGCTCCCCGAGGCTGGGGACGATCTCGACGAGACGCTTCCTCATGCGTGGCTCGAGGAGCAGTTCTCGGACCTCGGTCCCGAGGCCTTCGGGCTCACGCCGGCCGGTGAAGGGCATGCGACGATCCGTCTCAGGACCGTCGCCGGCGCGAGCCTCGATCTGCCGGCGGTTCGTGTCACCGGCCGAGTGCGCGCCCCGTTCAGAGTGGAGTGCGTGCGGTGTCTCAGCCCTCTCGAGCGGCCCCTCGAGGCCGAGCTCGAGCTCGTGCTCTTCCCGGAGGTGGTCTCGGAGGAGGCGCCGCCCGCGAAAGGCCCCGGCGCCGAGAAGCCGGCCAAGGGGAAGGTCGAGAAGGTGGAGCTCTCCGTCCGGGACCTCGATGAGGGCTCGTATCGCGGCTTCGAGCTCGATCTTCCCGGGATCATCCGAGAGGCGCTGCTGCTCGAGCTGGACATGAACCCCGCTTGCGAGGACTCCGTGTGCTGCGAGGCGCGCGTGGAAGCCCTCGTGGCCGGCACCGCCCTCGAAGCCGGGGAAGAACCGCAAAAGGACCCGATCGACCCTCGCTGGGCCCCTCTTCAAAAGTTTCGCTTGAAATCCTCCTGACAATACTGAGATACGCGGTCCCTCGACAGGAAAGGCATTGAGATGGCAGTCCCTCGGAAACGAAAATCGAATCGACGTCGCAAGAACCAGCGCGCCCACGACAACCTCACGGTGACGAACTCGGCGGCCTGCCCCAACTGCGGCGCCGCCAAGCTTCCGCACCGGGTCTGTCGCGCCTGCGGCAACTACAACGGCCGCACCATCATCGAAGTCGCCGCCGAATAGCTCTTCTCCTCGTACGCGCATGAGTCCCACCCACGACGTGGCTTTTGATGCCATGGGGGGTGACTTCGCGCCGGATCGCCCGGTCGAAGCCGCCGTCCAAGCGGTGCGCAACCACGGCCTGCGCATCGCCCTGGTGGGCCAGGCCTCCCTCCTCGAAGCCAAGCTCGATGCGCTGGGCGCCCGCGACCTCCTGGGACTCGTGATCGTACCCGCCGAGGACGCGGTGGGTATGGACGAGAAGCCATCGCTCGCGGTGCGGCGCAAACCCAAAGCCTCCTTGAACGTCGCCGCGCGCCTGGTCGAGTCCGGCGAAGCGCGTGCGATGGTCTCGGCCGGTAACTCGGGGGCCGCGATGGCCGCGGGTCTGTTCAACATCGGGCGCATCGCGGGCGTGCAGAGGCCGGCGCTCGCGGCCTCATGGCCGACCCTCGGAGCCCCGATGGTGTTTCTCGACCTCGGCGCCAACATCGATCCCACCCCGGTGCAGCTCGCGCAGTTCGCGCTGCTCGGTGAAGCCTACGCGCGCGTCGTTCTCGGGCGTCAGCGTCCGCGCGTCGCTCTGCTCGCGAACGGGAGCGAAGGCGGAAAGGGCTCGGATCTGACCCGCGCGACGCATGAGATCCTGTCGAAGTCGGAGATCGACTTCGCCGGATACTGCGAGGGGCGAGACATCTGGAAGGGCGAGCTCGACGTCGTGGTGACGGACGGCTTCACCGGCAACGTGCTCCTCAAGACCCTCGAAGGTTTCGTAGAGGCGATCACGCTGAGCCTGAGGTCCGAGATCGCGGCGAGTGGCCCCGCCAAGCTGGGCGCGCTGCTCATGCGAACCGCGCTGCTCGCGGTGAAGAAGAAGCTCGACTACGAGCGCGTGGGTGCGGCGCCGCTGCTCGGGCTCGAGAAGCCGGTGCTCGTCGCCCACGGGGGTGCCTCGGTGAACGCGCTCGTGCACGCGCTGCTCGCGGCGCGGGACCGAGCCGACCAAGCGCTCGAGGCCGCCACACTCGCGTCCATCGAGCGTCACGCCGAGCTGGGCCTCTTTTCGGCGCCGAATCCAGGGGTCGCGCCGGCCTCGGGGGACGCTCGATGATCGTTGGCATCGCGCTCCGGGCGGGCTAGGCAAAAACGATGATCCGTAGCCGCATCATCGGAACTGGGCGGTACGCGCCGAGCCAGGTCCTCACCAACGACGAGCTCGCGAAGCGGATCGAGACCAGCGACGAGTGGATTACCTCGCGCACCGGGATCAAAGAGCGCCGCGTGGCCGGGCCGGACGAGCAGACCTCCGACATGGCGACAAACGCCGCCCGGGCCGCCCTGGAGATGGCAAACACCCGGCCCGAGGACCTCGACCTCATCATCGTCGGCACCATCTCGGGCGACATGCCCATGCCCGCCTGCGCGTGTTTCGTGCAGGCCAAGCTGGGCGCCAAGAACGCGGCCGCCTTCGACGTATCGGCCGCCTGCGCCGGCTCTCTGTACGGCCTCTCCATCGCCGACAAGTTCATCCAGACCGGGGCCGCAAAACGCGTGCTGGTCATCGGGGTGGAGCTCTTGTCGCGCCTCCTCGACTGGGAAGACCGAAACACCTGCGTGCTCTTCGGCGACGCCGCCGGGGCCATGCTCATCGGCCCCAGCGACCGCGAAGATCGGGGTGTGCTCTCCACACATTTGAAGTCGGATGGTCAGCTCGCCGGCATCTTGAACATCCCAGGCGGCGGCTCTTTGAATCCCGCGAGCCACGAGATGATCGAGCAGCGACTTCACAAGGTGAAGATGAACGGCCGCGAGGTCTACAAGATCGCGGTGCGCGCCCTGGAGGAGATCGTGCGTGAGGCCTTGGCGCATCACAAGCTCACCGCGGAAGACCTCGACCACGTGGTGCCCCACCAGGCCAACATCCGCATCGTGGACACCGTGCTCGAACGCCTCGGCGTGCCGCGCGAGAAGGCGGTGCTGAACATCGACCGTTACGGCAACACATCGAGCGCCTCGGTGCCGGTCACGCTGGACGAGGCGGTTCGAAGTGGCCGCATCAAAGAAGGCGATCTCGTGGCCATGATGGCGATCGGCGCCGGCATGGCGTGGGGCAGCAGCATCATCCGCTGGTGAGGAGCAAGGAACATGGTCGCATTTCTCTTTCCCGGCCAAGGCAGCCAGATCGTCGGCATGGGCCAGGCCATCAGCCTCGCCTATCCGAGCGCGCGCATGGTCTTCGAAGAGGCCGATGAGGCGCTGGGCTTCTCGCTCTCGAGCATGTGTTTCGAGGGGCCCGAAGATCAGCTTCGGCGCACCGAGAACACGCAGCCCGCCATCCTGACCACCAGCCTCGCGCTGTTCGCCGCGTTCAGGTCCGAGAGGCCCGACCTCGCCCCCAAGCTCGCCGCCGGCCACAGCCTGGGCGAGTGGAGCGCGCTCGTGGCGGTCTCCGCCCTCAGCTTGAAAGACGCGGTGCGCTCGGTGAAGGCGCGTGGACGTTTCATGCAGGACGCGGTACCCGAAGGTGAAGGCGCGATGTCCGCCGTGCTCGGCCTCACCCCCGAACAGATCACCGAGATCTGCGCCGCCGTCGAAGCCGAGCTCGGCTCGGTCGTGCGGCCCGCCAACTTCAACAGCCCGGAGCAGATCGTCATCTCCGGCGCCCGGAGCGCGGTCGAGCGCGCGGGCACCAAGCTCGAGGCCGCCGGCGCCAAGAAGGTGGTGCCCCTGCCCGTCTCGGCCCCCTTCCATTGTCCGCTCATGGAGCCCGCGGCACGCGCGCTCAGCGCGGTGCTCGACGAGCTCACCATCGCCAAACCCAGCGCTCCGGTCATCTCGAACGTCACCGCGGAGCCCAACCAGGACCCGGCCCAAGTGAAGCGACTCCTCGTCGAGCAGGTCACCGCCCCGGTGCGATGGATCGAGACGGTCAAAGGACTGTCGGGCGCGGGCATCACCACCGCCCTCGAGTTCGGCCCCGGCAAGGTCCTGATGGGGCTTGGGCGCCGTATCGATCGCGCGCTCAAGGTGCTGCCCATCGAGGATCCAGACTCGCTGAAGAAGGCCCTCGAGAGCCTCTAGCCTTCCCCGCTCCAACCAGTTGCGCGAACCGCACCGCTTCGCTATGCCCGGCGCATGGATCTCGGTCTCACCGGAAAGACAGCGCTCGTCACCGGCGGCTCCCGCGGCATCGGTCGCGCCACCGCCCTCGCTCTGGCTCAGGCCGGGGTGCAGGTGAACATCTCCTACAGCTCGAACGAGGCAGCGGCGCAGGAGACGGTGGCCATGGTGGAGGCGGCCGGCGGGCGCTGCTTCGCCACCAAGTTCGACGTCGCCGACGCGGAGGCGAACAAAGAGGCGGTCGAGAAGATCGTCAAGGAGCAAGGCGGGTTGCACATCCTCGTCGCGAACGCCGGGGTCGCGCTCGACGGCCTGCTCATGCGCTTCAAAGACGAAGACCTCGACAAGACCTTCAAGACCAACGTCTTCGGCGCGTTTTATGGAGCGCGCGCCGCCTCGCGCCCCATGATGAAGGCTCGCTTCGGCCGCATCATCTTCATGAGCTCGGTGGTGGGTGAGATGGGGAACGTGGGCCAAACCGCCTATGCTGGCAGCAAGGCCGCGCTCATCGGAATGGCCAAGTCCATGGCCAAGGAGCTCGCGTCCAGGAACATCACCGTCAACGTGGTGGCGCCCGGCTTCATCGAGACCGACATGACCTCGGGCATGAACGAGGACATGAAGAAGTACCTCTCGGACAACATCCCGCTCGGCGGCGTCGGCAAGCCGGAGCAGGTCGCGGACGCGGTGGCCTTTTTGGCCTCGGAGCGCGCCGCCTACATCACCGGTCACGTCCTCGACGTGAACGGTGGCCTGTACATGTAACGGGAATGATCGAGCTTCGTGGCCTGACCAAGATCTATCGCGTGGCCCAGAAGAAGGCGGGCCTGCGAGCTTCGGTCGCCTCGCTGTTCTCACGCGAATACGTGGATGTCGAGGCGGTCGTCGACCTCAGCTTCACCATCCCACCGGGCGAGTGTGTCGGCTTCCTCGGCCCCAACGGCGCCGGAAAGACCACGACGCTCAAGATGCTGTCCGGACTCCTGAGCCCGAGTCATGGCTCGGTTCAGGTCCTGGGCTTCGACCCTTCGGCACGAAAGCGTGAGTTTCTGAAGCAGATCACCTTGGTCATGGGGCAGAAGCAGCAGCTCTTGTGGGACCTGCCCCCCATCGAGACGCTCGAGCTCAACCGCGCGGTGTACGAGCTTGCGCGCGCCGAGTTCGATGCCGCGCTCGCCGAGCTCGACCGGATGCTCGGCCTAAAAGGCCTGCTCGAGAAACCCACTCGGCAGCTCTCGCTCGGGGAACGGATGAAGTGTGAGCTGGCGGCGGCGCTGATTCACCGGCCGAGGGTGCTCTTCCTCGACGAGCCCACCATCGGCCTCGACGTGAACATCAAGGCGCAGGTTCGCCGGTTCATCGCCGAGTACAACCTGCGCACCGGCGCGACCGTACTGCTCACGAGCCACGACATGGATGACGTCAACGCGCTCTGTCGCCGCGTCATCGTCATCGACAAGGGCAGGGTTCGGTACGACGGAGATCTCAAGAAGCTGGTCGAGGAGACCAGCCCCGACAAGCTGATCTCGGTTCGGACGGAGCGAGCCCCCACGGAAGGCGAGCGAGCCCAGCTCGATCGTGTGCTGAACCTCCCCGTCAGCTTCGATGGACCGGAGAGCCTGAGCGTCAAGAGCCCGAGTGATCGCCTCACCAAGGCCGTCGCCGCGCTGCTCGAGACCTTGCCCGTCGTGGACCTCCGGGTGGAGGACCCGCCCCTCGAAGAGACCATGCAGAAGGTGTTCGGTCAGGAGTAGCGCTCCGCTCGCGCGCTCAACGGTTCGCGCCGCTGGCGAGCTCGGTGCGCCGAGGACCAGCGTCGACCGAGCGCGAGAGCTCGACCAGCTCCCGGATGCGCGCCGCCAGCTCCGACAACATGGCGGTCATCAGCGCCGGTCGATCGACCATGAGATCCAGGAAGGCCTGACGCTCGATGCGCAGGTAGTCCATGCCCAGATCGCCCGCCTTGGCGGTCACCGGCCGCGGGCCGCCGTCGAGGATGGAGGTCTGTCCGAAGGAGTCACCCACGTGCAAATCGAGCAGCGGGGCCCCTTGGGAGAGCAAGTGGATGTCTCCGGACAGGATGATGTACATCGCGTCTCCGGCCTCGCCCTCGCGGTAGATCTCTTCGCGCGGCTCCGCGTGACCATGGGTCGCGAGCGAAGCCACCGCGGTCAGATCGTCGATGGAGAGATCGCGGAAGGGCTGCACGTTCTGAAGCTGGAAGAGTCGATCGATGATGGTCTTGGGCATGAGTGGTTCTCCAGAAGTGGGTTCTCGGACCTCGGGCGCGGGCAGGCCGAGCCTTCGCAGGGTCTCGGCGGCGATGAGAGCGAGCAGCACGTCGCGACCTTCGGCCAGTTCGCTGACACGCGAGATCGCCCGAGCCGGGTCCCCCACCGGCGGACTGGTCTCGAGCGCCTCGAGGATCTGATCACGGATGCGGCACCCAGAGAGGGCGACATCGAGCACTTCGAGCGCATCGGCGTGAGAGCTCCGATCGCCACGCCTAAAACCCGCGAGCGCGTTCTCCATCGTCTTGACCCCGTGCGCGAGCCCGAGCAACCGCAGCGCCGCCTCGAGGTTCTGAAGCACGCGGTCGGCCACCGCTCGCCGCAACAGACTCAGCTCGGCCGGGCCGTGCAAGAGGTCCTCGGTGATGGGGCGGTAATGTGCGTAGGCTCGGAGCCGCCTCAGGACCGCGCCGTCGTTGTAGCGCTGATCGATGCCGAGGTCGGGGTTGATGCGGCACATACGCGCGAGTTCTTCGATGATCACGTAGCGCAGGTAGGCGTCATCATGGATGTTCGACTCGAGCATGCGCTCGGCCGCGAGCGAGGTCCCGATGAGTCGCAGGATGCGAGGGATCTGAACCCGGAGCTCGACCGGCTGCCGACGGTCGTTGAGCGTGGCTTCGAGCAGGGGCACGACCTCGTCCCCGTACTGGGCGAGGGCATCACGAACCTCGTCGCGCAAGCCGCGGTCGAGCAGCATGCGAACCAAGGTGGGCCCGAGCCTGAGCTCCTTCGTCTCCGCCGCGGCTCGGATCGCCCCTCGGCGCACTTGGGGGTTGGGATCCGCGAGGAACTTCTCGAGTCGAATCGCATAGGGCCCCGGCCCGAGCGCGCCGATCAGTCCGGCGAGCTCGCGGCGATCGGTCGAGGACAAGTCGGGGGCCGCTTCGAGCAGGCGAAGCAGCGCCGCCTCTGCGAGCGCCGCGGTGGGACCAGTGGGCCCCGCCGCCGAGCCCCGGTAGAGCGCTGCGATCGCCGCCGCGACCAGTCCGCGTTCGGCGTCGACCTGGGACAAGACCGGGGCGAGCACGGCTTCGGCTCTCACCGGGTCCACGAGCGCGAGCGCCTTCGCGGCCTGCGCCTTGGGGCGCGCCTCGAGTCCATCGAGCATGGCGACGAGCGCGTCCGCATAGGCGGGATCGGGGCGCCGCTCCATGAGCTCGACCGCCTTCTGCCGAACCCGCTCCGCCGGATGCGCGAGGAGCGCGGGGATGTGGCGCGTGAGATCGACCGAGGGCTCGTCATCGAGCACGTGGATGGCAGCGAGGGTCTCGTGCTCTCCGCCTTGTTTGAGCGTCGCGAGCAGGGTCTCTCGCGTGGCCCGCTCGGTGGGATCGAGCACCGGGATCCGTCGCTCGCGCCCCGCGAGCTTCTCCTCGAGCGCGCGCAGATACAGCGGGCGCAGTCCGCGAATCCACAAGACGAGCAGGCCCCCCAGGACCGCGACTACGCCGATCATCTGCTCCGCGGCCACGAAGGTCCCCACGAGCAGCAACACCAGCGCGCCGACCGCGCCGCCGAGCTTGCGCACCGCACCGTCGACCACCGCGCGGATGGGCCCGCGAAGCGTGGCCGGAATCGGGTTGTAGAGGAGCTGCAGACCCGGCTGGTTCAGTGAATAGCTCGCCATCATCTCGAGCACCTTGAGCACAAACACCGGCCAGAAGACCATGGGCAGCCACAACGCCACCACGGCGCTCAAGACACACGCGGCGGGCACCACCCCCATGTAGACGAAGACGCCGAAGCGCGAGAGGAGCCGCGCCGTCAGCGTCGCCTGAAACAAGATGGCAAACACACCCACGACCGCGTTCAGGATGCCAAAGAGCGCGGCCATCGAAGCTTCGTCGCCGGCCTCGAAGCGGTAGGTGCTCGTTCGAAAGACGTAGTCGATGGCCGCGGTCTGGACCGAGATGAACAGCACCAGGAGCGCCACCGCGCGGGGGTACCGCCTCAGCACCGCGAACTTGAGGCCCTCGAGGAAAGGCGCGCGTTCGCGCCGGACCGAGCCTGGCGTCCGCTTGCTCCCGATGAGGAGCTGCAGGGGCAAGAGCACGATGGCGGCGACGAAGCACCACGTCACCGCGGGCACCACATCCGCGAGGAGCTTCACCAGCAGTCCGCCTACGACCGCCCCCGCCATGCCCAGGGCCGCCACCACCCCGACGACGCGTTTTCCGGCGCGCACGTCGAAGACCTCTCCGAGGCGCGCCCAGAAGAGCACCGCGAGGGCCGTGGCATAGGCCTCACCCGAGACGTAGAGGAGTCCGAGCGCCGGCCGATAGTCGACCGCGGCGAGGGTCGAGAACAGGAGCAGCACGCCGGCCGAGGTGAAGAGCCCCTCGCGCAGAAGGGGCTTGGCCGACAGCCCCGCGAGTCGCCGGCCGAGGATCACCGTAGTCACCGTGACGACGAGGGCGGTGCCCAGGTAGAGGTAGGGCAGGTCCTTTGGATCGCGGCGCGCCAAGTAGAGCGCGTTGGTGGCGCTCTTGAGTGCGGTCACGCTCGCGACGAACGCGAAGTTGAAGATCGCGGCGCGCAGCAGTGATCGCGACCGCACCAAGGACAGATCGAACTGGTTGGAGATGAACCTCAGCACTCGAGCACACTGAGGGCCGAGCGGCGCCGCGTGGGCGGCACGACGAATTGGCCGAAGTTCGACGGCCGGTCGGTCAGAGGGAGCGCAGAGAGGGCTCGCTTCCAGTCCGAGAGGCTGCCGCCCGCTTCGGCCACTGCCACCGCCAGGACCCCGTGCTCCGGCCCGCCCTGCGACAGTCGATACTCCACGTAGGCCTCGCGAGCCCCAGAGGAGCCCACCTCCACCCTTCGCCCCGCCGCCTTCTTGAGCCGCTTCAGGACCCGGGTCGCCGCGGCCTCGCCCATGAACGGCGCGTCCGCGAGCGGGGTGTGGAACTTCGGCACGAGCGGCGAGACGCCGAGCTTCACCGGGAGGATCTTTGCGAGCTCCTCCGAGAACCGCATGAGCTCATCGAGGTCTTCATCGGTCTCGCCCGGCAGCCCCACCACGACGTAGATCTTCAGGTGATGCATCCCGACCTCGCGGGCGAGACGGGTGGCTTCGAGCACGTGCTCGTTCTTCACGCCCTTTTCAATCTCGACCCGGAGCCGCTCGCTCGCGGCATCGAGGCCGATGGTCATCGACCGATACCCACCGCGCGAGAGCAGCCCCACGAATTCGGCATCGAGACGGTTGGCCCGAAGGCTCGAGATCCCGATCCGCTTGCCTCGTTCGTCGATGAGTTCGTGCAGGATCTCCTTGATGCGTGGGTGATCGGACACCGCGGCCCCGACCAACCCCACCTTCTCGACCTCGTCCGGGATCAAGGCTGAAACCCGGGCCGGAGAGACGATGCGCATGCCGTCGTTGGTCGAGCGGCGCATCACACAGAAGGTGCAGCCGCGCGAGCATCCCCGCTCAGGCTCGATGAGCATCATGTTCGCAAGCTCCGTGTTGGGGGTCCAGATCTCGGAGCGTGCGGGCAGGAGCTCGTCCTCGGCCTTGGCGACCGGAGGGAGGAAGGCGCCATGGCGGGAAGGCACGTAGAAGCCTGGCCATCCCGCCGCGTCGTCGAGCAGCTTGGTCCGCGCGCCGGCATCCCCTCTCGCCGCGCCCGGTTCGTCCTCGAGGCGAGCGAGCAGTCGATCGACCGGCCCCTCCGCCTCGCCGAGGATGATGAGATCGGCGAAGGGCGCACTGGGGCGCGGGTTCGAGAAGGTGATGGGGCCGCCGAGGAGGACGAGGGGGTCCGATGCCGAGCGATCGCGCGCCAAAGGCGCAATGCCTGCGAGTCTGAGCACCGTGGCCACACCCGTGAGCTCGAGCTCGTAGGCGTGCGAGATCCCGATGAGGTGGAACTCGCCCACCGGACGCGCCCGCTCGAGGGTGCAAAGCGGGGTGCGCGTGGCCAGGTGTCGGTCGACCTCGTCTGGGCTGGGCAGAAAGGCCCGCTCGGCCGAAGTCCCGGGCCGCTCGTTCGAGCGACGATGGATCTCGAGGAAGCCGAGGCTGGACATCCCGACCGCGTACCCACTCGGGTACACCAGGGCCATCCGCAGCGCGGCATCCTTGGTGCGCACCCCCGGCCCGGACTCAGCCCCCCTCAGGGTGGCGATGCGCTCGGTGAGGGTCCGGTCCAAGCCTCGCAAGGTAGAAAGCCTCACGCGCCGCGTCAACGCTCACCGGGAAAAGGGGACAGGCACCTTTTCCCGGGCCGGGAAAAGGTGCCTGTCCCCTTTTCCCGTATACTCGGCGCTCAGATGGCCCAGGTCAGGCACATCTTTCGGTTCGATCTCGACAAGACCTACCTCAAGACCGAGTTCGACACCGTCCGCGAGCTGGTGAGGACCGCCCGTGCGAGCGCGGAGGAGCGGGAGAACATCCCGGGGGCGGCCGCCCTCATCCGGGCCATCCGGGCCGAACAGAACGGGGGGAGCGAGAACCAGATCTTCTTCATCTCGGGCTCACCTGAGCAGCTTCGACCGGTCATCGAGAAGAAGTTCGCGATCGACGGCTTCTCACCCGACGGCTTCATCTTGAAACCCATGGTCTCGGAGATCTTCCGCGGACGCTTCCGGACCGTGCGCAGCCAGCTCGCCTACAAGCTCTCGGCGCTCCTTGGCGGACGCACAAACGCCCCGGTCGGCACGCGCGAGACGCTCGTGGGCGACGATGCCGAGAGCGACGTCTTCATCTACTCGCTCTACGCAGACATGGTGCGCGGCCGAGTCAAACCCAAGATGCTCGAGGAGATCCTAAAGCGATCGGGCGCCTACCGCGGGCAGATCAAGGTCATTCGCCACGAGCTCGAAGGGGTCATCCACGAGAACGCGGTTCGGCGCATCCTCATCCACCTCGATCGCCAGACGCCGCCGGTGGCGTTCTCGGACTACGCGCCGCGCGCGGTGCCGGTCTACAACCACCTGCAGACCGCCATCGTGCTCGCGCTGGACCAGAACCTCAGCGCTTCGGCGCTCGTGCCGGTGGTGCGGGAGCTGCTCGTGCGCTTCGATTTCCCGGAAGACCGCCTCGTCCATTTGTCGGAAGACATCATGCGCCGGCAGCGCCTCACCTATCCCGAGTCCGCCCTGCTTCAGCTGGCGGACGAGCTCGAGGCTACGATTGAAGCGCAGGGAGAGGCCAGACGACGGCGCCCCGAAGACGGGACCCTCGGTGTTCTCACGACGGTCGTCGAGCGTGCGAGGTATGTCGCCTCACGGCCGCGCCCCGAGGCCGCAAAGGAAGACCCCGGACACCTCGTCGATCATGTAGAGCTCTACGAGCGGGAGCAGGCTCGGCGCAGAGAGGCGAAGCAGCTTCAGAAGCTCGCCAAAGAGTACGCCGAAGCCGAAGCCGGTTGAGCACTGGAGCTCATCTCGAGACTCACTCCGCGAGCATGACGCCAGGCGCCGTGTCCGAGAACTTCACGTTCTCGTGCCGACTGCGGAGGTGGTGTTCGGAGAACTCATCGCGGATCAGGACCATGGGCAGACCGTCGCGGTCCTCGACCAGAGTCGCGAGCTCGCCGCGCTCGAGCTTCTTGAGCTCGGCCTCGCTGCCCTCGACCCAACGAGCGCGATCGAAGGGGAGACTCGTGAGCTCGAGCTGCACCCCGTACTCGGACTCGAGCCGCGCCTTCAGCACATCGAACTGCAGACGCCCCACCGCCCCAACGAGCGGATCTTTGTCGAGCAGCCCCTTTTGCCTGAAGACCTGGATCGCGCCCTCCTGAGAGAGCTGCTCGAGGCCCTTCTGGAGCTGCTTTCGCTTCTCGACCGCCCGCAGCCGCACCACCGCGAAGTGCTCGGGGGGAAAGGTGGGGATGCCTTGGAAGCTGAACGGCTTGCCCTCGCAGACGGTGTCCCCGATGCGGAAGTGGCCGGGGTCGAACACCCCGATGATGTCCCCCGGATACGCGCGCTCCACCGCCTCGCGGTCCTGCGCCATCATCTGCTGCGGGTTCGTCAGCCTGATGCTCTTGTCGAGCCGCGCGTGGGTGACCGAGAGCTCTCGGCTGAACTCGCCCGAGCACACGCGGATGAAGGCCAGCCGGTCCCGATGTTTGGGATCCATGTTCGCTTGGATCTTGAAGACGAAGCCAGAGAACTCGGGGCTTTCGGGTTCGATGGTGCCTTTGCTCGAAGGTCTCGGGCCGGGTGAGGGCGCCATTTCGACGAAGCGCTCTAGGAAGTGCTCGACGCCGAAGTTGTTCATCGCGGATCCGAAGAACATCGGCGAGAGTTCCCCGCGAGCGACCTTTTCGAGGTCGAGCCTCTCCCCCGCTTCCTCGAGCAGATGGATGTCCTCGTCGAGCTGGGCGCGCTCTCCTTCGCTCAGCTTGCCCTGGGCCACCGCGTCCGGGAGCGAGAGACGCTCACCTTCGATGGCGCTCGCACCATGGCCCTCGCGTTCGAAGACCATCAGCTCCTTGGACTCGAGCGAGAAGATCCCCCGGAAGTATTGGCCACTCCCCACCGGCCACGTGAGCGGCACCGCGCGTATCCCGAGCACTTGTTCGATCTCGTCCATGAGGTCGAGCGGGGCCCTCGAAACGCGATCGAGCTTGTTGGCGAAGGTGAAGATCGGAATGCCGCGCATCCGGCACACCGCGAACAGCTTCCGCGTCTGGGTCTCGACGCCTTTGGCGGCGTCGATGAGCATCACCGCAGAGTCGGCCGCGGTCAGCGTTCGATAGGTGTCCTCCGAGAAGTCCTGGTGACCCGGCGTGTCGAGGATATTGACCGCGTGCCCACGGAAGGGGAACTGCATCACGCTGGAGGTCACCGAGATGCCGCGCTGCTTCTCGATGTCCATCCAGTCGCTGGTGGCGTGCTTCGAGGACTTGCGCGCCCGCACCGAGCCCGCGAGGTGGATGGCTCCGCCGTAGAGGAGCAGCTTCTCGGTCAGCGTGGTTTTGCCCGCGTCCGGATGCGAGATGATCGCGAACGTCCGCCTTCGGCGACGCTCCTTCTTGATGCGCTCCTGCGCGTTTACTTCGGGCATGAAAGACCGCCGGCGGCTCAGCCGCTCATGTCGGTGAGCTCGTCCACATTGATGGTCGAACGCGTGCGGAAGACCGCGATGATGATGGCGAGCCCCACCGAGACCTCGGCCGCCGCCACCGCCATGACCAAGAACACGTAGATGTGTCCGCTCATGTCGCCGTGCAGACGCGCGAAGCTGATGAAGGCGAGGTTGGCCGCGTTGAGCATGAGCTCCACGCACATGAAGACGACGATGGCGTTGCGCCGAACGAGCACGCCGAGCCCCCCGATGGAGAACAGCGCGACCGACAGGATGAGGTACCAGACGATGGGCACGGTGGGTTCGGCCATCAGTTCGCCTCCCCTTCACCATCCGGCTTGGGGTCTTCGCGGGAGATGATGACCGCCCCCACGATCGCGATGAGGAGCAGCACACTCGCCAGCTCGAAGTGAAACAGGTAGTCCGAGAAGAAGACGCGCCCCACCGCAGCCGGAGAGCCGAAGTCCTCGGGGAGCTGGGTCACGTTGGCCTGGAAGTCCGCGCCGGCACGCGCCACCGTGGCCAAGAGGTTGATTGTCACGAGGAAGATGGCGCCCACCTTCACGCCTGCCGCGACCCGCGAAAACATGCTGTGCTTCACGATGGGCTCATCGTGATGTTCGACCAGCATGATGACGAACACGAACAGCACCATGATGGCGCCGGCGTAGACGAGCACCTCGAGGACCGCGAGGAGCTCGGCCGCCTGAAGGAGGTAGAGCACCGCCAAGGAGAAGAAGCAGCCGATGAGGCTCAAGGCCGCCTTGATGGGATCCCGGACAAACACCACCCCTAGGCCAGAAGCCAAGGCCGTCACCGCGAAGACGATGAAGAAGAGGTATTCGAAGCTGAAGCCCGGCATCAGACGATGGCTCCCGTCATGGCGCGAGTGGTCACGGGGATCTCGCCGAAGGGGCAGCACTTCTCGGTCACGTGCCGCACGAACTCGTCGCGGAAGGCCTTCACGTAGCTTCGCGTCGGCCAGGCGGTGGCTTCACCGAGCGCGCAGATGGTGTGCCCTTCGATCTTGCTGGCGACCTGATCGAGCTTGTCGATGTCTTCGAGCTTGCCCTCCCCCGCTTCGATACGGCGGAGCATCTTGTAGAGCCAGTCCGCGCCCTCGCGGCACGGCGTGCACTGGCCGCAAGACTCGTGCGCATAGAAACGCACGATGCGGGTGAGCAGGCGGACCATGCAGGTGCCCTCTTCGATCACCATGGGGCAGCCGGTGCCCATGAGGCTGCCCACGGTGCGCATGGCGTCGAAGTCGAAGCAAACCTCGAGCTGCCCCGGCTTCACGATTTGACAGGAAGACCCGCCCGGGATGACCGCCTTGAGCGGCTTGTTCGGGTCGCGCATCCCGCCGCAGACGTCGTAGATGATCTCTTTGAGCGTGAGCCCGCCCGGCAGCTCGTAGACCCCGGGGCGCGCGACATGGCCAGACACCGCGATGAGCTTGGTCCCGCCTTCGGCCGCGCTGCGGGACAGACCTTTGAACCAGTCCGCCCCGTGCGTGATGATCGCCGGAACGCCCGCCAGAGACTCGACGTTGTTGATGATGGTGGGGCAGCCAAAGAGCCCCTCCACTGCGGGGAACGGGGGCTTGAGACGAGGCTGACCCTTCTTTCCCTCGAGCGACTCGAGCAGACCGGTCTCCTCGCCGCAAATGTACGCCCCAGCGCCGCGGTGCACGACGACGTCGAGCTTGTAGCCCGAGCCCATCACGTTTTGCCCCAGCAGGCCCGCGGCGTAGGCTTCGTCGACCGCGGATTGCAGGCGCGTGTACGCCAGACCGAACTCGCCGCGAATGTAGATGAAGGCCTGATGTGCGCCGACCGACTTGCACGCGATCGCGGTACCTTCGATCAGCATGTGCGGAGATCGCTCCATGATGTAGCGATCTTTGAAGGTCCCCGGCTCGGACTCGTCGGCGTTCACGCAGACGTACTTGGGCTTTGTGCTCTGACGGGGAACGAAGCTCCACTTCTTGCCCACCGGAAATCCGGCCCCGCCGCGGCCGCGGATGTTGGAGCGTGTGACCTCGTCGATGATCTCGGCCTCCGCCATCTTCAAGGCCTTCTCGAGCGCCTTGTAGCCTCCGGAAGCACGATACACCTCGAGCGAATGACCGTTCTTGGTGTTCCAGTCTTTGGTGAACACCAGCGCCTTGGGACGCCAAGCTTCGTTCATCGGCTCTCCCATCTAGGCGTTCTCCGTGGCGGCCGGCGGAGCGGACGGTACGGACGTGGCGGACGGAGCGGCAGGTGCGGGCGGCTCGAACCCACTGACCGGCCCTACGTGGGGCTCGCTCCCGGCGGTCTTGTACGCACGCCCACCGAGCTCGGGCGCGAGCGCCTTGAAGGTCTCGATGAGCGACAACAAAGCAGCCTCGGTCAGGTACTCGTAGTAGTCGAGGCCGACCTTCATGACCGGCGCAGAGCCACAGGAGGCCAAGCACTCGGCCTCCATGAGGCTGAAGACGCCGTCTTCGGTCTTGAACCCCACCTCGACCCCGAGCTTCTTCTTCACGCAGCTGACCAGTCGGTCGGCGCCCGCGATGTGGCAGGCGATGTTCGTGCAGACCTCGAGATGAAACTGACCCTCTTTGTGCTCGTGAAACATCTCGTAGAAGGTGGTGACCTCCCGGACGAGCACCTTGGGTACCCCGAGACGTTCCGCGACCAGGGACTGCACCTCGAGGTCGAGGCAGCCGAACTCGTCCTGCGCGAGGTGCAGGACCATGAGCAACGCCGCCTGACGCTCGGGGTACTTCGCCACGATGGCGTCGAACTGCTTCTTCGCCGCCTCGCTGAACTCCATGGGCATCGGCGTTGTGTCCTAGGGCGGAAGCGATTCTCCGTCAACCCGAACGAAATCGGAGCCTTAGTTTTACCGTGGCTTCAGCGGACGAAGGCGGCCAGCGCGACCCCGGCGGTGCCCACCAGAACGCAGGTGCCCAGAATGAGTCGCCACTTGGGGCCGGCCGCCTGACGCCCCGAAGCCGCCTCCGCAGCGTGCAAGAGCGCCGTTGCCGCGATGACGGTCATCCCCAGCCTCAGTCCGAGGACCGGGTCGCGGGCGTGGATCATGAGGACCCCGAGCGCTCCGGCCAGCCCTGCCAGGAGGGCACCAAGGCGAGGTCGGAGAAGCTCCCGGCCACCGCCAAGGAGCAGGACGCCAAAGGCCAGCGCGAAGCAGAAGACCCCCGCCCTCGCCCAGCCCATCCGCGTCTCGATCCGTTCGAGCCGCGAAAAACCTCGCTCGAGTTCCGGCCCCCATCCGGTGTTTCCCCGTAGTTCGTCCGCCCATCGCTCGGCCTGGGCGCGGTCCGAAGACAGCACGGAGAGCTCGAACAGAAGCCGGGCTCGACGCGCTCGCTCCACCTCCGAGCTCGGTTCGACCGCCAGGAGGGCTCGGCGCGCCCCTTCGAGGTCACCGCGCAGCAGCGCGGCCTCCCCGGCCCCGAGCGGAGGGTCCGCGGGTGGCGGGCCCCCCAACTCCGAGAGTAGACTCAAAACGACCAGACCGAGGGCGACGCCCATGGCTGATGATACGTCGGTCCGAGCAGCGGGTACACGAGGGAAGTTAGAGCCAAGTGGCGAGCAAGAGCGGGGAGAAGAGAGACCTCTTCGGGGGTGACCGAAAGGGGGACGAAGAGTCCTCGCGGCGAGATCGTATCCTCCAAACCAAGGAGTTCGACGAAGAGCTCGACGACATCGACCGAGATCTCGATCAGCTCCGCGCCCTCTTCGAGCTCTACTTCATGGGCATCGAAAAGACCGAGCCCAAGTCGCAGCACGACCACCTGCGCGCCCGCCTCCGAAAGGTCCGAGAGACCAAGATGCGGCTCAACACCGCGCTCAAGTTCAAGATGCAGACCCTGCAGGGCCGCATGATCTCGCTCGAGACCTACTGGGGACGCATCATGCGCGCCCGAGAGAACGGGACCTACCACCGCGACGTGCAGAAGGCTCGTCGCCGTCAGCAGGAGCTGGACAAGAAGCAGGCCGCCGCGACCGTGCACGGCGATGCGCTGCCGCCCGAGAACCAGGCGAAGATGGGCGAAGCCAACGGTGAGAGCGTGGCCGAGGGCGAGCTTCGACCGGGCGCTCAAGACGCCGCAACCCGCGGGGTGGGACCGCGCGAGGTGAGCGGAAACACGCCGACCGGAGGGGTGTCCCGCCCGAAGGTCCGAAGCGCCGAGGACCTCGACGAGCCGAAGATGCGGCAGCTCTACCAGACCTACGTCACCGCGAAGCGGCGCTGCGGCGAACGCGTCGATCTCCGCTTCGAGGACATGGCCGCGTCCTTGAAGAAGCAGGTGCCCAAGCTTCTGCAGAGCACCGGCGCGAGCTCCATCGAGTTCAAGGTCGTCATCAAGAAGGGCTCGGCGGTCCTCAAGGCCATCCCCAGGACCAAGTGAAGATCGCGGGCGAGATCGACGCCGATGTGGCCTCACTCTTCCTCGAGCAGCTCGCGGCTTTGGGAAAGACCGACGCCCCGTTCGAGCTCGATCTGACCGAGGCCTCCTTCGAAGGAGAGCTTGTGCTGCGTATGGTGGTCGAGGAGGTGCGCAGCCTCAGCGATCGCTTGGGTGAGGTGCGGGTTCGAAGCGCCGATCCGAAGGTGCGGGCCCCTTTCGTTCAAGCGGGGCTCTCCAGACTCCTCGAGCCCTGAGCCCCAGCGCAGCACCAAAGCGGGCGCTCAGAACTTGATCGGCGGCGCCTCGGGCAGTCCACCGAACACCCACTCGACCGGCGCCAGCGCCAAGAACGGCAGATAGGTGATGAGCAAGACCGCGAGCAGCAGGATCAGCAGGAAGGGCACCGCGGCCCGGTAGACCTCGCCGAGCGGCTTCTCGAAGCGATAGCTGGCCAAGAACAGATTCATCCCCACCGGGGGCGTGAGGTAGCCCAGCTCGAGGTTCGCGAGAAAGATCACCCCAAGATGCAGGGGATCGATCCCGAAGTGTTCGCTGATCGGGAGGATCAGCGGGATGACCACGCTGATGGCGCTGAAGATGTCCATGAGGCAGCCCACCGCCAACAGAAAGACGTTGAGCGCAATCAAGAAGACGTACTTCGATTCGATGTGGTCTTCGACCCATGACAACGCGTGCGCCGGCACCTCGGCGTCGACGAGGTAGTTGGTGAGCCCCAGCGCGACCCCGAGGATGATGAGCACGCCGCCGATCAAGGTCGCGCACTCCGACCCCACGCGGGGCAGGCTGCTCAGCTTGACGTCCTTCTGGACGAAGACCTCGACCACGAAGGCGTAGGCGGCGGTGAGCGCCGCAGTCTCGAGCACCGTGGCGAGCCCGCTCGCGAAGCTCGCGAGGATCAAAAACGGAAGGAGCAGCTCCCACTTCGCCGCCCAGAGCGCGGACTTTGCCTCGCTTAGATCGAAAGGGATGCGGGTGGTCTTCTCCTTCACGCCCACGTAGGTTCCGTAGCTGGCGAGAGCGAGCACGAGCACGACGCCGGGCAGGAGACCGGCGACGAACATGCGATCGACCGGAATCTTGGCCACCACCGCCAACAAAATGACGGGAAGCGCCGGCGGAAACAGGAGCCCGATGCTCCCGGAAGAGGTCAGGAGCCCCACCGAGAAACGATCGGGATAGCCTTCCTTCAGGAGGATCGGGAACAAGAGGCCGCCGAGCGCGAGGATGGTGACACCGCTCGCGCCGGTGAAAGTGGTGAAGAACGCACACACCACGACGGTCATGATCGCCGCCCCGCCGGGCAGTGAACCCACCAGCGCCCGAACGACCCGCACCAAACGAGTGGAGGCCTGGCTCTCGGCGAGCAGATAACCTGCGAAGGTGAAGAGCGGAATGGTCGGCAGGACCGGACTCTTCATCTGATGCCCGATGGTCTCCGCCCCCACCGCAGCGATGGGCGTACCGTCCGCCCAGAAGAGGAGGAGCGATGCGCCTCCGAGCGCGACAAAGATGGGGGCCCCGAGGCCCGTCGCGAGCAAGACGAGCCCGAGCAGTGGCCAGCGCAGCGCCTCCGCCGAGTCTTCTCCGAGAAAGGCCGCCGCCACCAAGACGAGCCCCGCCGCTCCAAAAGCCGTCACCCGCCAGCGCCAGGTCTCGAGCCCCTCGAAGACGAGGCGACCCGCCACGACCAGGTACGCCAGCGGGACGAAGGACAGCGCGATCCACATGGGCACGCCGAAGGGCAGCGAGGAGTTGGTCTCGCGCTCGGCCAGCACCACGAGGTACGCACTTCGCGCGAGCACCGCGGTCACCGCCGCCCCCACCACGAGCCTGAAGAGGCGTACGGCCTGCGCGGTCTTGCCCTTCAGAAGGCTCACGCCGGTCGACAGTGACAAGTGGCGACCATCGCGCGCCGCGAGCATCGCGCCGGTGAAGCCGACCCACAGCGTGAGAATGGCCACGATCCCGGCTGAGCCTGGGATGGCTCGGCCGCCGAGCTTGCGCCCGACGATCTCGAGCAGCGGCAGCGCCGACATGAGGGCGAGGATCCCCAGGTTGAGGAGGTCCTCGCTTCGACGCAGCTTCTGAACGATGGGGGACCGCGGCTTCGCGGCCCCGGGGTCTTTGGGCAGAGCGCCGCTCACGACTTCTGCTTCTGCCGATACTCCTCTACGTACTTCTTCACCATATCGAAGTACTGCTCCGGCACGACCGCCCCTCGGATGTCCGGATAGGCCAGCTCCGCGACCTTCTTCCACTCGGCGACGACCGCGGCGGAAGGCTCCACCACCTTGAGCCCGCGGTCCTGCATCGCGGTGACCGCCTTTTCGTTCAAGGTCCGAGCCTCCACTTTGAGCTTGGCGCCCTCCTCTTGGGCGATCGTGAGCAGCTTCGCGCGAAGACCCGGCTCAATCTTCTCCCACTGGGCCTTCGCGACGATGGTGGCGCCGTTGAGCGGGGTCCAGTTCACGCGGACCATGTTTTGGGCGAGGCCAAACCACTGCGAGGAGAGCGCGAACAAGGGGGCCACCCCGAAGGCCTCGATCATGCCGGTCTGCAGGCTCGACATGACGTCGGTGGAAGACAAGGGGACCACCTTGAAGTCCGCCTTGCGCCAGGCCTGCTCGGCCGCAGGGTCACCATTCCAGACGAAGTACTTGAGCGCCCGGAACTCCGCCGGGGAGGCGGCCGGGGTCTTGGAGAAATGGTGGACCCAGCCCACGTCGCCCCAGTTGAGGACGACGAAGCCCTCCTTCTCGAGTTCCTTGGTGATGTCGGGCGCCATGTGGTCGCGCACGTAGTCGAGTTCGCCCCAGGACTCGATGAGCATGGGGATCTGCAGCGCGATGGTCGAGCGGTGGATCTTGCCCATGCCGACGCCGGTGAGCGAGGCCGAGTGCAGCTGACCCACCTTCATTTTTCGAACCATGTCGCCTTCATCACCCGCCACTCCGCCCGGATAGATGCGGAGCTGCACCTCACCACCCGAGGCCTGCGACCACCGGTCTTTGACTCGCATCAGCGCCTGGTGCCAGACCGAACCCTCGGGCGCCATGGTCCCGAGCTTGATCTGCACGGACTTCGCCGACGCCTCCGGGCCGAGGCCGAGTCCGAGGATGAGTCCGAGGAGGGGGAGGATGCGTCCGAGTGTCTTCACTGACAGGTCCTTTCTCGCGTGCGTGGAGGTTGTGCTCATGGCCCAGCGTCGATCTCCGCCTCGGGCTCTCCCACGTCATCCAGGAAGAGATCACCCGAGGTGGCTTTCAGACGGCGCGCCCGCCGCTGCATAATCACGTTGACGAGCCGATGCTCGGGGAAGGCCTCCACATCGATGGCGAGCGCCTTCTCCAGGAGAGCATGGAACTCTACCGCCTTCTGCTCCTTGACGCAGACCGCCTCCGCCAGCGTGACGAAAGGTCCTACCTTAGAGCCTGCGGCCAACACCAGCGCTCGGTCGAAGTGCGCGCGCGCACGCTCGACGCTGCCCTCGGGCAGGGAGGCCTCGAGACTGATCATGAGTTCGTGCAGCGACCCTCGGTTCCAGTCCGGGTCGAGCGCCAAGGCGCGTTCGGCCAGCGCGCGGACGATCGGGAGGTCAGCGATGGCATCGGGATCGGCCTTGGAGTGCGAGATATAGAGTCCGTACGCCGCGCTCGCCCAGTAGAGCGCAGGCACATCCTCGGCGGTGGTCCTCTCCACGGTCGCGGCGAGGTCTGAACTCAAGCCGGCTCGAAAGCCTTCGTGCCCGACCTCGAGGTTTCGAAACGCGTAGTCCAGAGCGCGCCGGAAGAGCTTGCGCGCGCGTGCGCGGAGGGCCTCGGCCTGATCGAGGCTTTGGTCTTCGATCGCATCCGCCTTTTGATCCAAGAACGCGACGCCGTATTGAACGAAGCCCGAAGCCAGGGCCAGGAGCAGGCCCTGATGCTCGGGCGTCTGCTCGAGGACCGCCTCCATGCTCTTGAGACCGAAGGGCACCGCGGCCTCGACCAACTCGGGGTCATCGTCGCGCGCGAAAGAGCCACCGGTGCCCGAGAGCGCATCCGCCACCGCCGAGATGGCCAAGGAGCGACAGCCCGAGGCCACACTCAGGAGCCCCAGAGCACAAAGCAGCTCGAGTCGAAAAGCGCGCAAGGAAGCGGAAACCTAGGGCTGGCCAAGATCAGGGTCAAGGAGGGCCCCGGACTTGGCTCGGGCCGCTGCGCAGATTTCCTGGTTTCTCCGGTCAGGGCCCAGGGGCGGGCCGCAGCGTCCCGATCTCGACGCTCGGGTAACAGCGGTCGAGTTGCTTCTTGAGTTCGGGCCAGCTCTCGTGGGTGACGATGGCAGCAAAGAGCACCATCACCCCTGCGCGCTCGATCATCACGATCTCGCCGGCCTCGCGCCCGGTGATGATGAAACGCGTCGCGCGTTCGCCGGCCTCCGGCTTCACGCCGCGCACCGCGATGGTCTCCGGGGGCGACGGCGCGGAACCGGGATGGCGCGTCTTGAGCTCCTGCAGGTAGTTGCCGAGTTCGTCACCGTGATGCGCCACCCCAATGAACACCTCGCCTTCACCGGCGGGCCCCACGAGGCGGATCGATCGGCGATCAGCCTCATAGTCCCCGACCCATCCCGAAGGATGCGCGACCCGAACCGAGGCCCTTCCCTTGGTGGTGAACGCGGTGAGTTCGACCAGGGAAACGACCGGCGGAGGAGAGATCTTTGGACGACCGGAGGGCGGCGCCGCAGACGCGGTGCCCAGGCTGCCCACGAGGAGCACGCACAGAATCAGCCCACGCACCCATCCAGCCTATCAGAAGGCTGGGCAGCACGCGAAGAACGTACTAAGACCGCCTTGTGCCGACCCTCAAAGAGATCCTCTGCACCCCCGAGAACCGCCCGCGCGTCGTCAAAGACGCCGCCCGCCTGGTCGATGACGAAGTCGCGGCCAAGTCGGGCCTGTCAGGCAAGTTCGTGCAGCTCACCTACAAGGGGGTGAAGGCCGTGAAGCCCGGCTTGATCGAAGAGGTGGTCGACCACCTCCTCGAGCGCTTCGTCGACGCGATGGAGCCCTTTCATCAGGAGTGGGAGGCGGCGAACAAACAGCCCGCTTTCGATGCCTTCTTGAGCGCGCGGAAGAACAAGGTGGCGAACGCCCTGCTCGCGGTCACGGACGACCGCGCACGCCAGGTCTCTCAGAAGACCATCAAGAAGGGTTACGAAGCGCTCCGTCCGCAGGGCGAGAAGCACGTCGAGGCCGCGGTTCCCGGCCTCGGCCGCACTTTCAACAAGTACTTGGGCTGAAGCGCCCGCTCAGATGAGCATGCCGACCACGCAGGCGGTCATGAAGGCCGCGAGCGTACCAGCGACCATCGCCCGCAGCCCGAGGCGTGCGAGGTCACTTCGGCGCTCCGGCGCTACGCCGGCGATGCCGCCGATCTGAATGGCGATGGAACCGAAGTTCGCGAAGCCACACAAGGCATAGCTCGCGATCACCATCGAGCGGTAGTGCGTCAGGTTCCTGGCGCCATCCGCGAGCTGCAGATAGGCGACGAACTCGTTGAGCACCGTCTTCACCCCGAGCAGCGAACCCACCTGACGCGCGTCCTCCCAAGGCACACCCATGATCCAAGCCACCGGCGCGAGCAGGTACCCGAGCATGCCCTCGAGCGTGACTCCGGTGAAGCCCGCCTGCAGCGCCGCCCAGCCGACGAAGGCGTTGATCATCGCGATCATGGCGATGAAGGCGAGCAACATCGCGCCGACGTTGAGCGCGAGCCGCAGGCCGTCACCCGCGCCACGGGCCGCCGCATCGATGACGTTGGCGTCTTCCGAGGGCAGATCGATCTTGAGCCCACCGTAGGTCTCGCAGAGCTCGGGCTGCGGTTCGGGGAGCATGATCTTCGCGACCACGAGCGCGGCCGGCGCGCTCATGATGGAAGCGGACAAGAGGTGCCCGGCGATGTCGGGGAAGACGGCCTGCAGCATGCCCACGTAGGCCGCCATCACGCCGCCCGCGACCGTGGCGAAGCCGCCGGTCATGACCGCCATCAGCTCGCTTTGCGACATGTTCTTGAGGAATGGCCGAACCAAGAGGGGCGCTTCGGTCTGGCCCACGAAGATGTTGCCCGCAGCGGACAGGCTCTCGGCGCCGCTGGTGCCCATGGTCTTTTGCATCGCCACCGCCATGACACGAACCACGGCCTGCATCACACCAAGGTGGTAAAGGACCGACATCAGCGAGGAGAAGAAGATGATGGTGGGCAGCACCCCAAAGGCGAAGAAGGCCCCTAGGCTGGTGGGCGGGCTCGAGAGCTGACCAAAGAGAAAACTCGCGCCCTGACCGGTGAAGCCGAGCAGGCCCGAGATCAGATCATTGAAGTGGGTGAAGACGAAGCGGCCGGGCGGCGTGAACGTCAGCAAACCCAGCGACACTTGCAGCGCCACGCCGACCCAAACGAGCCGGAAGGAGACCGCCTTTCGATTGCTCGAGAGCAAGAAGGCGAAGCCGAGCATGACAAAGAGCCCTACGCCGCTGCGGAGCCGAGCGCCCCAGTCGACCGACTGGATGAGCTTGTCGCCGAGGAGCTGAGGGATCGCCGGAGCCGCCGCCGTGGAGCTGGCGACCGGGTCCGACCAAGCCGCCCCCAAACCCACGAGGAAGAAGGACGTGGCGATGCCGAGAACCGCGAGACCGAGGCCGAACCTGCGCATGGGCGGGGAGAAGACCCGCTCGGACCCCTCCCGTCAATCGCGGGCTTGGGTGAGTTGTCGCCTTCCTCGCTCGAGCGCTTCAATCGCCTCGACGAGCGGCGCGATCTGCTCCGGCTCCGCGCCGCCAAATCGGTGTCGCTCATAGAACTCGACCGCGCGACGTCCCTCGGGCACGAGGTCTTCGGGCTGGCGTTCGAGGAGCTGCCCCAGTGTCGCACTCCGGTCTATGTCGCGCCGCGCGCCGAGCGCCTTTCGCAGCCGAAGACCAAGCGCCCGTGAGCTTCGGCGCCGGCGAACGACGAGCCATCCCGGGAGCACCAGAAGCAGGATCGCCGCGCCAACCCCCATCACCACCGTACCCATCGCGCTGGTGCTGCTCTGTTTGGGCTTCGAATCCGCGCTCTGCCCTCTCAGCAGCTCCGCGAAGCCCGAGAAGCGATCGAGCGCCCGGTGATACAGCTCCTTTTGGCGACGGCCGTCGAAGTCGACCACCCGCTCGTACCAAATCGCGCTCACGGTGTCGTACCAATCGCGAGCGAGCGCCCACAGCGCGAGGCTGGCCCGGCGCCCGCGAAGGTCTTCAGGCGTTGCGTCGATCCATCGCCACCCGCGATGGGCCTCGGACCAGAACTCGACCCAAGCGTGAGCGTCGCCCTGCACGAACGCGAGATAGCCCCCCATGCGATTCCATCGCCCGCCATAGTAGCCCGTCGCTACCCGAGACCGAACTCCGGACAGCCGAAGGAGCGTGGCGACCGCCGCCGCGTACATCTCGCAGTGACCGCTCTTGCTCTCGAAGAGAAAACGCACGAGCGGATGACTCGCCTCCCCGACGAGGGGCTCGGTGCTGTAGCTGAAACCGTCTTGGAAGTGACGCAGGATGCGCTCGACCTTTTCCTCGTCCGTATCCGCGCCCGAGGCGAGCCGAAGCGCGAGGGCCGAGAACCGGGGATCGAGCTCCGCCGGGACATCGAGGAGACTCGACTCCTCGGCGTCGGGTGGAGGATCTCGAAGCGGAACATCGAGGAGCGCCTGGTACTCGAGCTGTCGATCGCGCCCTACCCCGGCGAGGATGCGTCCACCCGCGTCTCTCTTCAGGTGAGGTGAGAAGACCCCCGCCGGGGCGACCCGACCGAGAACCGCCACCGGATGGTCATACCCGTGGCTCTGCCGCGCGAGCTGCACTTGCACGCGCTGTTTCCCGGAGGCGGGCGGTCGGTACGTGGTGAAGCGGTCCCCGTAGTCGCGCGCCGTCCACGTGCGCCCATCGAAGTCCTCGAGCGTGTGAAGTCGGGCGTAGAGCCCCGTGAGTTCGGAGACCCCCAAGTTCCCGTCGGGGCGCACGCGCATGACCACGGTCTCGTCGTCCTCATCCGAGGTCCCGTCGGCGTCCAGCCTCATCGAGTCCGAGGCGCCCGGCAGCCGCACGAACGCCCCGGCCCCGAGCACCCGAGAGAACTTATACCGGGGAAAAAGCGTGCAGAACGCCGTACCCATCACCGTCATCACCATGGCGATCGCGACCCACCGGCCCATGCCGGGCGGGAGGCTTCGGTTCCGAGTTCGATTCAGCTCCGCCGGGTCGTGTTCCACCGAGCCGAGGAGTTGAGAGCTCCACAGCGCGAGGACCAGAGCCGGCACCGCGGCCAGCACGATGAGCAGAAACTCGATACCCGGGGTGACGGTGGTGGCCGCCGCGATCATCGTGCTCGTGAGCGCGACCAGGAGGAAGTCGTCGCGGTGTCCCGCGCGGAGCAGGAGGCGGTTCATCAGACCGAGCAACAAGATGAGCAGCACCGCATCGACCCGATCGGTGCGAAAGAGCACGAGCGCGCCCAGCAGCCCGAGCACGGTGAGTCCGTGCACGATCACGCTGCGCGCCAAGCGAACCGGCACCTCACCGAAGTTATCGAGTCCGCGTACGATGAGCAGCACGGTCACCAGACCCGAGACCAGGAGAATGGGCGAGCCGCTGATGAGACCGAGCGGACCGAGCGCGACGAACCCCAGCAGGGACCAGCGATGCAGCTTTTGGACGGTCATCGCGCCACCCCCAAGACCTCGCCGAGCGCATCCACGTCGACACGTGCGTGACCCGAGCCAGGGCTGGGCCCCTTCGCCCCTTCCGGGACGATCCAGATCGAGGCCCGCTCTGGAACGACGTGCCGGTCCTCGATCTCGAGCAGGGCGAGCTCATCGATGAATCGATCCGGACCACCCCCGTTCGGAGCATGCACACTCGAGGCGGTCTCGAGCCCCACCGCGTAGCCTGCTTCGTGCCAGGCCAGGAGCGTCGATGCGGCGAGTTCGATCGCGCGTTCAAAAGCTTCGGGGTTCGCGCCGGGCCCGTTGTCGATGCCGAGCCAGGCCTCTGGCCGCTTCGTGGCCTCGGTCTCGATCACGACGTCTCGTCCGAGCACGAGGCTCCTGAGCGCGTGGACCCTGTGCTCGAGGTCCCACTCCTCGCGCTCGCGCAACCCGTAGACGTCGAGCCCGAGTCCCCTCGCTCGTGCCGCGCTCCCCTCCGGCGAAAGCGTCTCCGGGCGCCCGAGCGAGGCAGGGACCGCGACCGGCCGCGGCCAGACCACGAGCGCGGCGTCCGCATCCACATCGCGCACCTTGCGGAAGAGACCGAACGGATAGTGCGTCGAGAGCTCGAGGGTTCGAAAGCGCTTGAGTCCACGGCGCGGAAAAGTGCGGTGACCGATGCTCCGCTGCTCCGCGCGATCCAGCACCCCCACCGTCTCGTCGAGCGGCGTTCCCTGCCGCGGCCACTTTTTCCTGCGGGCCTCTGCCAGTCGAATCCCAAAACGAGGACGCATCTGCGCCGAGGGCTGCTTGAGATGAATCACCACTCGGGCTGGCTCGCCCGCAAACACGCGCCCCGCGCTCTCGACCCTCACGCTGAGGCCCACGAGGTTTCGCTCGGACAGGAACCCGGAGAGGAGAATCAGCACCAAGGAGAGCGCGAGCAGGATGAAGAGGAGGTTGTTTCCTGCGTTCACCGCCGCCACCCCGAGGATGATGGGGGTGCCGAGCGTGAAGATGCCGGCACGCGTGGGATAGAGCCGGCGAGGAGGATGGAAACGAACACGAAGCTTTCGAAGACGCTCCCGAACTCCGGTGGTCGGCAGCCCGAAGCGATCTCGACTCGTCTCGTCGAGGACCAACTCGCTCGTCTCGCTCATCGAGGACTCCCTCTCAGACCGGAACGGATACCTGGTCGCAGAGTTCCTCGATGAGCGCGTCGGCCTCGAGGCGGCCAACCACCCGCGCCCCTCTCAGCACCACTCGGTGCGCGAGTACGGGCACCGCCAGCGCACGCACGTCGTCGGGCGTGGCAAACGAGCGGCCGTAGGTCACCGCCCGCGCGCGAACCGCCTTCGCGTAGGCGAGCAGACCGCGGGTCGAGACCCCGGTCTCGAGTTCCTTGGCCTCACGGGTCTGTCGCACGATGGCTTGTAGATAGATCGCGACGTCCTCGGAGAGCTTGATCTCGTCCACCGCAGCCTGGAGCTGAATCAGCGACTCCGGGGTCAGCGTGGGGCGAAGAGCCTCGACCTCGGTCGAAGAACCGCTGCCGATGAGCAGCGCTCGCTCAACCTCTTCTTCGGGGTAGCCGATGCTGGTTCGGAGCAGGAAGCGATCGAGTTGCGACTCCGGAAGCGGATAGACGCCGTGATGCTCAGTCGGGTTCTGAGTGGCGATCACAAGGAAGGGCTCGGGCAGTGCGTGGGTCACCCCATCAATCGAAATGGAGCGCTCGGCCATCGCCTCGAGCAGTCCGGATTGCGTGCGCGGTGTCGCGCGATTGAGCTCGTCGGCGAGCACTACGTTGGCGAAGATCGGGCCTCGTCGAAAACGAAGCTCTCCACTCACTCGGTCCACGACCTGCCCGCCAAGGATGTCGGCGGGGAGCAGATCCGAGGTGAGCTGAATGCGGTGGAAGGTGCCCCCGACGGAACGCGCCAGCGCTCGAGCCAGGGTCGTCTTGCCCACGCCGGGGACGTCTTCCAACAGCAGGTGCCCGCGCGCGAGAAAACCCACGAGGGCGAGTCGTACGACCTCCTCTTTCCCGCGCAGCACTTCGCCCACGCGACGCACCGTGGCTTCGATCGCCAGGGTTCGAACCTCGCTGGGCTCGGGGGATGAAGCCTTCAACTTGATCGCGGTCTCTTCCACTGTGAACCACATCTCCCCTGGGCCCCTGCGAGGACCGGGCCACAAACAGACTCCCCCGAACCGGCCTTCCCGCCCGCCACCGAGTATGTCGAAACATACCCACCTGGGGGCCGACGCGCCCGGATCGGACTCGTTATTCTAGTCCCCTGGAGCCAGGCGGAGTCGAGCCTACAGCCACGCACAGAAGGAGCGCGAGGCTCCATGATTCCCCGAGGTTTGACCGAGGAAAGCTCATCCCCCGATAAAGGATGAAGGACCGTGGCACGACACATCATCCAGGAGTTTCGCGCCTCGGTGGCGATTCGGGCGGCGGTGCTCGTCGCTCTGGCCATATGGTTGGGCGTGCTCGCCACCGCGGTGGCGGTCGACGCGCCGGCCCGGGCGTATGGAGGCATCGCGTTCTTCCTCCTCTTCTTCCTGGTCTTCGTCGCCTACTACTTCAGTATGAGCTTCACCGTGCACGAGTACGGGCTCACCTACCGAGGTGCCACCGAGTTCATGCACGTCGACTGGGACGAGATCGTGAAGGTCGAACTCTCCAAGCTGCCCCTCGGCGGGTGGTACGTGACCACCAAGAGCGGCGGTTTTGTGCTCTCGAGCTTCTTGAAGGACGCAGCAGCGCTCGCGGAGCTCGTCGCGGCCAGAGCCGGCCTCATGCCGCAGCGGGCGTGAAGCGAGCAAGTCAGCGCGCTCGCAGAGATGCTCGGATCACTGAAAGCTGAGAAGGATCTTCTCGAAGCTCGCTCGCGCCTTGTCGAACGCCGCCCCATCGAGGTGTGACGCGATCAGCACGAAGGCGACGCCATCCTTGATCGAGACGAGCTGCATCTGGCGCACGCGCTCACCCGTGGGCCCGATGACGATCTGCTCGAGGATGAGCCCTTCGCCGCTGCCGAGCTTCACCCGCTCCGGCTTCTTGGCCTCGGTTCGGCTCACGCCGGCCTCTTTGAGGCCCTTGATCTGACGCTCGACGTACTTCTCGGGGGTGTCGTTCGCCGCCACCTGCTCCATCGTAGCGACGAGCGTCTGCTGGAAGGCGCGAACCGCCTTGGTACTGAGCATGCCTGATGGACCGCCGCCATCGTCGGCCGGTCCGCTCAGAATGAGCGTGGACAAGGTCCAATCCGAGGAAGCGTCGATGGAGAAGGGTCCGAAGCTGATACGGCTCATGTTGGAGTGCTCGTAGCACGCCAGCGGGGCCGATCCAAACAACGGAGGTGAGGTCAGTTCGCGGCGCCGCCGCCGACCGCGGCCGCCATCTTGGCGATCTCTTCCGCCAAGTTCTCGGACTTCTTCTCGATGCCTTCGCCGAGCTCGAACCGCACGAAGCGACGAATCTGAACGTTCTCGCCGGTCTTCTGCACGACGCCGAGCCGGATGGACTCGATGGTCTGCTTGGGCTCTTTCACCCAGGGCTGCTCGAGGAGGCAGATCTCCTGGAACCACTTATCGAGCTTACCCTGAACGATCTTATCGACCACCGCGGCCGGCTTGCCGGACGCTCGGACCTCTTCCTCGAAGAGGCCCTTCTCCTTCATCAGGCGAGACTCGGGGACTTCTTCGCGGCGAACATACTCGGGCTTGGAAGCCGCGATCTGCAGACAGATCTCGTGGACGAACTCTTTGAAGGCGTCGCTCTTGCCGACGAAGTCGGACTCGCAGTTCACCTCGCAGAGCACGCCGATCTTGCCCCCCATGTGGATGTAGCTGGCCACGGAGCCCTCGGCCGCGATGCGCCCGGCCTTCTTGGCGCCCTTCGAGAGGCCCTTCTTGCGGAGCCACTCCACCGACTTCTCGATGTCGCCGGAGTTCTCCTCCAGGGCTTGCTTGCAGTCCATCATTCCAACGCCGGTCAGATCGCGCAGCTCCTTGACGAGCTTGGCTGAGATTTGGGTCATAAACTTGTTCCTCTTCCTTCGTCTTTCGTCAGCTCAGACCGCGTCCGCGCTCACTTCGTCTTCCGGGGCTGCGTCCATCAGCTTGCGGCTGACGACCTCGACGGCGGGGCCGCCTTCGGCTTCCGGGGCCTGCGAGGGTCGGCTCTCGGTCTCCTTCTCGGAGTCCTGGGGACCGCGGGTCTCCTGCCAGATCGCGGTGCCCTCGATGGCGGCCTCCGCCATGTTGGCGGTGAAGAGCTTGATGGAGCGGATGGCGTCGTCGTTGCCCGGGATGACGTAGTCGATCATGTCTGGGTCGCAGTTGGTGTCCACGATGGACACCACCGGGATCTGAAGGCGGTTCGCCTCGGAGACCCCGATGTGCTCCTTCTTGGGATCGATCACAAAGAGGCATCCGGGGAGCTTCGACATGTCCTTGATGCCGCCGAGCGAGCGCTCGAGCTTCTCGCGCTCCTTCTCTTTCTGCACGACCTCTTTCTTGAGCAGCTTCTCGAAGGTGCCGTCCGTGGACATCTTCTCGATGGCGCGCAAGCGCTCAATCGACGCCTTCACGGTCTTGAAGTTGGTGAGCGTGCCGCCGAGCCAGCGGTTGTTCACGTAATACTGCCCGGCGCGGCTCGCCTCCTCGGCGATCACTTCCTGGGCCTGCTTCTTGGTGCCCACGAAGAGGACCTTCTCGCCGCGCGCGGTCAGATCTCGAACGAAATCATAGGCTCTGCGCCAATAGGTGACGGTCTGCTGCAGGTCGATGATGTAGATGCCGTTTCGAGCACCAAAGATGTATGGCTTCATCTTTGGATTCCAGCGCTTGGTCTGGTGGCCGAAGTGAACGCCGGCCTCGAGCATCTGTTTCATGGTGACGGTGGACATCGCGAATCTCCTCGGGTTTGTGACCTCCGCCGCGTGACTTCTTTGTTGCGCAAACCCCGGCGTGAGACCAAGGAACCCGGCGCAGCCCGCGGCGTGTGTATGTGGACTGAGAACTGGCTTGGCTATCACGCCCCCCGGCGGATTCGCAACCAGAACGCGCGCCCGGCGGGGTCCGAAGCGGGCGAAGGTCCTGCGCGGTTTTCCCCTGAACTCGTTGAAATACCTATCATTCCGTGGGAGGGTGCCGCGCATATGCGAAAGCACCTGTGGAGCCCGAGGCTTCCCGCCCTCGGGATCCTGCTCCTCCTGGCCAGCACAGCACGGTTTGCGGAGGCCCAGACCGAGACCCCTCCGGTCGAGGCGACTCCGCCGGTCGAAGAGGCCACGCCTCCCGAGGGTGGTGAGACGCCGCCCGCGAGCGACCCCGAAGCGGAGGCCAAAGCGGTCGAGGCCTTCAACGCCGCCAAGCAGTTGTACACCGATGGCAAGTTCGTCGAGGCGCTGCTCGAGTTCAAGAAGGCCTATAAGCTGAAGCCGACCGCCGGCATCCTCTACAACATCGCGCGGTGTCGCGAGCAACTCTCTCAGTGGAACGAGGCGATTGAAGCCTACGAGCAGTTCGTGAAAGAGACGGACGATCCACGCGCGCGCACGGAAGCGCTCGACAAACTCGAATTCCTCAAGACGAAGACCGGCGCCACCGGGGGCGACGACCCCTACAAGGCGCGCGTCGACGCCGGACGAAAGGCGTACACCGCCGGCGACTACGAGGGCGCCATCACCGAGTTCAAGGCCGCGTATGACTTGAAGGCCACCCCCGGTCCGCTGTTCAACATCGCCAAGAGCTACGAGCGAATGGCGCGCTACGAAGAGGCCATCGACTACTATCAGCAGTATCTCGAGGCCGCCCCCAACGCGCCGGACCGCAACGACGTCGAAGAGATCGTGCGCCGTCTCCAGAAGTCGATCCGAGAGCGGTACCAGGAGATCTCGATCTCCTCTGACCCCCCGGGGGCGGACATCTACCTCGATGACCGCAACACGGGTCTGCTCGGCCAGACCAACAGCCGCTTCAAGATCCAGCCCGGTCCGCGCAAGCTGTTCATCGACAAGAACGGATTCGAGCCCATCGAGCGGGACTTCGTCATGCCTGACGACAAGCCGCTGGCCCTCGAGTTCTCGCTCAAGAAGATCGAGAACTCCGGCACCGTCACCATCAAGATCAACGTCGACGGCGCGCGCATCTTCGTGGACGGCGCCATCGTCGGTCTCTCGCCCTACGATCAAGAGAAGGTCCTCGGCGCCGGGAAGCACCAGCTTCAGATCGAGGCGCGCGGTTATCCGCGCTACAGCCGCGAGTTCATGGTGACCGCAGGCGTCGCCAACCCCATCGACATCGTGCTCGAGGAGTACAGCCCGCCCATCTCGGACGACACCCTCTCCGCCTGGGGCCGCAACCTCATGATCGTGGGCATCATCGGCGGAAGCCTCGGCATCGCGGGCCCTTTCCTCTACCAGAAGTTGTTTCTGCGCCGAGATCTCTACTCGCAGCTCGGTCCCTCCATCGACGAGGTCCAGTGGGGCGGGGGCGTGGAGACACCGGTGTTTTGGACCGGCGAGGCCGGCTACACCACCGACAACGGCACCATCGACACTCTGAGCGCCATCCAGGTGGGCTCGCTCATCGGCGGCAGCGTATTCGTGGCGGCGGGGCTCGGCTTCTTCATCTACAAGTGGGTGCGCGCCGAGGACAAAACTCAGGTCATCACATCCGGCCTCGACGGCGACGACGCTCCCGTGGTCCATTTCGACAACATCTCCTTCTTCCCGGGGCCAGAAGGCCCCTCCGTCGGCCTCTCTGGTCGCTTCTGAGGTCATCTCCATGCTGAAGCTTCGAGCACTCTTTATCACTCTGCTCGTGGGTGCGGCCTGCGTGAGCGACAAGACGCCACCGGCCCCCGCGGCCCAAGCCGAGATCGACTACGGTCAACGCATCTACGTGGCCGACCAGAGCGCCGGCCCCGGCGGCATCTGCGCCTGGGCCGGTCCGAGCACCACCACCGGCACGGTGGCCACCGCCGCCCTCACCACCTTCTTCGGAAAAACCGGCGCCGAGGCCGCGCTGTTTTCGACCGCGAGCCGAACTTTCCACAACTGCTACGTCCGCGTCGCGCCCGGGACGCTTCAGGTGGACCAGTTCACGGTGTCGAACGATCAGTATCAACTGTGTGTAGACTCCGGCTTCTGCACCGACCCCGATCCGAGCGACGTGGAGCGAGAGCGCGTCTGCAGCGCGACGGACGACTCCTTCTGGAACTGCCCGGTCGTGGGTCTCACGCAGGACCACGCGGCGCGCTACTGCCAGTTCGTCGGCCTGCGTCTTCCGTCCGGTTTCGAGCAGATGATGTATCGCACCGCAGGCGCGGACACGCCCGAGAAGGTGCTCGAGTTCTCGCGCGACAACGGCGCCCCGGGCAATGCGTGTGTCGAGGCGGTGCTCGACGGCTGCGGAAGCCAGGCCAACCCGATGGCGCTCGACTCCACCCCGCCGGTGGGTGCTGCCGCGAACGATCGGCTCGAAGGCATCTTCGATCTCACCGGGAACGTGCGAGAGTGGTCGCGAGACCTCGTGGCCATCAACCGCCCGGAGGCGGCCAGAGAGCTTCCGTGGTTCTGCATCGCGCCGGTGTCCACCAGCACCTCGTTCAACGATTGGCCCACCGAGTGTCCCCCGGGCCCAGACCCCCAGAACCCATATACCTGCGTGTATGGCCGCCGCATGCTCGACAACGGGACGTTCCGCGAAGACCTCCCGGTCTGCATCATTCCCCCCTCGCTCGCCCTCGAGAACGGCGCCCTACCCTCTAGCTCTGGCTCCGGCATCGAACATGATGCGGCGGTGAACGGGCGAGGCCACGTCGGCATCGGCCCCTACGTCCGCACGGTCTACACCACCGGCCTCGAGTTCGTGAATCGCGGCGTAGGCTTCCGTTGCGTCGGCATTCCGGGCTCCGACGACGAGGGCATCCTCGAGAGCGTCGCCGGTCCCTGACCCTTCTCTAATAGATATCCTTCAGGTCATCGACGCGATCGTTCAAGACGGAAGGATCTGGCTTCGCCTTCTCCTTCGCGGGGACGGGCTTGGGCGTAACCGGCGCGGGCTCTGGACGGGCCGCCACCGCGCGCTTCTCGAGCTTGGGTTTGAAGCTGCGGTCACGCGCGAGTGTGGCCGACTCTCGCGCTTCCACGAAGCCGTCCTTCTTGAAGACGAAGAGCACGATGTCGTCCCCTTTGGCGAACTCTCGCACGAAGGGCGTGATGCCCACCTGCTGCTCCGCGAGCTCGACGATGGCGCCCGGCGGGCTCGACTCGAAACGCATCGTCACCCGCTCCGCGGGCTTGGGTTTTGCGGGCTCGGGCGCGGGACGCGCGACCACGGGTCGTTCCACTGGCGTGGGACGAGCGGGCGTAGGACGAGTGGCCGTAGGACGATCGGGCTCCGGCTCCGGAGGCTTCACTTCCGGCTCCGGCTCCGGCTCGCGTGCGGTCACCGGGCTGGGATCTGGAGCCGCGATGGGCTCCACGACCGGCAAGGGCGAGCTCTGCACCCCGCGGTCGGAGAGCGCGATCGCCGCGACCAGCCCAGCCGCGGCCACGAGGGAGCTCACCCCACCGATGAGCAGCCAAGGGCTCTGCTTGGGCCTGGGAAGCGCCTCCATGCTGCCGAGGGTGTCGACGTGGGGACCTGGCCCCACGACCGGACGTGTGATCCCGCCGGGGGTGGTGCTGCTGCCGAAGGACAGCTCGGCCGAGAGGTCGGGGGGCGCCGGCTCGGTCGGGAGCCTCGAGATCGGAGTGCCTTGTTCCGTCGCGAACTCCTGCACGAAGCTCGAGGGACGTGTTCGTTGCGCATCCCCCGCCCCGCTGCCCGGACTTACGCCGAGCGACAGACCCGAAGGCACCGCGTGAGGGGGAAGAGGCCCGCCGGTCGCAGGATCTCCGCCCACCGGAACCACCTCGGTGGGCGTCGGCCGGTCGGCCAGGCGCCCGGGCGTGTTGTTGACCGAGACGGACGCGGTGGCGCCGGCGAAGGCCCCGGCGAGAACGCGGTCGAGCTCGTTGGCGAGCACGGTGACGTCGGCGTGACGGTCCTCGGGCAGCTTCGCGAGCATCTTGTGCACCACCGCCTCGAGCTCGGCCGGGATCTCGAGGTCCGGGCGCATCTGCTTGAAGGGCGGTATCGGCGATTGGATGTGCTTGAGCAGGAGCGCCACCGGCGTGTCCGCGAGGAATGGCGGACGTCCGACGAGGATCTCGAACATCACGACGCCGAGCGCGTAGATGTCGGCTCGGTAGTCGAGCTGACGCCCCTCTGCTTGCTCCGGTGACATGTACTTCGGCGTTCCGAAGATCATCCCGGTCTGAGTGAGCGTGGCCGCGTTCTCGTTGGCGAGCTTCGCGACGCCGAAGTCGAGAACCTTCACCCACTCTTTGTCGGCCCCGACCTCGGTCAGAAAGATGTTATCCGGCTTGAGGTCCCGGTGAATGATGCCGGCCGCGTGGGCGTCGTGGAGCGAGGCGCACACCTGGCGAACCAACCGAATCGCACGCAAGGCATCGAGGTTGCCCTCTTTTCGGAGAAGGTCTGAGAGGGTGCGCCCCTTCAGGTGCTCCATCACGATGTAGAGGCGACCGTCCTCGGACTTGCCGTAGTCGTAGATGGTGACGGTGTTGGGGTGCTGCATCTTGGAGACCGCGCGGGCCTCCTGCTCGAAGCGTTTGACCGCGACATCGTCCTCGGCGAGCCGGCCGAGCAGCACCTTGATCGCCACGAGACGATCGATGGGCTCCTGGTTGGCCGAGTACACGGAGCCCATTCCGCCCTCGCCCAGCTTCTTCTGGATCTTGTACTTGCCGGCAAAAGTCCGACCGATCATGGGGTCGGGAGGCAGGCTGGACCCGGACGGATTCTTATCGGTTGATGACACCGCGACTTCTCTACGCACGACCCCTTGCGGGCTCGCGCATTTTCCCTCCGGAATCATGCCGACCGACCCTGAGCAGTGTCAACGAACGGGCGGCCCGGTGGGTCTTTTGGTGAACTCAGCCGGTCACGGAGACGGTGGGCCACATGCTGTCGAAGTACGCCCTGAACTCCGCTTCGCGCGTGGGATCCGAGTCTCGCACCACCGCCGCCCAGGCGTCCTTGTAGCCCTGGCTCATGCCTACGCGAACCGCAGCTCCGTCCGCCACACCTTCGGGGAGCTGGGCACGTCTCTGCGCACCATGCTCGATCCCCGCTTTGTGGGAGGTGTTCACCTTGCTCTGACCATCCTCGAAGACGGTGCGCATGAGGCGCTGCCAGCCCGATCCGAGGTCCTTGAGCTCTTCCGGGCTGATGATGGCGTACTCGACGAAGCGCTTCCCGTCGGGCGCCATGAGACCGACCAGCTCTCGGTTCGGTCCCGTCGCCTTGTCGGGCGTCGGGATCTTGCCCATGTTGACCGTGAGCGGGTTTCCGTCGGCCCCCGGGAACGTGAGCTGGGAGGCTTTGTACACGATGCCGGGCCGACCGACGGTACTCACAGAGTCTGCGATCTTCTCGCCCGCGCCGTAGCCCTTGAAGAGCGGCCGTGAAGCATCGAGACCGCCGGACTGACTCAGCTGCTCGGCTTGGACCAGGATCTCCTTCCGCTCCGCTTCATCCTCCGCCACGCTGGCCGGCGCCCCTTGGATGAGCGCTCGGAAGCTCTCGGGCAACGGCTGGCCGGCAGCAGCGTGCAGGTGGTCCTCCACCTTCTCGAAGAAGCGAACCGTCTCGGGGAGCAGCCCGTCGGTGGCCATCACGTTGATGTGCTGCATGCCCTGCTCTTTTAGGACCCGAGAGAACTGAAGCCCCTGCGCGAGCAGGTTGCCGCTGTCTAGACGCACCGCAAACAGGTTGTTCTCCTGTGTCTTGCCACCCGCCGCCCACGCCCATTTTTGGGCGAGCATGGCCGCGGCCACGCCCACGTTCGGGTCGGTGGTGTCGACGAGCGCGACCGACTTCGCGCGGTCGTACTTCATCGAGTACTCCTGGAAGATGTAGGCCTCCGCGAGGACGTCCTCGAGCAGGCCCTTCACCTTCTCGTCAATCTGCTTCTCGTCCGCACCGGGCGTCGCCGCACGCAGAGTGGCGCTCAGCAGCTCCGAGGCGTCCTTGCGTTCAGCGGCCGAGAAGGACCGAGGCGGGTCGTGCTTGAGCACCGTCTTGAGCATCAACATGATGCTGTGCTCCATGGTGCCTGTCATCGGATTGCCCAAGAAGCCCCCGAGCAGATCGGAGCTGACGGTCATGCCGCCGAGCGCGGCCGCATTCGAGATGGCGAGCGTGGAGTCGTCGCCACCGGGTGCTCTCCGCGGGCCGAAGTACGCGACCGGTTTGCCGTCAGCGCCGAGCGTCATCTGCGCGGCTGCGGTTGCGACCGTGGTCCAAGAGGTCACCAGGCGCATGAGGTTGGTCTCGAGGAACTCGACCGCCGCAGGCGGCCCGGAGACTCGCATGATGGGCCCACCGGCGTAGACCTCCCCGTCCGGGAGCGCGTCGATCTTGACCGAGCGGATGTCTTTTTCGAACTGCGAGAGACCTCCTTGGATTCGCTCCCCGGCGCCGTCGGTGGGCGCGGTGAAGTACTCGAAGAACGCCTTCGGGTAGCCGCTGAAGAGCGGGTCGTTCTTCATCCACTCCACCGCGCTCGGAGAGACCCGGAGGCTCTTCACCCAGTCGACGGCCTTACTGACGCCGCCCACGACCCAGAAGTTCGTGTTCGTGCCTTTTGGGAGCTTGCGAATCCCGAGTTCGAAAGAGACCGTCGCTTGGTCGAGCTGCTTGGTCAGCTTGTTCCAGCCGGCCATCTTGACCTTGAGCGCATCGGTGGCGAGCCCTAGGTTGCTCGCGATCAGGATGTTCTTCAAAGCCAAGTTGTCGCCGGCATTGACGTCGATGGACTTGTCGAGGAGACCCTTGCCCACCGCCGCCGCGATCATCTCCACCACCTTGAGGAGCTTCCCGGTCTGAGCCATCTTGGGACCAGCGAGCTCCAGGGTCGCGGGATCGAACAGGGTCCCGGCCTTTGGGGGTTCGAGCGCGAGCAGGTTGGCATAGAGCTTTGGATCGGACTCTCCCGACCCGAAGACCCTCAGGAAGTTCGACAGGGCGAGTAGGCCGTCCGAAAGAGCCTCGTAGCTCGACTGGGCCTGCGTCCAGCTCGTGACCAAGTGCTTGACGGCATTGAGGTCGCGAGCCTGCGCGGCGTCGAGGAGCCGACCGGCGAAGTGCTCGTTGGCCGCTTGGACCGGCTTTGCGCTCTGGACCACCGCCCCCTGAACCGCGGTGTCTTTCGCGAGGGGCGGCTGCTGCAGAAGGCCGGGGGCTTGGGGTTGGATCTTCTTCGCCATGATCAGGTCTCTTTCGCAAAGCCGTATAGATGGTTCGCGCGCATGAACTCCAGCACCTTGGGGTGCAGGATGTCCGGGTTCGAAAGGTAGTCGAGGTCGGCGGAAGCGCGAATGGTCGTGGAGCTCACCTCTCCGAGCCTCGGGGCGTCCTCGGTGAGACCGGTGACGGACGATACGCCAACCCGCGGCACCACCACGATCTCGGTCCCCGCCATGAGTTTGTCGCCTTCCTTCCACTTGCCCTCGAGGAGGTCTTGATAGGTGTCGGCGCCGAGCGCGAGCACGAACTTGGTCTCCGGGTGTTGGGCCTCTAGATGCCGGATGATGTCGATGGTGCCGACCCTCACCTGTTCGAGCGGCTGCCCCTTGGCCTGGGCGCGGGCGACGGCCTGCTCGACCAACTCGCGTTCGGTGTCCTTCACCTTGATGCGTCCTTCGAGCCCCGGCAGATCCGAGAACGCCAGCTCCGCCATCTGAAAGCGCTGCGGAAAGGGCAGCAGGTTGGACTTCGAGGCGAAGAGGTGCCGGTAGACGGGAAGCACCCACACTTCATCGACGGGCACTTGCTCGCGGGCGGCCTCGGGGGTCTTGTCGTTGGCGATGTCGACCTGATGCTTCGCGCCCCAAGCCACGATGCCGCCGTGGCCCGAAAGACCGGTCGGCGGATTCACCGAGGAGCCAAACAGCAGCACGGTCTTCTTCCATGAGGGCGGGCCCAGAGGAGCAGGCGGCTGAGCGCGGGCGGTCTGAATGGCTTCGCGGGCCGCATCGAGGTTCTTTCGAGCTTCTTCCTTCGCCGGTTTTAGCCCCTTGGCGGTGAGGCCCATGTGCGGTCCCTGGGCGGTCTCGTGCACCACCTCCGCAAGCCGCCCCCAAGCGCTCTCCGCCTCAAAGAGGCGGCGCTGCGCCAGCCTGGGCAGCCCGAGCGCGGCGTAGCGCCCGGCGAGCGCGGACTTGGTCGAGACGAGCTTCGCTAGATCTCTGGGGGACATTCCAGAGCCAACGGGCGCAATCTGCGTCGGCGCGGCGAGATCGGGGAGCGAAGGCTCCCCGGAGGGCGAACGCGGGCCGGTCTGCAAACGCTCGATCTCGGCGCGGCCGGACGGGATCTTGGTCTGGATCTTCACGACCTACGACCGCTCCCTGTCCTGGGCGCTTGCTTCGGTCTCCTCCGGCGCGTCCCCGAGGAACTCCGTGAAGTAGAAACGTCGGATCGCGTCGGTCGACTCGAACTCCGGCGAGAGCTCGACCCTCGCGCGCACGTCGCGGTCGTAGAGTTCCTTGGTGAGGGGAACAAACCGGTACGTGAAGCCGGTCTCCGTCTCGAAGATGAGTGCGCCGGGTTCTTCGCGCGCGCCAGAGAGCCGATGCCCCCGGTCGCGATTGCTGTCGAACCAGGTGAGGTGACCGTCTTCCACGCGCGCATCGAGTCCGATGAGTGCGGTGGGGTCCTCATCGCTGAAGACACGGTAGATCTCTTTGCGATTCAGCTTCATCGCACTCGTCCTCAGAAGATCCGGTCGGAGATGGCCTCCGCGGCTGAGACGACGGTGACAAAGGACTGCAGGTCGGCGGGCAGTGCGCCCACCGGCTGCGTGTCGAGGAGATAGAGCTTGTCCGCGCCCGAGGCCCGAAGCTGGCGCATGGACTCATGTCGCGCCTCCAGGGTGTCCGGCATGTTGGCGTGGGAGACCGCCACGATGACCTCGGCTGCGCCCATCCCCTTCAAGCGTTCACAGACCTGGCGCATCGTGCCGCCGGTGGCGATCTCATCGTCGATCACCAGGCAGCGTTTGCCGTCGACGTCGCTCTTGCTCCCGAGCGCGTCGACCGAGGCCTTCTCGTCGTTGCCCGCCCTGCTCTTCTCGCCGTCCACGATCGGTAGATCGAGTGCATCCGCCAGGCCTTTGGTGCGCTTCTGCGCGCCCGCGTCCGGGCGCACGAGCACGAGGTTCTCCGAACCGGTGGTCTCGATGATGTGTTTGGCGAGCACCGTCGCCCCCGAGACGACGCGGATGTTGCGGGTCCCGAAGAAGTACGGGACGTGCGGATCGTGGGGCTCGACCAGCACCACCGAGTTCACCCCGACCGCATCGATCCAGCGGGCGACCAGCTTCGCGTAGGTCCCGACTCCGTCCTGGTCTTTCTTGTCGCTCCGCGCGCTGGGCATGTAGGGGAGCACGAGGCTCACGTCCTTTGCGCCGGCCTCCTTGGCGGCATCACAAAGCAGCAAGGCCTCCACGAGCAGACCCATCGAGGAGTTGCGTGCGTCTTGGGCCTTGCCTGGATCCTCGCGCGAAGTCTGGACCACGACCACGGGTCGGTCTTTGACCTTGGTCACGAGCGAGGGGTACGGGACCCCGCCGTGGAAGTCGACGTAGCTCGAGCCGAGCTCCGCTTTGAGCGTGGCCGCGACGTCCTTGGCCAACGCTGGATTGGACTGCCCGCTGAAGACGACCGTCTTGTCTCCGATCTGCCCGGCGGCCCCCGAAGGGAGCCCCGGTATCAGCTTCGTGACCTTGTCGGTCAGCGTACGGACGACCTCGCGTGCGATCACTCTCGCGTCGTGCTCAAAGGCGGACAGCGCGGAGAGTTCGACGCCCAAGCGCGCGATCGCGCGCTGCACGGAGGGCAGGTCCGTCGCCGCGTGCAAGAGCTGCAACGCAGCGGTGGCGCCTTCGAGCTTGGGACCCAGCGGCACCAACCCCGGCCGCAGGCCGCTCTGCAATCGGAGCGCTGCAGGCGGTGTATCGAGGGCCTCGCGGAAGTGGACCTCATCGACGCCGAGGGCTGGGTCCGAAAGGAGCCGTCCGACCAACTTGGCCAGCCGGTCTTCGGGATGCCGCGAAGCGTCCAAGCTGGCCGGCAAGACGAGCACAACTCGTTTGGCGTCGTTCTCACGCGCCGCCGTCGCGATCTGCAGGGCCTCGGCGACGAGGGTCGCCCGATCGAACTTGGCGCTCTCGTTCTCCCCGTCCTGGACGTCCCCCTGGACGACGACGACGGTGCGCTTGGCGACGTTCTCGGGCAGCGCCTTCTCCCCGGTGGCCTTGTTCTTGGGCACCCCGAGAAAGACGAAGGGATCTCCGGTCGAGAAGATCTGGAAGTGATGGGGCGCGATGCGAGCGCCCGGCTGACGCGCAGCCTCCTCCTCAGCGCGTCGGCGAGCGCTCTCCGGAGTGGCACTGCCGAGAAAGAGCGAGACGTTCTTCCCTTCATCGAGGCCGAAAGCGAGCGGACGGAGGCCCGAGGGCTCGTTTCGACTCGCCGCCTGAACGGCCTGAGTGACCGGCCCCACCTGCGCTTCTTTGGGCAGGAGCGCGGAGACTTCCTGGAGGCGGGCGCCGATCTCCTGCAGGCTCTTGGAGGCGCTCAGGCGCTCAATCGCCGAACCGAGGTTCGGGCTCGGAGGGTTCATCGCTCCTGGGGACGCGGGTTCTTGTCGAATGCGGCTCATTCAGACTCCGAAAAAGGGTGGAAAAGTACCTTTCTCATTCAGCTCTTATCTACGCAAGTCGAGGTGCAACTCCGCCCTCGCTGAGGCGCGGCGAAGACACCCCTCCGTGGGCTGATTATCGGCCGAAAGCGGCAGAAGTGTCGCACATTCGCGGCGCTAGCAAAGAAAGTCTACGAGGGGAGCGCGATTGGGAGCGTCGCACCCGGCCGGGAGTATCCCTAACCGGCGCGACCCTCGACGGGCCCATCGAGCTGCTTGCCGATGACGTCCGCCTCCTCGTCCTCTCGGAGGTGGCACTTCTTGTACTTCTTGCCGCTGCCGCACCAGCAGACGTCGTTGCGGCCCGGGCGGCGCTTCGC
This sequence comes from Deltaproteobacteria bacterium, assembly GCA_011526105.1. Classification (GTDB taxonomy): domain Bacteria; phylum Myxococcota; class Kuafuiibacteriia; order Kuafuiibacteriales; family Kuafuiibacteriaceae; genus WYAZ01. The sequence continues at coordinate 11,195 of WYAZ01000179.1, read as the reverse complement.
GCTCGGCTTGGGCGCCGTGGCGCCGGGGGTGTCGGTGGGCAGAGAGTCTCCGCCAGCCGACTGACGATCCACGGACAAGCGGGCGGCTCGTTCGATGGCCTCGGCTCGTTCGCGCTGTCGCTGCGTCTCGCGCTGGATCTCCTCAGTGGAACGGATCTCGACGTGAAACATCTTCTCGATGACGTTGAAGTCGACCTCGGCGAGGGTCGACTCGAAGAGGTTGAAGCCTTCGCGCTTGTACTCGATCTTGGGATCGCGCTGCCCGTAGCCACGGAGGTGGATGCCATCCTTTAGCTGATCCATCTGCGTGAGGTGCTCGCGCCAGTGGAGATCGATCTCCGAAAGATACACGCGCCGAAGGAGAAAACGATGGACCGGCTCGGTCACCTTCGCGGTCACCGGCAGCTCGGTCTTGGGCACGAGCCCCTCCCCCACCACTGCGAAGTCCGAGCCCCAAGCCGCACACTTCTTGTGCCAGAGCTTCTCGGCCGCCTCGAAGATTGCGAGTTCGATGTCCTCCTGACGAAGACCGCGCATCATGGAGTCGTTCCCGAGATCCGCCAGCGGGGCCCCAAAGACCCCGCGCGCGAGGTCGCGGAGCCCGTCGAGGCTCCACTCATCCGGCGAGAGCTTTCGCCCGCAGGTGCGAGCCACCATACGCACGACCACTCTGTCGAGGAGGTCGAGCACATCCTCGTCCATCGGCTCGACCCCCAGCACCTTGCGCCGCAAGCCATAGATGGTCTTGCGCTGCTGATTCATCACGTCGTCGTACTCGATGAGGTTCTTTCGGATATCGAAGTTGTGACCTTCGACGCGCCGTTGAGCGTTCTCGATGGACTTGCTGACCATCTTGGCCTCGATGGGTACGCCGTCCTCCATACCGAGGCGGTCCATCATGTTCACCAGCTTGTCGCCGCCGAACATGCGCATGAGGTCGTCTTCGAGCGACAGATAGAACTGCGAGCAGCCCGGGTCACCCTGGCGGCCGGCGCGACCGCGGAGCTGGTTGTCGATGCGCCGAGATTCGTGACGCTCGGTGCCGAGGACGTGGAGCCCGCCCGCCTCGAGCACCTTCTTCTTCGCCTCGTTGCACTCCGCCGTGTACACCGCGAGGTGGCGACCATAACGCTCCGCGAGCCCGATCACGCGCTCCCTCGCTTCTCGCCGGCAGAGCTCCTTGACCTCTCCCACAGAGAGGCCCTCGAGCTCTCCCTTGTTCAGAAGACCCGCCGCCGCCTTCTGGCGGAAGATGCGGTCCGTGTAGTCGACGGTCACGGTCTCGACGGGGATCGACTCAGGGGAGCCGGTGAGCCAGCGGAACTCGGCGAGGATCTCCTGCTGCCGCTCGGGGTCTTGGCTGTCTCCGAGCTCCTCCTTGGCGACTTCATCTCGCGCCAAGTACTCTGGGTTGCCGCCGAGCAAGATGTCGGTTCCGCGGCCGGCCATGTTGGTGGAGATGGTCACCGCGCCGTGCTGACCGGCCTGAGCGATGATCTCGCCTTCTCGCCGGTGGAGCTTGGCGTTGAGCACCACGTGCGGGATGTCGTGCTTCTTGAGGAGACGCGCCACGACGTCCGACTTGTCGACGCTCTTGGTGCCCACCAGCACCGGCTGGCCGCGGCCGTGCCGCTCCTTGATGTCCTCGATGACCGCGGCGAACTTCTCGGCCTCGGTCTTGTAGACCAGGTCTTCGCGGTCGTCGCGCACCATGGCTCGATTGGTCGGGATGATGGCGACCTCGAGCTTGTAGATCTTCGAGAACTCCTCCGCCTCGGTGTCGGCGGTGCCCGTCATGCCCGACAGCTTGCCGTACATGCGGTAGAGGTTCTGGTAGGTGATGGTCGCCAGCGTCACGTTCTCGCGCTGGATACGGACGCCTTCCTTGGCCTCGATCGCCTGGTGCAGACCGTCCGACCAGCGGCGACCCTCCATGGTCCGACCGGTGTGTTCATCGATGATCAGGACCTCGCCATCCTGCACCAGGTAGTCGACGTCACGTTTGTAGCAAGCGTGGGCCGAGAGGGCCTTGTTGACATGGTGAAGCCAGTCCGAGTTGTCCGGCGAGTAGAGGTTGCCCACCTTCAACATCGACTCGATGCGATCGACACCCTCATCCGTGAAGACCGCGCTCTTGGACTTCTCCTCCACCGTGTAATCTCGCTCGATCCGAAGCTTGGAGATGAGCTCGTTGATCTGAACGTAGCGGTCCGTCGATTCTTCAGCGGGGCCGGAGATGATGAGGGGGGTCCGGGCCTCGTCGATGAGGATGGAGTCGACCTCGTCGATGATCGCGTAGTTGAGGCCCTTCTGCTGCGTGTAGTCCGAGAGCGAGAACTTCATGTTGTCTCGCAGGTAGTCGAAGCCGAACTCGGAGTTCGTGCCGTAGGTGATGTCGGCGCCGTACTGACGCTTCTTGTGATCATCGCCGAAGCCGTGAACGATCACGCCAATCTCGAGGCCGAGAAACCGGTGGATCTTGCCCATCCACTCGGCGTCTCGGTTGGCGAGGTAGTCGTTCACGGTCACGATGTGCACGCCCTTGCCGGTCAGCGCGTTGAGATACGCTGGCAAGGTGGACACCAGGGTCTTGCCCTCGCCGGTCCGCATCTCGGCGATGCGGCCCGAATGGAGGACCATGCCGCCGATGAGCTGCACGTCGAAGTGGCGCATCTTGACGGTGCGCCAGCCCGCCTCGCGGACTACCGCGAAGGCCTCATGGAGGAGATCGTCGAGGGACGCCCCGTTGTCGATGCGCTGCTTCAGCTCCGCGGTCTTGGCTCGAAGCTCGTCGTCCGTGAGCTTCTTCATGCCCGCCTCGAGCGCGTTGATGGCGTCGACCCGAGGGGCGAGCTTCCGGATCTCGCGCTGGTTCTTGGTGGGGATGATCTGGCGTAGGAAGGAGAACATGCGAGGGACGGCCTAGGTCGAATCCGAGCCGAGCTTTCCGGTTAGTGACACGCGAGCCGGTTCGTCAAGCGTGGTCTTGGAAACCCCGCCCGGGACCCCTTGAAAGCCTGCGTGTCCGAGCCCAAACGGGCGCTTAGAAGGAGTCCAGGATGAACCGCTCAGGGTCCTGCGGGATCCCGTTGAGACGAACTTCATAGTGAAGGTGGGGCCCGGTCGAGCGACCGGTGTTGCCGACCTCGCCGATGATGGCGCCGCGCTCGACCTCGTCTCCGACCTTCACGCTGATCTTCGACAGATGCGCGTAGCGGCTGCTGAGGCCATGCCCGTGGTCGATGGCAACGAGGTTTCCGTAGGCGTTCTGCGTGGAGGCCCAGGACACCACCCCGCGCGCGCTGGCGATGACGCGGGTGCCGATGTTCGCCGAGATGTCGAGGCCGGCGTGCATCTGCTGAAGGCCCGTATACGGGTCCATGCGAAAACCAAAAGTCGAGGTCCGCCAGCCGCGCGTGGGGGTGAGGCTGGGTGTGGCGGCGAGCACGGCGTGCTGGTCCTCGAGAAATACATGGAGTTCGCGCACGCTGGACTCGGCGCCGCGGGCGCGGTCCGACAGTAACTCGACGCGACCGGCGAGCAGGTCGAGCTCGCGCAGGCTGGCTTTGCCGCCCAACAGATCTTGTTTCATGCGCTGCGCGCCGGTCTGGCTGAGTGGGGCCGCGCGCACTTCGCCCGGATCCATGCCCACCGGACCACCGATGGCGAGGTTGCGATCGGGATCCGAGAAAGCGGTGATCTTCCGAAGACGAGTATCAAACTGCTGAACTCGTTCCACGACCCGACCCATGGTCTGCACTTCTTCGTCGAGCTGCGCGATACGCGCCTTCAAGCGGACGTTGTCGTCTCGGAGTTCATCGAGATCCTGAACCTGACCGAGCAAGTATGCGTCGTAACCGGCGAGACCGACGAACCCGAGCAGCGTGATGAGCAGCGCCGAGATCCCCAGCTTGAACCAGAGCCTCGGCACGCGAAGCCGACGTACTTCTGCCCCGGCGGTGTCGGGGATGACCATGATGGTCAGGAAGCGACTTTTCTCCTCGGACAAGGCGAGACCGACGCTATCGGCTGACCCCTTGGTCGTCAACAATCCATAAGAACAATGAATACCTGAACTGGAACCGATCGGTTCCAGCTGAGCACCGACAGACCGCTCCACACACCGACAGAAGGTGGATGACACAAACCCCGGTTGTAGGGTGCGGCCTCGCCGCGCCCGAGCGCCCTACTCGACGCCGTTCACATAGATCACGATGACGGTGATGTTGTCGTCGCCACCGCGGTCATTCGCAAGCTGGATCAGCTGTTTGGGGCTCTGGCTGAGGAAGTTGTCGCTGACGAGCTGGAGAATGTCCGGCTCGGAGGCCAAGTTCGCGAGGCCATCCGAGCAGAGCACGTAGATGTCGCCCTCGCGTGCCGGCACGACCATCGTGTCGACCGCGACATCCTCTTCGAAGCCCACCGAGCGTGTGATGATGTTCTTGAAACGGCTGACCTTCGCCTGTTCGGCGGTGATGAGTCCGGCCTTGAGCTGTTCGTTGACGAGGGAATGGTCCTCGGAGAGCTGTTCGATGTGGCCGTCTCGGATGAGATAGGCGCGGCTGTCGCCCACGTGGCCAAAGAACGCGTATCCGTCTCGGAACGTCACGCCAGTGACCGTCGTTCCCATGCCCTTCAGCTCGGGGTTCTCGTCCGAGTGCCGGAAGATGGCCGCGCAGGCCCGCTTGACCGCGGTGGGCAGGCACATGAGCGCGGGGTGTTGCTCGATGGGCCCCTTGTAAGGACCGTTTTGGCCGATCTTCCCGAGCTGCTCGGTCATGACCTCGTCGATGGTCGTGACCGCGATCTTGGAAGCCATCTGGCCGCCCGCATGGCCGCCCATGCCGTCGGCGACCACGTAGACGAAATGTTCGTTGGATACGAGGAGGTTGTCTTCGTTTCGTTCCCGACGCATGCCCACGTCGGTCTGACCAAAGGCCAGGATCTTGAGCGGCTTTTGCTCCCCCACACACCTACCCGGCGATGCGGATATTAGTCAGCCCCCCGACCTGATTTCAATGAAACTTCCAGACTTTTCGAGATCTGCGCGGGGGGAACTGCACAATGGCCTCAGGCGGCCCGGCGGCGTCGACCCCGACCGCTGGGGGCTCGCCCTGGGGTTCTCCGCGCCATCGCGCGGGCTCGGAGCTCACCCGCCAGCTCGATGGACCGAGGGGTCACCTCCGACCCGGCGAGCATCCGGGCCAGCTCCTCGATGGACGCCTGGGGCTCCAGCACCTCGACGCGGCTGGTGGTTCGCCCCCGCTCGATCTCCTTGCTGACCCGGAGGTGCCGATCCGCGTACGCGGCGACCTGGGGCAGATGCGTGATGCACAGGACCTGCCTGCTCCGCGCGACGTCCTCCAGCTTCTGCCCCAGGACCGAGGCGACTCGGCCGCCGATCCCGCTGTCGACCTCGTCGAAGACGTAGGTGGAGACGCCGTCGTTGCTGGCGAGCACCACCTTGAGCGCGAGCAGGACCCGTGAGAGCTCGCCGCCCGAAGCGGTCTTGGCCAGAGGACGCGCCGGCTCGCCCGCGTTCGGCGCGAACAGGAAGGCCGAACGCTCGGCGCCTCGAACAGAGAGCTCGGCAAGTGGAGTGAGCTTGACCTCGAGGCTGGAGCCGGTGAGGGAGAGGCCTTCGAGCTCGAGGCGCAGGGCCTTCTCGAGCTTCTCGGCCCCGCGCCGCCGCGCCGCCGAGAGCGCCTGCGCGCGAGCCTCGAGTTCGGAGCCGAGCTCACCGAGCCGGGTGTGGCCGCGAAGACAACGCTCTTCGGTCTCCTCGATGAGGCGCAGCTCCGCCTCCATCTCGCTCTGCGCTGCCATCGCGCGCTCGAGGCTCCCCCCGTGTTTCTTGGCGAGCCGCCGCAGAGACTCGATGCGCTCCTCGACGTGCTCGAGGCGGGCTGGATCGAGATCCACGCCATGCGCGTATCGGCCGAGTTCACGCGCGAGCTCACCCACCTCCGAGAGGGTGAGCGCCATCCGGGCCGCGAGCGGACTGAGGCGATCATCGAGCGCGGACGCCTCCTGCAGGTCGCGTTCGACGCGGCCGAGCCGATCGACGATGGCGTCTTCACCCGAGTAGAGCACACACTCGGCCTCCCCCGAGACCTCTTGCAAGCGACGCGCATGCCGCAGGCGCTGACGCTCTACTTCGAGATCCTCGAGTTCGCCCTCCGAAGGCTGGAGCTCGCGCAGCTCCTCGAGCTGAAAGCGGAGGTAGTCCTCGCGACGCGCGCGCTCCTCGGTGGCGCGGCGCTCGGACTCGAGCTCCGAGAGCAAGGCCGCTTGCTCGCGGTACAGCGCGGCGAGTTCGGCCGCGAGCGGCTTGGTGCCTGCGTAGGCATCCAGAAGATCGAGGTGGTGCTCTTCTCGAAACAAGGAGACGTGTTCATGCTGGCCCGAGATGTCGATGGTGCCGCGCATGATCTCTTGCAGCAGCGTCACCGTCGCGAGCTGCCCATTCAAGAAGACGCGCCCCTTGCCATTCTTGTGGATGGTGCGACGCACGAGCAGCTCCGGCCCCTCAGCCGGCAGGCCGCGCTCGAGGAGGGCGTCTCGGACTGGGGCCGACAGCTCGAACACCCCCTCGACCGAGGCTTCCTCGCTCCCCGCGCGGACCCACTCCGAGGAACCGCGGCCCCCGAGCAGGAGGGACAGCGCCTGAACCAGGATGGACTTGCCGGCGCCCGTCTCTCCGGTGAGCACGTTCAAGCCGGGCCCAAACTCGAGTTCGAGGCGGTGGACAATCGCTAGATCTCGAAGCTGGAGGGAGGAAAGCATGCCGCGCGAGCTCATGGTGAGTTCGGGGTTAGCATACTGAACAAATGATGTCTATCCTGAACACTCCCCAAATCATTCCAGTGGCTTGGGGCTGCCCGCCGAGGCCTCAGCGAACCAGCTGCGGACGCAGCGACACTTGGCGGTTCCGGAGCAGCACCTGGAAGCGGACCGCGCGGCAGCCGTGCTTGTCGATCAGCTGCTGCTCGCTCTTTCTGAGCTTGGCCGAAAAGCCTTCGAGGGTCACGTTGTCGACCATCTCGCCGAGCCTGCGCTTGCTCTCCACGAACTCGTTGTACACGAGCCGGTAGTGCTCGAGGTCGAACGGCCGGACGTCTTCGAAGCCGGGCGCGGGATAGGACGCACGAAGCTGAGGGGTGCGCGTGATGGGCGCCGCGGAGGCCAGAGGCGCGGCCGGATACGCGGTCGAGAAGCCACTTCCGTGAACACCTGGGACCGCCGAACCCGCGCCGACCGGCCGCGGAGGTGGGCTCGTCCCTTGGCCGCGCGTGACGTCCGGATAACGCGGATCGTGAAAAGGCTGGATCTCGCTGGCGTACTCCGGCGCGTAGCCGTGCGCGTAAGGGTCGGCGAGCTCACCGTCGGGCTCGGGCACCGGCAGTCTGGAATCGAAGGCACCCATCGGCTGAGCGGCGAAAGGCGGCCGAGAGGCCGCGACCTCGGGCCCTGGCCCCCCATAACCCGCCGGGGGTGTGGACGCGGGCGGAAGATAGGCATGGAGCGCGGCGTCGATCTGAGCCTCCGGCGGCGCACTCGCGACCCGCTCCGAGGACGGCGGCAAGGTCATGGATCGCTGTTCGGGGGGCGGCATCGCCTGGGAGTCCATCGCAGAGACATGGCCTTCGGGCGGCGGAAGGGTTCGAGATAGGTCGGTGATCGGCTCCTCCGCCATGGGTTCGGGCGTCGTCGGCTCGGAGGTCTCCTCTGAGGTCGCGAGCGCAACCTCGCTCCATCCGTCGTCCGGATCGCTCTCGGGGACGGAGCTCGCTCTGCGGAACTCCGGAATATCGCCGGTTTGAAAGCCTTCCATCGCTCGTTCCTTCGTGCGGAAGCGCGCAACGACCGGCACGACCACCACGAGCATCAAGAGACCCGCGATGCCGAGCGCGATCCAGGAGGTCTTGAGCAGCCCCGCCATCTGAAGCGCGGCTTGGGAGTCCACCCGGCCGAAGCCCACGAGTTCGAGCGGCTCGCCGACATCGTCATGGAGTTCGGCTTTGACGAAGCGGAATCGATCGTCCTTGGAGCGAAAGCTGCCATCGGCCTCGAGCTTCGAGGTCGCTTCGCCGGCAGAGTAGGTCGTGAAAGCGCCGCCTTTGGCGGCGAGTCCAAGCTGAAGGTCACCCTCCCCGCTTCCGCCCAACCAGCCGAGAAGATCGGCGCCCGCGATCTGTCGAACAGTCGCGACGATGCGCCCGTCCGGTGCGCCCGCGACGGCGACCACCAGCGGCTTCTGTGCCGCCACGACGTGAAGCATCGTGGTTCCGGGCCGGACCAAATCGACGCCCGGCAAGCCACCGGGTGGGGACGAAGCGGCCTCGCCGCCCTGAGCGAGCACCTTCTTGTCGCGGTCGAGCACGAAGACTCGGGCGTGCCCGAGCTGACGGTTGAGGGCGGCGACCACCGAAGCCGGACCATCCGCGAGCCTGGATGCCGCTTCGTGCGTGAGGCCGCGCTGTCGCTCCAGGTTCTCGCTCCACGCGGCCCGCCCGAGCGCGAGGGCCTCTCGCGCCTTCGCGACCGCGACTTCTTCGGCCGTCGCGTCGACGATGGAGACCGCCCGGTGCTCCACGGCGGAGTAAGAGATGAGCAAGAGGGCTGCGAAGCCCACGCCGAGCTGAACACGGATCATAGATTTCCTCCCGTCGATCCTCGAGCGGTCGCGGTCGAGGTTCGGGCCGTCTGGGCCCAGCTCCTCAGTCGAACGACGTCGGCCTCGGGCTCGCCCGACCAACTCCGAAGCACGCGAAGCGCAGCCTTCTGGACGTTGGCGTTGTCATCTTCGAGCCGCCCAAGGACGAGCTCGAGCCGAGCCGGCGCGAGCCCTTCGAAACCGAGCGCGAGCACCGAAACCTCGCGCACGCTCGGATCCTTGTGACCGAGAAGCCGGTCCGGCCGTGGGACCGCTTGAGCTTTGTAGTCCTGGATGGTCTCCGGCAAGAGCAACGACGCAAAGACCACGCCGAACGCCACCTGGAAGAAAGCCTTGCCGGGAGGATACCGGCGATCACGCACGAGCCACGCGCGATCGAAGGCGTAAGCGGCGAGGAAGACGCCGTAGATCCCGATGGGCAAAAACAACCACCGCGCGGAGATCGCGCCGCGCGTGACCGCCCCTGCGAGCGCCGGCTCGACGAAGAGCGCCGCGGCCGCCGACAGCAGCATGAGCACGAACAACAGCGCACGCAGCACCGCGGGTCCCGGCGAGCGCGCCGGACTCCCCGTGGCTTTTGCAGTCGGGGCGGAGACGGGCTCGTTCATGACGTCTGCTCGGCTGGGGATCTTGGGCTAAGTCCCTGCACATTCATGGGTTACCGCTGAACCGGCGCTTTCGCAAGCCGAGGGCGAAAGAGCGGGCTAGGATACCGCGCCATGACCTCTTTCCGAGCCTCCTTCTCCGTCCTGCTCGCCTGTGCGAGCGCCTGGGCTTGCGGCGGCAGCACGACAACGCCGACCGTAGAGGAGCGCTGGCGCTACGAGGCCGAGTCCACGGTCAGCCCACCGGGCCTCGGCCCCGAAGAGCGTGTGGTCATCGCCCTGACCGGCGCAGGGGGCGACGGAGGCGGCGCGGTGGTGACCGTCAATGAACGCGGCCCGCAGGCGGTCGAAGGGCCCCTCACCGGTCAGGCCCTCGCGGCACCGGTGGCGCCGGTCTTCGTCGGCCCTCGGATCCTCTTCCTCACCCCGATCGGACGGGTCGTGCAGATCGATCTCGCCGGTCAGGAGCTGGCGAACCTCAGCCTCGCCGATGGCCCCAGCACTCCGTCCGGATTCACTCAGCAGAGCACCCAGCTCGCGAGCGCGGCCTCGACCGGACAGCTCGTGATCCTCGAAGGTGTTGAAGCGGCTGTGTTGCGCCGCATCGAGCTCGGCAGCGTTCCCACCTCGGCGCCCATCTTCGGTCCCAATCTGAGCCTCTATGTCGCCACCGATGACGGCCAGGTTCGAGGCTTCGACGCCGCGGGTCAGGTGATCTTCCGCGCGAACATGAGCGGCCTCGCGTCCGGGCCGAGCCTGCGGAGTGATGGCGTCGTGGTCGCCGGCGACGGGAGCGGCGTCTCGGCCTTCGCCGCGAACGGTGCGCCCGTCTTCCAGCGTCCGCGGCCGGCCCGAGTCGTGGGCACCGTGCCGCTCGAGGCCGGTCAGATCCTCGCCTACGGAGAAGATGGGGCGGTCGAACGTCTCGACGAGATGGGAGCGCTGGTCTGGCGCTTTCAGACCAAAGAGACCAATCCTCCGCCGGTGTACCTGCCCCCGATTCCGCTCGCCGGCAATCACACGCTGGTGTTCGATGACTCGGGCGCGGTGCACCTCGTCTCCCCGGAGGGGCTGGGCCTGGCGACGCACGAGCTCGGCGAACGCCCGAACGGGCCGGCGATCCTCGGCTCGACCGGGCTCGTCTTCGTGAGCGTGGGCAACACGCTCAGGGCCCTCGGCATCGTTCTGCCGGATTGAAGAGGTGCGTCGCGCCAAAGGCGGAGCGTAGGTGTTGAATCCCGCGCTCCGGCCGTACGTGCCCATCGCGGGCCGACCGCGCCTCGAAGATGATACGCCCCTCGGGCTCGCCGCGAGAGACGACGCGGGTGACCCCGACCGACCCAGTCCACAGCAAGCGCCGACCGGAGACTTGACTCTCGCGCCGAGTCTTCACTCCGCTTGACGCATGGCCTTCGCCCACACCCCCCTGGCCGCACACATCCCTCGGTCGTGGCCGAGCTACGCGAAGTCCGCGGTCCTCGATGTCATCGCCGCCGCCCACATCGCGCTCGTCCACTCCAGAGCCTGGTGCGCCGACTCGCCGCTGCACCGCGTGAGACTCAAAGCCCAACTTGACGCGCTCGAGACCGAGGTCGCCCTGCTCGCCGAAGAGCTGCGCATCAAAGACGCGCGAATGAAACAACTGCCTGCGCACCGGAGACCGCACTACTCGCCCACCGAGCGTCTCGACATCCTCGCTCTGCGCGCCGCGCGCGCATGGTCGGCGGCCCAGACCGCACGACGCTTCCTGCTCACGTCCGCGACCATCGCCGAGTGGACTCGAAGGCGCGACGAAGGCGGCGACGAGGCGCTCCTTCAGACCCCAAAACCCGTCAACACCTTCCCGGCCTTCGTCTCCGACATCGTCCTTCGCCTCGGGCAACTCGCGCCGACCATGGGTAAGCTCCGCGTGG
>WYAZ01000178.1 GCA_011526105.1 Deltaproteobacteria bacterium | reverse complement strand
GAATCACGAACGGAACGATTCTCGAAGCCGAAGCCATTGCAATCTAGATTGACGTCGGTATGATCTCAGGCTTACGGGGTCGGCGCCTTCGAAGATTAGTCCAACTACCATTAGACAGGTCTATCTATCCACCCGTCCGCATCTTAGCTCGACCTGCCTATCCGCGCCGTCCGGCGCCTCGAATCCTGCCAGGTCCCCGAAACCATACCTCAACTCAGCCGTCCTCATCACCCTCGGTCCCGCAAATAGACTGCGAGCGGCCGCTGCCGAATCGCGGCGTGGGGCGCCGGGGGGAACCGAGGAGAAGAGCGTCGACGGGGCTTCGGACCCCGGCCGGCCCGCGATTGAGCACGTGGGTGTAGATCATGGTGGTTCGCACGTCGCGATGACCCAGGAGCTCTTGCAGGGTGCGGATGTCGTAGCCGTCCTCGAGCAGGTGGGTGGCGAAGGAGTGCCGAAAGGTGTGGCAGGTGATCCGTTTCGGGATCGCAGAGACGGCGGCGGCCTGGGCGACTGCGCGCTGCAGAACGGTCGCGTGTTGGTGGTGGCGGCGCCATTCACCGGTCTCAGGGTGCCGGTAGAGCCGCGAGGCGGGGAAGAGCCACTGCCATCGCCACTGTCGGCTCGCGTGGGGGAACTTGAGAGCCAGCGCCTCGGGTAGTTCCACCGATCCGTTGCCTTGGCGCAGGTCCGCTTGGTGCCTCGCAAACGCTTCGGTCAGTTGCTGCCCGAGCGCGTCTCGGAGCGAGATCGGAAGCGGTACCATGCGATCTTTCCGCCCCTTGCCGCGACGCACGGTGAGCTGAGAACGTTCGAAGTCGACATCCTGCACCCGCAGGCGCGCGCACTCCAGCAGTCGAAGACCTGAACCATACAGCAGACAAGCCATGAGGCGCGGCACGCCGCTCATGAGGTCCAGAACGATGCGGACCTCGTGGCGCGAGAGAACCACCGGAAGGTGTTCGGACCTCTGGGCGCGCACCAGGTGATCGAACTGAGCGAGATCGACCCTGAGGACCTGGCGGTACAGAAAAACGAGCGCCGACAGAGCTTGATTCTGGGTCGACGCAGAGACTCTGCGTTCGGTGGCGAGCGCGGTCAGAAACGACGAGACCGCCTCCGCCCCTAGCTCGCGGGGATGCCGACGCCCGCAGAAGTGAATGTACCGATGGATCCACCGGACGTACGCGTCCTCCGTTCGGCGACTGAAGTGATGCAGGCGCGCGACGTGGCGGACCTGATCGAGCAGTCGCGGGGGCGGCGAAGCGGCGGATGGACGTTGCTCACGCATTTGTGCCAACCTCGCGCAGGCGAACGCGCTGCTCGAAGCACAAAGGGCCGAATATCCTTACGGTCCGAGCCCCATCCCCCGCAGACGTCCGTCCCCCCCACTCCTGGTCTGACGAGAGAGTTCGTCTCAAACCCCAACATCGCGCGCCGATGTGGATAGGCCGAAATCGCGACCGAGGGGGCTGGAGGTACGCTCTAAGGGCTTACTATGCTCCCGCCGTTCACCAATCGGCGAAACCGGGCCCCGGGAGGCCGATTGCGAGGTCGTTTCGGCGCGTGCTAGCGGACCAAAGACCCATGTTCGAAGCCCGGATGTCGCTGCGTTCCGCCCACTTGCTCGCTCTGTTCGCCGCATTCGCGGTCGCCTGTGGGGACGACCCCGTGGGGCCCGGCGTGGACGGGGCGATTGCGGATCAAGGTGTACTGCCGCCGGATGGAAGCTCCACCGACAGCGGTGTCGTCACCGCGGACAGCGGCGGCGGCCCCGATGCGAGCGGCCTCACCGACGGCGCGATCGATCCGAACGACCCACTGAACGCCACGCGCGACTCGGATTGTGACGGACTCTCGGATGCCTACGAACTCTCCACCGTTTATCCAGACGGCCAAAAGACCAACCCCCTGAACCCGGACTCGGACGGCGATGGACTCATCGACGGCCTCGAGGTCGGCCGCACCACCGGCGTGCCAGGCGCGAGCTGCCCAAACCTGATCCTCGACAGTGACCCGAGCTCACGCACCTCGCCCACCACCCACGACACCGACGGCGACGGACTGCTCGACGGCATCGAAGACGTCAACAAGAACGGCGCGGTGGATCCCGGGGAGACCGACCCGAACCGCCGCGACACGGATGGCGACGGACTCCCGGATGGTATCGAAGACGCAAACGGCAACGGCCTGCGCGACGTGGGCGAGACCGACCCCACGAACGTCGACTCCGATGGCGACGGCATCTCGGACGGCATCGAAGACGCAAACCTAAACGGCACCTTCGACGTGGGCGAAACCGATCCGCGCAACACGGACACCGACGGCGACGGCATCCCAGACGGCGACGAAGACACGAACCGAAACGGCATCCGTGAGCCCTACGAGCTCGACCCGCGCAGCCCGGACACCGACTGCGATGGCATCTCGGACCCCGAAGAGCTCGTCAATGGCACGAGCCCGATTCGAGCCGATACGGATCGCGATGGCCTCTCGGACGGCATCGAGCTCGGGCGCACGCAGCCAGTAGCAGGCTCGAATTGCCCCGCGTTCGTGGGGGACGCTGATCCCACCACCACCACCGACCCACTGCGCGCGGACAGTGATGGAGACGGTCTTTCGGATGGAGCGGAAGATCGAAACAAGAACGGCGCGGTCGACGTCGGTGAGACCGACGCGAACAACCCCGACTCCGACAACGACGGGCTCTGGGACGGCGATGAGGTCAACGCGGGCTTCGATCCGCTGAATCCGGGCAGCCCGAGCGGCGCCGAGGCCTCTGCGCTCGTGGCCATCTGCTCGACGCAGAACCTTCAGCCCATCGATCTCGATCGCGGCAACCCGGGCGAGTGGACACTCGCCAATGATCCTTCGCTGAGCTACGCCGGCATCCCCACCACGCAGCCCGCCGTTCGCGTGGGCGCGCTCGATGATGGCACAAGGCAGATCGCCGGCTTTGTGGTGCAGATGCCGTTCATCGGCGGCGCCGCCAACACCGCGGTCGGACAAAGCGGCGTGCTCGCGGCGCGCCTCAGTTCGGCCGCGGCCGGTGAGAGCGTCACGATCAACTCGCGCCAGTCGCCGCGCTTCATCACCACTCACGACGGCTTTGAGGCCGCGGTCTCGGGCCTGCTCGAGATCGGTGTGGTGGGTCAGCCCATCAACCCCGCGCGCGTTCGGAACGCAATCTTACGCGCCGCCACCGGTCTCGCGGCTGGCGACTTCACCGGGCTCTCGGTCAGCACCGGGGCCAACGCCGCATCATTCATGATGAGCTTCGAGCTGCTCGTCCGCGCCGATCACTTGGTGCTCGTGGCCGCGGTGCTCGAACAGACCGCGTTCGAGAACGTGGCTGACACACGCAGCATCGTGCTCGCAGATCTCACGAACGGCACCGCGCTCGCCGAACGCGACGCCGAAGTGGGCCGCGCCTGCAACAGCTTCATCGCCGCCGGTCAGCTGGTCGCGGACTTCGTATGGATGGCAGACATCTCGGCCTCCACCGACGACGACCGCGGACGCATCGTGACCGCGGCCGGTCAGGTCTTTGACGCGCTCTCCGCGAACAACGTGGACTTCCGCATGGCGGTGGTCTCACACGCGCAGAGCGTCTACCACGTGGGCGCAAACGCCGGCACCCTGCGCGGCACGGGCTTCACCACCAACCGCACGACCTTTACGCAGTATCTGCAAGACGTGAGCGGCACCGACGGCTGCGAGTTTGGTCTCGAGTCGGTGTACTCGGCGGTCGAGCGTGCGCTTCCGCGCACCGCCAACCCCACGCCGCTCAAGCTTCGGGCGAACGCCACCTTGGCGGTGGTCTACATCTCGGACGAAAACGCGCAGGAGGTCGAAGAGGGCCCTTGCTACAACCTCCCGCAGGCCATCGGCTGCCCCACGGGCATCCCGGATGTTTGGAACCCCGACAACCCCAACGCCTGCAACTTCGCGCCGAACACCGCGCAGCGAACGTGCATCACGCAGATCACGCAGAAGTACATCGATCAGCTTCGGCGCGAGGCGAGCATCGCGTTCGGTCAGGTCTTTGATCCCATCCCGCGCGGCGCCTGCACGCAGGGTCAGTTCTACTGCGTAGGCAGCGCCCAGGATCGAAACGAACCCGGCAACGGCTACGTCGAGGTGATCAACGCCACCGGCGGCATCTTCTACTCCCCTTGCGAAGCGAACCCCGGCGCGGGCTCGCTGCAGGCGATCGTGGATGCGGTGTCGGGCGCGGCCTCGCAGTTCGTACTCGGCGGCAACCCGATCTCGGCCACGCTCAAGGTCGGCCTCACGCGCGTGGGCGAGACCACCACCACGGTCGTGCCGAGGAGCAAGCAAGACGGCTTCGACTACGACCCGGTGAGCAACTCGGTGTTCTTCCGCGGCACCACGTATCGACCCGCGGCCGGTGATCGCGTCACGGTGAGTTATCGCGTGTGGCAAGAGCCCACCCCACCTTGTGGTGATCCCTGCGCGCCCGGACAGGCCTGCGACCCCGGCCTGGGCGTGTGCCTCTGCGACCTCGGGGCGTGTGACGCGAACTGCGGGCCCAACAGCGTCTGCGGCACAGACTGCGCGTGTACCTGCCCGAGCAACTGCAACGGCAATTGCACGCCGGGCCAGGTCTGCAACACCGCGAACTGTCAGTGTGAGTGCCCGAGCGACTGCGGCGGGTGCCCAGCCGGGACGCAGTGTAATCGCGACACCTGCGCTTGCGAGTGTGACTCGAGCTGCGGCGGCGCGTGTGGCGCCGGTCCCCTCGAGTGCAACGGCGGCGCTTGTGCGTGCGAGTGCCCGAGTGACTGCGGCGGCTGTGGCCCCGGGGCGCTGTGTAATCAGTCCACCTGCGAGTGCAGCTGCGGACCGGACTGCAGCTCGGCGTGCCCGGGCAACGGAACGTGCAACCCGGCGAACAACTGCGCCTGCGAGTGCCCGTTTGATTGCGGCGGCTGCCCCGACGGCACGATCTGCAACGCCAACACCTGCGCGTGTGAGTGCGGCGCGCGGTGTGATCAGGGCTGCCCGGGCGATCAAGTGTGTGATCCGAACAACGAGTGCGCGTGTGGTTGCCCGGCGGACTGTGGTGGTCGCTGCAACGCTTCGGAGATCTGCGACCAGGCGCAGTGCCGCTGCATCAGCGCGGTCTGAGCCAGAGCGCGGTCATCACCGCTTGATGAGCTTTCGAATGCGTTTTTGACCGACCCACGCCTTCTTGTTCGTCGCGACCTCGAGCAGCTCCACCGACGTGAGGTACGCGATGACCTCTTGGGTCTCCACTTTGTCTTCCTGCGAGACGATGACTCCGTTCATCACGAAGTCAGCGCCCTCCTCCGCCTTTGCCGGTCTGGCGACCTCACCCTCTTCGTCCTCGAGCTCTTCGAGGCTGGCGAGCACTTCGATCTTCCCTGAGCGAACGAGCGCGGCCTCGATCTGCTTGGTGAAGTAGCGATAGTCGATGTACGCCACCGTGCGGTTCTTGAGCGGGTAGAGCCTCACCACCGGCTTTTCGCCCGAGTGCGCGGCGGTCCACGTCTCGAGCCATGGAGCGCTGAGGCAATCCCCGATCACCTCTTTGGCCACGAGGTCGGAGTCGACGTCGTTCCACTCCCCCGACAGATCGATGGCGTGCTCGACACGCTGCACCTCCTTGGCTTCACCCGCGGCCGGGGTGCCGCCCGAGGTGCACGAGGCCAGCGCGAGGACGAAGAAGAGCGGGGGGCGAGAGGCGGGGATGGAAGCCAAATGCACGCTCGGAGGCTAACGGATCCCCCGCTTCGAAGGAAGCCGAGCGGACCTTCCCGCGGCCTCCAGCTCTGGTAGGCTGCACGCGTGATGTGCTTCCGAGGTGGCCTTCTCGCCACGTTGCTCGCGACGACGCCTTCGATCGTCTTCGCACTTCCCACGGTGGACTACGAGGTGAAAGCCAGCGCGGGCTCGTGGCGACCGATGGACCTTGGTGATCTCCGAAGGACCATCGAACACACCGCGCTCGAAGTGCTGACCAAGCCCGGTCTGATTCAGCTCCAAAAATTGAGCAAGGACAAGACCTCCAGTGCCGGCGACTATCGGCTCGAGATCCACGGACGGCTCCTCGATGAGGCCGAGACGCATACGGTCTATCTCTCGTTTGGCCCCGGACAGAAGGGCGACCTACCCAGCTTCACCGCGTCCCATTCGGCGACCCTTCGAAAGAAGTCTCGCCCCGAGATCCTGTCCGCGATTCAGGCGAGCGCCAAGACGGCGGCTCAGGAGCTGGTGAGCGCGCTGAAGCCGCATCTGGCTCACGCGGGATCGGCCGCGAGCGACCACAAGAACAAGCGACCGGATCCGTTTAGAGATGGCGAGAAGTGGCCCTTTGCCTGGAGCGAGGTGCACGTGCCCGGCGGCTCCATGTCGGGCCTCGCCGAGGATCTGTTTGGAAAGAACCACGACAAGATGATGGCCGCGTTCCGCGTTGCGGCGTCGAAGGTCAGAGACGAGGACGGGGCCCGCAACTTGATCGAACGTTGCGCGCTCGAACACCCAAAGGAATCGCTGCGCCTCGACTGTTTGGTGGCGCTCCGCAACCCGGCGCGTCGTCTCGCCCCCACGCAACGCGTCGTGATTGAGGTGTTGCGGAGAGACAAGGACAGCCGCGTCCGCAAAGAGGCGAGCGAGCAGATGACCCACTTCACTGGCATCGCGCGGCAAGAAGCGGTTCAGGCTTGGCTTCAGCAGGTCGCGGCGGGTCAAAACATGGGCGAGCTGTCCAAGGTGGGCGACTTGCCGAACCTCGACCTCGCGATCCGCAGCTGCTTCTACGAGACCGGCAAGAAGGAGAAGGGTCGGCGTTCGCGAAGCGGCTGCCTCGAGCTGATGGGTCCGCTCTCCTATCAACGTCGCGCCGCGATCTTGTGGCGCTTCATTCGCGAGACCGACGCCAACACCCCGCACTACTTGGATGGCGCGGGCGATGCCGAGGGCCGCATCGGCACAGACTGGCAGCGCTCGGTCGAAGCCCTGCTCGAAGAGGCGCCGGCGTTTGACGACGAGCTCGGTGAAATCCTCTGGCGCCGTTACGAGCGGGATCTCTCGAGTTATGCGCTGCGCGCGCTCGCCGAGTACGCCACTCCGAGTGCACGACTCGTCGATCGCCTGATCGAGGCATTTCAGAGCCAGGGCGACTATACCCCGCTCAATGGACTCGAGCGTATCGCCAAGAGCTCCGCGCAGCTCCGACCCAAGGTCATCGACAAGCTCACAGAGCTCAAAGTGACCGGCAACTACGCCAAGGGCAAGAACGCAAACTCCATCCTCGAAGAGCGTCTAAAGCGCATCGAAAAACTGGAGGCGCCATGAACGCACTCCTCGTCCTCGCCCTCGCTGGTACGCTGCTCGGGGCGGGGGAGCCGCCCAGAGTCCACTACCTCAGCAAGACCGAGTCGCGCTCGTGGGAGCCCATCAAGCTCGACGAGGTCAATCGGGTGGTCGAGGCCGCGGTGCTCGGGGCCTTGACGCCGCCCGGCATGATGCGCCTCGAAAAGGCGGCGGGTTTTGGCGAGCTGGTGCAAGGCGAATACACGCTGCTCATCGAAGGTCGTTTTGTCGAAGAGGCTGAGAGCTACTCCATCTACCTCACCTTTGGCCCGGGCACGGTCAAAGACCTGCCGAGCTTCCATGTCTTCGACACCGCGGCCATCGGGCGTCGCGAACGTTCAAAGATGATCACGTCGATCGAAGAGACCGCGAAGCGCGCCGGTCTTCGGCTGGGAGAAGTGCTCAACCCCCAGCTCGAGCGTGTGCGAATCAAGCTGGTGCGTCCAAACCTGGATGACACAGAGCTTCCGTTTCAGTGGGAGGACCTGGCGCTGCCTTCGGTGGGTTCACCCAAGAGCTGGATCAAGACGCTGCTCGATGTGCGCGAGCCCGACCATGAACGCTTCGCCGCGCTCGAGAAGATCAAGAGTCAGATCTTCGACCAAGCAGTCGCCCGCGATGCGGCTCTGAGATGTGCGCTCCGCGACCCAAAGCCGGAGCTTCGAGCGGCCTGCGTGCGCGCACTCGAACCGGCGGCGCGGACGCACGTGCCCACCCAGCGACTCTTGCTGCAGGCCTTGCGCGAGGAAGCGGACGAGACGGTGATGCGTCCGTTGCTCGACATCTCGAAGAGCTTCGTGGGTCTTTCGAAGAAAGAGACCATCGACACCTGGCTCGAGCTGGTGGCCACCGCCGCCACGCCGGCCTCGAGCGCAAGCTCGGTTGCACAGCTCCTCACGAACGAGGGTGATGTACCGAACCTCGATGTGGCTGTCGCCGGCTGCCTGCGCCAAGAAGCTCTCGCGTACGGCAAGAAGTACGCCTGCATCCAGTGGCTCTTGCCCAAGATTCCCGAGGAGCGCCGCTTCGGGGTGGTCTACGGCTATCTATTGAACGCCGGCCTCGAGTACGGAGACGGGCAGCTCGCCTTTGACAGCCTGCTCGACCTCGCGATCGGGCGAGGAAGCAAGCCTATTGAGCCCGAGTACGCCGAGTTGCTGCTGGCGATCATCGAGCGACCGGGGCCGGTCTGGATGCGGCGCCGTGCCCTCCACGTGATGGAGCGCCACCCCGCTCCGAACTTCGCCCTGCTCGAGCGGCTCTTGCGGCAGGTCGAGACACCCGGCCTGGCCAACACCGTCATCGAGATCGCTGGGCGAATCGCGCGCAAGTCACCGGAGCTGGCCGGACCCGCCGTCGGGGCGCTGGAGCGGATTCAGGCCACCACACGCTTCATGCCCCAAAAGTACGGTGGAGACGCCAACGAGACCCTGACGAAGACCCTCAAGGCGGTCAAAACGCTTCACTCGAAGAACTAGGTTTAGTAAGAACCCGGTACCCCCTGGGCACCATGGATACGCGACTGGTCACAAGCTTTCTGACGAACTTCGCGTCGGAAGTCGCGGTGCTCAAGAAGTCGAATCACCTCTCGCGATCCTGGTTCCTCGACGGCGACTGGAACCGGCAGAGCTGGCTTCACGGTCGCATCTGGGCGGCCATGATCCGTGCGGTGCCCAGGAAGTACGTACCGAACATCGAGATCAGCCTCCCCACCCCGGATGCTCCGCAAGGCGCTTACAAACCCGACCTCGTCGTGTGTGATACGGAGAACCGGCTGAAGCTGATGGTCGACCTCGAGTCCACGAACACGAGCGACATGCGAGTGGTCGAGCGCAACCTGCCGCGCATCCGAGCCATGGCCAAGGCCCCCGAAAACGAACGCCCAGAGATCGCCCTGATCATGACCATCATGCCCTCGGCGCCCATCACGAACGTACCCTTCTACGGCAAGCCTAGCCTCGAAGCCCGCGAGCTCCGTCAAAAGAACCCCTACGCCTTTCACCGCGACCTGTACCTCAAGGAGCTGCGTGACTTCACGCGCAGCAACCTGGGTATCTCCATCGCCTGGGGCAACCTCGATGTACACGGCGTCTACCTTGAATATTGGGACGGTCGCGGCGACCAACGCCCGTACTGGCCCACGGAATGAGCTCTCCATCATGCGTCGTCTCGCCACCCTCGGCCTCTGTTCATTGTTCATCACGTCGGCCGCACACGCGGACGAGGGCATGTGGCTCTTCAACGACTTCCCCGCCGAGCGGCTGAGCCGCGAGCACGGCTTCTCGCCTTCGGCCGAGTGGCTCGAACACGTTCGACTCTCGTCGGTGCGGCTCGCACAGGGTTGCTCCGGCAGCTTTGTCTCCAAGACAGGCCTCGTGATGACCAACCATCACTGCGTTCAGGCTTGCGTCGAACAGATCTCCACCAAAGAGAAGAACTACGTCGAGCGCGGCTTCCTGGCGAAGTCCTCGGCCGAGGAACGGCAGTGCCCCGCGCTCGAAGTGAATCAGCTCGTGGCCATCACCGACGTGACCGAGGCGGTGCACAAGGCCACAGAAGGCCTCTCCGGCGAGAAGTACGTGGAGGCCCGGACGGCCGAGACCTCGAAGCTCGAGAAGGCGTGCGCGACCTCAGACGAGCGCCGCTGCGACGTCGTGTCCTTGTACAGCGGTCAACGCTATCACCTGTACGAGTACCGACGGTTTCAAGATGTGCGGCTGGTCTTTGCTCCCGAGATCGACATCGCGTTCTTCGGTGGCGACCCCGACAACTTCAACTTCCCGCGCTTCAATCTCGATGTCGCGTTCCTGCGGGTTTGGCAAAAGGGCCAGCCCTCTCGGGTCGATCACCACTTCGCTTGGTCCACGGCCGGGGCCAAACGCGGTGAACTCGTCTTCGTGAGCGGGCACCCAGGCTCCACGAGCCGCCTCAAGAGCATCGCCGAACTCGCCTATCAGCGCGATGTGGCGCTCCCAGAGCGGCTGATTCAGCTCTCTGAGCTGCGTGGTGTGCTCACTGAGTTCAGCCGCCGCGGTCCGGAGCAGGCACGAACCGCCAAGACCCCGCTGTTTTATATCGAGAACGCGGTGAAGGCGCTGCGCGGTCGTCACCAAGCACTTGTGGACCAGATGTTCATGAGTCAGCTCGAGACCACGGAGGCCGCCCTTCGTTCCGCGGTGGCTTCGGACCCCGCCCTCGACCAGAAGTATGGCGGCGCGTGGGAGCATATTGCTCGCGCGCAAGACCGCTTGCGCACCATTCGAAAGGATCTCGCGGCCAAAGAGCAGCATCGTGGGTTTGGCTCTCAGCTCTTGCGCATCGCCATCGGTCTGGTGCGGTACGGAGACGAACGCCAGAAGCCCAACGAGGCCCGGCTTCCCGAATACGGCGATGCCAAACTGCCAGCGCTCAAGGCCCAGCTCTTCTCGCCCGCGCCCATCTATCCCGAGCTCGAGATCACGATGATGACCTTCGCGCTCACAAAGCTGCAGGAGGAGCTGGGGCCCGATGATCCCTTCGTGCGTCTCGTGCTCGACAAGAGATCGCCACAGGGCCGAGCCAAGGAGCTCATCAAGGCCTCGAAGCTGGCCGACGTGGGTCTGCGCAAGAAGCTCTTCGAGGGTGGAGCTCCGGCAGTCGAGGCCGCGAAGGACCCAATGCTCGCGCTGGCGCGGTTGATCGACGCCGAGGCACGCAAGATCCGAAAGGTGTACGAGGACGAGGTCGAGTCCGTGGTCCAGAAGAACAACGAGCTCATCGCCCAGGCTCGCTTCGACGTCTACGGCACCTCCACTTATCCGGACGCCACGTTTACGCTCCGCCTCTCCTTTGGCACCGTGCAAGGCTTCCCGCACCGCGGAGAGCGAGTGGGCGCGTTCACTCGCATCAAGGGCCTCTACGCTCGAGCCACCGGCGAGGCACCCTTTGCGCTCCCGCTCAGCTGGAGGCGCGCGAAGGACCGTCTGACCATGAACACACCGATGAACTTCGTGAGCAACAACGACATCATCGGCGGAAACTCCGGCTCGCCCATCATCAACAAGGACGGCGAGATCGTGGGCGTGGTCTTCGACGGGAACATCTACTCACTCGGGGGCGAGTTTGGATTCGACGGCTCGACCAACCGTGCGGTCTCCGTGCACAGCTCCGCCATCATCGAGGCGCTCGACAAGGTCTACGGGGCGCGCGGTCTGGTGAAGGAACTGCGGCGTTGATCGGGCGGCGTTTCGGCTGCATCCCGTTGCTGCCCAGCGCCTTCGTCTTGCTCTTCGCGGGAGCCTGCGTCGATCTAGAGACCACCTTCCTGGAACTCCCCGAGCTGCGAGGGAGCATCGCGTTCCTGGTTGAACTCGATGAGCTCGACGGGCGACCCACCGCGGTGACCGGGCCCTACGACCTGAGATCGGGATTCGTCCGAGAATCGGGTCTCGAGCTCGAAAACGGCCGACTTCTCGCTCTCTTGGTGCTCGACGACGAGCGCATCGCTGCCACTGGAGCTCGGCGCAGCACGCGCACCCCGATGAGCGCAGCCCTCGAGCTGCGATCCGAGCCCTGCGCTCATGGCCACCTCGATCTTGCGCCGGCAGAGCCGCGGCTGCGCATCGCCGCAAAGAGAGTCGTCGACGCATACGTCGCGAGCGTGGACCAGCCTCGTTTTGAGGCCGAGACCTTTGAAGAGGCCACGTGGTTCGCGTCCGCCTCGATCTCCCTGAACGTCGAGTCCGGAGGATGCACCACGATTCCGCCCGAGGCTCTGCGGCCTCTGGATCCCGACTACCCACACCTGCTGCCACCCGACGCCACCGTCGATGGACGGCCTACGCGGGGGGAAAACGACGGGGCCGGTTTCTCGCTGGGGGGACTCGAGTGGCTGACCGACTCAACGCTCCTTGCTCTCACCAAGGCTCGTCTCTTCCTGTTTGAGCTGGGTCGAGCTTACGAAGACCGGCCGGAGAGGCACCTCGCTACCGGAGAGGTGCCGGAGCTCGCCGCCGCGTGGCTGGGAGAGACCTCCGGCTGGCTATGGCGTTTTGCGAAAGTTGCGTCCGTCCTCGAGGACGGCCGCGCGAGGATCATCGCGGGAGCAGACACGAGCATCTTCCTCGACGGCGAGCGCGCAGGCAATCGTGCGGCGCTCGTCGAGATCGAGCTCGATGGCGAGGGCTTCGTCGCCACCCGCACCGCGACCATCTGGGCGGGCCGACTCGATGGACTCATTGCTGAGCCGGATGGGGGGGTATATGCGCTCTGGAACCACTCTCTTGGGGACATCGAGGGCGACTCGGACGGCTGGATCCTCAGAGGTGCAAGCAGCGTGGGGCCTTGGGAGCAGCACCTCCTCAGCCCGAACGCGCGCGGGTTCGTACTGCGCAGCACCGGCGACCGCGCCGATCCCCATGCCATCGGCTGGTGGAGAGGATACGCGTCCGTGGGTGATCTCGGCGCCACCCCACTTCGGTTGCGGAGCGTTCGGACCGACCTCATCTCGCACGTGGAAGCGATCGCGGCCCAGACGAGCTCCGACGGACTCACGCTCTGGATCCCGACCGATCAGCACGTGATCACCCGCGTTGATCCGAAGGGAACGATCGGGCGTAACTCGATCATTCGGATGCCGATCGATGCTGGGGCCTGCTCGCTTGGTGTCGACACGTGCGGGTGGCCAGTCAGCTCGGTGCGAGCGAGGGAGGCTGAGTTCTTCTCGGCGGCGAGCACACTCGTCGTCAGTCTCGAGAACTGCACGAGGCTCGTCACTATTCGCCTTCCGGACCTGTGCACGTCGATGCTCCCGGCCCTGGACACAGGCTCAACCACAACTCGAATGCTGAACTCGGGCCGCGGGCTGTTCCTATTCACCGGCACATCCCGGGCCTCACTCGTCTCTTTGCACTGAGCTTGGCTTTCGATGCCCGTTGACTAGGGCACGACTCGACCAGGAGTATCGTGCGCATGTTCGACCTCGCGGCGGCACTGAGAGCGTCTGGCTCTTGAACACGCTCGCGCGAGGGCTCGCGATCGCGGGCACGCTGTGGGTCTTTGGATGCACGGAGGTCGCGCCTCGCTTCATCGCGCTTCCTGGTCTTCCGGAGACGGTCGGCTTCTTGCTCGTGTTCGATCAGCTCGACGCTGCGCCCACCTCGGTGAGCGCGGCCTTTTACGTCGGATCCGACGCAACCGTGCCTGCGAGCGTGAGCGTCGAAGACCACCAGACGCTCCTCCTCGTCACGGTCGACCGCGAGCGCATCGCATTGACCGGAGCGCGCCTGCGTTCGGCGCCCGCGGAGGAGCATGAGTTGGAGCTCAGCGAAGAGACATGCTCTTTTGGTCGCCTTCAGCGTGTCGAGGACGAGACACGATTGAGAGTCGCGGTGTCCGCATCCGGAGTCGCGCACGCCGCCTTCACCGACTCGAGCCGTTTCGAGGCGCTCTCGATCCGAGACGTGACCGGGCTGTCACTCGCCTCGTTCTCTCTGCCCGTTGAACCCGGCGGCTGCCGACTGCTCCCTGAAGAGGCCGTCCGGCCCTTCGATCCCGAGCGCGAGTTTCTGCTCGGCGACGAGACCCTGATCCGTGGAGCGCCGGCCCGCCACCAGGGCGTGCTCCGAAGCAGCCTTCAGTTCGTCGACATTCTGGGCGTGAGTCCAGATCGTATCGTCGCGAGCAGTCTGAGCGAACTACTCGTGTTCGACAAAGGCCGAGCCTTCACTGACGCGTCCTCACATCGGCTCTCTCCGGCGGAGGTGCCGGGTCTGTCCGCGGATCGACCGGGGGAGGTCGAGCGTTGGATCTGGCGGACTCTGGTGCTCCTACCGGCGTCGGGCTCGCGCCCGGACCGACTGCTCGCGGGGCTCAACGCGCAGCTCGAGGTCGGCGACGCGCGGACTGGGTTTAGATCCGCCCTCGTGGAGATTGAGCTCGGTGAGGCGGGCTTTGGCCGGGTACGGACGGCCACAGTGTGGGAGGGAGATCTCGTCGCTGTTGAGACGGAACCTACGGGATCAGTGCACGCGGTTTACAACGAATCCGTGCCACAACGCGGCGCAGCTCGAGACGCCTTCGTGCTCAGCGGCGACAGCTCAGACGGTCCCTGGCGAGCGCATCTCATCAGCCCCGGGGTGCAGGCGCAGGCCATGGTGCACACTCCCGATCCCCAGAGGCCGCATCTCATCGGCTTCTCGCTCGGCCGTCTCATGCTTGGGAATCTGAGCAGAGAACCACCGAGCCTCGAGACTCTCGCGACCAACCTAACGGGCGACATGGATGCCCTCGCTGCCGCGTTCGTTGAAGACGAGCTGACGGTTTGGCTTGGCAACGACCGCGGCAGCGTCTCCGTCTTCGCGCCCGGCGCCCAGAACGCGGTGCCGCTGCTCTTTCGACTGCCGATCGAGGCTTCGAGCTGTGGACCCGGCCTCGATGCTTGCGGGTGGTCCGGCGGTACGAATCGTGCGCTCTCGATGGAATACATCGAGGAGGTCGGGGGCCTCGCGATGACCTTTCAGTCGTGCGAGGCGAGCATCGTTCTCCGGCTCGGTGACCTCTGCCCTTCATCACTGGCGTTTCCGGGCGAGGAGACGATCGAGAACAGCCGCGCGGGCCGTCGATTTCGACGAACCCCGCGCGGCCTGCTCTTCTACGAGAGTACTTCGAGGGTCGCAGAGATCGAACCCCGCTGAACCTGAGGCTCAGACCTTCTCGAAGAAGGTCTCGCCGCGTTCCGCCATGTTCACGAGCAGCGGGGCCGGCGTGTAGCGCTCCCCGTACTTGGCGGTCAACTCTCTGAGCCGTTCGACGACCACGCGGGCGCCTCTCCGGTCGACGTACGAGAGCGGGCCACCGGTGCTCGGAGCGAAGCCGATGCCAAAGATGGCCCCGACCTCCGCGTCACGCTTGTCGCGGATGACGCCAGCTTCGACCAAACGTGCGACCTCGGCCACCTGGATGAGCATGAGGCGATCTCGGATCAACTCGGCGGTGCTCTCGCCGGCCTTCGGCGTGCTCTCGACGAGCTTCGCGAGGCCCGACCAAAGGCCGGTGCGCTTGCCCTCCGCGTAGTCATAGAAACCTGCGCCCGCGACCTTTCCGTAGCGCTTCTCTCCGTCCACCATCTTCATGATGAGGCGCGTACCCGGGAAGTCGAGTTGCTTTCCGAGGTAACGCTTGCCCATCTCGAGGCCCTTACGACCCAGCGACAGGGTGACCTCGTCGAAGACCTGCAGCGGCGGTACCACCATACCGGCGGAGCGCGCGACCCACTCGATCATCGCCGGGCTGTGACCCTCGGCCACGAGGGTGGCGCCCTCGAGGATGTACGCAGAGAAGACACGAGACGTGTAGAAGCCGTAGCCGTCGTTCACCACGATAGGCATCTTCTTGATGCTCTTCGCAAACGCGAGGCTCCGCGCCAGGGTGTCGTCCGAAGTGTCCTTGGTCACGATGATCTCGATGAGCGGCATCTTCTCGACCGGCGAGAAGAAGTGCAGACCGATGAAGCGGTCCTTCTGCTTCGACACCGAGGCGAGGTCCGTGATGGGGAGCGCCGAGGTGTTCGATGCCCAGATGCCACCGGGCGCCAGAAGGCCTTCTGTCTCCTTCTGCACCGCGTGCTTCACGTCGATGTTCTCCACCACCGCTTCGATGATGAGATCGGAGCCCTTCAGCGGCTCGAGTTCGAGCGTGGGTGTGACTCGCGCCAAGATGGCCTTGCGCTCGTTCTCGGACATCCACTTGAGCGCTTTGACTTCGCCCTTTACGTGCTCCATGCCCTTGTCGAGCGCGGCCTGGTTTACGTCTTTGAGGACCACCTGATAGCCCTTCTGAGCGGCGACAAAGGCCAGTCCCGCGCCCATCATGCCGGCCCCGAGGATGCCCACTTTCTGGATGCCGCTCTGCTCCACGGAGGGGAGTCCTTCGTGTTTCTCGGCCGCGGTGCGGTGGAACCAGATGGTCCGAATCATGTCTTTGGCTTGATCGCTCACCGCGAGCTTCGAGAAGTAGCGACCTTCGACCTCGAGCGCCCGGTCGAACTCGAGAAGAGATCCCTCATGCACCGCCGCGATGGCCGCCTTGGGCGCTTCGTACGCGCCCGCGGTCTTCTTCATCATCATGGCCGCCGCGCCCATCATGAGGTTGCGAGCGTCCTCGCCGCTGGGGCGTGGGCCCGGGAACTTCCACCCGTCGGTGTCCCACGGTGCTTTGGCCTTGGGGTTGGCTTTGATCCAAGCCTTCGCCTTCTCCACGACCGCTTCCTTCGTGCTGGCGAGGTCATCGACGAGCCCGTCGCGCTTCGCCTTGTCGGGGCGGACCATCAAACCGCCCGCGATGTACTCGAGGGCCTTTTGCTGGCCCACGAGGCGCGGGAGCCGCTGCGTACCACCCGCGCCCGGGATGACGCCCAGGTTCACCTCCGGCAGTCCGATCTGCACGCCGCTCGCGTCGAGCGCGACGCGGTGGTGACAGGCGAGCGCGAGCTCGTAGCCGCCGCCGAGCGCCGAGCCGGTGAGCGCGGCCACGACCGGCTTGCCCCACTTCTCGATCGTGCGGAAGAGCGTATTGAGCTGCTTCACGCGCTCGAAGATGTTGGCGGGGTTGCGCTCCTTGAAGAGCATGTCGAGATCTGCGCCCACGCAGAAGTCTTTATGCCCGCTGGTGACCACCAATCCGGTCACGTTCTTTTGTGCGTTGAGCCACTCGAGCGCTTCGCGCCATCCGAGTCCGAAGGTGTCGTTGATCTTGTTCGCTTTGCCGTCCATCACCATGGTCAAGGTGGCGATGCCATCCGCGTCGAGTTCGATGTGGCCAAGGTTGTTCTTGAAGTTGCTCATGTACTCATTCTCCTCAGCGACTAGACGCGCTCGATGATGGTCGCGATGCCCATACCCCCGCCGATGCAGAGGGTCACGAGGCCGATGGACTTGTTCTTCTCCTCGAGGGCATCGAGCAGGGTGCCAAGCAGCATAGCCCCGGTCGCCCCGAGCGGATGTCCGAGCGCGATGGCGCCGCCGTTGACGTTCACCCGATCGTGCGAGACGTCGAAGTGCTTCATGAACGCCAGCGGAACGGCGGCGAAGGCCTCGTTGACCTCGAAGAGATCGATGTCACCGATCTTCATGCCGGCCTTTTTGAGCGCCTTCTCGGTGGCCGGCATGGGCCCGTCGAGCATCAGTGTGGGGTCGGTCCCGATGCTGACCGCGGCGCGAACCTTGGCGCGCGGCTTCCAGCCAAGCGCCTTGCCCTTGGCCTCGCTCGCGAGCAAGACCGCGGCGGCACCGTCGACGATGCCCGATGAGTTGCCGGCGGTGTGCACATGGTCGATCTTCTCGACCTGCGGGTATTTGTTCTTGGTGAGCATGTTGAGCGCAAAGAGCTCCCCCATCACTTGAAACGCGGGCTGAAGCTGCGAGAGCGCTTCGAGCGTGGCGTCCGGCCTGGGATACTCGTCCCGGTCGAGGATGAGGAGCCCGGCGTCGTCCATCACGGGCACGAGGCTCTTCTTGAACTTGCCGTTCTCGATGGCGACGCTGGCGCGCTTCTGAGAGGCCAAAGCGAACTCGTCCGCGTCCTTGCGCGTGATGCCGTTCAGGGTGGCGAGGAGGTCTCCGCTGATGCCCTGCGGGACCGAGCCGTCGATCTGCCACTGGGTCTTAGGGTCGAAGATCATGCCCATGTCGGCGCCCATCTTGACGCGCGACATGCTCTCGACGCCGCCGGCCACAACCACGTCACTGAAGCCAGAGGCCACTTGTGCGGCGGCGTGATTGACCGCTTCGAGACCCGAGCCGCAGAAGCGATTCATCGTGACTCCGGCGGTCCTCTCCCAGCCAGCGGCGAGCGCGCCAAAACGCGCGATGCAGGTGCCCTGCTCTCCGGTCTGGGTGACACAACCCATCACGACGTCCTCGACCACGCTGGGGTCGAACTGATTGCGTGTCTCGAGCGCGCGCAAGACGCCTTGCAGGAGGTCGGTCGGGCGCACGACGTAAAGTGATCCGGAGCTGCGGCCCTTGCCCCTCGGGGTTCGGACGGCGTCGTAGATGAATGCAGTGGTCACTGGGCTTCCTCCAAGGGGTCTCGCGGGGTTCGTTGACTCGGAAATCAAGACATAGGCCGAAGGTCCAGATCCGCGCAAGCCGCGTTGACTGGGGAATCAACGCGACAGATATCCGGCTTGTTTTCGAGCACTTACCAGCTCGTCGGTCAGGAGCCAGGTGGCACCGTAGGGGCCCCCGTCCCTCGACTGGATGCAGTCGGAGCAGAAGAAGCCCTCCGGGACTGCGCGCAGGCGGCGCATGCTCGCGTTCTGGGCCCCGGGGATGGTGGAGGTCTCGGGGCAGAAGGCACCCTGATGAGTCGCATACTGCCCGATGAACCCACCGCGCATCAGTGCAACGAAGCCGTCGCGATACGGCGCGAGGCTGCGGACATCATCGAGCAGGCCCCCAGATCCGAGCGAGGTCACGACGCTGTCTCGGAGCAACAAGGATTCGCCGAACTCATCCCCGGCGATGAGGCCCAGGCCCGAAACGGCGGCGAGAGTGATGATTCGGCCTCGCCCAAAGTCGTGACTCCGTAAACGTCCATCCTTCAGTTCATAGATAACCGGTCGCTCGAGGCCTAGGTAGATGTGCGTGGCGGAGAGACGAACGATCGAGGCGCTGCTGGGCGGAGGTGTGATCGGCCCGGGCACCTCAGCCAGGACCGTCCAGATACCTTCGTCGAACCGGAGAATACGGCCAAAGAGGTCGGCCACAATCACATCGGAAGGCTCATCCGGTCCCGAGATCACGAATGTGTGGATCCCGTTGCCCTCCTGACGCCCATCGACCGAGTACGTGGGTCCGAGAGTGACGGTGGTCTCCGCAGCATCGACCTCGAGGATGATGAGCCGCGATGAATCGGCAGCCAAATACCGGCCGTCGCGCAGGCGCTCGAGACCTACCAGGTAGTCTACGGTTTCACCGCCCAGTCGGACCGCGTCATCACGAGTCACCCTAAAGAACCCATGCCCGGGCATGCCGCTGGCGATCAGCGCCCCGGATGGCAGCACCGCATTCGGGCCACCGGTTCGCACCAAGTCAAATCCGGGCGGAGGGCGCTCGTAGATGATCGACCGAGCGCGAAACGGGCGGCAGCTCACGCAGAGTTCGGAGCGAACCGGCAAGACGAGATCGAGAATCTCGGCCGGAAGTTCCGTCTGCAAGAAGGCGATG
Organism: Deltaproteobacteria bacterium; assembly: GCA_011526105.1. Classification (GTDB taxonomy): domain Bacteria; phylum Myxococcota; class Kuafuiibacteriia; order Kuafuiibacteriales; family Kuafuiibacteriaceae; genus WYAZ01. Next base: position 49,562 of record WYAZ01000178.1, on the reverse strand, counting down.
GTCGGGTCGAAGCCGAGGGCGAAGGTCCGGGCGGACAACAGCTGGCATCGCTCAAAGCCGCCGCTTTCGAGCCATCCCTCCACTTCAGTCCGAGGGACGTCGTACTGAAGGAGGTAGGCCTCCTCGATATCCTCGAGGGTGAGCGCAGCGTCGGCGGGCTCGCGAAGCGTGTGCATCCAAGCAGAGCCGACCTGGCGGTGCAGGTACAACTCCGTCTTCACCTCGTCGCCACTCGGAGGCGCCACGAAGGCCACATCGCTGCACCCAAGCAGGCTGAGGGCGAGCATGAGACACCAGCGCAGCATGCGTCCCCGAGACGTGCTACACGAACGGCATGAGGCGTGCGCCGAAAGCACCGTTTCGAAGTCGTAGCGGGGCGCTCGAGATTCATCAAGTGCCGGTGTGGCAGGACAACGTGGTCTGGCTATTGGCAGATGCAAAGGGCCAAGCCGCCGCCGTCGATGGTCCCGAAGCCAGCCCCATCCGCGACTACTGCCAGGCGCACGACCTCACGCTCACGACGATTCTGAACACCCACACGCATGGCGACCACATCGGCATCAACCTCGAGCTCGAAGCAGGCGGTCAGCTCTCGAGCCTGCGGGTCGTCGGCGCCGCTCGAGCAACCCCTGCCGTTCCAGGCCTCACGGAGCCCGTCGACGATGGATCGAGCGTCGAGTTTGGCGGGGTTGTGGGACGGGTGATGCGGACCGAGGGGCACATCGATCGTCACCTCTCGTACGTCTTCGAAGATCTGCTGTTCTGTGGTGACACCCTCTTCGCCGGTGGGTGTGGCTATCTCTTTGATGGACCGCCCGCCAAGATGCACGACAGCCTTCAAAGACTCGCAGCGCTACCAGAGGAGACCCGAGTCTGCTGCGCGCACGAGTATACGCAAGACAACTTGCGTTTTGCTTGGTCGGTGGAGCCAGGCAACCTGCGACTCGCGGAGCGAATCCGTCGCGTCTGGGCGCAACGCGACCGGGGCGAGTCGTCGCTCCCCAGCACGATCAGAGAGGAGCTCGCCACGAACCCTTTTCTCAGGGTCGGCGAGCCGGAGATCATCGAAGCGCTGCGTCGCTTGCGACCAAACGCCCAGCTCGACGGCCCCGAATCGGTGTTCACCGCCCTGAGGGCGCTCAAGGACGAGAAGCACTATCGGGAGGCGCCGGACTCGGTCTTGCCGCTGTAGCGCTCCGCCAGCGCCTGGTACACCGCGCGAAGCCCCATGGCTTCTCCGCCCACCGGTCGGCCCGGCCGAGCTTCTACGTTCCATGCCATGACGTCGATGTGAGCCCAGGGGGTGTCGGCCTCGACGAAGTGCTCGAGGAAGAGCGCGGCGGTGATGGCGCCCCCGTAGGGCTGGCGCGCGGTGTTGTTGAGATCGGCCACCTTGCTCTCGAGCAGGCGCTTGTAGTCTTGAAAGAGCGGGAGCTCCCAGAGGAGATCGGCGCTCCGCCGACTGGCATCGAGGAGCGACTCAGCCCAGTCTTTGTCGTTCGAGAACAACACCGGGACGTCTGCGCCCAGAGCCACCCGCGCCGCGCCAGTGAGAGTCGCGAAGTCGATGATGATCTCCGGCCTCTCGGAGGCCGCTTCTGCGAGCGCGTCCGCGAGGATGATCCGCCCCTCGGCGTCGGTGTTGCCGACCTCGATCGTGATACCTTTGCGGGTCTTTAGGACATCGAGCGGCCGATAAGCGTTGCCCGCGATGTTGTTCTCCACTGCGGGGATCAAGACCCGCAGCCGAATGGGCAGCTTCGTCTTCACGAGCGCGAGCGCCAACCCGAGAACATGAGCCGCACCGCCCATGTCTTTCTTCATCGTCAGCATGCCCGAGGAGGCTTTGATGTCGAGCCCTCCGGTATCGAAGCAGACACCCTTACCCACGAGCGTGACCTTGGGATGTTTCTCCGAGCCGAAGTAGAGATCGAGAAGGCGCGGTTCATCGTCAGAAGCCCGGCCCACCGCGTGAATCGCGGGATAGTTGTCCGTGAGCAACTTCTGACCCACCACGGTCTTCATGCGCCCGCCGAGCTCTTTGGTGAGCGCCTTGGCGGCCTGCTCGAGCTGGCTGGGACCCATGTCTTCCGCCGGGGTGTTGATCAGATCTCGGACGAGGAAGGTCCCTTCGAGCAAGGCGGTGACACGCGCACGGTCGGCGCCCGCCGGCCACACGAGCTCGACCGGCTTCTTTCCGTTGGGTTTGCTCTTGTAGCGCTCGAAGCGGTACGTCCCAAGACCAAAGCCGAGCGCGGCGCGCTCGGCGGATTCGGGGCTGAGCTTGCTCGCGATCTGATAGCGCCCGGGCGGCAGAGCGGTGGCGAGCGCGCCAAAGCTGTAGAGATCGTCTTCGCCGTTCGTCACGAACAAGGCCGCGAGCACCTTTCCGTCCTTGCCGGGCAAGACCGAGATCGCGCCGGCCTTGGGTTCGAAGCCGGTGCTCGAGAGCCAAGACTTGATGCCTTTGCTCTGCTGCTTCCGCCAGGCGGCAAAGCCCGTGAGGGGAACGATGTGCAGCGGGCGTGCGGAGGCGCCTCCACGGGCGACGAACATCTTCATGGGGCTCGGCCTATATCACTCGGCCGCCGAGGGAGAAAGAGCGTAGCGCCGAAGTTCGCGATAGGTGCTCCCCGCGCTGCCCAGCACGCTCTCGAAGAGGACGAAGTCTCGAACGATCACCTGGGGAAGCTGGAGTTGCTCGAGCGCGGCGATCCCGCGTTGCACCTGCGACGCAGGGGGATTCTTCAAGCGGGCGACGGTGACGTGCGGCAGAAACGCGCGGGCCTCGCGAGGCTGACCACACGCCTCCACCGCGTCATCGATCTCGGCCTGGAGCCTAAGTAGCTCGGGCGCGCGCTCGAGGCCAAGGAAGAGCACCCCCGGGGGACGACCACTGTCGGCGGACGGAAAGGTGCCGGCTCGGGCGAAGCTCAGCGCGTGCTGTGGGACGGTAACCGCCTCGAGCATCGACTCGAGCTGCGTCGCGGTCTCCTCATCGAGTTCACCGGCGAAGCGGAGGGTCACGTGCATGAGTTCTGGCTTCACCGGTCGACCGCCGGCGATGGATGGAAGAGCGGCGCGAAGCTGCGACCGCACCTCGGACGGGAGCTCGAACGCCACAAACAGACGTCGCATCAGCTCTCCGGCTCCGTGAGACTGACCTTTCGGCGGCGAGGGATGAGCCCTGCGAGCAAGAACGGACCAAAGATGAGCACCCCCACGTAGGCAAGCGCACGGTAGGCAAACCGAGGCGGTTCGGTGGGGGCGGCGGACGCGAAGTGGATGGGGCGGTCTTGCTCCGGATGCGCGCGATGGCACTGGTGGCAGTCGGTCGGCGCGACCTCGTCAGGCGCGTGACACTGCCCGCAGCTTCCCCGCACGCCGCGCTCGGTCAGGCTGAGCTCGCCGTGACAGGACGTGCATCCGATCTTCTCGTCCACGTGGTGCAAGAGATGAAAGTCGACCGTCGCCTCTGCGTCCGGTCTGAAGCTCGCGACGAGCTGTGGCTGGGTCCGAACCAGGACCTCGTGGGGCCTCTGATGGCAACGCTTGCAGTCGAGCGCCGCCCAACCGGCCGCGCGGAAGTCGGTCCCTTGATGGTCTTGGTGGCAGTCTTGACAGAGCAGCTCGGCCTTCACGTGACCTTCCGTGGGGCGGCTGTCCTCGTGACAGTCGAAGCACTTCACTGCCGAGATCCGGCCGAGCCCTACGTGGCAGCTCGAGCAGCGTCCGACTCCGCGGGCCTCCGCCTGGACGAGGAACGACTCGGACTCGTGCGGGGTCATGAGACGACCGCCGGCGAGGGTCTCCGAGTCCCCGTCCGCGAGCATCCAGGTGGTCGCCGCGACCGCGACGAACAGCGCGATGAGCGCGCTGCGAGCCCGGTACACGCCCCGATCCAGGTCGGAGGTCGCGAACCAGACCAGATCTCGGGCGCGCCGCTTCTTCCTCGGGGCGGCGGCCAACGGCGCATTGATCACGCCGAGAGACTGCGCGTCGCGCGCCGTGCCTTCAGGCGCGGTCGCAGAGGGCGCACTCACCACGAGACCCAGTCCGGCACCACTCGTCACAACCAGCAAGGTGTGGCCTCCGATGCCGATGACATCGCCGTTGCTGAGCTTCTGGATCACGACTCGCGCACCGTTGACGAAGGTCCCGTTCGAAGAGCCAAGGTCACGGACCACGAAGGCCGCGTCGCGATGGTCGATCACCGCGTGCTTGAGGCTCAGCGCAGGGTCTTCGAGTGCAATCTCGTTGCCGTGTTCGCGCCCGATGCTTACAGGCAGCGTGGCAAACGGATCGAAGCGACCGGCCACATGCACGAGCACACGGAGACTGGCGTCGCTCCCGAGGCGTCGTGCGAGCTCGGCCGTTAAGCTCACATCGCCCGCGTCGACACGATACTCGGCTGGACCCGCGGTCATCATCGTCGCCTGCGGACCCAGCGCGAGCATGCCCCCATTGGGGCCCGCGGGAGGTAACGCCGAAGGGTGAAGGATCTGCTTGGGGATGACCTTCGTGGCGATGGTGGTGAAGGCGAGGATCTTGACCGGCGCCTCACCCAATTGCGTCGGCTCCGCGACGAAGTCGGCCTCACTCTCCTTGAGCTGCAACAGATGGGCGCCGACCTGCAGGATGTCGCCCACCTTGAGGCCAGAGCGCCCTTCGACTCGATGTCCGTTCAGAAAGGTCCCGTTGCGGCTGCCTAGGTCGGTCAGGCCGAAGCCCTGGTCGTCCCAGTCGACCTGAGCGTGCCGCGCGGACACCGCCTCGTCGTCAAAGAGGAGCTGTGCACCCCGGCCGCGCCCGATGATGATCTGCAGGCCGAACCGCAAGCCGAGCGCTTGTCCCTTCCGTGGTCCGTTGGTCACCTCGAGCACAAACATTCAATCACCAAAGAAGCGACGTGATCACGTGACCCACGAGCAGAAGTCCCGCGGCCGCCGCACCGACCAGATGCACGGGCAGCCAGGATAAGAGCAGGGTCTCGACCGCGTTCTGAGCTCGATAGAGCCGGGCGGTCATGATGTTTTGAGCCACACGCACCGAGACCGCATGTTCGCGCTCCGCGATGGCGGGAAGCTTCTGGGCGCGCTTCTCGGCCAGCTCCGCGAGGCGGCTGGGCCCGAGACCTTGGATGAGGCACTGCCACCCACCCACCACGAGCTTGTCGACCTGCTTCTGTACCCGAGCACGACTGAGCTCGTCGACAGAGTACAAGAGCTCTGTGTTCTCTCGTTCGAGCAGCTCCACGCGAGGCCCGATGTCCTCCGGCAACAGAGACTCCTCCTGACTGCGCGCGATGATCCGCGGGATCACGGCATTAGCCACTGAACCGGCGACGCCGAGCAAAGAGACGAGAAGGATCGTAGCGAGCAGGGTGGCGGTCAGCACGCTCGTCGCCGCGTATCCCGCGTGAAAGAGCACCAGGCCGACGAAGAGCCCGCCGAGGATGGCGTGGATGCGAGCCCACCCAAACAGCGAGCCGAGCGCGCGAGTACGAATGCGCTTCCGGGCGCCGAGCGCGCCGAGGAGCACGAACACGACCGTGCTCGCCACACCGGTGGAGATGTCCATCTGGGCCACCGCGTCCGCTCCGAGGCGCCGGTAGAGATGAAGACCACCCCCCACGGCGAGCACGAGCGCGAGCACCTGGAGGACGCCGTCGAGCCAGCGGGACGGCCGCTCGAGCTGAGTCTTGATGGGTTCTGCACCCTTGGTCTGGGTCGAGGCTCGAGGCGCGATGCGTTTGAGCTCCTCGAAGTAGGCCCGAGGGTCGATGCGCAAGATGGCTTGCGTCGGGCAGTTGTAGACGCAGGCGGCATAGTCGCGCTGGAAGCAGACATCGCACTTCACCGCGAGCAAGGAGACCTCCTTGCCTCCAGACTCGTCCGTGCTCGTCGATTCTTCGGCCGTCTTTGCCCGACCGAGCAGAGAGAAGCTCTCCTCCTCTCGCACCTGGGCCATCGAGATGTTTCCGAAGTCGCAGTTCCGGGCGCAGCTTCCGCAGCCGATGCAGGTGTCGCGGATGAAGACCTCGCCGCCGGGGTCACGCGAGATCGCGCCGGTCGGACAGCCGACCATACACTCCGGGGTCGCGCACTGGAGGCAGCTCGTGGGGAAGTAGAGGTGCTCGTGACGGGCAGACTCGAGGTTGACCCGGCGGGTCATGCGTTTGCCGCGCCTCGCGAGACGAGAGAAGCCGTGGAGATCGTCGCAGGCCTGCACGCAGTTGCCGCAACGCACGCAGTGGTCCATGTCGATGATGAGCGCCGAACGTGCTTGGCCAAGCCCGGCCTCGAGCATGTCCTTCACGAAGGCCATGCTCGTGGCGCTGTTCTGAAGGATCGACTGGCCCGCTTGACGTGTGAGCTCGTAGCGCCGGAACTCGGCGAAGACATCCGGGTGCTTCTGATAGAGGCGCCAGAATGTGGCGCGAGGCACCGCCATGAGCTGCACCGGTTCGAGCGCGACGACGGAGGTTTGATAGCTCGCGTTGGCGGCGGCGAGCTCCTGATCACCAAAGAAGTCGTCTGGTCCCAGGTAGGCGAGGATCTCGTGCTCGTCGTTGGGTCCGGTGCGACGAGTGACACGGACAAAGCCGCTCCGGATCACGTAGAACTTCTGTGCTGATCCACCCTCTTCGATGATGAGATCGCCCTTCTTGTGATCGGCGACGGTGGAGCTGTCGACGAGCTCGTTGAGGGTCTCTTCCGGGAGTCCGCCGAAGTAGCGGCTCCTCCGAACCATGGAGGACAGGGCCCGGCGTGAATAGGCGGCCTCGAGGCGCGTCTTTACCTGGCGGTGCTTCTTGAGGGCGGATTGAAACGGGATTTGGCGGAGCTCCAGGAGGCGACTGTCCATGAGACTTCGTACCGAGGCGCTGCGCTCCCCATGACCGACCATCGCGAGCTCGCCGAAGTACTCCCCGGGGTTGAGCGCGGCGACCTGCTTGGAGCGTCCATCGTCGCCCACCAGCTCGACCGCCACCTTGCCGGCGAGCACCACGTAGAAGGTGTCTCCGTACTCGCTCTGACGGACCACGTACTCGTTCGAATGGACGAGGACTTCCTTGCCGATTCGAGACAGTTCGGCGAGCGTGTCCTCGGAGACACCATCGAGCAAATCCACGCGACGGAGGACCTTGAGAACCTGCTCCGCTTCCATCGAAATCCAGCGACCGGGGCGTCGTTGAGGGTTCGCGAAACCGGGCTTTTCCGCAAGTCCCTTCCCCCGGACTTCCTGCTAGGCTAAGCCTCCGTTCGTGCCATGAAGAACCCCGCGCTCTTGTCTCTGGCCTTGTTGCTCCCCGGGGTCGCCTTCTGGGCGCACGCGCAGGAAAAGAAGAAGGAGATCGATGTCTCGAAACCCTTCGAGCACCGGACCCACCTCTCCACACCGATCAAAGAGGGCGAACGCAATCTCTCGTGCCCAGATTGTCACGGGGCCTCGGAGTCGAAGTCGGAGTCCAGCGATGCGCCCACCCCTCGCGCGGAGCTCTCGATCTGCAGCGACACCCGCGCCCCCTTTCCCATCCACGCGACTTGCACGGGCTGTCACGCCAAGGCCTTCTTCACGAAGCCCCTCCAGATCTGCACCAACTGCCACATGGAGAGTTCGCTCGAGAAACAATCGGATCTGAAGCCGCAGACCGGAGACAACGCACCGCTCCGTACCAACTTCAGCCACATGCTTCACCTGTCTTCGGACCAGCGGGTGAAGAAGCGTTTTGAGGGCGGCAAGGACTGCACCTTCTGTCACCCGTTCAAGGACGAGGGAAAGCGGGTGGAGAAGCCGGCGCACGCTCAGTGCTGCGACTGCCACACTGAGGCGCGAGTCGAGCCGCACATCACGGACTGCGCTGGCTGCCACAAACGCCCGGCCCATGAAGCGAGCCCGCGTTCTTCGGTGCGCAAGTTCAGCCATTCGGAGCACCGAACCGACCCGGTGAGCGGTGCTTCACTCGAGTGCATGCGTTGTCACAGTGCAGTCACCAAAGCCAAGACGATCAGCGGGCTCGAACTCCCGGTCATGGCCACTTGCGTGGAGTGCCACCAAGGAGAGGTGGCGTTTGACTACGTGCAGTGTCTGAAGTGCCACGGCAAAGACATCGAGAAGAAGCCCGTGCCGGCGGATCACAAAAAGGCGGTCGAGTCTCTCAAGAAGACCACGCCGCCCGCGCCCAAGTGAGCGACTTCTAGCGGGACGCGCGGCCCTTTTTCTCGCGCTCGAGTTGCTCCTTGTAGGAGACCGAGTAGCGAGTCCAGGGACGAGCCTCGAGCCGGGGACGAGAGATCTGCTCGCCGGTACCTTCGCAGATCCCGTACTCGCCGAGATCGAACTTCTGAAGCGCGGCCTCGATCTCTCGAAGGAGCTTCACTTCCTTGTCGAGGAGCCGCATCGTGAAGGCTTCTTCCGTGGCGTGGGCCGCCTGATCGATCTCTTCGGTGAGGACATCCGCCTCGTCGACCCGGGCGGAGTCGGCACGACCGCGGATGCGAGTGGCCACCTCCTCTCGGTGCTCGAGCAACTTACCTTTGAAGTGCTCGAGCTCCTTCTTGGAGAGGGGTTTTTCCTCGTCGCTATCTTTCCGTTTTTGCGACATATCTTCTTCGACCCTTTCAAGGACATACCCGCTTCGCGGGTGAGAGCAGGCTCGATTATCACCTGTGCCCACTAAACGCTAGAGCGGGGGGTCGCCCGAGGGCCATCCAGTGTGACCTAGAGGCCCCAAGGCGATCGTCCTATTGTGTGAAATCCCGCGGAGTTGAATCCTACATTGGATGCTCCGGCCCAGCCCGCTGGCGATCGTTGGTCTGGGCTGTCGCCTCCCGGACGCGCCCGACGTGGGCCAATACTGGAAGAACATCCTCGAAGACCGCTCCGCGATTCGACCCGTCCCCGAATCCCGCCTCAACCGCCGTCTTTATTACAGCTCCGAGGTCGGCGCCTACGGAAAGAGCTACTCGGAGCTCGGCGGCACCATCGAGACCCTGCCCTTCGAGCCGGCGCGCCTGGGTCTGGGCGCGGCGGATCTCGAGACCAACGACATCGCCCAGCTCTGGGCGCTCGATGTCGCCGCGCGGACCTTCGAGGACGCGGGCTTCGATCGAGATCGGACCCGAGGTCTGGGCTGCGGCGTCTTCATCGGCCACGCACGCGGCTCGATGCTCAGTTCAGATCTCGTTCTCGGCACCGCGGTGGATGGACTCGTCCACGAGCTACACGGCTTGGATGCGAAGACACGTGCGAAGATCGTCGAGCTCGCCCATCAACGCTACCCGGAGCGCAGAGACGACGGCTTGGGAACCTTGCCCGCGTCCATGGTCGGACGTATCTCGCGCTACTTCGGCTTGAGCGGCAGGCACATGATCGTCGATGCGGCTTGCGCTTCGAGCTTTGCCGCGCTCGAACTCGCATCGCACGCACTCGGCAGCGGTCAGCTCGACTACGCCCTCGTGGGAGGGGCGAGCTACAGCCAGGCGATGTCGATTGTCTTCTTCGCGCAGTCGCGCGCGCTCTCGCCAGACGGGAGCTTTCCTTTTGATCGACGCGCCAACGGCTTCATCAGCTCGGACGGCATCGCGATGTTCCTCGTGCGCCGCTTGGACGATGCACTCCGCGCTGGAGACCACATCCACGCGGTCATTCGCGGCGTCGGCGGAAGCTGCGACGGCAAGGGCAAGGCGCTGTGGGCCCCAAAGAAGGAGGGCCAAGTCCTCGCCATCGAACGCGCCTATCGCGGCCTCGACTTCGGGCCCGAGAGTCTGGGCCTCATCGAGGCGCATGGCACGAGCACGCAGCTCGGCGACGCCACCGAGGTCGAAGCGCTGTCGGAGGTGCTCGGTCGCACGCGAACGAAGATCCCGCTCGGCTCGGTGAAGGGCAACATCGGCCACACACGAGAGACCGCCGGGGCGGCGGGGCTGCTCAAAGCGGTGCTCGCGCTCAAACACGGACTCATTCCTCCGACGGGTGGCTTGCGCGATCCCAACCCGGAGATCGCATGGGAACATTTGCCGGTGCGCCTTTCGCGTGAAGTGGAGCCTTGGCGCACGAGCTCGGGACCAAGACGCGCCGGGGTCGATGCGTTCGGTATCGGCGGCCTGAACTTCCACGCCCTCGTCGAAGAAGCGCCGCCGAAAGGCCACCGAGTGGTCGTGACCGAAGCGCTCACGCCGAGCGAGACCGCCGCCCCGATCGCCATCTTGAGCGCCGGGATCCGGCTTCCCGGCGCCACCACCGTCCCCGGCTTCCTCGAGATCCTCGAGAGCGGCAAGTCCGTGTTCTCCGAGATCCCAGCGGATCGTTGGTCGATCGAGGTGTACGGCGCGGACGGTCCGACCCCTCACCGCTCCTACGCAAAACACGGCGCCTTCGTGAAGGACTTCCAGGCGGACTGGCGCCGCTACAAGCTCCCCCCCAAGCTCGTCGAACGCACCGACCCGCTGCAGTTCATGCTGCTCGAGGCCACCCTCGATGCACTCGACCACGCGAAGATCGACCTCGATCACATCAACCGCGAGCGCGTCGCGGTCGTGGTCGGTACGAGCTTCGGCACCGACTACCAGGTCGATCTTTCGCTGGGGCTTCGTGCCCCGGAGATCGCGGAGATCGCGGCCGAGGTGGTGGGGCGGGCAGGCGACGCGTCACTCGTGGGTCAGCTCACCGAGCAGCTTCGCACCCATCTCCCCTCCATCAACGAGGACAGCAGCGGTTCCATCAGCTCGAGCACCGTTGCCTCGCGCATCTCGAAGACGCTCGATCTCAACGGCCCCACTTTCGCGCTCGATGCCTCCTGCACCTCCTCGCTCGCCGCGCTCGAGGCGGCGATGGACATGCTCAGAAGTGGCGCCGCGGACATGGTGGTGGTCGGCGGCGCCGACCGCTCGATGAACGTGCAGCGCTTCGAGAGCCTCGCGATGGGTGGCATGCTCTCGAAGACCCCCGAGACACGAGCGCTCGAAGCAGACGCCGAGGGCTTCATACCCGGTGAAGGTGCGGTCGCTTTCATCCTCAAGCGACTCGACGATGCGGAGCGGGCGAAGGATCCCATCCTTGCGGTCGTGCGGGGGATCGGCTCGGCCTCGGGTTCCGAACCATCGAACACCCTCGAGACCGCGATTCGCCGCAGCCACGGAGACAACCCGCGCCCCGAACTGCGCTTCCTCGAAGCCCACGGGGTCGGCATCCCGGCGCTCGATGCGGGCGAGATTCGAGCGACGGAGGCGGCCTACGAACTCTCGAAGCGGCCACGGCGACTCCCCGTTGTCGCGAGCAAGGCCACCTTCGGCCACGCGCAAGGCGCGGCCGGGGCCATCGGTCTGCTCCAGGCCGCTTTGGCGCTGCACCGGCGCGTGCTCCCGCCCACGCCGGGCCACGGCACGGAGCGCTCGCCGAGCTTCGAGCTCGTGCGACGGCCAACGACCCTCAGCCCGAACAGCCCCGGGCTCGCCGCCGTCAACGGGCTCGGCTTCTCTGGCGGCGCCTACCACGTCCTCCTCGACGAGCCTCCACGCACCGGAGCAACCATGAACACCGACGTTCGTATCCTGCGCCTTCACGCTTCGAACCTGAGCGAGCTCGAGCGGGTGTTTGTGGACTCCGATCCGGCCGAGCTCTTCGAGCGCATCACCTCTGGAAGCGGCGGCGTTCTGATCACACTCGCGGCCGAGAACGCAGCCGACGTCGAAGCGGCGCAAACGGCGGTGAAGAAGGCTGGGCTGTCTCGGGCGCGACGCTTGTTGGCCAAAAAAGGCCTCTTCGTGAGTGAAGGCCTTCGCCCTTCGGAGAAGCTCGCGTTTCTCTTTTCCGGGCAAGGTGCGCAGTACCCGTCGATGCTAAAGCCAGTGCACGACAACGTGCCGGCCGCCCGTTTGGTGCTCGCGCGCATCGACACCTGGCTCGACGCACGGGACACGCCGCCGCTGTCCGCCCTCATCTTCGGTGCCGAGATCCCCACCGAGGTGCTCACGGTTCAGCTCGCGATGCTCGCGGCCGATCTCATGGCCTTCGAGGCGCTGAGGGCAAAAGGCCTCGTGCCCGACTTCGTCACCGGTCACTCCTACGGCGACTACGCCGCCATGGTCGCGGCCGGTGCCTGGACGCTGGAGGATGCGCTGGAAGCGACATTGCTCCGCGCTCGGGCCATCGAGGCGAGCACCGAGACCGGCGGCATGCTCGCGGTGGCGCTCGGCCGCGAGGCGCTATCAGGGCTGCTCGCTTCCGTGCCCGAGATCTACGCCTCCAACCTGAATGCACCCCTACAAACCGTCTTGTCGGGCACTCAGGCCGGGCTCACCGCAGCCGAATCCCAGCTCACCGCGAGTGGCATCGAGGTCAAACGCCTCTCCGTACCGCGACCGTATCACTCTCCGCTCATGAGTGCGGCAGAGGCGAGTCTTCGGGCCGCCCTCGAGTCGATTCCGATTCGAGCGCCGAGCCTCGCGTTCCTGTCGAGTGTCACCGGCCGCCTGGAGTCTGAACCGAACGCCCTTCGCGCGGCTTTGGTCGAGCAGCTCGTTCGGCCGGTCGACTTCGTCGCTCAAGTCGAGGCGCTCGTTGGACTGGGTGTCACCGGCTTCGTGGAGGCAGGACCCAAGTCCACACTCGCGAGTCTGACCTCCGAGATCTTGACCGCGATCGGGCGTGATGATCTCGACGCCGTGCCCAGCGATGATGCTCAGAGACCCGGCCCCTACGCGATCGCAAGGGCGGTTGCGATGTGGTCTGCCCATCAGAGCCATGAGGGCTCTGCGACCGCGAGCAGCGAGATCGGCGCGCGGCTCTCGCTCTTCGAGCGCGCGGAGGAAGACCTCCTCCTCTCTGATGCCAGCTTCTCGGCGTTCTGGAACCGACACCGCGATCACCTCGCGAACCACGTCCGCCACCTCTACGCAGCGGAGCAGAACTTGCGATCGGAGCTCAGCGCCCCGCCCTCGGAGCTGCAGACCGCGCGACCCATGCCCCTCCCCGAGGTCGAGTTGCCGAGCCTGCCGCCAGAAATGACCATGCCTGTGCCTGTGCCTCTGCCTCTGCCTGTGCCGAGCGCGGCGCCGGCAGGCACGGACACCTCTTTGGAAGAGGTGCGGGCCTTTCTGCTCGAAGCCATCTCGGCCCAGACCGGCTACCCGGTCGACATCATCGACGTCGACGCCGACATGGAGGCCGATCTCGGGATCGACACCGTCAAGCAGGCCCAAGTGATGGGTAAGGTGCGGGACCGCTATCGCTTGAGCGCGGATCCGACGCTCACCCTGGCGGACGTCCCCACGCTGAGCAAGGTCGCGGAGTACATCACCCGGCGACTGGCCGAAGCCCCCAAGGTCGAGGCCCCGGCGCTCGAGACCCCGCTTCTTCCCACCGTCGATCTCACCGAGCGCCGACGCAAGCCAAGGACCGCGGCGCCGGAACGGAAGCGGGAACGCGAAGCGCCCAAAGAGATCGTCAGCGGCGGGGTACGAAGCACCGAGGCCCTCGAGGACGTGGCCCTCATCGAACCACGAGTCGAACCGACCCCGGTCCGGCCGGAGAAGCGCTCCATCTCGGCCCCGATCAGCATTTTGCGGCTCGAGGGCACCGCTCGCGAGATCGGACGTCAGCATGGCACCGCGCTGAGAGACGAGATCCAGGATCTCTTGAAGCGTTATGAACAGCTCGCGGAACGCCACGGCTTTCTTCTGACCGACGCGGCACGTCTCGCACACGAACTCGCGCCGCTCTTCTCCGAGAGCACCCGCGAGGAGATCGCTGGCATCGCCGAGGGCGCCGGGCTGCAGTACGAGTACGTGCTGGCGTACAACCTCGACGCCGCGCTCTTTCCTTCATATGTGCCGGGCTGCACCCAGGCCTTCATTGCGGAGGGCGAGAAGCTCCTTCACTTCGTCAACGAGGACTCTCCACTGCTCTTGCGGCTCGGAGGGGTCCACGGGCGGGTTGTTCAGATCCGAGACCGGAAGACCGTCAAGGGTGATGTCCAGCGGACGGTGACGTTCTCGACCGCCGGCCAAGTGGCCGGGCCCAATGCCATCTCCCTTGGCGGACTCACGGTCACGAGCTGTGCTCTCCTCGATGGTGAACCACCGACCGGGCTTCCGGAGCACCGCCCCCATCCCGAGCTGGTGAAGGAGCTCGTCGAGAGCTGCAGGTCCTTGGAGGAGGCCACCGTGGTGCTCGAAGCGCGAGCGAGCGCCGGACGGTGGGGCGTCTTGATCTCCGAGAGCGCGAGCGCGAGGGCGCTCTACGCTGAAATCGAAGACGGTCGGTTGCTCTGGAAGGAGAGTGTGTCCGGACGTTTTGTGGGGACCAACCACGCCAGGTCCGGCCCATCCCGGGGCGGAAAGACCCCGGAGCACAGTCAACACCGATTGCGAAGAGCAGTGGCGCTGCTCGATCAGGCGAGCGACGCCCAAGGTGCAAAGGCCCTGCTGCGTGATCGTTTCGACTGCGCCCGGGACCGAGAGGTCGTGCACCCGACGATGAACACGGTCCGTCGCGTGGACAATGTGATGAGCTTGGTGGTGGAGCCCCGCGCCTCTCGGCTTCACGTCACCGATCGCGTCGTGCCGGCCGGAAGCGCCGAAGAGCCAGACTTCACGAGTTTGAGCTACCAGCGGCCCGCTCGATCCAGCGCGGTGTTCGACGGGCTCGAGGCCGGGCCCGAGGTCATGAGCCGACACGTCATCCGGTTGGTGGAGGAGCCAAAACCGACGGCACGGCGTGCGCGATCCCCGAGGCGGCTCCTGCTCATCGGTCAGGACCCGAGGGCCGAGACCCTCGCCTCCGCGCTCGCTCACCGCGGCACCCTCGTCGTACCGGTGCGCTCCATCCGAGAAGCGAAGGACCAGCTCTCGCGGATGAGTTTTGACGCTTGGGGCCTCTTCCTCGCCCCCTCCGACAAGGATCCTCTGACACTCGGGTCGTCGGATCTCGCACGCTGGGTGAGCGAAGTGGCGGAGGAGCCGCTTTCGCTGTTTGCCGCACATCCCCCCCCCGAAAACGGCCTTCTCTTCGCGATCACCTCCATGGGCGGCGGACTGGGTTTCATGAACCATGGCAAGGCACGCCCGGATGGTGGCGCGCTCCAGGGGCTGCTGAAGGCGATGCGCCACGAGCGCCCAGACCTCACCGTTCTCAGCTTGGATGTCGCGACCTCGGCGTCTGCAAGTGAAGTTGCAGAGGCCCTACTCGAAGAGCTCGAGCTCGGCGTGCCACGGCTCGAGGTGGGCCGCCTGCGCGGAAAACGGGTGCATCCGGTGCTCGCGCCCCGAGCCGCTCGAGATGTGGAAGGCTCCGAGCCTCTGCCTCGCACCTGGATCGTGAGCGGCGGCGCCCGCGGGGTAACGGCGCGTGTCGCACTGCAGCTCGCCCGGCTCTACCGGCCCACGTTGCACTTGCTCGGGCGAACGCCTCTCCCCGACGCGGCCACCCTCGGAGCTTGGCGAGGCATGGACGGCACCGCGGTCGAGCAGCTCACCGCAAGCTGGCTCGAGAAGATGAAGGTTCAGCCCGGCTTCACGCCCGCCAAGTGGAGTGAACGCGTCGAAGGCTTGCGCCGGGTCTTGGAGATCGACCGCAACGTACATCTCATGCGCGAAGCGGGGGCCGAGGTTCATTACCACACCGTCGATCTCGCCTCGTGGAGCGAGGTCTCGAGCTGGCGAGATCGGCTCGGCGCGATTTCGGACTTTGGCCTCATTCACGGGGCCGGCTTCGAGCTCGCCAAACCGGTGGGCAAGAAGACCGACGAGATCGTGGCCGCGACCTTGGGCGGAAAGGTCTACGGCCTCTTGCATCTGCTCCACGGCTTCAAGGACCGAGCGCCCTCTCATGTGGTGGCCTTCTCCTCCGTGTCCGGTCGATTCGGCGGACATGGTCAGACGGACTACGCGCTCGCGAACGAGCTCATGGCGCGAATCACCACCCATTACCGCGCGCGTCACCCTCGGGTTCGGGTGTCGGTCCTCGACTGGCCGGCGTGGGACGAGATCGGCATGGCCGCACGCGGTTCGTCGCGGGTCTTTCTCGAGAAGGCCGGGCAGGCCTTCATGCCGCCGACCGAAGGCGCCAATCACGTCGTCCGTGAGCTGTGGAGCGGGCTGTCAGAGTCCGAGGTGCTCTTTGCACATGAGCTCGGGGCGCTCGACCTCGACCATCAACTGCCGCCGAACACCGGCTCTTTCGCAACACCTGCGGACCTGCCCGCGCTCGGTCTGCCCGTGCGTCGCGATACCGATCTAGATATCTACGAACGCACCCTGCGCGCCGACGAGCCCTTCCTCGATCAGCATCGCATGGGTGCAACACCCATTCTCCCCGGGGTGATGGCGCTGGAGATGTTTCGCGAGCTCGTCGCGCAATCGGGCGCAGAGTTCACCGTGGGTGAGGTGGAGATCCTGCAGGCGATCAAGGTCCGTGAGAGCAAACAGGTCCGAGTCGGAATCTGTCGCTGCGAGGACCGACTCGAGCTTCGGCAAGACGTGTTGCGCGACGACGGGGTGGTGCTCGAGTTCGGACGCAGCCACATCACCGGCCTTCGCATCGCGGCTCAACCGTTGCCCAAGCCGGCCGGACTCCTTGTGCCGGCCTCGCTCGTGCCGTACCCCTACCCTGCGCAACCCGACCTGAGCCGGGGTGCGCGCGCGATCTTCCACGGACCGGTGTTTCGTTGCCTCCAAGGCGTGGCGATGGTGGGTGAGGGCCGCGCGGTGGCCCGCTTGGTGGTGCCGCCGGTCGAAGCGCTCGTCGTGGACTCGAAGGCAGAGGATTGGCAGCTCCCCGCGGCGCTGCTCGACGGGTGTCTCCAAGCGGCGGGGCTCGTGGGACGGCTCGCCTATGGTCTCACTGCGTTGCCGATGGGTTTTGGGCGCGTGGATGTCTCGCCGAGGGCCGTGTTTGCGACCGGCGAGGTCGTGACCCTCGAGATGCAGCTGTGGCGACGAGGCGGCGACGAGATCGAGAGCAACCTCCTGGTCGTGGGCGCCGATGGACCCCTCTTGTACGTAGAGCGATATCGAGCCAAGAGTGTACCGGGAGCCCTGCTTTGAGTGATTCGCTGCCCGAAGACCTCGTCACACTCTCGGTCGATGATGTGGTCCGAGACTTCTTCGCGCGGCAGCCGCGTTGGCTCGCGCCCGAAGAAGAAACGCTCCGGCGCTCACTCGGGCTCAAGAAGCGGCACGACGAGTGGCTGGCTGGCCGCATCGCGGCCAAGCGTGCGGCTCAGATGTTCACTGGGCTCCCGTTTCGCAGCCTCGTCATCCGGCGCTCGGTCCTCGAGAACAATCGAGGTCAGCCCGAGCTCTTTGTCGACGGCCACACGCGCCTGCCCGGGCATCTGAGCATCTCGCACGCCGCTGGGTACGCCGCGGCCTCGTATACGATGGGACGTGTCGGGGTCGACCTCGAGAGGATCTTCTTTCCCGAGGCGAGCTTGCTCGAGACCGCGTTCTCGGTCGAGGAACGAGCCCGGCTGTCTTCTGTCCCCGACGAGAGGCGTGCCGCGGCGAGCACCTTGGCCTGGTGTCAAAAAGAAGCCTACGCCAAGTGGCTGGGCCGCGGGTTCGCGCTGCCGCTCGTCTCGCTCGAGCCTGCGCTCGATCCACGGGTCTCTTTTGAGCAAGGGGCGCTCCCCTTTGCCCCCGAGGTCTTGTGGGCGCGCGCCACCGAACGCGAGAGCTCGAGCCCATGATCGACCTCTCTGGTCAGACCGCGCTGGTCACCGGTGGCTCGCGCGGCATCGGCGCCGCGTGCGCGCTTCGGCTCGCCCAGGCCGGGGCCGACGTCGCCCTCACCTATCTGAATGCCCCCATCGAGGCGCAGTCGACCGGCGCCCAGATCATGGCGCTCGGACGACGCGTGCTGCTCCTCAAGGCCGACCTCTCGGAGGAGGAAGACGCCGCCTTGGTGGTGGACGCCATCGGCGAGCAGTGGGGCGGCCTCGACATCATCGTCTCCAACGCGGCCGGCGGCGGGTTTAGGCCTCTTGGCGCGGTCACACCGGAGAACTTCAGCTACGCGATGAACCTGAATGCGCGCGCATTCATGCTGCTGATGCAAAGCGCGACCGCGATGCTCGTCGCCCGGGAAGGCCGCGCCTCGCGGGCCCGCGCGATCACTCTGTCGAGCTGGGGCGCCGAGCGCGCGCTGCCCATGTACGGCGGCATTGGCGCCACGAAGGCGGCCCTCGAAGCGCTCACTCGCCACTTTGCGCTCGAGCTCGGACCGCGGGGGGTGAACGTGAACTGCGTGCGCGCGGGGGTCGTCGATACCGGCGCACTACGTGAGCTTCCGGGCGTCGAAGTGGTGCTCGAAGAACGCAGGCGGCGCTCGATGGTCGAGGGCCGAAACGTGACGCCCGAAGACGTGGCAAACACCGTGCTGTTTCTCGCCAGTCCGCTTGCGGACATGGTGCAGGGCCAGGTGCTGGTCGTCGACGGTGGGACCTCGCTTCACCCTTGATGCGAGAAGATCAGTACTACCATTCCAGCGATGGCCGCGAGCTGAACGAATAGAGCGGAGAAGCGAAGCGAGACCACGAGTTCACTCGAGCCGGAGACGTGGAAGATCGACTGCGCCAGGCGGCCCGCGAGTACGGTCCACGCCAGCGTCGAAAACCACGGATGACTGACCCCGAGAAGCACGCCCGCCACCACTACGGCGCCAAAGATGGGGAGATTTTCGACCGCGTTCACGTGGGCGCGATTGAGACGCCAGTAGACATCGGGGCCGTGCGGCGTGCCGCTCGGGACCGCGTTGAGCGCCAACTCGCGTCGTAGGATCAAGATGCCGCGCCAGCTCACCACCGCGAGCACGAGCACAATGCTCCAAGACGCATACAGAACGAGAGCAAAGAGCGGGCTAGAAAAGTCTCCGACCGAGTGAGACAAGCGCTAGGCCTTCACCTTCGCCATCTGTGGATCATACAGCGGGCGGAGGGAAGCCACCGCAGGCCAGCGTTTGGCGCCAATCTCGACCTCCCAGGTCCCCGAAGACAGGAACGCGTTATCGATCGGCACGTCCGCTTCGATCATCGCCAACCCGACCGCGCCGCCGAGGCTGAAGCCGTAGGAAGCCGCGCGCACGTAGCCGAGCGCCACGCCGTCGCGGCGAACGATCTCCGCATGGAACATGAGGGGCTCGGGGTCCTTCACCAGCACTTGCACGAGGCGCTTCTTGAGCGGCCCCTGAGCCTTCTTGGCGAGCACCGCGTCTTTGCCCACGAAGCCTCCGGGCTTTTTGAGGTCCACCGCAAAGCCGAGTCCGGCCTCGAGCACGGAGTCCGTGTTGTCGATGTCGTGGCCATAGTCGCGATAGCCCTTCTCCATTCGGCAGCTCGCGAGCGCTTTCAAACCTGCGTGTTTGAGGCCGAGCGGACCGCCCGCCTCCACCAAACGATCGTAGACGTGGGTGGCTTGTTCGGTGGGGATGTAGAGCTCGTAGCCGAGCTCGCCGAGGTACGTGATGCGGATGCAGAGCGCGCGGGCGAAGCCGATATCGATCTCCTTGGCGGCACGAAACGGAAACGCCTCATTCGACATGTCTTCGCTGGTCACCGCCTGCATGAGCGCTCGCGACCGCGGGCCTTGCACGTTCAGCTGCGCGAGGCCGCTGGTCACGTCGGTGACAAAGGCGTGCGCATCCCCAAAGTGCCGGCGCATCAAGGTCTCGGCGTGGCGATGCGCGGTGTCGGAAGCGACCACCTGATAACGCTCGTCGTCGAGCTTGGTGACAGTGAGGTCAGCCTCGAGCGTGCCGCCTTCGTTGAGCCACTGAGTATACGTGATGAGGCCTGACGGTCCGTCGACGTCATTGCCGGACAAGGTGTTGAGGAGACGCCCTGCATCGCGACCTTGCACGAGGAACTTCGCCATGAAGGACATGTCCATCAGGATCACGTCCTCTCGCACCGCGCGGTGTTCGGCCTCCCAGTAGGGCCAAAAACTCGGGCGGCCCCAGGTGAGCTTCTCGATCTTGGGCTCGACCCCGGGCGGCGCGTACCAGTCCGCACCCTCCCATCCGCTCACGTCTTTGAAGTACGCCCTCTGAGCCGCGAGCCGATCGTGAAACGCAGACTTCCGAGCGCCACGCGCGGTCATCATCGACCGGAACGGGTAGTGACACTGGTACACCATCCCGAGCGCTTCGACGGTGCGTGTTCTTCGGTACTCGGGGTTCGCTTGGTAGCGGTGCAAACGATCGACGTGCATGCCGGTGACGTCGACGTCCGGCCGACCGTGGACGATCCAGTGCGCGATCACTCGTCCCAGACCACCGCCGGTGATGATACCGATGGAGTTGAGGCCAGCCGCCACGAAGTAGTTCTTCA
This sequence comes from Deltaproteobacteria bacterium, assembly GCA_011526105.1. GTDB lineage: Bacteria > Myxococcota > Kuafuiibacteriia > Kuafuiibacteriales > Kuafuiibacteriaceae > WYAZ01. Next base: position 29,233 of record WYAZ01000178.1, on the reverse strand, counting down.
CCTCGGCGGATTCACCGACGCAGGGCGATAGATCCGGCGTGAAGCTCTCGGGGCCGCAGAAGAACTTCTTCATGCCGGCCTCCAGCGAGATGGGCACCCGCTGCATCGCGCGCTCGAGGTAAGGCGTCATGCGGTCCCAGTCCGGAGGGATGTCACCAAAGGAGAAGTCTTGGGGGATGCCGCCGACCTTCCAAGGGGCGCAGACCGGCTCGAAGAGGCCGATCATGAGGCAGCCGCCGCTCTCTTCGCGGTAGTAGCCGTGATGCCCCGGGTCTTCGATGATCGGGAAGGTGGGGAGCAGGCCTGGGATCTTCTCGGTGATGAGATAGTAGTGCTCGGCCGCTTGGTTCGGGATGTTCACCCCGTTCATCGCGCCGAGTTGACGCGCCCACATGCCCGCGCAGTTGACGACGTAGTCACACTGGATGTCGCCCGCGTTCGTCTGAACGCCGGTCACGACGCCGCGCTTCGTGAGCACCCCGGTGACCGAGACTTGCTCGACGATCTTCACGCCTTGTAGACGCGCGCCTTTGGCCAGGGCCATCGTCACGTCCACCGGGTCCGCTCGGCCGTCCTCTTTGACGTAGAAGCCGGCGAGCACGTCGTCCACTTTGGCGAGCGGAAAAAGCTGCTTCACCTCCGACGGCGAGATCTCGTGTACGTCGACGCCGCAGTGACGATTAAACGCAGACACACGACGGTACTCCTCGAGGCGGTCCGCATCGGAGGCGAGCTCGATAAACCCGATCGGCTTGAAGCCAGTGGCTTGTCCGGTCTCCATTTCGAGACGTGCATAGAGGTCGCGCGTGTACTTGCGCATCTCGGTCGAGGTCTCGGAGGTCGAGCCGAAGGTGACCACCAGGCCGGCGGCATGCCACGTGGTGCCGGAGGTGATGCGATCGCGTTCGAGCAGGACGGTGTCTCTCCAGCCCATGTGGGCCAGGTGATACGCGACCGAGGTGCCGATGACGCCGCCGCCGATGACGACGACGCGTGCTTGGGATGGGAGTACGGGCGGATTCATGCCGGGGCGCAGCATAGCCGCGCCCGTGGGGCGGTATCAAATGGGGGCTCGGCGATGCCGCGCCCCGGGGGCTTTCATCCGGACGCGACTCGGGCCTAGATTCGGCGGATGTGGCGGCCCGCGCGTAAGGACGAGGACGAGGTCATCGTGAGGATGTGCCTCGCGCTCTACACGGAGGACCCCGGCCAACCGGTCGCCAGGACCCAGATCTGCCAGACGCTCGAGGCGTTCCGCGCCGAGCCCGGCCGAGGGCGCGCGGTGATGCTCGAGGTTGGGGCAGAGGTCGTAGGGTACGCGCTGCTCGCGGCGTTTTGGTCAAACGAGTACGGCGGGGAGATCTGCATTGTCGATGAGCTCTACGTCGAGTGCGCTCACCGAAACCGGGGGCTAGGCACGAGTCTGTTCGAAGCCATCTTTGAGGATCGTGCATTGTGGCCTCGCGAACCCGTGGCCCTCGAGCTCGAGGTGACGCCGAGCAACACGCGGGCTCGGTCGCTCTACGAACGGCTCGGCTTTGGGGCGAAGAACATCACGCTCCGCAAGCCCGCAGTCCTGCGGGGGGTTCGAGCTGAAACCTAATTCTCGCAGGCCATCGATTGATAACTCGTCTCGTAGGTGGGTCCATAGGCGGGCACGAAGCCCGACTCGATCCAGTCGAGCGTGCAGCTCAGGAACACGTTGGTCTCCGTGTCTTCCGGTCTCACCCGAGTTCGGCAGTAGCTCATGACGTCCTCGGCGTGCGGACACGCTGCGCAGCAGGCCACCAGCGCCGCATAGTCGCCGAGCGTGAAGCAGCTCGCACAGGCGTGGCGGAGCCCCATGAAGTGCCCCAGCTCGTGCACGATCTCATCGGCGAGGTAGAGGACGCCATTGGCGACGGTCGTGTAGCCCGCGCCCAGGGTCCAGCCGCCGAGGGTGTGGCTCTCGATGATGATGAGCGGCTCGAGGCCGTAAGCGTCCTCTTCGATGTAGTAGGCGCTGGCCTCGAACTGGGGCTCCGACAACGCGACGATCACCGCGCCGCTGGGAACCACCACCCCTGAGGTCGCGAGCGCCTCGCTGATGTCGCTCAAGATCATGTCGACGTTTTGGTTCTCGTAGTACCAAAGGCGCTGCGCATCGACAGGATCGATGTAGTCATAGTCCGTGAGGATCTGGCTGATGTCGTGCGGGGGCACCTCAAACTCGACCACCTCGAGCACACGCAGCTCGACGCGGCAGCCGGTGGCGCGCGCGAAGTGCCGGGCGAGGTCGTCGACGAGCGCGGCTCGCCGTTCCGGTCGGTCGACGATCCAGAAGTCGACGATCACCAGATCGATGATCGGAGCGCCGGCTTCACAGAGGTCCATCGAAGCGTCGAGAAGCCCCGCGTCCTCTGCCCCATCCGGCGCGGCCGCGTCGAGCGAAGCGTCTCCATGGAGGCCGGAGTCCGTCCCAGCGTCGTGCGCAGGAGCCGCATCGAATCGAACGGTCGAGGCATCCTCACCCGCTTGCGGGTCCGGTTCATCACACGCGTGCAGGAGCAGGAGAAGCAGGCCCACGAGCACGCTGCCTCGTGGGCTGCTGCTCTGGTTGGTCCCGAAAGGGCGGTGGCGAGGACTCGGCGCGACGCAAAACACGGGTGGACCATGCACCAGCGCCCACGCGCAGTCACTCAATCAAAGCTGATCACCGCGCGAAAACGAACCTGATTCTCCATCACCTTCGCAAACGCTTCATTCGCCGCTTCGAGCGGGAACTTCTCTATCCTGGGCGTCACGCCGGTGAGCGCGCTGAAGTTCATCGTGTCTTCGCTGTCGATGGCGCTCCCGCTGGGCCATCCGTGAATGGTCTTGCCCGAGAGCATCGAGAAGGCAGGCACTTCGATGAGGCCCTGAGCCGCGGCGACGAGCATGAGCTTCCCTCGTGAGGCAAGACCCGCGACCACGGACGAGATCAGCTTCACATCGGGCGCAGTGGCGAGGATCAGATCGGCCCCGCCCAGCCTTTGGAGCTCCGCCACGGTGTCTTGCTTCTTCGCGTTGATGTACTCGTGGGCGCCGAGTTCGAGTGCGAGCGCGCGCTTGTCGCTGCCTCCCGAGATCGCCACCGTCCGAAAGCCCATGCGACGAGCGTACTGAATCGCGAGGTGGCCGAGGCCGCCGATGCCTTGCACCGCCACCACCGCCCCCGGCCTCGCCCCAGAGTTGCGAAGCGCGTTGAAGGTGGTGACGCCCGCGCACAACAGCGGCGCCGCGAGCGCGGCCTCCAGCTCATCCGGGATGCGGGCCGCCGCCTCTTGGGGCGCGACCATGTACTCCTGGTACCCGCCGTCGAAGCTGACGCCACAGACCTTCCCGTTCTTGCAGTTGATGAAGATGCCGCGGCGACAGGCATCACACTGACCGCAGTGTCCCCCGTACCAGCCCACCCCCACCCGATGCCCCTTGGCAAAGGCGCTCACGCCCTCGCCGATCGCATCCACCCGGCCCGCGACTTCATGCCCCGGCACGCGCGGGAACTTCACCCCCATCGCGCCATACTTCACGAAGGCATCGCTGTGGCAGATGCCGCAGGCTTCGACCTTGATGCGAATCTGACCGGGGCCGGGCGATGGGATCTGTCGTTCTTCGATGACGAAGTCTTGGTTTTGTCCTCGGACGACTGCGGCTTTCATGGGTGTCTCCTTCGTGGGTCGATCTTTGGCAGACCGCAGTTCTGGCTGAGCGTCCACCTTCGAGTGCATCCTGGCCTAGAGTCACTCCATTTCCCCGCCCACCTCGACTGCGCGCCGAGACAAAGAGGCTCATACGGGTCATCGAGGACGAAGGCCGAAGCGGCTCAGGCGCCGCGCGCGATGAGCCCCCGCATCACCGACTCGAAGACCGGCCGTACTCCCGCCGCCTCGATGTGCGCGCCGTCCTTGACCAGATGCTCGCCCGCCACAAACACGTCCTTCACACAACCACCCGCCGATCCAAACACCCAAGCATCGAGAATGGTCTCCGGCCCGTGCCCGAGGAGGCGCGGATGCTGCGAGTCGAGCACCACGAGATCAAAGCGGCGTCCCGCGCGCGGCAAACCCGCCGGCTGGGCGAGCGCACGCGCGCCGCTCTCGACCACGTTCTCGAAGAGGTGACGCGCGACCGAACCGCCACCCTCGGGCGCCAAGCGATTGCGGCGCTGCGCCTGCAGGCGTTGGCCGTACTCGAGCAGTCGCAAGTCCTCCGCCGGATCGACGTTGACCTGGCTGTCGGTGCCCAGACCGATGCGGCCGCCCGCTGCCAGATACTTCGCGGCGGAGAAGAAGCCATCACCCAGGTTGCCCTCGGTGGTGGGGCACAGACCCGCGACCGCGCCGCTCTCGGCGAACTTCGACACTTCGAGTTCCGAGAGATGAGTAGCGTGAATCAGGCACCATCTCGCGTCCACGCTGTGGTGCTCGAAGAGCCAGTCCACCGGACGCGCGCCGAGGTGAGCCACGCACTCTTCGACCTCGGCCACTTGCTCCGAGACGTGCATGTGAATGGGCATGTCGGGATCGATCGCTCGCGCGTCGCGAAGCACGCGCGACAAGGCCTCGGGCCCCACCGCGCGCAGGCTGTGCGGCGCCACGCCGAGGCGCATGCGTGCATGAGGACGGATGACCGCCGAGAGCCGCGCGAGCAAATCGATGAAGACATCGACGTCGGCGTGGATGAAGCGGCGCTGCTCGACGAGCGGCGGACGCCCAAAACCACCTTGCTGATACAAGACCGGAAGGTGAGTGATCGCGATGCCGGCGCGATGGGCGGCCGCGAAGGTCCTGAGGCTCAGTTCGGCATGATCATCATACATGCCTCCGCCCACCGCGTGATGCAGGTAGTGAAACTCGCCGACCGAGGTGATGCCGGCTTCGAGCATCTCGATGTACAGCTGCGAAGTGATGACCTCGAGCTCATCCGGCTGAATCGTCTCCGCGACCTCGTACATCCGCGAGCGCCAGGTCCAAAACGAGTCCTCGCGGTCTGGCGCTCGCCACTCGGTGCGACCGAGCATCGCGCGCTGAAACGCGTGCGAGTGCACGTTGGGCACGCCGGGCACACCAAAGCCGGAGAGGCGGAGCCAGGAGCCGGGGACCCAATGGGCGGGGCGCTCGGCCCGGATGCTGTCGATGTGGCCCTGGGAGTCGAGTTCGAGGAAGGCGGGGGACATGAATCCGCCACTCTGAAGGAGGTGCTCGAGCTCGAGGCGGGCGGTGAAATGAGACACGCTGGCTATTCAGCTACCCCGCGGGCTCGGGCCCAGGCAAGGCAGGGGGGCAGATGTGCAGGATCGCGATCACAGGCGTCGGAGGGCTGCCGAACTCTGCGTGAACGCGGTAGGTTGTCGCCCATGCAGACCGCGCCGCGTCTCCTCGGTCCACTCCTGGTCACCACCGTGGCTCTCGCCCCCCTCGCGTGTGAAGACAACGCGACCCGGCCGCGCGAGTTCGAGAACGGTCCGCCCACCGCCGAAGTGATCCCCGATCCCGAGCCCGAGGTGACATCGCCCGTCACCGCGACCGCGACCACAACCGCGCGAACAACCGAAGCGCCGGACTGGGTGAAGAAGGGCCCCACGTTCACCGGCGAGGACGGCCACCAGTACGGGGTGGCAAAGGTCGTAGGCATCCGGAATCCAGGCCTGGCCCGTTCCGCGGCCGACAATCGCGCACGCGCGGAGCTCATGAAGGCCGTCGGCCAAGCGGTTGAGGTCGAGATCAGCGACGGCAAGCCCTCCGAAAAAGCCAAGGGCTATAGAGCGGTCACGTTTGGAAGCGAGGTCGTCGATCATTGGATCGAGCCCGGAACCGACGCCATTTACTCGCTCGTCCGCAAGACCAAGGAAGAGCCGACCGAGAACACCAAGCCCTGAGCCTCAGGTCGTGATCTTCTCGATCAGCGGCCGATAGCCCTGCAGCGAGGTGCGCTGCATGAAGTGCTGCACGCCGCGGATGCCGCCGAGCTCTTCACCACCGCCCGCGCGCCCCGGACCACCGTGGGTCGACTGCGGAAGCACCGTGCCTGGCCCAAAGGTGTGATCGAGGATTTTTCCGCTGCCGAGATACAAACGCCCGTTGTACGGCGCCATGCCCATCATGGCCTGCTTCAAGAACTTCTTGTCGTCGGTGAAGATCGAGGAGACGAGGCTCCCACCACCGCGCGCGACGAGCTCGCTCGCCTGATCGGCGGTGCCATCGTAAGGCACGATGGTGGCCACGGGTCCAAAGACCTCGTGCTGGTGCACGAGCGCGCTCTTGGCGGAGTCGCGCGACTTGAGCAGCGTGATCGGGAAGAAGTAGCCCGTACCTTCGGCCACGCCCACCGCCTTGACCGGTTGATCCGCGCCGCCGAACATCACCTCGGACTCCTCACGGAGTCGGCGTGTGCCCTCTTTCACGTCGGCGAGCTGCTGCTGTGTAGCGAGCGGCCCCATACGCACTTCTTTTTGCGCCGGATTGCCGACCACGATCTCGGCTAGGCGCTCTTTGAGCGCCTCAATCACCCCATCGCACGTCGCAGCGGGCACAAAGATTCGACGGATGGCAGTGCACTTCTGACCGGTCTTCTGCGTCATGTCGGTGACGACGTCGCGCAAGAAGAGTTGCATCAGGTCTGAACCCAGCTCCGCATCGGGGCCGAGCACCGCCGCGTTCAAGCTGTCCGCCTCGACGTTGACCGGGACGCTCTTCTCCACCACCACCGGGTGCTGGCGCAGCCTTCGTCCGGTCACCGCGCTGCCGGTGAACGCGAGCACGTCCTGCGAGGCCAAACGCTCGAGCAGCTCTCCGGGCGCACCACAGATGAGGCTCATGACCCCTTCGGGCAGAACGTTGGCATCCACGAGCACCTTGGTGAGAAGATGCGCGGTGTGCGAGGTGGCGCTCGCCGGCTTCGTCACGACCGGCATGCCGGCCAAGATCGCGCAGGCCGCCTTCTCCGCGAATCCCCAGGCGGGGAAGTTGAACGCGTTGATGAGCACCGCCACTCCGCGACGCGGAAGATAGACATGCTGGCCCCAGAACTTGGGACTGCGACCAAGTTGCACGCCTTCGCCGTCGAGCAAGACGTCGACGTCACCGAGCGACTCGCCGAGCTCCGCGTAGGCCGCGAGTGTTCCGATCGCACCGTCCACGTCGAACTTGGCGTCGCCGCGTGTGCAACCACCGTTGAGCATCGCGGAGTCGATGAGCGCCTCACGCGCGCCGTGCAGCGCCTCTCGCATCGACCCGAGGAGCTTGCCGCGCTCCTTGAAGCTGAGGTCTCGAAGGTTCTGCCCGCCGCGAACCCGCGCGAATTCGAGGGCGCCGCCGATGTCGAGGCCGCTGGTATCGGTCCAGGCGATCACCTCCTCTGTCGCAGGGTTCACGAGCGGACTGCCCTTCTGGGTGCCCACCGCCCAGCGGCCCTGCAGATAGCTTTCGAGTCTCGGTTCGCTCATGGGGGCGGAACCTACAGCGGGTCGCCCAGGGAGTGAATCCTTTCGGTGTGCTCCATAAACCCTTAGAGGTCGCAACCCCGGGATCCGTTTACTGCATTGGGCAGAGCTTCATCTTGCGCCGGAGTCCAGGAACCGCTAACCAAAGTCCCGGCACGATGAGGTGCCCAAAGGACCTTCGGTCCTTCTAGCCGCCCGAGAAAGCTAGGCTTTTAGGAGAGCCCATGACGTTCGTTGTCGGTGAGCCTTGTATCAAATGTAAGTACACGGACTGCGTGGACGTGTGCCCCGTGGATTGCTTCCACGAAGGCAAGAACATGCTCGTCATCGATCCCGACGAGTGTATCGATTGCGGTGCCTGCGAGCCTGAGTGCCCGACCAGCGCGATCTTCTCTGAGGACGACCTCCCCGATAAATGGGCGGAGTACAAAGAGCTGAACGCGCGCCTCACCCCCAAGTGGCCGGTGATCAACGCCAAGAAGGACGCGCTCCCAGAAGCGGAAGAGTTCAAGGACGTCGAAGCCAAGCGCGATCAGCTCAGCGAAGAACCGGCGTGACGCCCAAGAGCGCTCTTCGCCTCGTGGGCATCGGCGGGGCGAACCGCGCCATGGAGGCCGAGGTCAAGCGCCTCGCGAAGCGCGGACTCGAGGCTTGGGCCTCACCCAAGCCCGTCCGCGAGGACGAACAGACCCTCGTCTATCCTTTTGATCCAGCCTTCGCTCACCTCGCGGTCAACTACCTGAGAACGCCCTCGCGCGTGCTCTGGGACATCTTCGAGAGCGAGGCTGATCGCCTCGAACCGCTCTACGACGACGTGCTCGCGTGGATGAAGAAGGCCGGCGAAGGCTGGCTCGAGAGCGGCCTCGGGATCTCGATTCGCGCGCGTGACGTGGAGTGGTTCCCGGCGAGCCGAACGCAGATCCAAGGCACCATCAAGAACGGGCTCATCGAGGGCGCCAAGAAGCGCGGCATCGAGCTCGCGCTCGACTCCGAGCAGCCAGACATCTTGTTTGCGGTGCGCGGCACCAAGAACCGAATCGTCTTGTCGATTGATCTGGGCGGCGTGCACTCGAACCACGGCTACCGAAAAGACGGCGACCGCGCGCCCATGCGCGAGAATGTCGCGGCGCAGCTTCTGATCCTGACGCGATGGGACCCGCGCAAAGACGTGCTCGTCGATCCGATGTGCGGCTCGGGCACCATCCCCATCGAGGCCGCGCTCATGGCCCGCGGAGCTCCGCTGTGGAGCAAGGAACGGCCCGCGCCGTGCGCGAAGCTGCCGGCGTTTCGCGCGTTTAAGAACCATCCGCTCGAGCCCCTCTTCGCCGACGCCGATCCCATCATCTTTGGTAACGACATCCACGGGCCGGCGATCGCGGCGGCGCGAAAGAACGCCGATCGCGCTGACGTCTCCGACTCGATTGCGCTCATCGAAGGCGACTTCAAGAACCTGGGCCCAAACCAGCTTCGTGCACACAGCCCCGGAGGCCGCGGGCTCTCGCTCGACCAAGGCCTGGTGCTCGTGAACCCGCCCTATGGCGAGCGCCTCGAGGAAGGGGACGAGGAGCTCGAGCGCCTCTATCGGGACCTCGCCAAGTGGGCGTCCTCCTTCGGTCCCGGCTGGAAATCCGGTTTTCTCGTGACCCATCCCGACTTCGAGTCGATCATGGGCAAGCAAGCCCGAATGAAAAAACCCGTGCCTCACGGTGGCTTGTCGACGCAGCTGTACGTATACGGCGCTGATGGTTGACGAGAACTCGCCCGTCGCACCGCAGAAGTCCCGACTCCCGCTCCACTGGCAAATCCTCTTGGCCATGTTCTTCGGCGTCGTCTTCGGCGTGCCGCTCAACTTCATCCACAGCCAAGGTTGGGTCTCGGAGCGCACCCTCTCCGGGGTGAGCCTCATCGGCGAGTCCGCAGGTCGGATCTTCCTCGCGCTGCTCTCGATGGTGGTGGTGCCGCTCGTCTTCACCTCGCTCGTCTCCGCGGTCACCGGGCTGCGCGGGCAAGGTGGATTGCGCCGGCTTGGCTCTTGGTCACTCGCCTACTTCGCCACGACCAGCCTCCTTGCGGTCACGATCGGCATCATCCTCTCGAACCTCATCCGTCCGGGGGCCGGCGTGAACTACCACGACCTGCTCTCGCGCGCCGGCTCGAGCGCGGCCGCCGCTAAGCTTCCGGCCGCGACGGGCCAGGAGTCCATCTGGTCGGTGGTGGGCGGCATCATGTTTCGCACCGTGCCCTCGAACGTGATCGAGTCGGCGAGCAGCAACCGAAACATGCTCTCGGTGATCTTCTTCGCCGTCGTCTTTGGCTACTTCATCAATCAGATCGAATCCGCCCGTGCCAAACGCACCGCGGATTTGTTCGAAGACATCTTCGAAGTGATGATGAAGATGACCAACGGCATCATCAAACTCGCGCCCTACGGCATCTTTGGCTACGTGTTGCATGTTACCGCCAGCACCGGGCTCGAGCTCGTGGGGCCTTTGGCCAAGTACATGCTCACGGTCTTTCTGGGCCTGGCCATCCACGGATTGATCGTGCTGCCGCTCGTGGTCTTTGCGCTGACGAAAAAGAGCCCTCTCGCCCTCGCAAGAGGTGTTGCGCCCGCACTCGCTACTGCTTTCTCGACCGCTTCATCGAGCGGTACTCTGCCGCTGACCATCTCGAACATGAACGATCGCGTCGGGGTGAAGCCGAGCTACACCAGCTTTGTCTTGCCTCTCGGCGCCACCATCAACATGAACGGGACCGCGCTTTATGAAGCTGCGGCCGTCCTGTTCGTGGCGCAGATGCTCGGCGATCTGAGCCTCGGTCAGCAGATCATCGTCGCGTTCACCGCGCTGCTCGCGTCGATCGGTGCCGCCGGTATTCCGCACGCGGGCACGGTGATGATGGTGATCGTGCTGCAAGCGGTGGGACTGCCCACCGAGGCGGTGCTCACCATCCTCGCGGTCGACCGCGTGCTCGACATGCTGCGCACCACGCTCAACGTCTGGGGCGACGTCACCTGCACCTTCGTGGTCGCGCACTGGGACGAGAAGCGCGCCGCGAAGGAGAGCACCGCCTAGCGCCCCGGAGCGCGAGCACCACGAGGAGCCAAGCCACGACCGACGCAGCGTCGTGCTGCGTCTGGGCTTTGCATCCGCAACCCACGGGGGGAACGGTCCTGAGTTCGGGCCGATCACCCGCGTCCTCAGAACGGGGCTCCGGCTCCGGCTCCGGCTCCGGCTCCGGCTCCGGCTCTTGGCCAGTAAGCGTGATGCAGCTTCGATTCGTGGCGTCAAATCTCACTTCGCGCGCACCCACGGTGGTGCATCGGACGACGGGGTCTTCGCTGCTGTTGCCCGCAGCATCGCTGACTCTCATCCAAGCGCAGATCTCGGCGCCGCTCGAAAGAAATCGAGGATCGAACGCCGGCCCGCCGCACACCCCCAAGCCCCCGCAAGGAACGCTGGAGGGCTGCCACCCAGTCACCCCCACAAACGCCGGTGTGCGTTCTTGCTCTCGCAGATCGAAGACGAAGACCTCGTAGATGAGCGCACTGCCGCTGTCGTCCTCGGGAGGGGCGTAGTCGAAGGAGACTCGTCTCTGCGTGTCACCCGCCGAAAGGTCGCTGCAAGGATCACCGCCGAACGGGGTGACTTCGGCCACGGTGATGTTCTCTGCTGCGAACCCGCTCAGCCCGACGTAACGGGGCGGGGTGAGGTCGGCTTCCGAGCCGGTCTGAAATGAGAGTGGAGGGCCGCCGGAGCGGTTGAAGACCGACACCGAGGTATTGGAAGGAAACGACTGTTCCGGTCGCCAGACCACCACCGACTTCACGCCAAGACTGCCGAGGTACTCGTAGGCCCCAGGGATGAGCGCCGCGGTGGAATCATCATGGACGACGAGGGGCGCCAACTCCGCTCCCCCCATGCTCGGCGTGGGCCCGGCGATACTGAAGACAATGCCCGCGTTGATGGGCACCTCGGTGTCGCCCGGCCTCGGATAAAGGATGCCCTGAAAGAGGCCACAGCTGCAGGCTTCGGCCGATCTCACCTCGCCGACCACACACGCCAGCGAGCACAGCAACAGGCCGATGAGCCGCTTTGGATCGGGGTTTGCGAAGTTGCTCATGCGCGGAATCACCTCTCGCGAGAGCATGGAGAATAGCATGGGGCTCACGAGCGGCGTAAGGCTCGTGCCCAACCAAGCTGCGGGGCGACCGGCGGCGCCTACACCGCGTAGACGACCCATCGATTTCTTAGAAGAAGCTCTGAGCCTACTTGTTCCAGCTCTCGGGATAACGGCCCCAGGAATGCGCCCCGAGTTTGGCGCTCGCCCGATTCCGAGTGTACTGGTCTGAGCCGCAGACGGAGGTGTGCGTGAGCCTTTCTCGGCGTCGCCACATCTCCCCCACGTGGGAGTCCGACTCGCGGAGACATATGGCGGCAAATGCATCGCCACTCTTGCCCAATCTCGTGAGTGACATCGCTCTACCCCCATCCCTGGCTCGAAAAGCAACCTCATGGAGTCTCGCCGCCATTTAAGAGGACGTTGCACCAGTTGTGCGCGCGTCCTGTTGCGGGGGAGCCAACGCCCGGTTTGGCCTGACCAATTCCATGCACGGGGGCCCTTGCCATTCGCGACCGTGGCACTCATCCTCCCAGCGAGGCCTTTCCCCGGCATGATTGTTCGGAAGCAGACGGTGGCGGCTCCGGTCTCGCCGGAGATCAAGGAGTGCGCCAAGGCCTCGCGGCCTTCCGCAGAAGTCGCCCCTTCAGAACTCTCCATCCCCTTGGCCAGCAGCGAGCACATCGTTGCAAAGAGCGGTCTTCTCAACAAAGCAGGCACCGGACTCGGAAATCTGACCGCCCTTCAGCACGAATCGGTGAGCGCTCGACGAGCGACCTCAAACGGAAAGACTCCAGTGCAGGACCCCGCTGGGCTCGACCGAGCTTCGCTCGACGTGCTTCGGCGTGTGGTGACCGGAAAGTCGAGCATCCGAGTCAAGGCATCGTCGGGGGACCCCGCTTTCGAAAGCCAGGTTCACCAGGCCCTGGCCACCCTGATGAGCCGTCCCATGGGGAGGAAACTCGTGCATGAGCTCGATCGGGCGCCTCACCCCGTCGAGATTCGAGCCACAACGGATCCACTGAGCCCGAAAGGCCGAGACGGAGATTGTTGTATCCCCACCCGAGAGCTCGCCATCCTCCAGCTTGTTCGGGTCATGCGGTCGGTTCCTGGGTCGATGGCGATCGTAGGACCGATGCTGGGAACGCTCAACCTGAGTCGTGAGGAACTTCAGCAACTGATCGCCCATCCCGGTGTTCCGATCGAATCGAGGCCCCCGCGCGGTCAGGGTCGCGGGTCGACGGTATTCGTGAACCCGTTGCTCTATGAGGATCCGGACAAGGCGATCATCGATACCCAGAGCGGCAAGTCCGTGCGCGCCGATTTCTTCATCACCCTTGCCCACGAGCTTCACCACGCGAAGGAAGAGCTCGATGGCACGACCGATCCAATCTCGGTGCGTGAGGAGGTGACCATGCTCATGGAGAGCATGATCCGAGCCGAGCATTTCGGCTCGGATGGCGCCCTGCGCATGGAGCACCGCGGCACGATGCGCGCCACCGAAGAGCGGGATCGCCGAGAGCACCTCGAAGCGATGAGCGCAATGCGGTTGTTTCGATAGGGGTCGCGCGCAGGTTTCGCCGCGGTCGCGTCCGATTCATCCGGGATGTCCGTTCGGTTTTCGGACACTGACTCGGACAAAGTCGGACGAGATGAGCAGACGCTCGCGCTCGAGCCTGGCCTCTGTCTTGCTCTGCCGAAGCGCATGCCCCCTCCCATCCGCAGCGCAGCGCGCCCACGACTGTCCACCCCTGATCCTGGTCGAAGCCGGCGCGCGAGAGAGCGAAGCGATCTGCGCCCATCACGCGACCGCTACGAGGGCACGAACACGACTGCGCCGGGCCGAAGTCGCTACGCTGGTTTGGCTGGCCACCACGCCCACCTCCCTGCCCACCGGCTCAGGATCATCGGCTCCATCGCGACGGTTCGAGCTTCAACCACCCTCGACGAGATCCGAGAGGAGATCGCGTCTCATCCACTAGCGCGGCGCGCCTATGCCCAGATCCAAGCGCACGGCACCGAGGTCGTCTTCGACTTCACGAGCCGGCCCAGGTCGGTCCTTGGTGAGGCGGACTGGCACGCGAACCGCATCATCGTGTATGTCGCGAAACATCCAAGCGCCAAGAGCGCCGTCGGCACCTTTGTGCACGAGAGCAGTCACATCCAGCGCTTCGCACGCGGTCACATCAACGACCTCGAGGATGAGATCCGCGCCCACGCACGAGAGTTCTTGTACATCCACGGACGTCGGCCCCGCGCCTGGGACCGGCGGCTCATCACGTCCTACGTCAAGAGGCACTATCCTCACTTGGAGTGAACCATGAAACCGATCGTCATGAACAAAGAGACCGCGAACCATGAGATCTACGAGCGCATCCGGCTCGGGGAGCTCGAGCCACATTGCGGCCAGTGCAGCGCCAAGCTCGAAGTCCGACGCTTCGAGGGCCAGCCGGATGGACCCATCCACCTCATCCGCTGTCCCGCAGACCCAAAGCACTTCATGGTGAGCTTCAGCGTCGAGTCCGCCGAGTGGGAGGGCCTCATGGGCCGTGAACCTCGCGCCTAGAAGAGAGCGCGAAAGCCGAGGGTCGCGAGCACGTAGCGAAGCTGCTGCTCCGGCGCGAGCTCTTCCGCCGCGAGCACCGCGTTGCTCACGTCGATGTAGAAGTCGAGCAACCAGTCGTTCCAGATCGCGGTCTTGTCCACTCGAAGATCGAAGCGAACGAAGGTCCCGGTCCGCGCCGAAGACAGACCGGTGGTGGTCGTGAGAGGCCGGCCGGTCTGAAGCTGTCCGCGCAGACCCACATGCCACCGACGCGGCAGCGGCAGCCCCAGCACGAGGTTCAGGATGTGGCTCCGGTCGAAGTCGAACGACACCCAGGAGCCATCCCGATCGCGCTCGCTGCGCGAGAGCGTGTACGAGAGCCAGCCCGAGAGGCCGTCGATGCTCTCGCGACGCAGTAGCACCTCCACCCCGTAGGAGCGGCCGACCGCCGCCGCCAAGAGCTCATCGAGCCGGTCGTCAACCCCGTCGTCGTCGGTGGGGAGCTCGATGGGGATCTCGCCCGGGAGCCCGCCCGGTCCTTGGTTGAGCACGTTGTCCACGCTGGGATTGATCTGCAGGTCGTAGAAGATCGGGTCCATGAAGTTGACGTAGGTCTGTACGTCGATGCTCCAGCTCTTGGCCAAGCGAAGCTCCGCCCCCACCGTGGTCTGGATCGACTCGAGCAGACCCTTCTCGAACGCGATCTGATCGAGGCCCGGCAGCGGCACCGTGAACCGAGGGGGCTGATGATACAGACCCACGCCCGCCTTCAGCCAAAGCTCCGGCTTGCCTTCGAGCAGCCGATAACGAGCCAGAAGACGCGGATCGACCGCGACGTGACGGAGGTTCGTGTCGTGATAGATGTCGACCCGAACCCCCGGACGAATGACCCACCGCTCGGAGGGCTTTACAAAGGCCTCGAGCAGCGCGCCCCCGTTGTAGAGGGTGTTCGTGGGCTCGCCGTCGGTCCCGAGCAGATCGGCGATGGGACCCGCGCCGTCTTCGTTGGCGGTGAAGTCCGAGTGCCGCGCGAGCAGGTCGATGCCGATTCGCAGGTCGAGCTCGGGCATCAGCTCGACCGCCCATCGGAGCCGCGGGGTGATATTGAGACTCGAAAGCTCCGCGTTCTCCCCCGAGAGCGAGTCATCGTAGCCGAAGGTGAGCTGATAGTTGCCCTCGAGCGGCCCGACCTGGTGGTGATAACGAAGGTCCAAGCGGTGAAACTGAAACCGTAACACCGGCTCTTTGTCCGCGTCGTCCGGCAATCCGTCCGGGATCGCCGACAGACCATCGCGCGCCCCAAAAACAAACACCGTGTAGCCGGACTTGCGGTCGCCTCCATCGAATCGCGCCTGATAGTCCCAGTAGCTGAGCCCGGTGCGTGGGCTCGCGAGGCTCAAGATCAAGCCGGGATAGCCGACCCGACCGGCTACGGTCGCGCGCAGGCCTAGAGGCTCGATCGGCTGGCGCACGAGCAGGCCGGCTTGGAAGAAGTTGAGATCCAACTCGACGCGGCGCTCGTCTTTGCGGGCCGAGCGGGTCTTTCCATCCACGATGCCCCCGGTGTAGCCGCCGTACTCGACCGGAAAGGCCCCGGGAGAGAAGACGATCTCGTCGATGAACTCCGGGTGAATCACCGAAGGCCCCGCCAAGAGGTGAAACAAGAGCGGGACCCTCACCCCGTCGATCAAGAATCCGGTGTTGCCGGGGCTGGATCCACGCACGACCGGAAACGGAAGCAGCGACATGATCGACGACACCCCAGGCAGGGTTTGGATGACACGAAAGGGGTCACCAAAGGTGCCTGGCACCTGCTTGATGTCGCGGCCGCGCAGCGAGGTTTGGGAGATCTCGGTTCGCACTCGCTCACCCGTGACGATGACCTCGTAGGGATTGCGGCTGGCGCGTTCGAGCAAGTAGCTGACTGCGCGCCGCTCATCTTTCACGATCTCCTCGTTTTGCAGAAACGGCTCGAAGTCGGATGCGATGACCTCGACACGGACCTGGCCCGGCGGAAGCGCCAACTCAAACACCCCGGACTCATCACCTTCGTGCGTCGTACGCGCATCGCCCGCGATGATGATAACGGTGGCAAAAGCGAGGGGCTTTCGGGTCCCCCGCTCCTCGAGGTGAAGCTGGAGCACGCCGCTTTCTTGCGGGGCGATCACGAGGTCTTTCTGCGGAGAAGGCTCGAAGATCTGCGTGAAGTTGATGTCCACCGGCACCGGCTTGCCCTTGTGCCGCGCCGGCTCGAAGGTGAACCAGGTGGCGCCGGTGAGCATCACCTCATCGAGCACGAGGCCAGCGCTCTCTGTGATCTCCACTCGCTGCACCTCGCCCCGCTCATCCACGCGGATGCGAACCGTCGCGGCCTTTGGGGCGTCGAGGACGAGTCCCTGCGGCGCACGAATGATCGCATCACCGAGCGGCACGGGCGGGCTCAGGTCCGGCGCTGCGGAGGTCGGCTGACCCTCCGCGGCGAAGGGATGAAGAACACCCGCGAGAGCGATCACCAGCGGCGCGATGCGCATGATCATCGCCACCAAAACGCGAAGCCCACGCTCGCGCCGAAGTGCTGCCAGTACTGCCGAAGCAGGATGGGTTCGCCGGTGTCCGGATCGGAGCGACCGAGTTGCTCGACACATCCCGTCCACTGGGTATCGAATTGGACCGTGGGGCCATAGGAGAGCAGGTCACTCGAGACCAAGACGTAGTCGGCGCGAAGCAGCGCGATGACGCCGGCCCCGAGACACGCCCCTAGGAGCGGCTTCGCTTCGGGAAGGGTGTAGCTCGCGACGATGTCGGACTCGGGCTCGGGGCTCGAGACCTCGGTCTCGGTGATCACGAACCCCGCCACGCCCACACCCACGGCCAGCGTGAGACCATCGAAGAGATGCACCGTGGGCTCGACGGTACCGCTGTATCTGAGCCCGAGCGGACGGCTGTGCCGCACGCCGTATCGCAGGGTGGCAAACAGCGACCAGTCCTCATCGAGCCTGGCGCCGACGCGGACGATCGCGGTGTGAACCGCGCCATCCGGCGGGCCATCGACCGCGAGAAGCCCATCGAGCATGTATCCGAGCGAGACGCGAAAGCCGGCGCGGCGCCATGATTCTTCCGGCGTCTCGATCGCGAGCGAGGTCTTGACCTCGGGCTCGGGCTCCGACTCCGCTTCGAGGCCGGTCGTCATGAGGGCGAGCGTGAGAACGAGCGCCGACGTCACGGGTTCGGGGGCTCGCAGGGCCACCACTCGGGCGGCGTCTCACGGACATCCCATTCCGGCTTCTCACACTCGAGATCGTCGCTGCACCCGGACAGCGTGAAGACGCGCACCTCGGGGCACTGACAGCCCGGGTTCGACACCGCGAGCCCGCCTTGTTTGGTGCACTCCCAGACGTCGTCTTCGTCGGGTGCCTGCATGCGAGGCGCTCTCGGAAAGCTCTCGCGCTCGCGTTGAACGCAGGTGAGCGGACGAAGCTCCAGCGGCGCCACCGGTGTGAGTTCGACCTCGTGATAGATGTCGTGAATCGTGCAGTCGGGCTCGAAGGCGAACGCTTCATCCACCTCCCAGATCGAGAAGCCCTCGGGCGGCACCTGGGGACACTTGGGATGCGGGTAGTAGAACGAGTCGAGGTCGAAGGGCCCTTCGACATAGGAGACGCGTGTCTGTCGCTTCCTTAGGCTCGTGAAGGAGGATGCATAGATGGGCTCTCGAGGCCGACCGCCGCCCCCGAACTGACCGCAACCGCGAGACAGATCGAGCTCTCCATCCCCGTTGATGTCATCGAAGACGATGATCGAGGCGAACGCCATGCGCTGCTCGAGCGTGCCGATGAGCACTTCAGCGCTGGGGAGTTGGGTGACGGGGATCTGGAAGGTCTGCGTGTTTGGGTCGATCGAAACGGTCGGTCCCCCGAGTCCAGGCACGATGTCGAAGGGATCTCGGCAACCCACCTTCGCCACCTTGGTGGGGAGCTGCAGCGGCTTGGTTGGATTGGTCCCGTACTCGAAGCAGTAGGGCACAAAGACCGGCACGCCGGCCCACATCAGACCAGCCCGAAGATTCGTGAAGCCTTCAGAGGGCGGGGTGATGAGCTGCGAGAGGTGGGCGCGAAGGTGAAAGAGGGGCTCGGGTTCGCTGCCGAGCTCGCTGACCTGGCCGCACGCAAGCGAGACCAAGAAGAGCGCGGGTAAGGCTCTGTGAAGCGCGCTCATCGAACGGGAGGATAAGGTGCTCCGGCGGGTTCTGGCTAGAGCTCATCTCAGAACTCCCGACCGAGCGAGACGGCCGAGACGCGAGGTGCGCAAGGCGGGCCGACGAACGCGCTATCCTTTGATAACGCGAGGAGGACCAACACCGCGCACCGACGCGGATCGGCCGAGATCGCGACCGAGGGGGCTTTGAGATGAGCTCTCGGGCCGAGCTCTAGAGCGTGTCCCGACCGAAGGCGTAACCAAAGGAGATCCCCAGCCACCAACCCGGTCGCAGCGCGAGCTCGTCCTCTCCCCGAAGAAGCGCCAGCGTGGGCCCGCCCTCGGCGCCGAGCCAGAGCGGGTCGTAGAAATACACGCGCACCGCGGCATCGAGGCTCGCGAAGGGTCCCGTCGCCCAGGAGCTCTCCTCGACCGGGAGGCCCACCGAGGCGAGGCGAGCCGCTTGATGACGAAGCCGCGACTCGTGGACGAACAGCACCCCCGCCGACAACCCGAGGCTGAAGGTGCCTCGTCCGATGTGCCACGCGCGGGCCCCGCCCACCGTGGCGCGAAGCTCGGTGTGGCTCATCTGCCAGACGAGATCGTTCTCCTCGACGAAGCCAAGCCGGAAGCTGGACCCGAGCGCCCAGTCTCCAAGCTCGAGGAACGCACCGAGCGATGGCCCGAGGAGTTGGCCCGTGCCGAGGGCCGACGGAAGGGCGGCAAAGAGACCCGCGTCTAGATGGATCCCGTCGGTGGGAGAAGCTGCCAACAGAAGCAGAGCGAGCGCACCTGAGCTCATGGCCGAGAACTCTGTTCTGTGGGCGACAAGGGCTCAGCCTCGAGCCGCGCGCGCACCGACTCCAGCACCGGGACATCGGCCTCCGCCCAGTCGAGGGTCATGAGTGTGTCCGCAGCGTGCCACGAGACCTCTGAGTGCTCCGCGAGCGCGAGCGCTCCGCCCGTGAGCTCGGCGAAATATACATCGAGTACGATGAACCTCTCGCCTGCGGTGACCGTGCCTCGTCCGGCGACGAGACCCACCTCGATCTCGAGGCCGAGTTCTTCTCGGATCTCGCGCGCCAGAGCCTCGCGTGGACCTTCGCCCGGCTCGACCTTTCCGCCCGGGAACTCCCACTTGCCCGCGAGACTCATGCCAGGCCCGCGGCGGGCGACGAGGCAGCGGCCGCGATGGAGAATGGCGGCCCCGACGACGTGGATCTCACGCACTTCGGCTGTCTATACCTCGTGCTTCGTGCGCAGGCTACCCACGCCAATTCGGCCGACGCCGTGAAGTGGAATCAGGCGCGGTCTCGGCCCGAAAGCGCACCAGCCATGAACTGGTCGAGCGGCCAGGTGAATGAGCCCCGGACCCGCTACGCGAGGCGACCCACGAAGTTTGGAGCCCGGTTCCGCGTCACCACGTGATGTTTGATCTGCCAGAAGGGGATCGATTTGCTTGGTCTGATGATTCGTCCCCGGTAGAGTGAGCCTCCATGCGGAGCGCGATCTGTGGCCTCGTGCTCTTCGTGCTCGGATGCTCCGAGTCGACGACCTACTTCGTCTCTCAGGACGATTTCGGCGCCGACTACGGCTTCCTTCTCGCTCTGGATGCGACCGGGAGCGTGCTCGAGACCCAAGGACCGATCTCGCTCATCGATGAGGCCGCGGATCACTTCGTGCTCCCCGACGGAGATCTCGATTCCTTGCTGTTTATCGGCTGGCACGAGGCTGAGCTTCTCGAAGCCTCGCCGGCCTTCGACGCGACTCGGGCGACGAGCATGCGCCTGGTCACCGGCCGCACGACCTGCGACCCGGGCTTCGTATCAAACGACGGAAGCCGGATCCAGATCGCCATTCCCGAAGAGACCACGCGATTGTCCCTCAAAGAGGGGCGAGGATGGCAGCCGGTCGAGGCCACGGAAGCGCTCACGAAGAGCGTGGGTGAGTTGTCACTCGACCTCCCCGCGGACACGACTCGCTGCCTCGGAGAGCAGGAGCCGGCGTTCTCACCGTTCGGCGGCCTCGATCCGGTGATCGGACCCGATACCATCGTTGGGGGCCAGCCCTTTCTCGAGGAGGGCCTGCGGATCCGCGAGATCTACCGGCTCCCAGACGATCGACTTGTGGCGATCTCGTTTTCCACCATCTTGTCGATCGAGCGGGGTCGTCCATTCGAGGATCTTCCGCGTCACGCGATTCAGCTCGTGGACCCAAGCGGACCCTTCAGCCTCCGCGGACTCGCCGTGGATCCCGATCCCCGCCGGGGCGAGGGTCGTTTGCGTGTCTTCGTGAGCGCGAGCTTCCGAGCAGAAGCCGATCCGAATGACGAAGGCTATCTCTTCGAGCTTCGGCTTGGCGACGATGGGTTCGAACAGGTCGGAACTGCCACGCGGACCGATAGACCGATCAGCTCAGTCGTGGTGCGCCCAGAGGATGGGCGGCTCGTAGCGGGTGCCACCCCAAGCCAGATCTACACGATGCTTCCGGGCGGCCCGCTCGAGAACATCCACCTCCCCGTCGCCGGCGAAAAGAGCGTCGACGTGTATTTGACCGGCCTCTCCGAGACGCCCTATGCCATTGGCGGCGCCGCGGCCGGAGCGCTGTTCCTCGGCGACTCGAGCGCACAGACCTGGGAACCGGAGCGCCGCCTCCGGGACGGAAGCGCGTTTCGATCTTTCGCGGTTCGACCCACGGAATCGGGACCACAGCTCTGGGTCGGGGACACGGAGGGAAACGTCTTTCAGAAGCAGCCGGACGGCTCTTGGACAGACGCCACACCCAAGCTCGGTCCGGAGTTTGCCACCTGCTTTCTGCATGAGGCGATTTGCGGCTGGTCACGCCCTATCGAGACCGCGAGCGGCATCATTCCTCTGGACGACGAGGAGCCCGGACGAGTCCTTCTGCTCGTCGACGGATGCGTCGCCGTCATCGCGCTGCGAACCGATTTGCGTTGTTCGGTCCTGGTGCCCGTCGGCGATCGGCCCCTCGCGGTCCTCGCAAAGTCGATCCACTTCTCTAGCTACCACTCGAACGATCGCTGGATCACGATCGCGTCGAGGGAGGGAAGCATCTACGAGATGCCGCGGCAGTCGAACTAGCTGCTGCGGCGTTCGGCGCTGGCCTTGGCCTCGCGCATCGCATCGTACATAGAGCCGGCGATCGAAGACTCGAGCGGCCTTCGCTTTGACGATAACGTCCACCGCCACTTCTGACCGTCCGCCTTCACTTCGAGCTCGACGAATCCGGGGAGCACCCTCAGGTATCGGCCGCCCGCGTTCTTCCACTCTTCTTGTTCCGCATCGAGAAACGCCATGGTGAGGGGGTATCTAGCACGAACCGATGGCGGGCGGGAGCGCAATCGCTGAAGGGGCGTCTACTCCAAGACCTTGACGGTCTCGCGATGTAGCTCCTGATCACCGCGGCGGAGGATGATCGTCCAGTCACCGGGCTTGTTGAGCGTGGCCCCGGTGTAGTGTCGGGTCCGAAAGCTCTGACCTTCGAGCTTCACATCGCGCGTGGTCCTCACCGTGGTGCCGTGAAGGAACTGGACCATGAGATCTTCATGCTTGTCGCCTTGCGCCAGAAACCAGGCGGTCCACAGGTGCACGGTGGTCTTGTTGGGCACGGGAGCGTCGACGATCCGCGTGCATTCGAAGCGCGACTCGCTCCCCTTCTTGGTGTCGACCTCGAGACACGGCTTGGCCTCCACGAGCAGCGGCGGCCGGCCCTGGCCTTGGTAGTGATGATACCAAGCGCGTCGGACCTGCTCGGCGTCGGGTGCCGGGAGCCGATCGCGCTTCTCGAGCTTGGAAGAATGCGTGTGGGCGCCGATGCCTTCGTAGGTCGCGTCGGGGAGCCGGATGGTGCGAACGTTCACCGAGGCCTGCAGACCGAGCTCGCCGCCGAGCCAGCGGAACTCGTTGGGCGCAGCTTCGACGTACACATAAGCGAGGTCGACGCGATTCTGGTAGGTCTTCTGAGACGCTTTGTAGCGTGCGCCCGCCGCGTCGTAGTTCTCTTTGAAGGTCTGTTCGCTCTCGAAGAGCACGCTTCCACTGAGCTCCACTTCGAACTGGCAGTCCTCCACCGCACGCGCCGAGGCCACGCGAACGACCTGCGCTTTGCCTTCGCACAGCGAGCAGAAGTCCAAGATGATGGTGCCGGGTTCGAGGATGGAGACGGCACGCTCCGCGATCGCCTTCGAGTTACACTGAAGTTGATCCGCCCACACGGGGCGAACAGCAAGGCCGAGCCATACACTGAGGACGAGCGAGAGGCAGACGCGCGTGAGACTCGACACTAGAGCACCCGAAGAAGCTGGTTTCGGGCGAAGTCGTCGGCGTTGACCGCCTCTGGGGTGGTGAGCCAGTCGAGGCTTCCATCCTTCACGACCAGACGCCAATCCGCTTTGCCTTTGACCGCCTTGCAGTTGAGCTTCTTCACCGTCTTCTGAATGTGGGCTCTCGCCTTGTCGCCCTCGCAGAACCGCCGCAATGCCGAAAGAGCGTTGCTGCAGTAGCTCGAGACACTCTTATCCGCCCAACGTGGGTCCGCTTCGAAACTGGCCCAATCGATGCTGGTTTGAATCTTGGTCTTGCACTTGGCGTCGGTGGCCTCGGCTTCCTTCTCGAGCTCACTCTCGTAGCGGACACGTCGGACCTTGTCGGATTCCTCCGCGCGTGCCTCGGCGTAGAAGCACAGTCCGGCGAGGAACACGGCGAGATGCAGCTTGTATGACTTCACAAATGACCTCACTTCTTCGCCTGTTGATCTTGGCAAAACGCGGATTGGAACGCACTGAGCTTGACCTTCTTGCGCATGAACCCGCTGCAGATGTTGACCGCTTCGTAGCCCCAGGACCCGTAGAAGCTCTCCCAGATGCCCTTCTGGAGCGCCTCGAAGCAGTGATCGAAGGCCACCTTGTCAGCGGCTTTCGCGGTGTCGTAGTGCGCGGGCTGACCGAAGGAGCGGAGGACCGCCGCCTGCACGCTCGGGTCTTTGCAGCCGCTCGATCGCACGGACTTGTCCTCAAAGGCGCGCGCAAAGAACGGGCTCGCGGGTGGGTACATGCGCCCGCGCTCGACCACGAGTTTGCCGGCCTGAAATGCCAGCTCGGCATCTTTGTTGTCGACCCCCACGAAGGCCTCGAGTTGCTCGATGCACTGAGCGCCGCCGTAGGCGTTGCTCATGCACTCGGCGAAGACCTCGAGCCCCGCTTCACCGCGCTTCTTCATGAACGGCTTCGACTGCTTCAAGATCCCAAAGCGAGTCATGAGCTGTTCCGCGGTCGCGTGGGCCTCTTGCGCGCGCTTCTGCTCACGCAGGCTGTCGATCTGGCCGATGGCCGCGCGGTCGAGCAGGTCCTTCCATTCCTTCTTGCGTTCGCTGGGACGCACGTCTTCCACGTGCTCGATGAGCTCGCCCCAGCTCTGGGACTCGCCGAGGGCCCGAAGATCCTCCAGGGTGTACTTGGTGGGCTCAGCCGCGCTGGCGAGGGATCCTTGGATCCAGCTCGCGAGCACGATCGAGCTCATGAGAGTGGGAATTCGCATGACCGCCGGAGGCTAGCACCAATGGGCGCCCCGTTCGAGAGACCGAGTTGCATCAACAAGCCTTGTGTACGGCGGCCTCGAACATCACGTAGAATCCGTATCATGCCCCTCCGTCCTCACCTCATCACCGTCGTGCTCGCCTCCTGGGCTGCGGTCGGCTGTTCGGCGACACTGAGCGATCCCCCCGACCGGGGCAGCGCGAACGATCCCGATGGTGGTGTGCGTGATTCCGACGGTGGCGTGCGCACGGACGCGGGTAGGGTGACCGACGCCGGCGAGAGGACGGACGCTGGGGTCGCACGAAACTGCGCTTCGCCCGGACCCGGCTGGCTCTACTGCGAAGACTTTGAACGCGGCCAAGGCGACTGGGACTCCTTTCTCTCCGGATCCGAGTTTCTCGACGGACCGGGCAACGGCGATCGGGGTCGCGTGACGCTCGTGTCCGATGTCGTGCACGCGGGCTCATGGGCGGTCCACATGCCGGCGGCCGCCAGCTCAGCGTACCAGGGCGCGAGTCTCGACTGGTACGCTTGCGACGGCGCATCCCGCACGGGCTGCCCGCTGCGCAGCTTCGATCGCTTGTACATGCGCGTGTGGGTCCGCTTTGCCCCCGACCACCGCTACATCCATCACTTCCTGAGCGTCGGCGGCAGCCAACCCGATGACTTCTGGTACCACGGCACCGCCGGTTGTTTGCCCAACGGTTCTCTCTCGATGGGCACGACCGTCGACTACCGCAGGGACTCCCGCGAGAGCTTCTTCTACTCCTACTCGCCCGACATGTCCTGCGACACCCGATGTGATCGCTACCAGGACGTGGCGGCCGTGTGCAGCGGTTGTGCCGATCGCGGGCTACCCACGTGCGACGAGCAGCCTCAGTGCTGCTGGGGCAATGAGCTGGCGCCGGAGCCGCCGGTGGTGTTCCCCACCGACCGTTGGTTCTGTCTCGAGATGATGATGCAGGCGAACACCCCGGGTCAGCGAGATGGAGTGCAAGAGTACTGGATCGACGACACGAACGGACACCGGGTCGAGTCGATGATGTGGCGCACCAGCCCCACGCTCGCCCTCAACCGCGCGCGGCTCCAGCACTACATCGAGACCAGCGACGCCAACGGGCATTCGAATCGGGTCTGGTTCGACGACTTGGTCGTGAGCACGTCGCGTATTGGCTGTGATTGACGCGTCCGCGCTCGAGTCAGGCCCGCGGCGAAGGCGCCTCACGACTGGGCAAGAGCGCGCCGCGTCGACCGCGCTTCACACCTTGCTGAGAGTGAAACGGTGAGTCGCCGATCAGCGGCCCACCGAGGCGAGCCGGCTCGAAGCTCCTCGACCAGTAGTTGCTGCGCCTCATCAGGTCGCTGAAGTAGCGGTACTTGTTCACGGTGAGGACACGTTGGTAGAGCCATTGTAGCGACGGTGACATGCGATAGTGCCACTGCCAAAGCTGGTAGTAGTTGAGGCCCAAGAACGCGGGGGCCTTGAACATGCGGTGGCCAAAGCTCTGGAGCGCAGGGTTCGCGATGCTCCGACGCACACGCCGGGTGCTGCGCGCCGGTGAGTAAAAGGCGAGCGCGAGTCGGCGGATGCCGGCCTGGAGTTCTTCGGCCGTCATGTTCATCGGCTTCACCACCACGTGATCCTTGCCGACGAAGTCGTCGTAGTTGGTGGTGAGCATACGGCCTTCACGCGTGTAGCGAGCATGAGCCTTCGTGCCCGGAAACGGGATCTCGGTCGTGAAGCTGCAGTGCATCAAGTCCGTGGTGTCGAGGAACTCGAGCGTGCGCTCGAAGGTGTCGGGCGTGTCCCAGTCGAAGCCGAACATCCAGTTGCCCGACGGCAGCATGCCGACTTGGAAGATGTTGGCGATCGTCTCTCGATACGACTCCACCGTGGCGTGCTTCGCGACGTGATTGAGCGTCTCTTGATTGATCGACTCGTAGCCTGAGCTGATCAGCATACAGCCGGCGCGCTTCGCCTGCTGCAGACGCTCTGGATCACGCGCAAACTCCCAGCGGGCCTGCATGCCGAACCGTAACCCCTCCCGCTCGAGTGCTCGGAAGAGCTCGCGCGAGTAGTCCTCGTCCGCCGGCAAGTTGTCGTCCACGAAGTAGCCCGCGTTGATGGACGAAGGGCGGCGTCGCACCTGCTCGATCACGTGCGAGATGGGATAGGTGCGATAGCCGAAGGTCATCTTCTTCGCGAAACAGAACGAGCAGCCCTCGGGACAGCCGCGGCTCGCGATGATCGGATAATAGAAAGAACCGTAGCGCTCGATGTGCATCAAATCCACGCGCGGCCAGGGCAGCGTGGCCAGGTCCGGCGGAGGATCTCGATAGATACCGTGTACGCGGGACGGGTTGCTCAGGAAGTCATCACACAGCCGCATCCACGAGGTCTCGCCCTCGCCGCAAACGACCGCGTCCGCGTGCTCGAGTCCTTCGTCGGGCAGCGCCGTGACGTGATGCCCACCGATCACGACCTTCACGCCGCGCGCGCGATACAGGTCGGCAAGGGCATAGGCCGCCTTGATGCGCGGGGTGGATGCGGTGATGCCGACCAGATCCACGTCTTCGTCGAGCCACAGGCGCTCCCGCAGCAGGTCGACGATCGCCACGTCAAAGGCGTCCGGCGTTACCGCCGCCAGCGACGCCAGACCCAAAGTCGGCACCTCGAGCTCCCAAGGCAGCGTGATCAGCTTGAGGCGGTAGCGACGCATCCGGTCACCTCGCTAGTTCGAAGCGCAGAACACGGTCAAGGAGGGACTTGGTCTCGTCTCGTTCCGGCACCCAGTCCCTCGACGAGGCATCGCGCACCGGCTGACTGCCAAACGGGTCTGTCGTCCCGCGAGGAGTACGACCGTCGATGACCGCAGCGACCCTAGCGAGCGCTTCTCGTGCTCCTCATACCCAGACACGGCACTCGCCGTAGTCCAGGTGACATTCCTCCATGGCAACCAAACCCGCGCTCGGCCGATACCGGAAACTCGCAGCAGAACCGATCCACCAGGTCCCCGCACTCGTCCTTGGGTGCTGGTTCGCGGTCGAACGCACCGTCAGAGAGCTCGTTGCTGGCCCGGCGCGCCGATTCCGAGCGCTGAGCTGTAGGGCGCGAAATCGCATGGCTGCGAGCGGTCAGCGCTGCTAGGCTCCGCCTTCGAGAGCCCCAGATGAAGCATTTTGTCCTCGCATCATCACTCCTCCTGTGCCTCGCGGCCTCGCCCGCCGACGCAGGCTCGGGCGGTGAAGGGCAACTCGTGGTCCCTACGCTCGCCACCACCGGCGTGGACACCAAGGTCGCCCCGGTCCTGACCGAGCTGGTGCTCGAGGCCTTGCTCACTCGCCATCGTCTTCCGGCGCTCGGCCCTTCCGATCTGAAGGACATGCTGAACGTGGAGCAACAGCGCCAGCTCCTCGGATGCGAGGAGAGCCAGTGCCTCTCAGAGCTCGCAGGCGCGCTCGGGGCGGCCCGGTTGGTCTCCGGGCTCGTGGGTAGGCTCGGGGAACTCTACGTCATCAACCTGAAGATGGTCGATCTCGCGAGCGCTCAGGTGCTCGCACGTGCATCCAAGAAGTTCGCTCGCATCGAGGATGCACCAGAGATCATCGGACCACTGGTCGACGAGCTCGTCGGTGCGAAGCCGCAGCTCGAGGTGGACGGCCGTCAGCTCATCACGCTGCGCAAGAACGCGGAGGCTTCCGTGCGGGCCGCCTCCGTCGAAGACTTCTGTCGACTGCGCGCACCGAGCTACTTCACGGTCATCGTCCGAGAGCCGAACACAAAGGACCGGCTCGAAGCGCGGAGATTGGTGCTCATGGATCTGCTCCTCACTCCGTTTCTCGCTGAGCTCGAGAGCAAGCTGGCTTGCCTAAACACACTCGGACAGTCTGCCGAGGCCACCTATTTGGCGGGTCGGCGCGCGTCAAACTCGGAGATCGGGGCCGCGAGGCACGTCGGTGCTGGCCTCGAGTGGCAGGCGCTCAAACACGGCGCACGCCTCGTCGAGGAGGTCTATCGTTTGGGGCTCGAGAAGGAGAAGCTCGGCACCGGCGCACGGCCCGTGGAGCTGCCCTTCGTGCTCAAGCCGGTGCGCCTCCGGCCGCGAAGTGCAGCGGCGCAGGCTTTTGTGGCGACCTTCGAGGAGGCCCAGAAGGTGGTCAATACTGCGTGCCACGCCGTATCGAAAGAGATGCGCAGCACGTTCGTCCTCTCCTTCGCCCGGCCAACTCAGAACTCCCGCATCGATCCGCGCGACCTCTATGTCGCTCGACTGCAGGACTGGGAAGAGGCCTACTTGGACGCCTGCCCAGTGTCTGCGCTCGACGACACGGAGCTCGAGGACCGAGCGCGCACGTATCGGGAAAGCGGTGTTGTGCGCGGCTGTGCCCGCAAGATCTCGAGGCGCGACAAGACCGTCACCTTCGCCGACGTAGAGCTCATCCGGGAAGGTGAGACGTTCAAGATCCGAGCGTGGTCCAAGACGGAGCGATGACTGGAGCTCATCTCAAACCCCCCTCGGTCGCGATTTCGGGCGATCGGCGTCGGCCCGCCTTGCGGGCCTCGCGTCTTGGCCGTCTCGCTCGGTCGGGGGTTTTGAGATGAGCTCGAAGGACGACCTCGTGGTCAGCGCGCGGGTCATCATCCCGGCGAAAGACCTGAGCTACTCCGCGGTGCGCTCCTCCGGACCCGGCGGACAGAACGTCAACAAGCTCGCAACCAAGGTTGAGCTTCGGTTCGACCTCGAGTCGTGCACCGCCCTCGATGACACGACCAAGACCCGGCTGCGCACCTTGGCGGGCTCGCGTCTCACGCAAGATGGCCAGCTGGTGCTGGTCGCCCAGGAGACGCGCAGCCAATCGCAGAACCTCGAACTCGCGCGAGAGAAGCTCGTCGAGCTCGTGAAGGCTGCGCTGCACCGACCCAAGAAGCGCCGCCCGACCAAGCCCACCAAAGGCTCGAAGGAACGCCGGCTGAAGGCCAAGCGCGCCGCCGGCGACAAGAAGCGCGGGCGCGGGCGCATCACGGACGACTAGTGTCCCGTCCGAGAAGTTCGATCATGTTCCCGCGAAGTACCTTTCGTCGCTGGTCGGCGCGTTACGAAGGGAGTTGGGTCGCCCCCAATGACCGAGGAGCCCGAAAGGGCGGCCGCAGGCCGCGCGTCGGCCAGGGGCGAAAAGGACAAGCGCGAACGTGATCTGAACTTTTCGGACGGGACACTCGTCCCCTGGAAACGTGGAGGCGAGCGAAATTCGGCGAGCAATCTTCGTGTCTGGTCGTCGCGCGAGGAGGGCGAATACTCTCTGTATTCAACCGACGAGAGCCAAAGGCGTCGCGGCGAGCAGCCGCGAAGAGGGCCGG